>NZ_JBGFSK010000007.1:0-198436 GCF_041365945.1 Janibacter sp. GXQ6167 | reverse complement strand
CTTGCGCCATGGCTCGAGCACTACAACACTGAACGACGCCACAGCTCACTCGCAGGCCATCCACCCATCAGCCGCCTGTAACCAACGTGGTGGCCGGGTACAGCTAGGTCATGAGATCCGTCGTCGTTACCGCGCTCTCGTCGGCGATGGCGCCTACATCTGTCGTCCAGGAACACCCCTGACAGGCGAGCGCATGCGAGAGATTGAGCGACGACTGGACTACTACGGTGGCGCCCTGGCAGACGCCCCTGGCAATACCTTCGGCGATAACCCTGGATACCCGATCAAGTGGATCGAACTCGGAATGGACATTCTGCACCCGCTCCAGCTCAAGTACCTTACGCATGTCGGCCACGATGACCGTTTGCGCCCGTCCTTCACCGACCACCGCTAAGGTCGGATCGTGTTTCACATCGTTCCGTCGGGTGCGCGACACCCTGCGCACCGGAGGCACGTGTGACCAAACGCTCAATCACGCTGCTCGACGCTACCTATGGATCTGTCTCACTCAGCATGGTGGCCGACCACCTTCAAGACGGGCTGGGTCCGCACATGTCGCGTCGCCTCGTCGCCGCAGGACACGGAAACCCACGCCTGCTGCGCAATTTGACAAGGGGGCATCGAGATATTCGGGTCGTTCCCTACCTGACGACTTTCCTCGGCTATGCGACCTACCAGTTTCCGCAACTCCACCGCGATGCGATTCGCGTCCTGATGGTCGGGTGGGAGCTCAAGCAGTTGCCAACTACGATGAAGGCCGAACTCTCCGGAGCCGATGTCATCCTGGCAATGTCGTCCTTCAATGCCGAGGTATTTAAGCGTACCTTCCCGAGCACCCCAGTAGTCCTCGCCCCGCTCCGCCCCCCGGCGGTGCCCGAGGTATCCCGCCAACGGGAACGATTCGGTCTCCCCAATGACGCGATCGTGATCTTGAGCACATTCGACCCAGTCTCGGGTTTCGATCGGAAGAACCCGGAGGCTGTGCTCGATGCCTTCCAGCTCGCTTTTCCGGGCCGTGAAGATGTTCGCTTGATCTTTAAGACCCATGGCCTAGATCAGGTCATCTCTCACCTGGCGGAGTCTGCGGATGGTCGGCGCGCTCGGCAGTTCGTCGAGCGGTGTTCACGCGACCCGCGGGTCAACCTCTACGACAGGTCTTTGCCCTACCCCGAGGTACAAACTCTGGTTGCTTCGTGCGACATCTACATCTCCCTGGCCCGCGCCGAGGGTTTTGGACTCCCGGTGTTAGAGGCGATGAGTTTGGGAATCCCGACCATCTGTACGGCGTACAGCGGTCACCTCGACTTCGCCACACCCGACTCAGCGCTACTCGTGGGTGGCGAAGAGGCGCGGATCTCTTCCGACGCAAGCGGTCACTATGAGGCGAGGTTTTTCGACGAGCCGCCGATGTGGATTAATGCGGACATCCCGCGAGCAGCCTCGTGGCTTCGCGAACTCGCCGGCTCGTCGCAAATGCGCTCGCTCTTCGGGGCGCGCGCTCGAGCCCGGGCTCACGACTACACGACCGCGAGCAAGCAAGCGCGCTGGCCGGAAGATCTCTTGGAGGTCTGCGCCAGCGACCATGTGGCCCGTCTGCACTCCACCCGCCACCGCGCCTTTGAAAACTTCACTCGCGCCGACGAGCGGGCCTGGGTTACGCAAGGAGAGCAATTACGCCGCGCCCGTCTGTACCTTGAGGCACGTCGGAAGCTCGGCCGGTTGAAACCCCGCCGCTGGTTGGCGCACTAGAGCCCAAGTCAGCTCCTAAGACCCCACCGCCGGTCGAGCTCGAAGTCCGGCAGCCCGGGAGCATTCACCGACTCCCGCGGGTCCGACGCAGTGCGCCTTAGCGGGGTCGCGGTAAGGCGATCCCGTCGCAGCCAAGCCGTCTCGATGACGGGGTGTAGATCAAACCCTCGGTACCGCACGGGGTACTCGTAGTTGTTGGCGTGCACATTGACCAACACGAAGTGCTCGTTCAACCGGGCAAAGGTCTCCTCAATAGCGCGATGGCCAGCCGAGGTCGCCAGTAGGTGCAGGTCATGCATCTCGATCAACATGATCCGGAAGCGTTCCAAGGTGGTGTCGGAGGCGGACCTCAGCGCGCTCCACTCCCAACCCTCAATATCCATCTGCAGGATGAGGTCCCCATCTGGCGACTTCTCCTCCACCCACGCGTCGAGAGTCGTCCACCCAGGCCGCTGGACACCTCCGAGGAAGACGGGATCGAAGGTGATGAGCGGCCCGTCAATCGGTGCGTGATCCACCGACGCATCGGCGAGATAGCAGGGGATCCCGCGCGCGACCATGTCCTCTTCGAAGCTCGCGCGGTCAGCGACACCGGGCGAGAAGCAGGCAGCCAGGTCGTCGATGTCATCCGGCGCCAGATACCCACCGTCGTAATCACCACCCAGACGCACGAGTCCGTGCTCGGTCGCCACGATCGAGCGGTCGGCGAAGAAGCGCTCCATCGCCGCGACGCTCGCCGCATCCGGCGTCCAGTGCAATGCCTCCAACGAGGCTTCGCGGGTCATCGCGATCTCAACGCGCAACTCATGGTCCGAACTGGCCGGCGCGGAGCTCAGCAGTTCGTTGCGACGGACCCGCACGGCGCGACGAGACCGCAGTCCAGATACCAAGCCGCTCAGGTGGGGTACCGACACGGCACGGGCATAGCGAGCGAGGGATGACGGCATGTGGCGCTCCACAGAAGGGGGTGAATGTGGTCAGCGCGCAAGTTATCGCGCTTCACCCCTCACCGGTAATACCTGGACCACGACAAGAAGATGGGAAACTGTGTCAGTGACTGTATTGAACGGCCGACTAGTCCAGGAGGTCTCCCGCCGCCTGGGCCTGCCACCTGGCACCGGTGAGCTCATCGAGCAGGGGGCACGCAAGAAGCTCCTCCTGTCCCTGATCGGGAGCATCGCGCTCGCCGCGCTCGAGGTAGCTGGGGTTTTGGCGATCGTTCCGTTGATGCAGTTTGTCGCGGGGATGGACCAAAGTTCGGGGGCGCTCGGTGTCATCAACCGCGCGCTTGGGAACCCCAGCTCCACCGTCCTCCTGATCGCCATCGCTGGCCTGATCGTCACAACCTTCATCGTCAAGGACGTTATCGCGGTGTGGTTCCGTCGCTGGCAGGTCCACTTCATGGCGGATCAAGAGGCGGATATGTCGACGCGATTGCTGCGCGGGTATCTCCGCGGGCCGTACCACTGGCACTCGTCTCGCAGCACCGGTGACAAGGTGTTTACGGTCGAAGGCGCCGTCGGCATCGGCTTCTTTGCGGGTCTCGCAGGCGCGATGAATGCCATCACCGAGATCGTGACGATCGTGTGGATCGTGGTGGGCCTCCTAGTGGTGTCCTGGCCTACCACCGTGGCGTGCTTAGCGCTGTTTGGCATTGGCTCGATCCTCATCCAGCGACTGATCCGCCCACGCATTCTGCGAGCTAGCGCGCAAGCGACCGAGGCTGCCATGGCGACCTCCCGCGCCTCCTTGGAGGCGCTCGGGACCTTTAAAGAGATCAAACTGCGTCACGCCGAAGACCACTTCACCCGGGCCTATGAGCGGGCGCGCCGTCAAGGAGCTCATCTGCGCGCGACCGCCAGCTTGTGGTCCGAGCTCCCGAAATACCTGCTGGAGGTCATGTTTGTTTGCGCGATCGGGCTGATCGCCATCCTCCTCGCGAGCACGCGGGATCCCCGGGAACTTTTAGTCGTCCTTGGTGTCTTCGTCGCTGCAGGGACCCGCGTCCTTCCCAGCGCCGTGCGACTAATGGCAGCCATCAGCGGGATCAAGGCGGCGCATGCCCCGCTCGCCCACTTGATCGTTGAGTACCGCCTCATGCGCGACGCCGACCTAGAGCAAGAAACCGAGGTGGTCTCCTCCGAGGTGCCCTCCGGTGACATCCACTTCGAGGAGGTGTCCTTCGCCTACCGCGACGCCTCGGATGTCGACATTCTGGATCGGGTGACCCTGACGATTCCGCGTGGGCGATCGATCGCCGTCGTGGGCTCGAGTGGGGCCGGAAAGTCGACCCTGATCGACGTCCTGCTCGGGATGCAAAAGCCAACGCACGGCTCGGTCACCGCCGGTGGGATGAATATCCGCGACAACCTCCCCGGGTGGCACAGCACCCTCGCGGTCGTCCCGCAGGAGGTGGCTCTGATGAACGACACCCTGGCAGGGAACATCTGCTTCGATCTCCCCCGCGACCCTGATCGGTTGGCTGATGCTCTCGACCGCGCCCAACTCACTGACCTCGTGGCATCCCTGCCAGCCGGGCTGGATACCGTCGTCGGCGAGCGTGGTGCCCGGCTGTCCGGTGGCCAGCGCCAACGCATCGGCATCGCACGCGCCCTCTACCGCCATCCCAAAATCCTCGTCCTCGACGAGGCCACCAGCGCGCTCGACAACGAGACCGAGCGCCGCCTCGCCCAGACCATCGACGCTCTCAAGGGCTCTATGACGATCGTGATCGTTGCGCACCGTCTATCGACGGTCCGCAATACCGACGAACTCCTCTTCATGTCACAGGGCAAGGTCGCGGCACGTGGGACCTTCGATGAGGTGGCGGCGATGAATGAGGAGTTCGCCAACCTCGTCAGACTCGGGTCGCTCACGGCTCGCTAGTCCTGGTGCGGTGCCGTTATTGGCGGCCGATGGTCGACAGGGGGTTTACAGCGGTGCACGCACTCGATATTGGACGTCGCCCCACAACCGACCGGCCGTCCACGACATGGTGGTCAGCCAGCCCGACAGATCCCGCTGCCGAACGGCGCCAACCCCTTGCCTGAGCAAGATCCCGTACGTGCGAACTTCTCGCCTCCACGGTGTCCGCGGGATGGGCTGGTCTCGGTGCCGGCTAAATAGCTGTGCATAGGTGCGTCCGTAGTGGAAGGTCTGGCGCATCGTCGCGCGGAGCGACCCCCGGTGGCGGATATGGCCGATCGCGTCGGGGGCAAACCCGACGGTGTAGCCCAGCGCTTGGGCACGCCATGCCAGGTCGACCTCCTCATGGCCGCCCCGAAACGACGTGTCGAATCCGCCCAGTCGGCGCATCACCGACGCACGAATTCCCAGGTTGCCGCCGTTTGCGTAGGGACGGAACTTCATCGTGATCGGCAACTCGTTCGCTGGCGGCTCATAGCGCAGGTGGGCCGCGTCCGGCTCGCTCAATTCAGCAAACTCCAAAGGGCCACCGACAATGTCGAACTCGTCCAGGCCAGCGACCATCGCTGCGACCCATCCTGCACTCACTTTGTCGTCGGCATCACAGAACAGCGCCAGCGGCGAATGGACTGCGCCAGCGCCGACATTTCGTGCGTGAGACACCCCAGGCTGGTCTCCCGAATCGACGATTCGCAGATCGAGGCGGTCGCGGTAACTCTCGGCGATTTCTCTGGTGCTGTCGGTCGAACCATTGTCCGAGACGACCACCTCGAAGGGAGGCGCCCCCTGCTGACTGGCGAGGGCATCGAGCTGGACCCGTAAAAGATCTCCGCCATTGCGGACCGGAATGACCACGCTCGCCGCGAGAGCTTCTGGCGAATCCATGGCGTGATCGTATCGACTCCTCGCAGCCGTCCGACGCCCTTCTCGCAGCGGGCGAGGACTCGCACGCGTGGCGATCCGCTTATACCCTCGGCAGGTGAATCTCAACGTCAGCGAACTCCACGGCACACTGCGCGAGCGCCTCCGCTTGCGAAGTCGACTCCTCAAACTGGTACCTCGTGGTGAGCGTGTGACCCGCATGACCGGGTGGGCCGACCTGGATAACTCGCCCCTCGGCGAGGGCGCCATCCATCGAGCGTTGGACAATCACCAGGGTCACCTGATCCACAAGTGGCGTCACTATCCGGACGTCTACGACGAGGTCCTGGCGGGATATCGCAACGGATTCCCCCTTCCCGACGGGGGTTACCGCCCCATTCGGCTAATCGAAATCGGGGTCAGCGAGGGCGGCTCTCTCGAATTCTGGCGGGAGTGGTTTGGGCCGGACGCCCAGATTGTCGGTATCGATATCGACCCCAGCTGCGCCGATCTGGTCGACCCCTCGGTTGCGACCATCCGTATCGGCTCTCAGGCTGACCCCGACTTCCTTCGTTCGGTGGTCGACGAGATGGGCGGCGTCGACATCGTGATCGATGACGGCAGCCATGTGGCCTCACACCAAAAGGTCACCTTCGACACGCTCTGGCCCCGCTTGAGCACCAACGGCATGTTCCTGATCGAGGACACGCACACCACCTATTGGCCCGGCTTTGAAGGGGGCCTGCGTCGTCCGGGCACCGCGATCGAAGAGGCTAAGCAGCTCGTCGACGATATGCACGCTCGGTACTACATCGAGGCGGGTGAAGACGCGGCTTCGGAGCCGCGGCACCCTGACCTGTGGTCGGTCGCGTTCTACGACTCGATCATCGTGATGCGCAAACGATCGGCGCGAACCCCCGCCCGGATCACCCGCGGAACACAGGTGCGCCCGGCGAGCGACTGGGCGGAGGAAGGCTACTGACCAGGGTCGTGGACGAGCAGCCCGTAGCGCGTGAGGAGAAGATCCCGTCGATGACAAGGGCGACCACCAAAGTCGTGTCGGCATCACTCAGCGGTCTGCGCCGAGTGGCGGGTCGGCGCGACATCAATTGGACGCCCGAGTTCATGGGGTTTGGCAACCAGCTCTACCTATGGTGCTGGGCCTTTAGCGGTCTCGGCGAGAAGATTCGCCGGAAGGTGCTGATCACGCCAAAGATGCGATATTGGGCAGATCTAGTCCCCAATTTTGCCGCCGAGTACCTCATTGAGCGCTCTGACGTGTCGTTCCTGGACCGGCGCGGTCACTATTGGGCGGACAAGCAGCGCTGGAGCGGGGGTTACCCGCAGGGATTTTCCCGCGCCCAGCGGGCTGACTTCATCGGCGCGCTGCACGACGAGCCGTTGCTACGCGACGTGCTGGACAGTCCTCTCGACGCTGGCGACGTGCTGACGGTCAATGTCAGGCGGGGTGATTACTACTCCGTGGCTGCTCACCGCTCGTGGTTTGCCATCGACCTCGACGCTTATCTCCACGCGGCCGTCACCCGGTCGATCGAGCAGGATGGGCCGATCACGCGGCTTCATTTTGTGTCCGATGACGAGCAATGGTGTCGGGCGCGACCCTGGAGTTCAGACCTCGCGCCGCAGGTCACCTACGGCGCCGCGGACAACCCCGCAGACAATTTCCGGGACATTTGCGCAGCCCGACGATTGGTCCTGAGCAACTCGACCTTCTCGCTCTGGGGTGGCTTCATCAGCTCGGCCCTACATCCTTCATCGGGCTCCTCGACGATCTGGGCCCCGGCCTTCTTCCAAAGTACCTACGGCGCAGGTCGCTGCTTCGAATACGACGAGGACTGGAATTTCGTCGATGACCTCCCCGACGGATGGCAACCGCAATGGGTCCTCGGTGGGCAGGACCCACCTGGGAGTTCAGGGTCTAGGGGAGGCTAGCCGCCGTGGGACGATGAGGAGAAGTTGCCCCTCACCTCACCCGAGAAAGCGAAGTCTGTGAAGCGCCTGATCCTTGCCCCGCATATGGACGATGAATCCATGGGATGCGGTGGCCTCATGGCCAAGTACCCCGACGAGTGCATCGTCGTCACGGTGACCGAAAGCGGAGAGATCCGCTCTGGCGAGCACGCGAAGGCGATGGAGATTCTCGGGGTGAGCGAGATGCGCAACCTCGGCTTCGAAGATGGTGTCACCGACCAACACATGACTGCTCTCGTGGGCGCGATCGATGCGGTCATGGCCGAGGTGCGTCCCGATGAGGTGTATCTCCCTTACCCGTCCCTGCACCAAGATCACATCGCGGTGTACGAAGCGGGGATGCGATCCGCGCGAGTCTCGATGTCCTCGGACCACCACTTCCCACCGACCGTGCTCGTCTACGACATCGCCGCTTACGACGTGAACCTCTACCCCACCGACCTGCGGTGGAATGTCTTCGAAGCGCTGAGCGAAGAGGAGGTCACGAAGAAGGCGTTGGCCTGCACGGCATACCAGTCCGAGATCCCGAGCGAGATCCATCCGATCAACTCGGTCAAGCAGCTGGCTGCCGCAGCTGGTCTCGTGCGCCTCATGGAGTACGCCGAGCAGTACGCCCTGGTCCGGCAGGTCCGCCGATGAGAGTAGCGATCCACCAGCCCGACCTGCTGCCGTGGTCGGGTTTTTGGTTCAAGATGATCAACAGCGACCGGTTCGTCCTCGCGGTCCACGATCAGTTGCAAAAACACTGGGTCCAGCGACGAGTGAAGATGCGCGACAGCTGGGTCACCCTGCCCCTCGTGGGTAAGCCCCACCTGGTCCCGATCAACACCGTCGAGGTCAAGCCTGGCTGGCAGGATCACCTAGCGAATTCGATCCGGGGGCGCTACGTCGGCGCCAAGCACTGGAAGACACGCGGCCCCGACCTGATCGAGCGGATTAGTGCAGTTGAGGGCTCCAACCTCGCCGACATCAATATTGCGCTGATGGAGGTCGTTAGGGATCTGCTTGGCATCACGACCGAACTCGTCGTCACCGAACCTCCTCACGAGGCTGGCCTGGAACGAGTCCTCGAGGTCCTTCAGCAGGTCGGGGCGACGTCCTACCTCTCGGGGACCGGAGCGCGCGACTATATCCGCGACGAGGGTCAGGCTCGATTCGACGAACTCGGAATCGACTTGGTGTGGTCGGACCACGAGAAGACTACGGGGGACTCGATCGTGACCCTCTTCATGGACTACGACGACCCAATGGAGATCATCCAGCGGCGCCACAGCGCCGACGCGTAACTCCCGACGAGGCATTCGGTCAGTCGTTTGAGAGCCGATCGATGCTCCGGCGAGCCATCCGTCGCGCCCCTCGATACACTCGCCCAGGCCACCCACCTCGCGGCCCATGGGACATGTAGTGCTGGATGATCATCGGCTCTTGGATGAGAGATGCAGAGTCCTCGGCAGTGATCTGCGAGAACGCGGTATCAAGGGCGGATCGAACCTGGCCACCGGAGTAGCGTTCCCGGACCCGAGCCGCACCGATAGCCACTTTCTCGTCGTACGTCGCCCGGTCACGGTCGAACCAGTTCATTGCCTCCAAGGTCAGGTCGCGCATGGCGACGACATCGGAGTCCGGGACCACCGAACTGCAGTCCGGTAGCAGGTACTCCTTCGCCCCGTCACCGGTGAATCCGACGACATAGCAGCCGGCTGCCATCGCTTCGGCACCCGGCAGGCCGAATCCTTCTCGCTCCGCCCCGAAGAGGAAGATCGCGGCCTCTCCCAGCGCCGAGGCGACCTCAGGCTGAGTCATGCCGTCGATCAAGACGATTTCCCAATCGCCGAGGCGCCCAGACCGGCGAAGCAACTGGACGGCCCCAATCAAGTCCTCTCGGCGGCGTCGTGGCATCAGCGCGATCTGCCGTCGCTTCGCGCTCGGAGCGAACCACGACTCGATCTCGACCGGGATCCGGTAAATGGGAAAACCCTGCTCGCAAGCCCCTTCGAGGAAGGTAGAGATCGCCTCCGAAACCGACAGGACGCAAGTCGCCTGGCGCCAGCCCGGATACGCACCCGGGACGTCCTCGGTGAACCCCGCATCGGCGAAGACGAAGTCCATGCCCTGACACAGCATGACGGTTGGGGTATCCGGGTTGAGGAACGCCCACTTGCTACCACCGGTCTCCGGCATGACCAGCACATCGCCCGGGATGAACTCCAGCGCCAGGCCCGTCTCCACCGGAGCATGGTGCTCCCAACTGGAATACCCGAACCCCGGCGTCCCATGCCAAACACACGCGTCGTAACCAAGATCAACCAGGTGCTCGACGTAGTTGTAGATCACCTTGATCCCACCACTCGGATGCGGCAGGTCAGGAGCCATGAAGCGAATCACTCAGGCACCGTACCGGTACCGCTGGAAGCGGTAAGGGAGGATGGGTGACCGTGACTAAAACCCGCGTCGTGATGATCTCCGCCGTGCTCCCCCATGAGGGGATTCCGCACGCCGGAGGGCGCTATCTCGCGGACTTAGTACGCCTGGTCGATCCCGCCACCGATCTCCTGGTCGTGGTCCCGAACAATCCGACGACCCGCGCCGCTAAGACGAGGACGGGGACTCCATCGCGCGTTGTGGTCCCCGGAGCTACCCGATCGAGCACCGTCCTCGGTCGTGCGGGCTCGCGCGTAGCGGCGGTGCTCGATCGATCATTTCGGCGGGTCGACCCTGGTCTGCCGAGCCTGCCGCTAGCCCTGGACCTGCTCCGCGACCCGTCATTGCGCCGCGCGATCCGAGCCGCGGAGGTCATTGACCTGCAGTGGTCAGAGTCGATCCGCCTGCTCCCTGTGATCCGCTGGCTGAACCCGCGGGCTCGCGTGGTCGGCACCTACCACGATGTGCAATCCCAGCTCTTCTCGCGCGAGTCCGGCACTACCAGGCGCGGACGTTTGTACTGGCGAGTCGTCAGCCGCCGGGCTCGCACCATCGAGCGCAGACACGTCCGGCGGCTCGATCGCGTCCTCGTCTTCAGCGACAAGGACGCGGACCTGCTCGGATCGCCGCACAATGCCATGGTTGCTCGACCTCCCCTCGCGCTCGGCCTCCCTCCGATCACGCGGGAGGAGTCGAGAGAACCGATCGTCGTCTTCGTCTCCCATTTGGCCCGTCCCGAGAACGACGACGCGGCGCGTTGGCTGGTCGGCTCGATCTGGCCCGCGGTGCGAGCGGCGCATCCCAACGCGCGCTTGCGACTGGTCGGCGCTGGCGCTTCGCCCGAGCTCACCCAACTCGTCGCCGACGATCCCTCGATCACGGCCGACGGCTTCGTCGATGACCTCGCGACGGTCTACGCCACGGCCCAAGTCTGCGTCGTCCCCCTTCGCTTCGGCGCTGGAGTGAAGTTCAAGACCGTCGAGGCGCTGCTGCAAGAGGTCCCGGTAGTCGCCACCGCAGTCGGTGCAGAAGGGATCGGCAGCCCTCACCACTTCGCTGCCCTGAGCGATGACCCCACCGACCTAGCGGCAGGCCTCATCGACGTGCTTCAAAGCCCCAATAGGTCAGTCGGACGTTCCCGCGATGCAGCGCGATGGGCACGTGAGAACTATGACTGGCCTAGTTTTACTGCCCGGATCAGCGAAGCCTACGGCCTTGCTCTACGAGCCTCGGGCGACGAACTCGGCTAAGGGAGCGCTGGTGCACCTCCGCCGAGAAGGCCGAGAAGGTACTGGCCGTAGCCGCTCTTGACGAGCGGAGCGGCCCGCTCGCGCAGGTCGTCATCGCTGAGCCACCCCATGCGCCACCCGATCTCCTCTGGGCAGCCAATCTTCAACCCCTGGCGGTGCTCGATGGTGCGGATGAATGAGGTCGCGTCGGCCAGCGAGTCGAAGGTCCCGGTATCGAGCCACGCAGTGCCACGCGGCAGGACCTCCACCTTCAAGGCACCCTCGTCGAGATAGGTGCGGTTGAGATCGGTGATCTCCAACTCACCGCGCGCCGAGGGCCGCAAGGCCCGCGCTCGGTCGGTGACCGACGCATCGTAGAAGTACAGGCCCGGGACCGCGTACGGACTCTTGGGCTCAGCGGGTTTCTCCTCGAGCGATACAGCCACTCCGCCCTCGTCGAACTCGACCACACCGTAGGAGCGTGGGTCCGCCACGTGGTACCCGAAGACCACCGCACCCTCCTGGTCGGTGTGGGCTCGAAGACGAGTACCGAGCCCCGGGCCGTAGAAAATGTTGTCCCCGAGGACAAGCCCGCACCCCTCGCCGCCGACGAAGTCCTCGCCGATGATGAAGGCCTGAGCCAATCCGTCGGGCGACGGCTGGACGGCGTACCCAATCGAGATCCCGAACTGGGAGCCATCGCCAAGCAATCGCCGAAAAAGGTCAGACTCATGTGGTGTCGTGATGACGAGGACATCGTTGATGCCGGCGAGCATCAGAGTCGACAGTGGGTAGTAGACCATCGGCTTGTCGTAGACCGGCACGAGCTGCTTGCTAATCCCGAGCGTGATGGGGTGAAGCCGGGAGCCGGTGCCACCGGCCAAGATGATCCCTCGCATAGACCCCATCGTAGGTGGGGGGGCGTGCGTCGCCCTTAGGGTTGGGGGCATGCGATTGCTTGTGACCGGCGGGGCCGGGTTTATCGGCTCCAACTTCTGCCACTACCTCGTCGGCCAGACCGACTCCGAGGTGACGGTGCTCGACAAACTGACCTACGCCGCGTCGCGAGAGTCGCTGCAAGGATTGCCGAGCGAGCGCGTATCTCTGGTCGTCGGGGATATCTGCGACGCCGACCTCGTCGACCGGCTCGTCGATGAGCACGATGCCGTGGTCCACTACGCGGCCGAGTCACACAACGACAACTCGCTTAGCGACCCCTCCCCCTTCATCCAGACCAACATCGTCGGGACCTTCACGATCCTCGAGGCCGTCCGTAAGCACGGGGTGCGTCTCCACCATGTCTCGACCGACGAGGTTTACGGCGATCTGGAACTCGACGATCCAGATCGGTTCTGCGAGACCACCCCGTACAACCCCTCTAGCCCTTACTCTGCGAGCAAGGCGGGTAGTGACCACCTCGTGCGGGCTTGGGTGCGCTCATTTGGCGTGCAGGCGACACTGAGTAACTGCAGCAACAACTACGGGCCGTGGCAGCACGTCGAGAAATTTATCCCCCGACAGATCACCAACGTGATCGACGGACGTCGGCCGAAGCTTTACGGCGCTGGCCTCAATGTGCGGGACTGGATCCACGCCGACGACCACTCGAGCGCAGTGTGGACCATCCTGACCAAGGGCGAGATCGGCCAGACCTACCTCATCGGAGCTGACGGCGAGCAGAACAATCTCGAGGTCATCCGGATGATTCTGACCTTGATGGGCCAGCCCGATGACGCCTTCGACCACGTCACCGACCGGGCCGGGCATGACCTTCGGTACGCGATCGACTCCTCTCGGCTACGCCGCGAACTGGGCTGGCGGCCCGTCTACCGGGATTTCGCCTCTGGACTCGAGCGCACGATCGCCTGGTACCGCGAGCACGAGGACTGGTGGCGCGGCCACAAGGACTCCGTCGAGTCCGCTTACGCGAGCAAAGGTCAGTGAACGGCGACTCGCTCCCGCCCGGGGCGCAGTCTTCGCCGAATCGCGATGGGTTACGTCTTCCTTTTGCGGTGGCCGCGCTCTTGGCGACGGCCTCGGTGCTTCCTGCGGTCATCGCGACGGGCGGGGCGGCATTCCAAGATATGGGCGAGTGGCTCTACGAGGCCCGCGTCCTCCAGTACCTCATGGTGACTGGAGATACCTCAACCTTCTATCTGCGTGACTACCCCGTTCCCTACGTGATCCCGCACCTCCTGCTCGCCGCGCTGATGCTGGTGATGTCACCGACCGCAGCAGGGATCACGGCGGTCGCCGTGCAGCTTCTGGCTGGGTGTGCCGTGGTTGCCGCGCTCGTTCGCCGCTTCGACTTACACCCCATTGCGGGGTCGGTGCTGCTCACTGTGCCGATCGTCCTCACGTCAGCGTTCTGGAACGGCTACTCCGGCCACCAGATCGGGTTGATCATTCTCGGCGCCTACATCGCACTGCCCGTGCGTGTGCGGACCCGAGTCTGGGTGGTCTTGGTCTTTTCGCTCTTGACGTTCTTCACCCACGGCATGATCTTCGGCTGTTTTGGCGTCATCGCTGGGGTGTATGGGGTCTACGCCAGGCGCCTTCACCAGGTCGCCCTCGGTTCCGCTCCGAGCCTCGGCTTGGCCGCCTGGTACGTCCTGGCTAATACGGAGCAGACCGGTGGCGGGGAGCTCCAGCTGGGCGGAGCAGTCCAGTTCATCGCCTACAAGGCGTATTCGCTAGCGAAGATCGGCGGGTACCAGAATCTCGTGGTGAATGGAGTCGCCGATGGCCAAGCGCTCATGCTGGCAGGAGCGCTCGCCAACGTCCTCTTCGTCATTGTCCTCGCCGGCTTAGTTGTCTTGCGTCTCACGCGCCTTGTCCGTGAGCGGTCCGCGCCATCGGCCGAGATGACCGCGGGGCTGGTCCTTCTGGCCATCGCCATGGTGCTACCCCCAGCCCTGGTCGAGATCGTCAACCCTGGCGAGCGTCTCCTCACGCCGGCCGCAGTGCTCCTCGTGACCGCGACCGCCTCTGGATTGACCCAGCGCCAGGGCTCCGTGCTCGGATCGATCGCTGCCATCGGGGTCATCCTGACGGCTGTCGGCGCCTGCCTCCTGCCGGCGAAGGCCGATCAAGGAGACCCCACTCCCCGTGACCCCCTGGTCACGAACTCCGCCGAAGCGGGTGAGCGCACCGGTCTGCTCTTTTCACATCGGCTCGATCAGTTCGAGACCAGAGCGGACCTCGCCGAGCGCTCCTGGCGTCACAACGAACCCCCCACCGAGCCGCTCGCGTTCAAGACCACCATGCTGGACGGTCGCATCGCTCGGTGACACCCTTAGCCCTACCCTGGGCCTTGTGGCGCTCCCTTCTCTAGAACACACGGCGATCCCAGGCCTGCTCATCATCCGGATGCCCGTGCATGGCGATTCGCGCGGCTGGTTTAAGGAGAACTGGCAGCGAGCGAAGATGACCGAGCTCGGCCTGCCCGACTTTGGGCCGGTCCAAAACAACATCTCCTTCAATGCCGTGAAGGGCGCCACCCGGGGCATTCACGCCGAGCCCTGGGACAAGCTCGTGTCGGTGGCAACGGGTCGGGTCTTCGGAGCCTGGGTCGACCTTCGCGAAGGTGAGACCTACGGCGCGACGGTGACCGTCGAGATCGACCCCGCGGTGACCGTTTATGTCCCGCGCGGAGTGGGGAACTCATACCAGGCCCTTGAGGATGGCACGGCGTACTCGTACCTCGTCAACGATCATTGGCGGCCGGGCATCACCTACCCGGCACTCGACCTCGCTGACCCCGACGCGGCGATTGACTGGCCTATCCCGCTGGATGAGGCCGAGGTCAGCGAGAAGGACCGCACGAACCCTCGCCTTAGCGAGGTCACCCCCTTCGCCCCCCGTCGACCACTGATCCTTGGGGCGAGCGGCCAACTCGGGCGGGCCTTGCGTGATGCCCTGCCAGGCGCGGTGGCTCTCGGCCGTGATGGCCTCGACATCGGTAACTCGCTCGCGCTCGACGCCTACGACTGGTCCCAGCACGATGTGGTGATCAATGCGGCGGCGATGACCGCTGTCGATGCGGCCGAGACCGGTGACGGACGGCGCCTCGCATGGGCGATCAACGCCCACGCCCCCGCCCACCTCGCTCGCCTGGCGGTCGAGCATCGCTTCACCCTCGTGCACTACTCCAGCGACTATGTCTTTGACGGCCGTGAAGAGGTTCACGACGAGGAGGAACTCTTCTCACCACTCGGGGTGTATGGCCAGTCCAAGGCCGCCGGCGATCTTGCCGTCTCCGTGGCCCCGCGGCACTACATCATCCGCACGAGCTGGGTCATCGGCGAGGGGAAGAACTTCATCGCGACGATGACCCAACTCGCCCAGGCTGGGGTCTCTCCTTCGGTGGTCGACGATCAGATCGGCTGCCTTACGTACACCTCGGACCTCGCCGACGCGACCGTTCGGCTCATCGACCACAACGCCCCCTTCGGCACATACAACGTCACGAGCGGCGGCGAACCGAAGAGTTGGGCGCAGATCGCCCAGGACGTCTTCGAGGCGCAGGGGCGGGACCGAAACGACGTGACGGGCGTGAGCACTGCCGAGTACAGCGCCGGCAAGGTGGTGAGCCCTCGGCCCGCTCACAGCACCCTCTCACTCACCAAGTGGAGGCGTCTTGATAGCCAGTGATCCTCGTCGTACGGCACACCATCACCGCGCTGCCGGCGCGAACAGGGTGCGATCCCGCTGATAGCAAACCGCTGCGTCCACGACTTACACCGCCCTACGCTTACGTCACGTGACTCTCCCTTCGCCGGCGAGCGGCTCCTCGAAATCTCTTAGCCTCACTCTCACCATCGTGCTGGTCGGCGCCCTGTTGCTCCTTGCGGCGGGCAGCAAGGTCCCATGCATCGGCTTGCCCACCGACTCTGATCGGATCGTGACCCACCAGTGCTTCACCGAAGTGAGCACCTTCTACGGCGGTCGGGGCCTTGCCCAGCAGTTCACCCCCTTCTACGGCCAAAATGAGGGTGCGCTGCCGATCGAGTACCCCGTCGGTGCGGCGCTGGTGATGGAGTCGGCGGCGCTCGCGACCCACGCCATGAGCGGCATAGACGCCTCGGAGTACGAGCGGCGGGACCGCCTGTCAGCCGAAGCCCTCATGGGAGATCCCCAAGTCGAGCGAGAATCGACGATCTTCCTCACCCTGGTCTACCTGATCACTGGCCTGGTCGGCGGCCTCGGGCTGGTCCTTACTCTCCAACTCGTCTCGGCGCGGGCCGCCGTGATCCGTCTCCTGTTGGTAAGTCCTGTTCTGATCTTCTCCAGTTTCGTCAACATCGACCTGCTGGTACTCGGGTCGATTGGCGTCGCATTGTGGGCCTGGGCTAGAGCTCGACCCGTCCTACTCGGTGTGGCCATCGGGCTGGGCGCAGCCGCGAAACTCGTCCCAGCCCTGCTCCTGATCGGGGTCGTTGGTTATGCATTGGCCCGGCCATGGGACCGTCGGCGGTGGCGAGAAGCACTCATGGCGACATCGGTGGCTGCCCTATCCTTCGTGGCCATCAACGCTCCCGCCGCGTTGCTCAATCCCGATCGCTGGGCAGCATTTTGGACGTTCAGCTCCGACCGGGTCGCTTACTTCGGCTCCTCGTGGATGGCGCTGCGAATGGTCCGCGGTGAAGAACTTCCCGTGAGCGCGATGAACCTGATCGCCGGGCTGACTTGGGTTGCAGCGGCTCTCCTCGGGCTCTTCCTGGCGTCACGCGTCGGTCGTTTTCACGCCATGATCGTTGGGGCACTCCCGGCCATCGTGGCTTTCATCGACCTCAACAAGGTCGTCTCGCCGCAGTTCAGCATCTGGCTTGTGCCCTTCCTCATCGCGTCGTCGATCCCGCTCGCCCTGGTTGCCACGTACACGCTCGCCCACGCCTTCCACTACCTCGAAACGTGGCTTTACATCAAGGGGATCACCACGCCACCTCAGGGAATCGACAAGGCGTACCTCGCCGCGATCGCCGGACGAGTGCTCGCCGATACGCTGCTGGTGCTCTGGTCGGTGTGGTACGGGCTCGTCCGGCCCACCAGGTCTCGCGATCTCGGCGATCATGGTGGGTGAAGGGGGTCACCTAGCGCCCGGTTTGCTGGGTGTGGCGACCCGTCCGCCGCTTCGCCTCGACTGCTCGTCGCCTTAAGCTGCCCAGCCACCGCGCTCCGGTGCCTTGCGTGAAAGACTGAGCCCGTGCGATGCGCGCCCGACAATGGCGCGCGCCCTTCCCGAGCAGACCATGGAGGTCTTTGATGTCCGACCCGAGAATCGTGTGGACCCAGATCGATGAGGCGCCGGCTCTCGCCAGCTACTCCTTCCTGCCGATCGTGCAGGCTTTCACCAAGGGCACCGGCGTCGAGGTCGTGACGAGCGACATCTCCCTGGCGGGGCGCATCCTCGCCCAGTTCCCCGAGCGGCTCTCCGAGGACCAGCGGGTCGAAGACAACCTCGCGGCTCTCGGCAAGCTCACCCAGGACCCGGGCGCCAACATCATCAAGCTGCCGAACATCTCGGCTTCGATCCCCCAGCTGAAGGCGGCTATTGCCGAGCTGCAGGGTCAGGGCTTCGATCTCCCGGACTACCCGAGCGACCCCAAGACCGACGAAGAGAATGACATCCAAGCGCGCTACGCCAATGTCCTCGGCTCGGCGGTCAACCCGGTGCTGCGCGAGGGCAACTCCGACCGCCGGGCGCCGCAGTCGGTGAAGAACTTCGCGAAGAAGAACCCGCATCGCCTCGGCGCCTGGACCGCCGACAACAAGGCCGAGGTCGTCTCGATGAGCGACGGCGACTTCTACGCCCACGAGCAATCCGTCGTCATGCCCGCCGATGACACCCTCGCGATCACCCTGAAGGGAGTGGACGGCACCGAGACCGTCCTGAAGGACGGCATCGCCGTCCTCGCCGCAGAGATCGTCGACGGCACCTTCATGTCCGTCAAGGCACTGCAGTCCTTCTACGCCGACCAGATCGAGGCCGCTAAGGCTGCCGATCTGCTGCTGTCGCTCCACCTCAAGGCCACGATGATGAAGGTCTCCGACCCCGTCCTCTTCGGCCACGCCGTGCGCGTGTGGCTCGGCGACGTGATGACCAAGCACGCCGATGCGCTCGCCGAGGCTGGCGTCAACCCGAACCTCGGTCTCGGAGCCCTCTACTCGGCGATCGAGTCCCTCCCGGCCGACGAGCGCGACGAGATCAAGGCCGACATCGACGCGGTCTTCGCGCAGCGCCCCGACCTCGCGATGGTCGACTCGGACAAGGGCATCACGAACCTGCATGTCCCGAGCGATGTCATCATCGACGCCTCGATGCCGGTCGTGATCCGCGACTCCGGCCAGATGTGGAATGCCGCCGGCGAGCAGCAGCAGACGCTCGCGATGGTCCCAGACCGCTCCTACGGCCCGATGTACCAAGCCGTCGTCGCCGACCACAAGAAGCACGGCGCCCTCGACCCGTCGACCATCGGCACCGTCCCGAACGTCGGCCTGATGGCGCAGAAGGCCGAAGAGTACGGCTCCCACCCCACCACCTTCGTCGTGCCGACCGCGGGCACCGTCGCCGTCACCAACGGCGCTGGCGAAACCCTGATGGAGCACGAGGTCGAAGAGGGCGACGTCTGGCGCATGTCTCGCGTCCGCGACATCCCGATCCAGGACTGGGTCAAGCTCGCCGTCACCCGGGCCCGCGCCACCGGCGCCCCGGCCGTGTTCTACCTCGACGACCAGCGCGCGCACGATCGCAATGTCATCGCCAAGGTCGAGCAGTACCTCGGCGACCACGACACCGACGGCCTCGAGATCAAGATCCTGCCGCCGGTCGAGGCGATCACGTACTGCCTCGAGCAGATCCGCGCCGGCAAGGACGCCATCTCGGTCACCGGCAACGTCCTGCGTGACTACCTGACCGACCTCTTCCCAATCCTCGAGCTCGGCACCAGCGCCAAGATGCTCTCCATCGTGCCTCTGCTGAATGGCGGTGGCCTCTTCGAGACCGGCGCTGGCGGGTCCGCCCCGAAGCACGTACAGCAGTTCGTCAAGGAGGACTACCTGCGCTGGGACAGCCTCGGCGAGTTCTCCGCGCTGGGGGCATCGCTGGAGCACCTCGCGACGACCTTCGACAACGCCAAGGCTCAGGTCCTCGCCGACACCCTCGACGCGGCCATCGCCACGTTCCTCGACGAGAACAAGTCGCCCGCCCGCAGGCTCGGTCAGATCGACAACCGCGGCAGCCACTACTACCTCGCGCTCTACTGGGCCGAGGCCCTCGCTGCTCAAGACGATGACGCTGAGCTGAAGGAGCGCTTCGCTCCGGTTGCGGAGGCCCTGCGCTCCAACGAGGAGAAGATCAACGACGAGTTGATCTCCGCTCAGGGGCAGCCGGTGGACCTCGGCGGCTACTACCGCCCGGTCTTCGACAAGGCCGCGGCCGCGATGCGTCCGAGCGCGATGCTCAACGCGATCATCGACGGCATGTAAGAACGAGAACTCTCTCGGCGAGCGCCATGACGCGTCCCGACCGCNGGCTACTACCGCCCGGTCTTCGACAAGGCCGCGGCCGCGATGCGTCCGAGCGCGATGCTCAACGCGATCATCGACGGCATGTAAGAACGAGAACTCTCTCGGCGAGCGCCATGACGCGTCCCGACCGCCCGACGACGGTGACCGCGGCCCACTGGGCCCTGGTCACCGTCGTCGCGTCCGTACTGCACTTTGCGAGGCTGCCGAGCATCGCTTACGACACGATGTACGCCGAGGATGGCGGCACCTTCGTGCAGGGCACGTTAACCGGCGACCATTGGCTCACTCCTTACGCCGGTTACATGCATGCGATTCCCCGGATGATCGCCAGCGTTGTCACGTCGTCGCTCCCGATCTCTTGGTGGGCGTGGGGCGTGGGGATCGGCGCAGCCTTGACGATCGGAGCGATCAGCGGGCTCGCCTTCGTCGTCAGCCGGCAGCTCGGCGCCACCACGCCAGTAGCGATCGCCGCAGCGGCGTTCCCTGTACTGCTGCCGGTCGCTGGTATCGAGTCCCTCGCCAATATCTCGAACCTGCACAGCTACATGCCGTATGGGATCGTCTTCGCTCTGCTCGCGGCGCCGAGGCATTGGCTGCCGCGCGCGGTGCTCGCGATCGCAACAGCGGCGATGGTCGCGACCGAGATCCAGGCGCTTCTCCTCGCTCCCCTGGCGGCTGTCCTCCTGTGGCGCTCCCCGAGGGTGCGCTGGGCCGCCGTTCTTGGATATGCCATCGGCGCCATCATCCAAGTGGTCGCCTACTTCACGAGCGCTCGCGACGTCAGCAGCGGCGGAACCCCACCGGTCGCGGTGGTCAGGGGCTTCCTCTTCGATGTGGTGCTCGGGTCGGTCATGGGCCGCACGGGAGTAGCGCAGCGGATCGTCTCCGATCTCGGTTGGTGGATCCCGCTCGGAATGCTCGTCGTCTGGCTCATCGTCATGACGTACATCCTGCGTCCTCACCCGGCGCGGTTAGCCCTCGCGTGGTACCTGATCATGGTCGCGGGTGCCTCCTGGACCATGTCGCAGACGCTCAACAACTTCGCCGCCGTCGACTTCATCGACGGACCGTTTAAGTTGGTGCGGTGGGGCACCCTGCCAGCACTGCTCTATTGCGGGACGGCCCTTCTCGTCGCGGGGACCCTGGCGGATCAGGCGTCTCGGCGCACGAGGACCATCGTCCACGGAGCGCTGTTGACGTTGCTCGCCTTCCAAGCGCTGAGCTTTCAGGTGCCCTCAGACCGTACCGGCGTCTTTTGGAGCACAGAGATCGACCGCGCTGAACAGGCGTGCGGGAACCGGATGGCTGAGGACACGGTGACGATCCCCATCCTGCCCGGCGACTGGGTTGCCGAACTCCCGTGCGAGGCCGTCACCACGCCGCAGTAGGGCGCCCCGGGCAGGCGGGTAACCGGAGACGGCGATAGAGTCGAAGGGCACACCACATCCGTGAAACGAAGGGGTTTGAGTCCACCGTGAGCAGCACTCCCGTCAAGGTCGCCGTCACCGGCGCCGCCGGCCAGATCGGCTACAGCCTTCTCTTCCGCATTGCCAGCGGCTCCCTCTTCGGCCCGGACACCCCGGTCGAACTGCGCCTGCTGGAGATCACCCCCGCCCTGAAGGCGCTCGAGGGCGTCGTGATGGAGCTCGACGACTGCGCCTTCCCGACTCTGGCGAAGGTCGAGATCGGCGACGACCCGAACAAGGTCTTCGAAGGTGTCAACCACGCGCTGCTCGTCGGTGCCCGCCCGCGCGGTCCGGGCATGGAGCGCGGTGACCTGCTCGAGGCCAACGGCGGCATCTTCGCGCCGCAGGGCAAGGCGCTCAACGAGGTGGCCGCCGACGACATCCGCGTGACGGTCACGGGCAACCCGGCCAACACCAACGCCCTCATCGCGATGAGCAACGCCCCTGACATCCCCAACGAGCGCTTCTCGGCGCTCACCCGCCTGGACCACAACCGGGCGATCTCGCAGTTGTCCGCCAAGCTCGGCGTGCCGGTCACCGAGATCAAGAAGATGACGATCTGGGGTAACCACTCGGCGACCCAGTACCCCGACCTCTTCAACGCGGAGGTCTCCGGCAAGAACGCCGCCGAGGCCGTCGGTGACCAGGAGTGGCTGGAAAACACCTTCATCCCGACCGTCGCCAAGCGCGGCGCCGCGATCATCGAGGCACGCGGTGCGTCTTCGGCTGCGTCCGCTGCGTCCGCGACCGTCGACCACGCCCGCAGCTGGGCGCTTGGCACCCCCGAGGGTGACTGGGTGTCGATGTCGGTCGTCTCCGATGGTTCCTACGGAGTTCCCGAGGGCCTCATCAGCTCCTTCCCCGTCACCGTCAAGGACGGCGAGTGGAGCATCGTGCAGGGCCTGGACATCAATGACTTCTCGCGCGGCAAGATCGACGCCTCGGTCGCCGAGCTCGCCGAGGAGCGCGAAGCCGTCAAGGGTCTTGGCCTGATCTGACCCCGACAGCCGGTCGAGCCCCCTTCTGCCGTACCAGGCGGAAGGGGGCTCGTCCGTCGATCGGGACGGGATGGAGGCCGGCAGGCCCTGCCGTCGTTAGGGGGCGACTGCGATCTCCTCCGATAGTGCCCATCCGGGGGTGAGCATGAGGTCGTCCCCGCTCCAGAAGCGGCCCGGGTCGTACCAGTTCGCTGGTTTGTCCTTCGGTAGGAGCCCCATCTCTTCGTAGGTCACGGCGACCACTTCGGCGCAGTACGCCTTCTCCGTCGGCGTGATGGCGTCTGCGCTGGTCGGCTCCTCGCCGCGGACCCGACCCCACACGTCCTGCACCAACTGCTGGGCCCGCTTGACCCGGGTGGCCGGACGGCCGACGGCGCGTTCGAGAGCCTCGGGGAACTCTCTACGCCCGCGGAGCCAACGCCACGCCAGGCTGGCCGTGCTCGGGAAGGGAGTGCCGTCCCAGCGCGCAATCGCCCGCAAGACCGCGTCTTCTTGCTCCCGCCCCACCTCGGGGATGACCTGGCGCACCCATGCCCGCTGCTTATACACGTCATGCCAGCGATGGACCGCCTCGCCGAGATCGTGCAGCTGGACACCGCGGTGGTGTCCTCCGCTCCACACGTCCTGGAGCGACTGCCCGAGCTCTGCATGCCACATCAGCGGCGGCAGGTCGTCGAGGACCACCGCCATCCCGACGTGATTGACCGGAGAGTTCGTGACCGCCTGGATCGCCCGATCAGCGACCGAGCGACCCCGGAAAATCCAGATGTCCCCAGTGCGAGTCTGTTGGAGCGCCTCGTCGAGGGTGAGCTGACTGGCACCCGAAGCAGCCGTCATGACTGCTCTGTGCGAAGGGGGTCTCCCTCGCACCCTTCGTCCGCCGTCGCTTCCGCATAGCGCCGATGGAGCCGGTCGCGGACCTCATCGGGCGTGTAGGCACGGCGGCGGCGTTCGGCGCGGGCCACGGTCGCGCCAGTCGCCGCCACCCCGATCACCGAGGCCAGACCGGCGAGGGCGAGGACGACGCCGAGTTTGCCCTCCGGGCGCTTCATGAGATCTCCTTTTTGTTGGTTACCGCGAGCGCAAATCGAGGGTGAATCCCGAGGCGAGGATGGCAACGCCGAAGATCACGAAGACGATGACATCGAAGGCCCGCGACCGCACGACCAGGCCTCCGGCGCGATCCTGAGGAGCGATTGCCCGGATGATCGCCGCGATGAGCAGCGATCCCCCGAGGGTCGCGGTAGCGCGAAGCATGTGGTCGGTCCAGACGAAGACCATCGCGATCACGGCACCCAAAGCGACCGGCCACCACAGCGCGAGGCTTTTCGTCGTCGGTGGGCGGACCTCGGTCGGGACTACCGCCGGTTCCGAGACGACCTCCATCACCGGCGGGCCCTCATCGGGCCGGTCCGTTTGAGGATCCTCGCTGCGGGTCACGAGCACTCTCAACCTTGAAGTTGACGCTCGGCGGCCTCGACGACATTGGAGAGCAACATGGCCCGGGTCATCGGCCCGACGCCTCCCGGGTTGGGGCTGATCCAGCCCGCGACCTCGGCGACATCGGGGGCGACATCGCCTGCGACGCGACTCTTGCCGTCCTCGGCGATGACGCGGCTCACGCCGACATCGAGGACCGCAGCGCCGGGCTTGACCATGTCCTTGGTGATGATCCCCGGCACGCCCGCTGCCGCCACGACGATGTCGGCCTGGCGGACCTCGGCGGCGAGGTCACGCGTGCCCGTGTGACACGAGACCGTCGTGGCATTTTCACTGCGGCGGGTGAGGATCAGGCTGAGCGGCCGGCCGACGGTGATCCCGCGCCCGATGATCGCAACATGGGCGCCCGCGATCGGGACGTCGTAGCGGCGCAGCAACTCCACGCATCCGACCGGCGTGCATGGCAGCGGCGCGTCCTTGCCGAGGACCAGCCAGCCGAGGTTAGTCGGGTTCAGCCCGTCGACATCCTTCGCAGGGTCGACGGCGGAGAGGATCGCGTGCTCGTCGAGGCCGGTCGGCTGCTGGACGATGAAGCCGGTGCAGGCAGGATCCTCGTTCAACTCCTGGACGACCTCGAGCACCTCTTCGAGCGTCGCGGTCGCGGGCAGGTCGCGTCGAATGCTGGGCATGTCGATGTCAGCGCAGTCGCGGTGCTTGGCCCCGACGTACCACTGCGACCCCGGGTCGTCACCAACGAGGACGGTCCCAAGGCCCGGGGTGATCCCCGCCTCCTTGAGTGCGGCAACGCGCACTCGCAGTTCGTCCTTGATGGTCGCGAGGATGGCCTTGCCGTCAAGAATCGTCGCAGTCACGGGCTTCATCCTCCCACGCGCGACGCGCGTCGTGGGCGAGCGAACCACCCCGCCAGAGCGGCCGCCGCGAAGGTGACGAACACGCCGATCACCATCGCGCCGGTCACCTCATCGCCCGCCGCAGGCCAGAAGAGGTCGATCAGCACCGCAGAGCCGAGTTGTCCGGTCAGCAGGGCGATCCCGAAGACCAGCACGCCGAGGTGATGGACGGCCCAAGCCGCGATCGCGATGAAGGCGATACCGCAGAACCCTCCCCACCAGGCCCACCACGGCACCCCGCTGAAATCGGTCGGTCGGTACGCGCCGGACGCGAACTCGATGAGGGCGATAGCACCCAGGACCGCGGTCCCAACGACGAAATTGATCAGCGTGGTCGATAGGACCTGCTTGCTCTCGGCATTGACCCGTCCGTTGGTCCCCTGCTGAAGGGCGACGCCTCCGCCGACGAGGACAGCGAGCGCGATCGGCAGCAGCGCGGCATCGGATTTACCGAGAGAGCCAGAGACCGCGATCGCCACCCCGACGATCGCGAGCAGCGCCGCAGCGATGCGGTTGAGGTGCACCGGCTTCCGCCCGCCCGGACCGATCCCGAAGCGGTCGACCGCGAGCGCATTGCCGGTCTGGCCAGCGACCGTCGCCACGGTGAAGATCGCCACCCCGACGAGTGGGACGGCATAGGTCTGGCAGGCGACGAAGAGGCCTCCCGCGGCCCCACCGAGGCATTGCCACCACCGCAGTCGCCCGTCGCGCAGGGCATCGAAAACCCGCCGGGTCCCCCTTCGCATCGATGGCAACGTGAGCATCGTGAGCAGGAAAACCATTCCGGTGCCGAAGCTCCACAGGGCCGCCTGGATCGGCGCGCCGATGACGGCGGAGAGTTCGCCATTCATCCGGCTCTGCAAGGAGACGAAGAGGCCGCCCAGCACGGACGCCCCGAGCGCCAGGGCATGGGAGCGATCGTGCGGATCGTCGCTTGGTGTGCTCGGGTCGAGATCGGTCACCTCCGTCGACGCCGACGGCTCCGGGAGACTAGTGGGCAAAGTGTCGTGCTCCGGTGAAGTACATGGTGATTCCCGCCTTCTCGGCGGCCTCGATGACCTCGGCGTCGCGGACCGATCCACCCGGAGCGACGACGGCACGCACGCCGCCGTCGAGCAGGACCTGAAGACCGTCGGCGAAGGGGAAGAAGGCATCGGAGGCCGCGACGGCCCCCTTCGCCCGCTCGGCACCGGCACGGTTCACCGCGAGGTGGCACGAGTCGACCCGGTTGACCTGGCCCATCCCGATCCCGACGCTCGCACCATCACGCGCGAGCAGGATCGCATTGGACTTCGTGGCCCGCACCGCGCGCCAGGCGAAGGCGAGGCTCGCGAGGGTCGCTTCGTCGGCAGCCTCCCCCGCGACGAGAGCCCACGCTGCCGGGTCATCGCCGTGCCCCTGAGACGCGGGCTCGTCCTCGCGGGCCGGGACGACGGCGTCGATCGCGTCCCGCTGCTGGATGAGCAGCCCACCAGAGATCGGCCGGGTCTCAGCGCCACCCGGGGTCGGGCTCGCGACCTTCAGGAGGCGCCGGTTCTTCTTCTCCTTCAGGATCGTGAGGGCCTCATCGTCATAGTCGGGAGCAATCACGACCTCGGAGAAGGTCTCGTTGAGGGCCCGAGCCATCGCGGCGGTCACCGGGCGGTTGCTCGCGACAATCCCGCCGTAGGCCGACACCGGATCACACGCGTGGGCGAGCTCGTAGGCCTCTTCGATGGTCGTCCCGACCGCGATCCCACAGGGGTTCGCATGCTTGATGATCGCGACCGTCGGTTGGTCGCCGTGGTCGTGTGCGGCCCGCAACGCCGCGTCGCCGTCGAGGTAGTTGTTGTACGACATCTCCTTGCCGTGCAACTGCTCGGCCTGGGCGAGCCCCGCACCGTCGGGGTTGACGTAGAGCGCCGCGCTCTGGTGCGGGTTCTCGCCGTAGCGCAGGCCGGCTTGCTTGGTCCAGGTCGCGCCGACCCAGGCGGGCAGACCGCTCCCTTCAGAGGTGTCGGTGACGACCGATCCCATCCACGACGCGACCGCGACGTCGTAGGTCGCCGTGTGGATGAAGGCGTCGGTCGCGAGCCGCTCGCGCTCGGCGAGGGTGAATCCCCCTTCGCGCACCGCCTCCAGCACATCGCCGTAGCGGGCTGGGTCGGTGACAATCGCGACGCTCGCGTGGTTCTTCGCGGCGGCACGCACCATGGTCGGGCCGCCGATGTCGATCTTCTCGATGCACTCTTGGATGCTCGCGCCGGAGGCGACGGTCTCGGAGAAGGGGTAGAGGTTCACCACGACGAGGTCGAAGGGGGCCACCTCCAGCTCCTGAAGTTGGCGCACGTGGTCCGGCAGACGGGTGTCGGCGAGGATCCCGGCGTGGACCCGCGGGTGGAGGGTCTTGACGCGACCGTCGAGACACTCGGGGAAGCCGGTCAGGTCCTCGACCTTGGTGACCGGCAGGCCGAGACCCTCTATCGTCGCCGCGGACCCTCCGGTCGAGACGAGTTCGACGCCGGCCTCGGCAAGCCCGCGGACGAGCTCCTCGAGTCCGGTCTTGTCGAAGACAGACACCAGGGCGCGGCGAATGGGACGGCGTTCGATGCTCACGTGGATGATCCTGACGGTCTTTTGTGGTGATGACGGCCGAAGGCCATTATGGCCCGCCGGTCCACGCGCTCACGCCAAGGGCGTCGATGGCGAGGAGTCCGCTCCTCACCCATCAGCGGTTGCGGGTTCGCTACGACCCGATCCTCGCGCGGCGGCCCTCGACGGTGAGGCCCTCCTCGGCAACCCGTCGAACGATCTCGACCAGCATGCTGCGCTCTTGCACCTTGATGCGCTCGTGCAGGGAGGCCTCATCGTCGCCGGGCTCGATCGGCACGACCCGCTGGTCGATGATGGGCCCGGTGTCGACTCCCGCGTCCACGACATGGCAGGTGGTGCCGGTGACCTTCACGCCGTAGGCGAGTGCGTCCCTCACGCCATGCGCTCCCGGGAAGGACGGCAGGAGCGCCGGGTGGGTATTGACGACGGTGAAGCGATCCAGCACGCTCGGCCCGAGGATCCGCATGAACCCGGCGGAGACGACCAGATCCGGTGAGTGCGAGCCGATCTCGTCAGCGAGAGCCTGGTCCCAGGCCGTGCGGTCCGGATGCTCGCTCGGAGCAATGACGAAGGGGGCGATCCCGGCCCGGTCGGCGCGGCGCAGCCCTTCGATGCCTGGGCGATCGGCCCCGACGGCGACGATCTCGACGGGGCGAGCGTGACCCCCTTCGCCTCGGTGGAGGTCATCGATCAGGGCCTGCAGCAGCGTGCCGGAACCCGAGACGAGGACCACGACCCGCAGTGGGGTCTGGGCGGTGGAGGGCACGATCCGGGAGTCTACCGGCGCCCGCAGGGGCGAGTCGGCCCGTCACGGAGACGCCGCTAGGAGTCGCGGAAGCCGACCTTTTCGTGAGTGCTATCGCAAAAGGGCATCTGCGCGGACTGCCCACATCGGCAGAGCGTCATCCGGTTGCGGATCTCGTAGTCGCCCTCGCTCCCCGAGAGGCTGGCTCCACCGGTCACAAAGTAGGGCCCGTCGTCGACGACGCCGATCCGCAGCGGTAGGTCGGCCTCGATGTCCTCGCCCGCCACGCTCTCGGCGCGGGTCAGCGTCCCCGACGGGCAGAAGTCCACCATGCGCCGCTCGCTCGCGTGTGCCTGCGGGTCGTCCTCCCGCACACGACGCCACGGCGGGGAGCCGTCGGCCGTGCAAAAGCCGACATGCGCGCAGATCGGAGCGGCGGAGCGGACAACTCCCCCGGGGCCTTCGAAGGTCTTGGCGACCTCCCGGTACGGCGTATGCCGCTGCGGGTTCTCGGTGCCATCGAAGGGGGTCGGGTCGTCCTTGAGGTGGCTGTCGTCGCAAAACGGCTTGGACTCGCTCCGGCCGCAGCGGCACAACCAGTAGGTGCCGTCCTCGTCACTGTGCGGGGAGGTATCGATGACCTCGCCGTCGACCCACCGGTGGTTGACGGACTCCTTGGCCACCACGAAGCGCATCCGGATCAGCGGTAGCCCGCGCACCTCATAGGGCCCGTTCGTGGTGACCTTCAGGTCGCTCATGCCGAGCAACCTACCCCCCTTGCGATCGCCTCACCCGGAGTGGAGCCCTGGGCCGAAGTGGTCAGGCTTCCCGTGGGCAGGCGCTACGCTCATCCCCCTCGATGGATGGTGGGCGCAGGGCTGCACCACCTCAGCGGCGCAACTGCCACCAGTCGCGCGCCAGCACGATCAGTCCGCCGATCGCGGCTTCGCCCAAGATCGCGAGCCCGAGCGCGCCCGCGGGGGCGCCGATCTCGGCGAGCCGGCGGGTCCCGAGCGAGCCTCCACCGAGAAGGTCGAGCACGGTGATCGCGAGCGCCATGACGACTAGGGCCCAGGCCACGGTCGAGAGCTTCGTTTGGGTACTCGCGAGCCGAGACACCGACCGCAAGGCGGTCAGCGCGACCCAGGCGCCGATCGCCACCGGGATCAGGACGAGCAGCACCACGAACCACGGGAACTTACCGGTGTCCGGGTGGGCGGCGAAGATCGGCACCATCGGGAGGACGCCGGCCTCGGCGCCGGACCAGGTCGTCGTCGCACCTTCGGTCATCGACATCCCCGGGCCGGCAGCGACCGAGAGCACCCAGAGTCCGAGATTCGGCAGGTACAAAATCTGCAGGAGCGTGAGGACCAGCCCTCCGGCGAAGCCCGGCGCCAGCGAGGTCTGGACGTGTCCGATCCGCTCGAAGTTCCACGCCGCGACCGCGACCAGGATCATCATCGAGACGATGACCGCACCGAGCGCCCCCTTCGCTCCGGGGAGCAGAGCGCGCTTTAGCCCCAAGGGGGCCTGATCCCACCACCGCAGGGTGCCGAGCGGGAGTTGCCCCGAGGAGAGGAGAGCGAGCGCGGGCAAGACCAGCACCGGCAAGGTCATGCTCCACGCGACCGGAGTGACCGGGGACGCGAGCGCGAGCAGCCAGGCGGTGGCCCCCACCCCGGCGTATCCGCCGTACCACGCGCCGACGGTGCGCCAGTCGTCCTCTTCGCTGAGGGTGCGCCGAGCGACACCGCGGGCCACGAGGACGAGGGCCAGCGCCCCAAAAAGCGGGGTAAAAGCGATGACCGCCTCGCCGAGGGCGAGGCGCGCCCCGCCTGCGAGGAGCCATAGGGCGGCGCCGGAGCCGATCGACGCGCCAAACCCGGCGTCGGCCCGAGGGACCATCAACCCACCGACGAGGGCCAGCAGCGCGAAGACGGCGAGCCCGCCGAGAGCGGTCGTCGCACCAGCAAGCCCGGCCGACACCTCACGGCGTCGTACCTGCTCGCCCTGCGCGTCTTCGGTCTGGGTCGCCGCGCGGAACTTGTCGATGACGGTCATTGCCCCCATCGTCCCCGACCGGGGCGATCATGAGGTGGCGCAACGCCGGGAAGGCCCGCGATTGCGCGGCCGGAGGCGGGGGCTAAGCGAGCAGATAAGGCAGCGCCGACCCGGGAGCAGGGGGAGGTCGACCGGGCCGGCACTGTATCGCCAAGGCTAAACCGAAACCACCTCCCCGGTGGGGGTTTCGCGCGGGGTGGTCTGCGACACATCGGCGGCTGCCGACCTACAGGTCCGATCTGAGACCGCGCAGGATGAGCGCCGTCGCAATCGCCGCCTGCGCGGCTTCGTGCCCTTTGCTCTCCGAGGAGCCCGGCACACCGGCGCGGTCCAGCGCCTGACTCTCATCGTCACAGGTCAGCAAGCCGAACCCGATCGGCGTCGCCCGGTCGAGAGCGACCCGCGCGAGACCGTCGGTCGCGGCCGAGCACACGTAATCGAAGTGGGGGGTGCCGCCCCTGATGACGACCCCGAGCGCCACCACCGCGTCATGGACCTCCGCAAGCGCATCAGCGACGACCGGGAGCTCGAAGCTCCCCGGCACCCGGACGATCCGAGGTGTGGGCACCCCCGCTTCGGCGATCGCCGCGAGCGCCCCGGCAATCAGTCCGTCCATCACCTCGGTATGCCACGAGGAAGCGACGACGGCGAGCGATAGCTCGGCCGCGCCGTCCTCGGCGATCGTGATCGTGGGCGCTCCATCGCCGCTCATGCCAGTCGTCCTTCCGTCAGGGGGTGAGTAGGTGTCGCCGTATCGAGCCATGGGAGGTCATGTCCCATCCGCGCGTGCTTGGTGCGCAGATAGGCGAGATTGTCATCGGTGACTCCGGCGCGGAGGGGGACCCGCTCGGTGATCTCCACCCCCAGCTGGGTGAGGGCGTCGACCTTCGCGGGGTTGTTCGTCAGTAAGCGCACGGAACCGACGCCAAGATCGCGCAGGATCTGCGCCTGCGCGGTGTAGTCGCGGGCGTCGGCAGGCAGGCCCAGGTCAACGTTTGCATCGACCGTGTCCGCACCAGCGTCCTGAAGGGCGTAGGCGCGCAACTTCTCGACCAGGCCGATACCCCGCCCTTCGTGACCGCGCGCGTAGACGATCACGCCGGCTCCCGCCGCGACGACCTCGCGCATCGCCGCGTCGAGCTGCGGTCCGCAATCGCAGCGCCGCGACCCGAAGACATCTCCGGTCAGGCACTCGCTGTGGAGGCGAACCAGGACGCCCTCACGCCCCGCGACATCGCCCCGGACGAGGGCGATTTGCTCATCGCCCCCGACGGTACTGCGATAGCCGACCGCGGCGAATTCGCCTGCACCCGTAGGCAATCGGGTCTGACCGATCCGCTCGACCTGGCACTCGGTGCGGGCGCGGTAGCGTGCGAGATCCTCGATCGAGATGAGCGGCCACCCCTTCTCGTGAGCCAGGTCTACCAACTGCGGCAGACGCGCCATCTCCCCGTCATCGGTCACGACCTCGCAGATCACCCCGGCGGGGGCACGCCCGGCGAGCCGCGCGAGATCCACCGCCGCCTCGGTGTGGCCCCGGCGGACGAGGACGCCCCCTTCGCGCGCCCGCAGGGGGAAGACATGACCCGGGCGAGTGAGGTCGTGGCGGGTGCTTGCGGGATCGGCGAGCACCCGCGCCGTGTGGGCCCGGTCGCTCGCGCTGATCCCGGTGCTGACACCGTCCCGCGCATCGACCGAGACACTGTAGGCCGTGCCCTTGGCGTCCTCGTTGACCGCGGTCATCGGTGGCAGCCCGAGGCGGTCGAGGTCCGCGCCGGTCATCGCCACGCAGATCACCCCGGAGCCATGGCGCACGGTGGCGCCCATGATCTCGGGGGTCGCGGCGTCGGCCGCGAAGATGATGTCACCCTCGTTTTCCCTGTCCTCGTCATCGACGACGAGCACCGGTTGCCCGGCCGCGATCGCGGCGAGGGCGGTCTCGATGGTGGCGAAGGGGGTCATGCCACACCTCCACGGACAGCGAGCAAGCGTTCGACGTGCTTGGCGATCACGTCCACCTCCAGATTCACTCGGTCACCAATTCCCTTGTGCCCCAATGTGGTGAGCGCCAGAGTTGTTGGGATCAGCGACACCGTGAAGTCGGCGTCCCCCACTTCGACGACGGTCAGGCTGATGCCGTCGACGGCAATCGACCCCTTTTCGACGACATAGCCGGCGAGTTCGGTAGGCATCGCGATCCGCACGACCTCCCATCGCTCACCGGGGACGCGGTCGGTGATCGTTCCCGTGCCGTCGACATGCCCCTGGACGAGGTGCCCGTCGAGGCGACCGCCCAACACCATGGGGCGCTCGAGGTTGACCGGCGAGCCGACGCGAGCGTCGGCGAGCGCGGTCCGAGCCAGCGTCTCGGCCATCACATCGACGGTGAAGACGCCGCCCTCGATCTGCTCGTCGGTCACGGTGAGACACACTCCGTCGACGGCGATCGACGCCCCATGACCGACGTCGGCGGTGACCTTCGGGCCCCGCACGGTGAGGCGTACCGAGTCCGCGAGCGGGGTGACCTGCTCTACCCGGCCTAGTTCTTCAATGATTCCGGTGAACATTTCTGCTGCGTTCTCCTCTAGTTCGTCAGGGTGGTCACGGCAGTCAGGCGGATATCGGGCCCGAAGGGGGTCACGTCGATGGGTCGAAGGCGGAGCGCGTCATCAATCGTCTCGATCCCTGCCGACCCCAGGGCCGCGGGGCCCGCGCCCAGCAGCACCGGAGCGAGGTAGGCGATGACCTCGTCAACCACACCGAGCGAGACGAGCGATCCGGCGAGGCGCGCACCCCCTTCGACGACGAGGTCGATCACCTCGCGGCGGGCGAGTTCGGCCAGGACGGCGGTGAGGTCCACCCCCTTCGCGGCGTTTGGCACCACCGCGACGTCCACTCCTGCGTCGCGCAACCGTCGGAGTTGTTGCGCCGGTGCGTCCTCACCGGCGATGACGAGCGTCGGCGCCGCGGCGTCGAGCACACGAGCGGTCGGGGGCACCGCGCCCGCGGAGTCGATCACGACGCGCAATGGTTGGCGTGCGCCCTCGATCCCCCGCACGGCGAGGTGCGGATCGTCGGCGCGCACGGTCCCGGCACCGACGAGGACCGCATCGCAGCGCGCGCGCAACCGGTGGACGTCGGCGCGGGCTTCGGCGCTCGTGATCCAGCGGCTCGACCCATCGGCGGCGGCGGTGCGCCCGTCCAGGGTGGCCGCGAGCTTCCAGGTGACGCGCGGGCGCCCCCGGCGCACGGCGGTGAGCCAGTGTCGCGCGACGTCCTCGCAGGCCTGCGCTTCAACCCCGTCGATCACCTCGATGCCGACCTCACGCAACCGCTGGGCTCCCCCACCCGCGCGTGGGGTCGGGTCGGCCACGCCGATCGCGACGCGGCTCACGCCCGCGGCGATCAGCACCTCCGCGCAGGGCCCGGTGCGACCGGTGTGCGTGCAGGGCTCGAGGGTGACAACGGCCGTCCCGCCACGGGCCCGCTCGCCGGCGGCGGCGAGGGCCCGGATCTCGGCGTGCGGCCCGCCCGCCCGCTCGTGCCAGCCTTGGCCGATGACCGAGCCGTCGGCAGCGAGGATGACGCAACCGACCACGGGGTTAGGGGTCGTTGCCCCGAGCCCGCGTTCGGCGAGCTGCACGGCGCGGCGCATCGCCGCTGCGACTGGCTCCAGATCCACGCGGGGCACGTCCCTCTCTTTTCACATCGGTCCGCGCGGACCGGGGAGAAGGAAGAGGGCATGCGGCCGGGCCGACGCGCCTGCCATAGGCGTCGCCGGTCGTCGGCGCCCGCGCGCGCGTCCGAGGGAGTCGGACGCGACGCGTACGCCGAGGGCCGCGTGCTGCCTCCCATCCGGACTTTCACCGTCGGTACCGGAATTTCACCGGTTCAACCCTGCCCAACGCTGGCGCGATGGGCGGGGGTCGCGGACTATCACCGCCGGTTCGGAATTACACCGACCCCGGAGCACGCGTACTTCGCAGTACTTAACGGCGCCGACTCTACGACAACGACCGCGTCGTGCCGCGACAAGGTGTCCGGTCTCACCCTCGTCGCGATCTCCGGCGAAGAGAAGGGCGCCGGCGGTGTTCGGATACGCAAGAAGGGGGCTAAGCGACCAGGTCGCTTAGCCCCCTTCTTCAGATAAAGAACCGGCGGAGACTACTTCTGCAGCCCCTTCATGATCTCGCGCATCAGCTCAGCGGTCTCCGACGGCGTCTTGCCGACCTTGACCCCGGCGGCCTCGAGGGCCTCCTTCTTCGCCTGCGCGGTGCCCGAGGAGCCGGAGACGATGGCGCCGGCGTGGCCCATGGTCTTGCCCTCCGGGGCGGTGAAGCCCGCGACGTACCCGACGACCGGCTTGGTGACGTGCTTGGCGATGTAGTCGGCAGCGCGCTCCTCGGCGTCGCCACCGATCTCGCCGATCATCACGATCGCGTCGGTCTCGGGGTCGGCCTCGAAGGCTTCCAGGCAGTCGATGTGCGTGGTGCCGATGATCGGGTCACCGCCGATGCCGACACCGGTGGAAAAGCCGAAGTCCCGCAGCTCGTACATCATCTGGTAGGTGAGCGTGCCCGACTTCGAGACGAGGCCAATGCGGCCGGCGCCGGCGATGTTCGCCGGGATGATGCCCGCGTTGGACTTGCCGGGGCTGATCAGGCCGGGGCAGTTCGGACCGATGATCCGGGTGCTCTTGCCCTTGGAGTAGTTGAAGAACTCCGCGGTGTCCTTGACCGCGATGCCCTCGGTGATGACCACGGCGAGCTCGATGCCCGCGTCGATGGCCTCGATGACCGCGGACTTCGCGAAAGCCGGGGGCACGAAGACGACCGAGACGTTTGCCCCGGTGGCCTCCATCGCCTCGGCGACGGTCCCGTAGACCGGGACCTGCTGGCCCTCGGGGAAGTCGACGGTGGTGCCCGCCTTCTTCGGGTTCACGCCACCGACGATGTCGGTGCCGGAGGCGAGCATGCGCGTGGTGTGCTTCATGCCCTCCGAGCCGGTCATGCCCTGGACGATGACCTTGGAGTCAGCGTTGAGGAAGATAGCCATGTCTGTTTTCTCGCCTGTCCTTACTTCGCGGCCAGCTCGGCAGCCTTGCGGGCCGCGCCGTCCATGGTCTCTTCGATGCTCACGAGCGGGTGGTTGTACTCGGCGAGGATCGCGCGACCCTCTTCGACGGCGTTGCCATCGAGACGCACCACGAGCGGCTTGGTGGCCGCATCGCCGAGGGTCTCGAGCGCGCCCTTGATGCCGCGGGCGACCTCGTCGCAGGCGGTAATCCCACCGAAGACGTTGACGAAGACGGACTTGACCTGCTCGTCGCCGAGGATGATGTCGAGGCCATCGGCCATGACCTGCGCGGAGGCGCCGCCACCGATGTCGAGGAAGTTCGCCGGGGCGCTCACGCCGTCGGTGTAGTCCTCACCGGAGTAAGCGACGACATCGAGGGTGGACATGACCAGGCCCGCGCCGTTGCCGATGATGCCGACGTTGCCGTCGAGCTTGACGTAGTTGAGGCCCTTCTCCTTGGCCTTGGCCTCGAGCGGGTCGGCCGACAACTCATCTTCAAGGGCCGCGTGATCCGGCTGGCGGAAGTCGGCGTTGCCATCGAGGGTGACCTTGCCGTCGAGGGCGATGATCTCGCCGCCCTCGGTCTTCACGAGCGGGTTGACCTCGACCAGGGTCGCGTCCTCTTCGCGGTAGACGACCCACAGCTTCTTGATCGCGTCGATCAGGGCCGGCTTGTCGGCGTCGTCGAAGCCCGCCGCGTCCACGATCTCCTGGGCCTTGGCGTCATCGATGCCGACGTTGGGGTCGACCTCGACCTTGGCGAGGGCCTCGGGGCGCTCCTCGGCGAGCTGCTCGATCTCGACGCCGCCCTCCTTGGAACACATCGCGAGGTAGGAGCGGTTCGTGCGGTCGAGCAGGATCGAGAAGTAGTACTCCTCGGCGATCTGCGCGCCCTGGGCGATCATCACCTTGTGGACCGTGTGGCCCTTGATGTCCATGCCGAGGATGTCGGTCGCGTACTTCTCTGCCTCATCTGCGGTCTTGGCGACCTTGACGCCGCCGGCCTTGCCGCGGCCACCGGTCTTGACCTGGGCCTTCACGACGGTCACGCCGCCGCTGTTTGCCCCGATCTTCTCGGCGGCCTCGCGGGCCTCGGCGGGGGTGGTGGCAACGGCGCCGGCCAGGACCGGGACGCCGTGCTTTTCGAACACATCGCGTGCTTGGTACTCGAAGAGATCCACGAAGGTATTTCCGTCCTCTACTGGAAGTAACGGGTGTGTATACCCGAGCCTAGTCCCCGCCAGGAGGCCGGTCCGACGAAGGGGGCATGCGTCACCCTTAGCGGCCCCGATCGTGCGGCGGGCGGCGGGCGGACCTCTGACGCCCTGCTCCGAACGTAGCCCCGCGCCGCGACCGCTCCCCCACCCGGGCCGCAACTGCGCAGTGACTGCGCCCTGACGTGAATCCGTTTGCGCGCCAATGTGACCGAAGAGGCTGACGAACCGTCACCGGGCCGCTACGGTCAAGTCACTATGCGTCCACCTGACCTGTGTGTGCCGGAGTCGATCCGGCGCCTTGCGGGAAGCGCCAGCACCGCCGCGGCGCCCGCAGTCAAGAGCTTCGCCGGCCTTGGCGACCGGCGGGAGGCAGACGCATCCGGCAGGGTGACCTCCGATCAACCCGGGCTGATTGCCGCCGTCCGGGACCGGATCCGGGCCCTTGCCACCCCGCAAGCCCTCGTCGGCACGATCGTCGAGACGCTCTGGGCCACGACCCACGTCGCGCTCTACCCCTTCGGCGCTCAGGGCACGCGCCACGGTTCGCCCGGTCACGGCTATCGGGTCGAGCACCTCCCCCCGATCCAGCGCGGCCTCGTGATCGCCCGCCTCGCCGAAGCCGGGACCCCGATCCTGCTCCTTCACGGCATGGCCGATAACCACTCGATCTTCGCCCTGCTGCGGCGCGGGCTTCAACGCCGGGGCTTCACCCAGGTGTTCTCGATGAACTACTCGGTCCGCACGAGCGATGTGCGGACCGCCGCCGCACAGTTGGCCGAAGAGGTCGAAGCGATCGTCGCCGAGACCCACTACGAGCGGATCCACATCGTCGCGCATAGCCTCGGCGGGCTGGTGGCGCGGTACTACACGACCCGCCTCGGTGGTGACGAAAGGGTCCACACCGTCGTCACCCTCGGCTCGCCGCACCACGGCACCTTGATGGCGCATCTGTTGCCCACGAGGATCGCCCGTCAGCTCCGCCCCGGCAGCCCACTGCTCAAGGAGCTGGAGCAACCCGCCCCGAACTGTCGAACCCGCTTCATCGCGATGTGGTCCGATACCGACGAGGCGGTCCTGCCCTCGGAAGGGGCCCAACTGCGCCACCCCGATCTCGACGTGGTCGATGTGCCCCTCCAGGCCGTCGGGCACCTCTCCCTCCCGATCCTGCCGAGCGTCGTGCACCAGATCTCGACGAGCCTCGCCCAACTCGATAGCGACGGGCAGGTCACGGCATCGGTCACCGATATCACCGCCGCGCGGCGTGGTGCGAGCCGGTGACGAGCGCCACGGAGGGGCCCGATCGGCCCGCTGACCAGGCCCGATGGTGCTGGTCCGACCCACTGTCCACACTCATCCACCGGGTCGTTTTTGGATAACGAACAGGTCACGCTAGAGTCATCCCGGTCCGTAACGAGAATCCCCTGCTGAGGACACCCCTGATCTATGACGAAGTACGCTGGCCGACACCGGCCGCCGACCCGGGCTGAGCGCCGCCGACTCGAAGGTCGTCGCCTTCCCATCAGCCTGAGCCCCGGCTACGCCGTCCCGACGGCCGCTGCTGCGACCCTCGTGCTCTCCGCTGTCGGCGCGACCGCAGCCCAGTCTTCGCCCTTCCCGGCGGACACCAGCAAGGCCGCGGCCCGGATCAATCCGCTCGGCGACCCGATCGTGACGGAGAAGTCGCGCAGCGAGGCCGCCAACGCCGTCGCCGACTACAACGCTCTCTCCGAGCGCCGCAGCGACTACACCCGCGCGACCGCGGAGACCCAGGGTCGAGACCAGCAGCGCGCCGCGCGTAGCAAGGCCCGCGCCGAGCTCGCCGCGAAGAAGGCGGCCGAGAAGAAGCAGAAGGAAGAGCGCGAAGGCAAGGCGTGGGTCTTCCCGCTCGCCTCGCAGGTCTCCCCCGGCTCCCCCTTCGGCATGCGTAAGCACCCCGTCACCGGCGTCACCCGGCTCCACGCGGGCGTCGACTTCTCGGTCCCGGTCGGGACGCCGCTGCGCGCCATGAGCCAGGGCACCGTCACCTTCGCCGGCGCGCAAAGCGGGTACGGCAACCTCGTCGAGATCGAGTACTGGGACGGCACCGTCTCGCGCTACGGCCACATGAACTCCGTCTCGGTCGCCGTCGGTCAGGTCGTCTCCTCCGGGGACCCGGTCGGCCAGAGCGGCAACACCGGGATGTCCACCGGCCCGCACCTCCACCTCGAGATCCACCCCGGTGGCGGCGCGCCGATCGACCCGATCCCGTGGATGGCGAACCACGGCATGCTCGGCTAATTCACGAGCCATCACCCGCGAAGGGCGAGCCACCTCGATGTCAGAGGCGGCTCGCCCTTCGCGCGTCTCGAGGGTCTCGGTCTAGAGCTTTTCGAGCGGCGCGTACCGCAGGAGCAGTCGCTTAACGCCGGTATCGACTCCGAAGTCGACATGCGCCATGGCCTTGTCGCCCTCCCCCTCGACCCGCACGACGGTGCCGAGGCCGAAGGAGTCATGCGTCACCCGGTCCCCTGACTGAAGGGCGATGACCGGCCGGTTACCCGGCGAACGGACCCCCGGGCGGGCAGCCAGTCGCGCGACGGCCGGAGCCTGCGAGCGACCGATGCTCGTCGTCGGGCCGGTGCGCTCCCAGTGCACGAGGTGCTCAGGGATCTCTTCGAGGAAGCGGCTCGCTGGGTTGTACTGGGGCGCACCGTACGCCGAGCGCACGGATGCGCGAGAGACATGGAGGCGCTCGCGCGCCCGGGTGATCCCCACGTAGGCGAGGCGCCGCTCCTCTTCGAGCTCACTGGACTTACCGAGCGAGCGCTGGTGCGGGAAGGTCCCATCCTCCATGCCGGTCAAGAAGACCACCGGGAACTCCAGACCCTTGGCGGTATGGAGGGTCATCAAGGTGACGACGCCCTGCTCCTCGCCCTCGGGCTCCTCGGGGATCTCGTCGGCATCGGCGACGAGGCTCACCTGCTCGAGGAAGTCGTCGAGACTGATCACCTCGCCGGTCTCCGCCCGCGCGGCGTCGAACTCTCGGGCCACGGCCACCAACTCGGCGAGGTTTTCAACGCGGGTTTCGTCCTGCGGGTCGCGAGACTCCCGCAGTTCGGTGAGGTAGCCCGAGCGGTCCAGCACGGCTTCGAGCAGGTCACCGATGCCGGCGCCGCCGTCGCGGAGTTCACCCAGGCCCTCCAGCAGGCTGGTAAAGCCGCGGATGGCGCTCACCGAGCGGGTCGCGATCGCCGGGGCGTCCTCGGCGCGTCCGAGCGCGGCGATATAGGGGATGCGCTCGCGCTCGGCGAGGGCTGCGACCGCCGCCTGCGCGCGATCGCCGATGCCGCGCTTCGGGACGTTGACGATCCGGCGGAGGTTGACCGTGTCTTCGGGGTTGGCGAGGACCCGTAGGTAGGCGAGCGCGTCCTTGACCTCGCGCCGCTCATAGAAGCGCGTGCCACCGACAACCTTGTAGGGCAGGCCAACGCGCACGAAGACCTCTTCGAGCGCGCGCGACTGAGCGTTGGTCCGGTAGAAGACCGCGACATCGGAGGGGCGCACGCCGTGCTCGTCGCCGAGGGTGTCGATGGTCGTCGCGACGAAGGACGCCTCGTCGTGCTCGTTGTCGGCGACGTAGCCCGTGATCTGCGCGCCCTCGCCGGCGTCGCTCCACAGGTTCTTCTTGCGGCGGGCGGCGTTGCGCTCGATGACGGCATTGGCGGCCGTCAGGATGGTCTGGGTCGAGCGGTAGTTCTGCTCGAGCAGGATCGTCGTGGCATCGGGGTAGTCCTGCTCGAACTCCTCGATATTGCGGATCGTCGCACCCCGGAAGGCATAGATCGACTGGTCGGCGTCACCGACGACGACGAGTTCGCTCGGCTCCACTGCGTGCGCGCCGGCGCTCGTCGGCGCGGCCTCGGCGTGCCCGCCGACGAGTTCTCGAATCAGTTGGTACTGAGCGTGGTTGGTGTCCTGGTACTCGTCGACCATGACGTGCCGGAAGCGCCGCCGATAGTGCTCAGCGACATCCGGGAAGGCCTGGAAGAGGTAGACGGTCGTCGCGATGATGTCGTCGAAGTCCAACGCGTTGGCCTGGCGCAGCCGCCGCTGGTACATCGTGTACGCCTCGGCGAGCATCCGCTCCTGGTGGGTGCCGCTCCCTTCGGTCCCGGCGCGGGCGGCGAAGGTCTCCTCGTCGATCAGCTCGTTTTTGAGGTTGCTCACCTGGTGGGTGAAGGACCGCGGCGGATAGCGCTTGGGGTCCAGGTCGAGATCGCGCATGACGAGGGCCATGAGGCGCTGGCTGTCGGCCGCGTCGTAGATCGAAAAGGAGCTCTTGAGCCCCATCTTGGAGGCCTCACGGCGCAGGATCCGCACGCACGCGGAGTGGAAGGTCATCACCCACATGGCCTTCGACCGCGGTCCGACGAGCGCCTCGACCCGCTCACGCATCTCCGCGGCGGCCTTATTGGTAAAGGTGATCGCGAGGATCTGCCCCGGCTGCACCCCTCGGGCGGCGAGGAGATAGGCGATCCGGTGGGTGAGCACCCGGGTCTTGCCGGACCCGGCCCCCGCGACGATCAGCAGCGGGGTCCCGGTGTGGAGGACGGCCTCACGCTGGCGATCATTGAGCCCGACCAGGAGGTCTTCGGGGTCGGCGCTGGTCTCGCGCGAGGGGGGCACCGCTTCGCCCCCTTCGGCCGTGGCCCAGGTGGGCACGCCAGCAGCCGTCACCGCCTGCTGCCAGGACGGGTCGGGCTCGGGGAGGTTGTCGAAGAGGGTGCTCATCTCGAAGGGAGAGTCTAGGTCGCGGTCCTGACAGCGGCCGCCACCGCGTGCGCCTTACGCGAGCAAACTCGCGACCGCGGCCGCGCACCCCCAGGACAAGGTCACGCCCGCGCCCCCGTGGCCGAGGTTCAGCACCACATCGCGCCCGTCGATGAGCGCGCGCTCTAACCTCACCCGGGGCGCGACGGGGCGCAGTCCGACGGCACTGGAGAGCACGGGCGCGTGCGCAAGGGCGGGGATGGCGGCCCGGGCACGGGCGAGGATCTGCGCTTCGGTCTCGGGGTCAACCTCGGTATCCCAGGTGCCCTCGATATCGGTGCCCCCGCAGACGACATAGTCCCCATGGGGCAGGACGTAGGTGAGGCCGTCTGGGCGCTCGGCATCGACGAGCCAGTCGCTCAGACCGGGGTTTGCCAGGCGCACGATCTGCCCGCGGGAGGGGGCGAGCCCGGTCCCCGGCACCAGGTCGGCGCTGCCGAGACCGGCTGCGACCACGATGACATCGGCCCCTGGCGCCTCGCTCAGCGAGCGCACCTCCCCCCGACGCACCGGCACCCCCTTCTCGGCGAGGCGGGCCATCAGCCAGGTGAGGTGAATCGTCGTGGTGACGAGCGGCAGGTGAGCCACGAACGCGAAGGGGGCGCCGGCCGGCCGCTCCTCCTCCCGGGCTTCGCGCACGCCGGTCAGCCCGGCACGCCACCACGGGTCGGGATCGCTCTCGGCCATCACCCCACGCGCGATCCGCACGCCGGTGTCCGGATGGGCGGCGAGCGCGACGAAACGGTCGAGCGAGGTGAGCCCCCAGCCATGGATCACCTCGCGCGGGGCCGCGTGATACGGGAACCACAGTCCCCCCGCGAGCGCCGAGACGGTCTCGCGCGGGTCATCGCGAGCGATCACCTGGACCCGGTGACCGGCCTCGGCGAGTTCGTAGGCGGTGGTCAGCCCGACCACCCCGGCCCCGATCACCACAACGTCCATGCCCCATCATGACGCGCTCGACCCGGGTACCGTCCAGCCATGGACGAAGGGAGCACCGCCCCCCACCCCGTGACGGGGGTGGCCTTCACTTCTCCGGTCCTCCCCGGGACCGGCTGGCCGGGCGATCCGGCCGACGCTGACACGCCGATCGCGCGCACCGCCGCTCAGGTTCGCCGCCTCGCGCGCCCGGAGGTCGGCCCGGAAGAGCTCGATGCCAGGATCTCGGTCTGCTGCGCCTGCCCGCGCCTCGTCGCCTGGCGCGAAGAGGTGGCGTTCACCAAACGCGCGGCCTACTCCGACCAGCCGTACTGGGGGCGTCCGGTCCCGGCCGTCGGTCCGGTCGATGCCCCGATCCTCATCGTCGGACTCGCCCCCGCCGCGCATGGCGCGAACCGCACCGGCCGCAACTTCACCGGCGATCGCAGCGGCGACTGGCTCTACGGAGCCCTGCACCGCGCGGGGTACGCGAGCCAACCCGATTCCTGGGCCGCCGGCGATGGCCTCACCCTGAGCGATGTCCGGATCGTCGCGACCGTGCGATGTGCGCCACCCCAAAACAAACCCACGGCCACCGAGCGGGCGACCTGCGCGCCCTGGCTCGACGCCGACCTGGCGCTGTCGGCCCCCTTCGTCCGCTCGATCCTCTGCCTCGGGTCGATTGGATGGGACGGCGCGCTCGCGGCCGTCCGGCACGCTGGTTGGGAGGTACCGAGTCCCAAGCCACGCTTCGGTCACGGTGCCCGCGCGACCCTGCGCACCCCGGATGGCCGAGAAGTAGCCCTGGTCGGGAGCTACCACGTCAGCCAACAAAACACCTTCACCGGTCGCCTCACCGAGGCGATGCTCGATGACGTGATCGCCTCCCTTTGAGCGCGCTCGGTCGGTACCGTGGCGACCCATGGATATGCGTGCCTTGGTCGTCACTCACCCCGGGGGCGGCGATGTCCTCACCGTCGAAGATCATCCGATCCCCGAACCCGGTCGCGGCGAGGTCGTCATCAAGGTGGCCGCGGTCGGCGTCAACTTCATCGACGTCTACCAGCGCGAGGGCGCCTACCCGGTCCACACCCCCTTCATCCTCGGCAACGAAGGCGCGGGGACGGTCACCGCGGTCGGCCCGGAGGTAACCGAGGTCACCGAAGGGGATCGCGTCGCCTGGGCGATGTCGATCGGGGCTGCCGCCGAGTACGCCCTGGTCCCCGCAAGCCGGCTCGTGCCGGTCCCCGATGACGTGCCGCTCGAGACCGCGGCTGCGGTGATCCTTCAAGGTCTCACCGCGGACTACCTGGTCCACACGACCTACCCGGTGTCGGAGGGGGTCTCGACCCTCGTCCATGCCGCCGCCGGTGGGGTGGGCCAGTTGCTCGTGCAGATGATCACGCGCCTTGGTGGGACGGTCATGGCCACCGCCGGCACCCCGGCCAAACGCGAGCTCGCGCTCTCCCTCGGAGCTAGCGCCGCGCTGGACTACGCCGACTATGACACCGCATCCGAACTGGCCGCGGCCGTCCGCGAGAGCAACGGCGGTCGCGGCGTCGACGTCGTCTACGACGGGGTCGGTGCCGCGACCTTCGATGCCTCGCTGGCCTCGCTGCGCCCCCTCGGGATGATGGTGCTTTTCGGGGCTTCGAGCGGCGCGGTTCCCCCCTTCGACCTGCAACGCCTCAACTCGGGGGGCTCCCTCTTCGTCACTCGACCCTCGCTCGGGCATTACGTCGCGAGCCGCGATGACCTCCTCGCACGCAGCGATCGGGTCCTCTCCGCCGTCGCCGACGGAACTCTGCAGGTCTCGGTCGGCGGCCAGTACTACTTCGAGGACGCCGCGCAGGCTTACGCCGACCTCGAAGGGCGCCGCAGCAGCGGCAAACTGCTGCTCCTGCCCTAGCCTTTTCGGCCGCGCCCTTCGGGCGCTGGTGCGAGCACGGCCCGGTGGGGTCAGTAGCCGGTTCGCCCGTCGACCCGCTCGCGCAGCAGGTCCATGTGGCCAAGGTGCCGGGCGTACTCCTCGACTAAGTGCACGAGGATCCAGCGCAGATTGACGGCGTTGCCATGCCGCTTACCGCGTACGCTGCGCGGCGGTCCGGCCGGTCAACCGAATTACCAGACGAAGGCAATCACGGCGTTGACGACGGCGAGACCCGCGGCGATCCACGGCAGCGGCGGCAGCTTAACCTCACCGCGCTTGGCCTTGGCCCAGGAGATCTCGCAGAGCGCGACGACCGCGATCGAGATCAGCAGCTTGACGCCGATCTTCATGTGGTTGAGGTCGGCGTCGCCCATCCCCTCCATCACCCCGACCAGCGCGAGGCCGATGAGCAGCTGGATCCGCGCACCCCAGACCTGCAGCAGGGAGGGCTTGCCGCCGGAGATCGCCGGCGCGATCACGATCGCCACCATGGCAAGCATGTGGATGATGTAAAGGACCATGTGGAGGGCAGACATGGGCCCCAGGCTACGTGGTGTTGCGCCCGGTCACCCTTCAGAGGAGTCCATCAAACGATGGATGGTGCCCCGTAGTTGCCGCACCGAGACGACCAGGGGCAGCGCGTCGAGTTCGGCGGCGCTCACCCAGCGCGCGGCCGCGGTCGATCCCCCGACATCGTGCAAGACGGGTTCGCTCGGCTCGGCCACGGTGCCGCAGTAGATCAACCGCACCGCATGGAAATCCTCCAATGCCCCCGACGGCGCCCGCCCCAACCAATGCTGGGACTGCACGCGGTAGAGGCCGGTCACGGCCAGACGCTGCCCGGTCTCCTCCCAGACCTCGCGCACGACCGCGTCGGCCGGGTCTTCGCCGGGGTCAATCCCGCCGCCCGGCAGATTCCAGTGCCCGGGGACAAGGTGGACCCGAGACGAGAGTTGGGTCAGCAGGAGCCGTCGCTCGGCGACGACCAACGCGTACGCAGCAACTCGCTGATGGGCTCGGGCCTGCTCCCCCGGTGCGATCGTAAGATCCGGATCCCGAGGCTGCGGACGATCAGCGGCAAGTGGCTGCTCCGGCCCCCTCGTCGCAGCGGCGATCAGGCGAGTGCGCTCTGGCGCCACTCGGACCGCTCGCTCCCAGCGCGGCTCGTGCCAACCATGAGCGGCAAGAACTCCCGTCGGGTCCTCGCCATGCGGAAGGGGGATCACCTCCCTCGTCCCATCGCCGGAGATAACCTCGATCTCGACGCCGGGTCCGACGGCGGGCTGGCCGTTCATCGGGACATCTTTTGGATCGCGCGGGCGTACTCGGTCTCGGCCTGGTCCACAACGCGCGACCAGACCTGGTCCGGCGGCACGCTCCGGTTGTGCTCGATGATCGAGGTGCGCAGCGCGTCGTCGCGCACGATCCGCACCACCGCCTCGACGAAGGCCTCGTCGGAGTCGACGAGCAGCCCCGACACCCCATCGGTGATGACATCCCGCACGCCGGAGTCGGCGCGGCCCACGACCGCCAGCCCGGCCGTGCGGGCCTCCAGGACCGCGATGCCAAAGGCCTCCAACCGCGTTGGCGACACATAGACATCGGCGCGGTGATAGCGCTCGGCGAGCTCGGCCCGGCTCACCCGCCCCGGGAGAGTGATCACGTCGGCGAGGCCGAGCCGCTCCACCTCATGGCTCACCCGAGAGTACAACGGCCCGTCGCCGACGATCTCAAGGGTGAGGGCACCTGGGCGGAGCTGCGCGAGCGCCCGCTCGATGATGTGCACCAGCGCGCCCGGTCGCTTGCGCGCCGCGAAGCGCATCGCGCTGATCATCCGGATCGGACGATGGGGTCCTGGCGCGTCCTCGCCAGCAGGGGGCACCCAGACGGTCGGGTCGATCCCGTTCGGCAGCACGGCGACCGGGGCCTCGGCACCAAGGACAGCGCGCACCCCTTCGGCAGCAAATCCCGAGACCGCGCTCGCGACGGCGCCGCGGTCCACCCAGCGCTGGACCGCGCCGGTCGCCCGCATCGGCACGGTCATCCGGTCGAGGACGCAGTGCCAGGTGAGGGCGGTCGGCAGCTGAATCCCGGTCGTCACCCGAGCCATATCCCACGCGAAGGGCGAGACCACCCCCATGTGCACGTGGGCGACATCAAAGCCCCCGTCGAGGAGCCGTCGGCGGACCTCCGGTGGCGCCAGCGGGTTGACCGGGAGGTCGCCGGGCAGGCGAATCGCCATGCGGTGCACGGGGATCCCGTGGTCATCTTCGATGGCGCCATCGCGCTGGCCCTCCGGACCGGGGGTCGCGGTGAAGACCTCCACCTCGTGACCGGCCGCGCGCAACTGCCGCGCCAGGTCACTCACCTGCGACTCGATCCCACCCGTACGGGGCGGGTAGCAGTCCGAGAGCAGCGCAACCTTCACGAGGTCCAAGCCTGCCATGCCGACCTGTGGGAGGGTGTCCAGCGATGATGTCCGCCCAGACCTCCCGCACCCTCGTGGCCTTGCACGCGCACCCCGACGACGAAGCGCTGCTGACCTCGGGGACGATGGCGCGCGCGGCGGCGCAGGGGCACCGGGTCGTCCTCGTGATCGCGACCGACGGTGCCCTCGGCCTCGCCGCTGACTCCTACGGGTCGAAGGGAGCCGAGCTCGCCGCCACCCGCCACCGCGAGGTACGCGCGAGTGCCGAGGCCCTCGGCGTGGCCCGGGTCGTCGAACTGGGGTATGCCGACAGCGGCAGCGGCCCGGAGGTCTTCCCCGACCCGGCGGGCCAGGTCCGCTTTGTCCGCGTCCCCCTCGACGAGGCCGCCGAGCGCGTGCGTGATGTCCTCCTCGAGGAGGACGCTGACGTCCTGCTCACCTATGACCGCAACGGCGGTTACGGCCACCGCGATCACGTCCGGGTCCACGAAGTGGGGGCCCGCGCCGCGGAACTCGCCGCCGAACGCGGCCACCGCGTGCGGGTCCTCGAGGCCACCATCCCGCGCGATGCGATCTGTCGCGCCATCGACCTCGCCGCCAAGGTCTACCGCTTCCCGCCCGAGTTTGACCGCTCCTCCTTCGACCGAGCCTTTTCGGCGCGGGCGGAGGTCACCCACCGGATTTCGGTGCGCCGACAGATCGGGGCGAAACGGTCCTCGATGCGCGCCCACGCCAGCCAGGCGAGCGCCGACGATGGGGACCGCACGCTCGGGATGCTGCTGAAGATCCCGCGGCCGCTCTACGACCTCGTCTTCGGCCGCGAGTGGTATCGCGACCCGGCCCTGCCCGCGGGATCCCCGATCCGCCACGACATCTTCGAGGACCTCTCGTGACCGGCACGAAGGGGGCACCGACCGCCCCCCTTCCCGGCGAGCCCGATCCCACGGAGATCTCCGCCAAGGCCCGTTACTCCCCCAAGCGGATCATCCAGGCGACGATCGGCCTGGTCTTGGCCATCGTCATGCTCATCTGGGGGCTGCCCCACTTCGCCAAGACGACCTGGTCGAGCGTGTGGCAGGTCCTTGGCACGGTGACCCTCTGGCAGGGCATCGGGTTCGCGGCGCTCGTCATCGTCGGGCTCTACTGCTACACCTTCGTGATGACCGGGGCGATGCCCGGCCTGTCGCACCCGCGCGCGCTCGTGATGAATGTCTGCGGGTCGTCGGTCTCAAACCTCCTCCCCGGCGGCGGCGCGGTCGGGCTCGCTGCGACCTACTCGATCGGGAGATCCTGGGGTTTTTCTAATGCCAGCGTGACGACGATGGCGATCGTGACCGGCGTCTGGAATGTGCTCGCTCGGGTCGCCCTGCCCGTCGTCGCGATCATCACCTTGTCGATCGGCGCGACCAATCTGCCGCCGGTCATGCGCGAGGCCGCCATCGCGGGGTCGATCACCGGGATCGGCATCATGGCGGTCTTCGTCGGGGCCCTCTTTTCGAGCCGGGTGGCGCGCGTGGTCGGGCACGGGGTTGATGTCCTCGTGACGCAGGTGCTGCGGCATAAGGCCGAGCCGCGACGCTACGAAAATGCCCTCCTCGGCATGCGCTCGCGGATCACCGGTGTGGTCCGCAAGGGGTGGCTGCCGATGACCCTCGGGATGGCCGGATTCTTCGGCTTCTACTACATCCTCTTCGTGCTCTGCGCCCAGGTCACCGGCGTGACACTCCCCTACGGCCAGCTCTTCGCCGCCTTCGCCATCGGCCGCCTGCTGACCGCGGTCGGAATCACTCCCGGAGGCCTCGGGGTCACCGAGACCGGGACCGCCGCCGCCCTCGTCGCCTGGGGCGCCGACCCGGCGACCGCGATGGCCTGCGTGGTCCTCTTCTCGATCTACACGCACATCATGGAGATCCCGCTCGGCGCCCTCGGATGGCTCGCCTGGTCGATCATGCCGAAGGCGGACGCCGCCGAGATCGCCGACGCCGGCTGACCCCTTCAGGATCAGTCGAGGAGGCGACGCACCTGGCGCTGCTGAGCCTCGCGGGCGACGGCGTCATCGAGTTGACCGGGCTCGAAGGGGCGGCCCGTCGCCTGCTCCGCCGCCCACCCGATGAGAGCGTCGGCGAGACCCGGGTTGGCGGGCAGCACCGGCCCGTGGAGGTAGGTCCCCACCACGTGATCCCTCACGGCACCTTCGGTCCCCGACTGCTCGTTGTTGCCATAGCCATGCCGGACCCGACCGAAGGGGGCCTGCCCCGAGCCGAGTTCGGTTGAGCCCGAGTGGTTTTCGTAGCCGACGACATCGCCAACATCGGTGCTGAGCACCACCGGCCCGATCATCCGCGAGGCGTTGCCACGCGTCGTGACATCGAGGATCTTCAGGCCCGGCAGTTCCTTGCCCTCGACGGTGATGAAGGCATTGCCGAAGAGCTGGTACATCCCGCAGACCATCAGCATCGGGACACCATCGGCGGCCAGCCCGCGCAGGGTGTCGGCGTTCGCCTCGAGATCGTCTTCGACCTTCACCTGGCCGGAGTCCTGACCACCACCGCCGACGATCAGGTGCGCATCGCGGGGCACCTCCATGCCGGGGTGGTGCTGGTGGACGACCGGCACATAGCCGTGCCGTCGGATCCGCGCCGCGAGGCAGCGGGTGTTGCCGAGGTCCCCGTAGATGCTCATCTCCCGGGGGTACATGTGCACGAGGTTGATCACGCCCTTGCCCTCGCGCCCCGGCGTGGCCGGCAGCGCGGACCCGGCCGGTTCACCGAAAATCGCAATATCGCGGGGGTCGCTCATCGGTTCGCTCCGCTCACAGTCGTGGCGTCCTCGCCCATCTCGGGGAGGTCGTATCGCGCGGCGAGCATCCTGCGCAGGGCGAGCATCGCCGTGTAGGTGCAAAAGATCCGCTTGGGTTCGTTCGGGTGGTCGGCGAGGAACCGCTTCAGCGCGCGCTCCAGGTCCACGTCCGTCCCACCGACCGGCACATCGTCGTACTGCAGGCGCAACGCCATATCCCAGCCGCGCACGCCCGAGGTGAGCGCAACCCCCTTCTCCTGCAACGATTCGAAGGAGACGTCGTAGAGCCAGGACACATCACGGCCATCGGCGTAATCGTCGTTGATCGCGATCATCGACGCGACGGGATCTTCGGCATATGTCCCGAGCGCGACGGTGAATCCGGCGGGGTTTTTGACGAGGACCAGCTCCAAGGGTTGGCCGTCGGCATCGATCATCTCGCCGCGACCGAAGGGGGGACGCACGGTGGCGAGGGCCCGCTCGGCGGCCCGAGGGTCGAAGGCGTCGCCGAGGAGCAGGCGGGCCGTGGTGGTCGCCGCCGTCGCGTTGATCATGGCGGCGAGACCACGCTGCTTGAGCTCGACGGGGCCGACCTGACCCCCTTCGCCCTCGCGGCCGAAGAGGATGGTCATCTCGCGCTGACTTTCGGGCCGCAGGAAGCCGTCATCGCGGCCGGCGGGGGGCGGGGTGTACCCCTGTCCCTCGCGCACGTCCTCCTCTTGGAGCTCGCCCAGCCGGTCGTGGATCGAGGCGTCCAACCCGAACCAGCGGATCGCGACGTCCCCCGTGAGTTGCGGAGCGATGGTGTTGACATACGGGTCGTCGACGTTGAGCACGACGCCTTCGGTGGTCTGCTCCGCGAGGCGTCGAAGGAGGCCAGCCGTGTGGTCGATCTCGGCGAAGCGGTCGAGTTGGTCGCGGGCGACGTTGAGCAGCAGCGAGTGCGTCGGGCGGACCGCGGCCGCGAAATGCAGGGCGTGTGCCTCGTCGAGCTCGAGCACCGCCATGTCGGCCCGAAGGCGTCCGCCCATGGGCAGATCGCCGAGCATCGCCGAGATGACGCCGCGGGTGAAATTGGAGCCCGTCGGGTTGGTAAAGACCTCGCGGCCGTGTTCGCGGAGCACCGCGACCAGCATCTTCGTGGTGGTCGTCTTGCCATTGGTCCCGCTCACCACGACGATGCCGCCGCGGACCTGCGAGAGCGCGTTGGCGAGGAAGTCGGGGTCGACCCGCTCGGCCACGAGGCCCGGAAGGGCGGACCCGCCGCCTCTCATGCGGGCGAGTCCTCGGGCGGCCTTCCCAGCGAGTACGGCGGCGGTCGTTCTCAGCACCGTTGCACCCTACCCGCCGGTGGCGCCGTCTCCGTCGTTCCCCACGTCGCTCGCATAGATCGCCGAGCGCTCCTGCGGTGAGCGCTCCGCGATCGCATCCATCACCGAATCCGTGATCGCCCGGAGCAACTTGCCCTTAACGAACTGACGCTCCAACGCGGCGACGTCGACGGGCGGGGCGAACCGAACGGCCACCTTCGCCGGGCGGACCCCCTTCGCCCCAGGTGGCTGGACCCGGTCGGTGCCGACGAGCGCGCACGGGACCAGGGTGGCCCCGCTCGCGAGCGCGAGCCGGGCGACACCTGTGCGTCCTCGGTGGAGCCGACCGTCGCGAGAACGTGTCCCCTCGGGGTAGATCCCGAAGGCGCCTCCGGTCGCGAGGTGAGCCTCGGCGAGCTCCAGGGAGCGAGCGGCGGCTCGGGCGTCCTCCCGATCGACCGGGATCGTCCCGAAGGCGGTGAACCAGGTCCGGGTCGCCCAGCCTCCGGGGCCGGTCCCGGTGAAGTACTCCGATTTCCCGAGGAAGCCGACCGGCCGTCCGGCCGCGATCGGGATGATCATGCTGTCGATGAAGGAGAGGTGGTTGCTCGCGATGATCACCGGGCCAGTCGCGGGGACGTGTTCGGCGCCTTCGACGGTGAGGCGGGTGAGGGCCCGAAGGCCCGGGCCGACGAGGACCTCGCGCAGCAACTTCTCGGTGAATCGGATGCCTCTCGGACTGCCCACGACGATCAAGACTAGGCGACGTCGTGACGTGCACCACATGCGCCCCTTTTCGTCGGTGCCCGTCCCGGCTGTTAGGGCGGGACTGCTCGCGGGACGCCAGACTCTCGTAGGGTTTTCAGCCATGAGCCACGACGGCGCCACGCCACCCCCTTCGCCCTGGGGTCCGCCCCCGAACTCACCCGCGCCACATCACGGCCAGCCCGCTCAGACTCCCCCTTCGGGGAACTGGGCAGGGGGCGGATTTCCTCCGGGGTACGGCGCGATCGCGCTTACCCTGCAGGGCAATCAGGTGACGACGAGCCTGGTTGTCCCCAAGGTGACCTTCAACGGTTACCCGATCCCGGCGAACTTCGGCCTCAACACGATCCCGGTCCCGGCCGGACGGCACACGGTGGCGCTCTCCACCCAGTGGCTGCGCACTTACGGTCAGGCCGAGCTCGACGTCGATGTGGCCGCTGGGCAGACCGTCCCGGTGTTTTACGCGACGCCCTACCACCAGTTCACGCGCGGCGCCATCGGCTACGAGAAGCAAAAGCGGCCGGGCCTCGGCGTGCTCATCGCGATGCTCCTGGTGATCTTCGCGCCGCTCATTCTCTGCTCGGTCGGGGCGATGTTCCTCTGAGCCGGGTCAGCTCGCCCGCCGGGGAAAACGTCATCCAACGCGGCAATAGCCGCGCCACAGCACACCAACCGCGACACCGTCGAAGGGGGAGCCTCGCCCCGGACGGAGCGGGTCAGCGAGCGCCGGGCGGCGCTCCTACTCCCACTCGATGGTGCCCGGCGGCTTGCTCGTCACATCGAGCACGACGCGGTTGACCTCAGGGACCTCATTGGTGATGCGATTGGAGATCTTCGCGAGCACCTCGTGGGGCACGCGAGTCCAGTCGGCAGTCATCGCGTCTTCAGAGCTTACCGGGCGCAGCACGATCGGGTGGCCGTAGGTGCGGCCATCGCCTTGCACGCCGACCGAGCGGACGTCGGCGAGCAGCACCACCGGGCACTGCCAGATCTCCCGGTCGAGGCCGGCCTCGGTGAGTTCGGCGCGAGCGATCGCGTCGGCGCGGCGCAGGATGTCGAGATTGTCCTCGGTGACCTCGCCGATGATCCGGATCCCGAGTCCCGGGCCCGGGAAGGGCTGGCGCCAGACGATCGCCTCGGGGACGCCGAGCTCGAGCCCGACCTGACGGACCTCGTCCTTAAAGAGCGCGCGCAGGGGCTCGATCAGCTCGAACTGCAGGTCATCGGGCAGACCACCGACGTTGTGGTGGCTCTTGATATTCGCGGCGCCGCTGCCGCCGCCGGACTCGACGACGTCCGGGTACAAGGTGCCCTGGACGAGCCACTTCACCGGGTGCTCAATGTCGCCCCGGTCCTGCACGACATCACGGGCGGCCTGCTCAAAGACGCGGATGAACTCCCGGCCGATGATCTTGCGCTTCGTTTCCGGGTCGGTGACACCGGCGAGCGCCTCCAAGAAGCGGTCCTTGGCGTCCACGACGACCAGGTCGACCCCGGTCGCGGCGACGAACTCCTCTTCGACCTGCTCGGCCTCGCCCTGACGGAGCAGCCCGTGATCGACGAAGACGCACGTCAACTGGTCGCCGACGGCCCGCTGCACCAGGGCAGCGGCCACCGAGGAGTCGACGCCACCGGAGAGGGCACACAGGACCCGGTCCTCGCCGACGACCTCGCGGATCGCGGCGACCTGATCCTCGACGACATTGCCCGGGGTCCAGTCCGACCCGAGGCCAGCGCCGCGGTGGAGGAAGTTCTCCAAGACGCGCTGGCCGAAGGTGGAGTGCATGACCTCCGGGTGCCACTGGACGCCGTAGAGGCGACGCTCGTCATCTTCGAAGGCGGCGACGGGCGCACCCGACGTGGTCGCGGTGACGCGCATCCCGTCGGGGGCCTCACTCACGGAGTCGCCGTGGCTCATCCACACCGACTGGTCGGCGGGCTGGCCATTGAACAGGGTCGAGTGGGTGTCGGTGATGTCGGCGCGGGTGTTGCCGTACTCCCGCAGGCCGGTCTTGGCAACCGTCCCCCCGAGGGCCTGAGCCATCGCCTGGAAGCCGTAACACATGCCGAAGACGGGCACCCCGGCGTGCAGGATCTGCGGGTCAAGGCTCGGCGCGCCCTCTTCGTAGACCGACGAGGGGCCACCCGAGAGCACGATCGCGGCCGGCTCCTTGGCGAGGATGTCGGCCGCACTCATCGTGTACGGCACGACCTCGCTATAGACCTGGGCCTCGCGCACGCGGCGGGCGATCAGTTGGGCGTACTGGGCACCGAAGTCGACGACCACGACCGGCGCGTGCTGCAAGGATTCCGTCACGCAGGTCAGGCTACCCTCGTGGCGCCCTCCTAACGGACCGGGCTAAGGCCGCCGCTAGCGGGTGAGCGGCGTGACCTCTTCGGTGACGCGACGCTCCTCGATGAAGGCAACGAAGGGGATGCAGGCCCAGATCAGGACCCGGATCATCCGCCAGAGGCTCCAGCCGACCTTGAAGCCGAGGTTCGCGGTCGCGACGGCGAAGACCATGAAGATCAGGCCGTGAACCGGGCTCCACCACATGAGCACGTCATTGCCGAAGCCGTAATTCAGCACCATCTCCACGATCAAGATGAACATGGCGATACCGGCGGCGATCGCCGAGTAGCGGAAGAAGGTCAGGGCCGAGGCGATCGCCTGCGGTGACGCCGTGATGCCAGGCTGGGTCCCGGGCGACGCGGCCTGCGGGTCGCGGGGCGCGGCCTTCGGATCGCGCGGCGCATCCTCTGGGGCGATGTCGTGCGGTACCGGCTCGTGACTGCTCACGATGAATCAACTCTCCTTGCGTGCGGCGGCCACCGGGAGCTCCGATGGGTCGCCTTGGTCTTGACGGGCGAGGCCGTCCTCGCGTTCCTGGCGGGCGGCCTGCCGCACCATCTTCAGCCACATCCAGATGGCGAAGCCACCGAAGCACCACCACTGGACGGCGTACATCACATTGCGCCAGTTCAGTTCGACGTCCGGGAGCGGGGGCGGAACCCGCTCCAGACCGGAGGCCGCGACCGGCGCGCCGCCGACCTCTTCATCGACCGCGAAGGCGAAGGCGTTATAGATATCTCCCGGCCATTGGTTCACGAGGCTCGCGAGGTCAATCGAGGTCATCTGCCCCTCGGGCACCCCCCGCTCGTCCGGCGCCTCGCCCGGCGCGAGCGATCCGATGAGGGTCACCGTCCCCGTGGGCGGCGGCGGCGCGTCCGCCCCCTTCGCGATCCACCCACGCACGATCGGCAGGTTCGCCCCCGTGTGATCGACGACGAACTGATCGAGGACCCAACCCCCCTCACGGCCATCGAGGAGGCGCACGGTGATGAGCCGTTGGCCTTCGGCGACGTAGTGTCCGGTGGCGCTCACCCGCTGGCCCGAACCATCGTCCGGGAAGGCGGCGCGCGGCGCGAGCACGTCATCGAGCGGACGCACATCCCGCTCGGCAGCCGCCTCGACGACCTTGACCCGCTCGGTGTCATAGGCGACTTGGTACTGCCACCGCCCGAGATAAAAGGCGAGGACGGCGAGCGCGATGGCGACGAGCAACAGGCCCAGCCACCGAGGTCGGGTCGCGGTCCTCAGCACCACAACAGGCTACGTGAGTCCTCGCGAACCTCTGACCAGCCCTTGACATACTTACCTGCCATGACGACCGACACCGCTGTCGCCGTAGCCGAACTCACCGACCTCACCATCGACAAACCGGCCTATGCCCTGGTCGAAGGGGTCGACCTCGCCCTGATCCGTCGTGCTGACGACGACGTGATCGTGCTCTACGGCCGATGTCGGCACCGCGGGGCCCTGATGAGCGACGCCGATGTCCGCGGCGACCGGCTCGTCTGCGGCCTCCACGGCTCCACCTACGACCTCTCCTCCGGCCAGAACCTCTACCACCAGGGGGCGGACCTCGCCCGCTTCACCTCCTGGGTCGATGAGGGTCGGGTTTGGGTCGATGCCGGTGAGGTGGCGGCCTTCGCCAAGGATCACCCGCAGCACTACCGCCGCGACCAGTACCTCGGCCTCTACGAAGACCTCAAGGGCACCAAGGATGAGCCCCGCAACCGGGCGATCCATCAGCTCGCGCGCCACGGTCTCGAGCGCGTCGGCCACCACGGCCCGGTCGAGGCGATGGGCGTGCCCAACCCGACGCTGCCCTGCTGGGACGATCTGCAGATCGTGACCGGCCAGCTCGCCCGGCTCCCCCTTCTCGATGACGATCCGGTCGGGACCGAGGTCGTGATCGGCCCCCGCGCTGCACGCCCCCTGCACCTAAAGATCCCCCTCTTCGTCTCCGATATGAGCTTTGGGGCTCTCTCCGAGGAGGCGAAGGTGGCGCTCGCCACCGGCGCCGAGCGCGCCGGGACGGGCATCTGTTCGGGCGAAGGGGGGATGCTCGCCGAAGAGCAGGAGGCGTGCAGCCGGTACTTCTACGAGCTCGCCTCGGCCCGCTTCGGCTACAGCGATGACAAGGTCGCGCGCTGCCAGGCCTTCCACTTCAAGGGTGGACAGGCCGCCAAGACCGGGACCGGCGGACACCTGCCGGGACACAAGGTCGTCGGCAAGATCGCCGAGGTCCGGGGTTTGGCGGAGGGGCAGGACGCGATCTCGCCGGCGCGCTTCCCGGACCTGACGACCATCGCGGACTTCCGCGAGGTCGCCGCGCATGTCCGCGAGATCACCGGCGGCATCCCGATCGGCTTCAAGCTCTCCGCACAGCGCATCGAAGACGACCTCCAGGCGGCGCTCGACATCGGTGTCGACTACGTCATCCTCGACGGTCGAGGCGGTGGGACCGGGGCGGCGCCGCTGATCTTCCGCGACAACATCTCGGTGCCGACGATCCCGGCCCTCGCTCGAGCACGGTGCTTCCTCGATCGATCGGATGCGAGCGATGTGACGCTCGTGATCACCGGCGGTCTGCGCACGCCCCCGGACTTCATCAAGGCGCTCGCGCTCGGAGCGGACGCCATCGCGGTCTCCAATGCCGCGATGCAGGCGATCGGGTGCCTCGCCATGCGGGCCTGCCACACCGACCGGTGTCCGGTCGGGATCGCGACCCAGCGCCCCGACCTGCGGGCGCGCCTCGACATCGAGCGCTCGGCCGCACAACTCGAGCGCTTCTTCGCCTCGAGCATCGAGCTCATGCAGGTGATGGCCCGCGCCTGTGGCCACTCCCACCTGCAGGACTTCGAGCGCGACGACCTCGTGGCCTGGAAGCGCGAGATCGCCGACCTCGCGGGTGTGCGCTTCGCAGGCCCCCTGGACTGACCCCCTTCACCCACCTCAACGGAGCAGCGCATGCGTACCCCCGTACCCGACTATCTCGAGCAGGTCCTCACCGAGTGCCATGGGGACGAAGGGGGCGAGCGCGCCGACTACATCCCCGAACTCGCGCAGGCGCCGCTCGACCGGTTGGCGGTCGCCCTCTGTACCCCGGACGGGACCCTGTACTCCGCCGGTGACGCGGACGTCGAGTTCACCATCCAGTCCGCGTCTAAACCCTTCGTCTATGCCCTCGCCCTCGAAGAGCGAGGATGGAAGGACGTTTACAGCCACGTCGGGACCGAACCGTCGGGCGAAGCCTTCAACGAGATTTCACTCGAACCCGAAAGCGGCCGGCCCCGCAATCCGATGATCAATATCGGGGCGATCACCACCCATAGCCTGGTCGGCTCGCCGGAATTGGACGCCGACGAGCGCTTCGAGCACGTGCGCGCGGGGCTGTCCGCCTTCGCGGGGCGAGAGCTCGCGGTCGACGAGGCGGTCTTCGCCTCCGAGATGGAGACCGCGGATCGCAACCGTTCCCTGGCCTACATGGTCCGCACGACGGGCGCGCTCATCGGAGACCCGCTCGATCAGGTTGAGGGCTACACCCGGCAGTGCTCGATCGCGGTGACGACCGCGGACCTCGCGATGATGGGCGCGACCCTCGCCAACGCCGGCGTCAACCCGATCAGCGGCAAGCGAGTGGTCTCGCCACTCGTCGTTCGTCAGGTCCTCAGCGTGATGACGACCTGCGGCATGTATGACGCTGCTGGGGACTGGATCTCCGCCGTCGGAATCCCGGCCAAGAGCGGTGTCTCCGGCTGCATCCTCGGCGTGCTCCCAGGTCAGGTGGGGATCGGGACCTTCTCCCCGGCACTGGACTCGGTCGGCAACAGCGTGCGCGGAGTCCAGATCTGTCAGCGCCTCTCCGATGATATGGGCCTTCATCTCATGGGCGCCGTCCCGAGCGGTCAGCACACCGTGCGCGATATCGGACCGCTCACCCTGGACGGCCGCGAGGCCACCCGCGTCCAGTTGCAGGGCGTGGTGCGCTTCAGCGAGGCCGAGCGCGTGATGCGCGCGCTGACGGAATTGCCGGAGGGCCCCGACCCGGTCGTCCTCGACCTCAGCCGGGTCGCCCAGGTCGACCAGGTCGGCCGTCGCATGCTGCTCGAAGGGGTACGCCGTCTCCACCTCGATGGCCATGACATCGCGATCGTGGACCCGGAGGACGCCCTGCCCGATCCCGACGAGGGATACCGGCCCACCCGGCTCAGCCTCGGCGAGCTCTAGGAGGGCTCAACTCCCTTCCGGTCCACCCCCATCACCGGTAATTAGGTCGCGAAGGGGGTGGGGGCGGTACTAGCGTCCGTGAGCGCGATGCTCCTTCACGACGACTTCCCCCTGCGCGACCCCGGGACGCCCGATACCCGCTCCACCACCCGATACCTGCTCTGGCTCGGGGGGCAGCAACGCGCGCTGCTCATCCTCGGCGTCATCTGCGGGGTCGGGTGGATGGGTTCGCTCGCTCTGCTGCCGGCCGTCCTCGGGCGCGCCATTGATGTGGGGATGCGCGACGGCGACCTCACCCAGCTGTGGCGATGGGCGGCGGTCCTCGTGGCGCTTGCGGTGGCGACCGCGCTCTTTGGCGTGGCTCGGCACTGGGCGGCCGTGCACAACTGGTTGACCGCGAGTTATCGCACGGTCCAGCTCGTCGACGAGGCGGTCCTCGCTCGCGGCCCAGCCATCTCCCGGACGATCCCCCACGGCGATGTGCTCGCGGTCTACGCCAATGACATGGTGCGCATCGGCACGGTTTACGACGTCTCGGCTCGCCTCGCCGGGGCGATCATCTCTTGGTGCATCGTCGCGGGCTATCTCCTCACGACCTCGCGCGATATCGGGTTGCTGATCCTGCTCGGCGGCCCCCTGCTCCTGGCCTCCCTCGCCCTCATCGTGCGGCCCCTCCAGGCCCGCCAGGCGGCCCAACGCGAAGAGGTCGGGACGATGACGACCCTCGCGGCCGACACCGTCGGCGGCCTACGGATTCTGCGCGGGATCGGTGGAGAAGGCCTCTACCTGCGCCGGTATCTCGACCAATCCCAACGCGTGCGACGCGCTGGTGTCCGGGTCGCTGGGGTCCAAGCGGCCCTCGACTCGGCTCAGGTGCTCCTCCCTGGCCTCTTCGCCGTCGCGGTCGTCTGGTTCGGTGCCCGCGAGGTCGTCGACGGGAAGGTGAGCCCCGGCGAACTCGTCGCCTTCTACGGATACGCGACCTTCCTCGCGATGCCCCTTCGGACCGTCACCGAGGCGGTCGACAAGACCATCCGGGCCCGGGTCGCCGCGGCAAAGGTCCTGCGTGTCCTCAACGTCTCGCCGGTCGAGCCCGAAGTGAGCACCGCAGCGGCCAGACGACCGGCGGACTCCGTCCGGCTCCTCGACCGGACCAGCGGCGCCGCGATCCACGCGGGCCGGCTCACCGCGCTGGTCTCGGCGCAACCCGAGGCGAGTGCCGCCATCGCCGAGCGACTCGGTCGCGTCGGCGCTGGTGATCCGAGCGCCGGGCCCGTCCTGCTCGACGGCCTCGATCTGGCGACACTCCCGCTGAGCGAGGTCCGCCAGCGCGTGGTCGTCTCCGAGGCCGAACCGCGGCTCTTTTCCGGCGTGCTGCGCGACGAGCTCACCTCCGCTGCCCGAGTGCGCGGTCTCGCTCCCGACGACGAGGCGGTGCTGGACGCCCTTCGGGTTGCGAGCGCCACCGATGTCCTCGATGCCGTCGATGGCGCGCTGGACAGCGAGCTCGACGAGCAGGCCCGCTCGCTCTCGGGAGGCCAGCGGCAACGGGTCGCCCTCGCTCGAGCCCTGCTCGCGGAGCCCGAGACCCTCGTGCTCATCGAACCGACCAGCGCCGTCGACGCCCACACCGAGGCGCGGGTGGCCGCGGCACTCGCCGACTCCCGGCGCGGCCGCACCACCGTCATCGTGACGGTGAGTCCCCTCCTGCTGGATGTCGCCGACGAGGTCCTGCTCATCGAAGGGGGCCGCGTCGTCCTGAGCGGGACTCGCCACGACCTGATGAGCCACCGCGCCTACCGCGAGATCGTCATCCGAGGGGAGGACGAGTGACCACCCAGATGACGGCGCCCAGCGCCGCAACCGCCGACAGCACGCCGGTCACCGACACCATGGTGCGCACGCTGCCCGTCGCCGACCCGGCAAGCGTCCTTGCGCACACCCGGGGATTGGCGCGAACCCACCGGCGCGAGTTCGCGATGACGCTCGTGTGGCATGCCCTCGCGGCCGGTGTCGGCCTGGCCTCGCCCTGGCTGATCGGTCGGCTTCTTGACGCGGTGACGACCGGCGCCAGCAGGAGTGACGTCGACCGGTACGCGATCGGTCTCGCCGTCGTCGTGGCGGCTCAGACCGCGCTGACCTGGGTCGCGAGGCGCACCGCCTTCATCCTCGGCGAGAGCATCTTCGCGGGCCTGCGCGCGGGCTTTATGCGCGATGCGGTCCGGCTCCCCTTGTCGACCCTGGAGCGATCCGGCACCGGTGATCTCGTCGCGCGCACCACCAACGACGTCGATGCCCTCTCCTATGTCGCCCGCTTCGGTGTCCCGGCGATCCTCGTCGCAATCGTCAGCGTGGTGCTGACCCTCGGCGCGGCCCTCGTGACCTCGCCGCTCGTGGCGCTCGCCGGGTTGGTCGCGCTGCCCTTCGTGCTGCCCTCGACCCGCCGCTACCTCAAGCGCGCCCGCGACGGTTATCTCTGGGAACGCGGAGCGTATGCGCAGCTCAATTCGGTCGCCTCGGAGACGATCTCCGGCGTGCGCACCATCGACGCGCTCCAGCTGGCACCTGAGCGCCGCGCCCGGATGGCAGAGCGCGTCGGCAACGCCTGGCGGGCCGAGCGATACACGCTGCGCCTGCGCCTTCAATGGTTCCCCTGGGTCGAGCTCGGCTACCTCCTCCCCCCGGCCATCGCGGTCGTCTGGGGTGGCTGGCTCGTCGGCCAGGGCCGGGTCAGCCTGGGCGCGGCCGTCGCGGTCGTGCTCTACCTGCGCCAGATCGTCGACCCCCTCGATGAGCTCGTCTCCTGGTTGGACGAGATCCAGGTCGGCGCGACCTCGCTCGCACGGATCATCGGGATCGCCGATGTCCCGCCCGATCGCACGCCGACCGGTGAGGTGCCCGACGGCGATCAGGTGGAGGCGAAGGGGGTGCGCTACGCGTACCGCGCCGGCCACGACGTGCTCCACGGGTTCGATCTCGCACTGCGACCCGGGGAACGCCTCGCGATGGTCGGCCCGAGTGGGGCCGGGAAATCCACCCTCGGGCGCCTCCTCGCTGGCATCGACGCGCCCACCGCTGGGCGGGCCGTCGTCGGTGGGGTACCCCTCGTCAATTTGGACCTCGACGCCCTTCGCCGGGAGGTCGCCCTCGTCACTCAGGAGCACCACGTCTTCGTCGGGACCCTCGCCGACAACCTGCTCCTCGCCCGGGAGGACGCGACCGAGGCCGACCTGCGTCGCGCGCTCGCCACCGTGGACGCACTGGACTGGGCGCTCGCGCTGCCGTCGGGTCTCGACACGCTCGTGGGTTCGGCCGGACACGCTCTCACCGAGGCGCAGGCGCAGCAGATCGCGCTCGCCCGCCTGGTGCTCTCCGACCCGCACACCCTCGTGCTCGACGAAGCCACCTCCCTGCTCGACCCACGGGCCGCGCGCCATCTCGAGCGCTCACTCGGTGCGGTCCTGAGCGAGCGCACCGTGGTGGCGATCGCGCACCGCCTGCACACCGCTCACGACGCCGATCGGATCGCGGTCATCGAAGAGGGCCGGATCAGCGAGATCGGCTCCCATGATGAGTTGATCGCGGCCGATGGTTCGTACGCGGCGCTCTGGCGCTCGTGGCGCGACGAGCGCTAAGGCTCAGCGGGCGGGCGCGAGGACCGGCATCCCGATGTCGACCGGTTCGCCGCGCTCGCCCGGGCGGCTCACCCGAGCCGTCGTGTGGGTGAACCGAGCGACCGCGGGTTCGCGCGGCGCGATCGGTTCGAGGCGCTCGTATCGGTCGCCCTGCTCGGGCCGGGGGTCGACCTCCCCGCGATTGGGCCACAGCGACATCGCGCGCTCGGCCTGGGCGGTGATCGTCAGGGCCGGGTTGACGCCGAGATTGGCCGAGATCGCCGACCCATCAACCACCGAGATCCCCGGATAGCCCCAGACGCGGTGGTAGGGATCGATGACGCCGCGCTGCGGGCTGTCGCCGATCGGAGCGCCACCGAGGAAGTGGGCGGTCAACGGGACATCGAAGGCCTCGCCCCACGTCCCTCCTGCGTACACCGGCACGCCGATCCGCTCGGCGAGGCGCTTGCCGATCGCGCGAATGCCGCGGTGGCCGGCCTCGATGTAGGTGGGATTGGGCTCGCCGTGGCCCTGCCGCGAGGTGAGCTTCCACCGACCGAAGCGCGAGCGGGTCACGGAGGTCGACAGGGAGTTGTCGAGGGACTGCATGACGAGCCCGATGATCGTCCGGTCCGCGAAGTGGCGCCCCGGTGGGAACCACGCGGCGAGCGCCTTGGGCTGGCTCGGAAGGGAGGCGAGCAGCCGCGCCCAGCGGGGCCACCTGCTGTCGTCCCCGGGCGCGAGCAGCGTCGTGAGCAGCCCCATCGCGTCCGAGCCCTCGCCATAACGGCAGTTCTCGATGTGCGTATCCGCATCCGGGTGGAAGGAGGAGGTGATCGCTACCCCCTTCGTCAGGGGCTCGGCAGGGGTCGCCGACGCGAGCGCCCCGACGAGGGTTTCGGAGTTGGTCCGGGTGAGCTCCCCAAGGCGCGGGGATAGGCGAGGGAGTTCTCCTTCGGCGCGCATCGCGTGGAGCAGGTGCTGCGTCCCCCACGTCCCGGCCGCCAGGATCACGTGGCGAGCGGTCGTGACTCGAGCGCCCTCGTCGCCGCGGGCATCGGTGCGCTCATGGCGCACCCGGTAGGTGACGGCCTCTCCCGGCGCGCCGACCACCTCCCCGATCCGGGTGACGGTCCGCAGCGGGATGACCTCTGCGCCGAGGGATTCGGCGAGCGCAAGGTAGTTCTTCACCAACGTGTTCTTCGCGCCGACCCGGCAGCCGACCATGCAGTTGCCGCACTCGGTGCAGGTCGTGCGGGCGGGCCCGGCCCCGCCGAAGTAGGGATCGGCGAGCGTCTCTCCCCCTTCGCCGGTGCCAAAGAGGACCCCGACGGGGGTCTTGCGGAAGGTCTCGGCGACCCCCATGTCCGCGGCGGCCTCGCGCATCACCTGCTCGACCGGCCCCTCGCAGGGATTGGTGACGACGCCGAGCATCGTCTGGGCCAGGGCGTAGTGCGGAGCCAACTCCACGCTCCAGTCGGTGATCTCGCGCCACTGCGGGTCGGCAAAGAAGGGGGCGGGCGGCACGTAGAGCGTGTTGGCGTAGTTGAGCGATCCGCCGCCGACGCCGGCCCCGGCGAGGATCATCACGTCGCTCAGCAGGTGGATGCGTTGGATCCCGTAGCAGCCGAGAGAGGGCGCCCAGAGGAAGTTCTTTAAGTCCCACGACGTCCGCGCGAAGTCCGAGTCGGCGAAGCGGCGCCCGGCCTCCAGCACTCGGACCCGATAGCCCTTTTCCGCCAGCCGGAGCGCGGACACCGATCCACCGAAGCCGGAGCCGATGATGAGCACGTCGACATCGGGTTCGGCCGCGACGCCGCGAGCGTCGCGGGTCACGACAGGCCGGCCTTCTTCATCAGCGCCAGGCTGACGCTCATCACCTTGGCGAAGGTCTGATCGCTCGCCCCGAAGGCGGGGGCGATCGGCAGGAGATGCTGGGCGGTGACATTTTGAGACTCGGTGTACTTGAGGATCCCCTCTGCGCCGTGGCGCCGACCCATGCCGCTCGCCTTCATCCCGCCCATCGGTGCGGCCATGGAGGCCCAGGCGGCCGCGTAGGCCTCGTTGATATTGACGGTCCCGGTCTGGATCTTCGCGGCGATCTCGCGGCCGCGGCGGACGTCCCGGGTCCACACCGAGGCGTTCAGGCCATAGTCGGTGTCATTGGCGAGTGCGATCGCGTCGTCGTCGGAACTCACGCGGTAGATCGAGGTCACCGGTCCGAAGGTCTCTTCATCGCGCACTGCCATCGCGGCGGTCACCCCGGCGAGGACGGTCGGCTCATAGCAGTACGGGCCGAGGTCGGGGCGCGCCTTGCCGCCGACGAGGACCTCCGCCCCCTTCTTCACCGCGTCCTCGACGTGTGCCGTCACGATGTCGAGCTGATCCTGCGAGACGAGCGAGCCCATGTCGTAGCCGAACTCGAGCGCCGTCCCGACCGTCATCGTGCGGACCGCCGCGACGAAGCGGGGCACGAACTGGTCGTAGATATCGGTGTGGACGATGACCCGCTCGGTGGAGATGCAGAGTTGCCCTGCCGAGGAGAAGCAGGCCCGGATGGCACCATCGACGGCGCGGTCGAGGTGCGCATCGGCGGCGATATAGACCGCGTTCTTACCCCCGAGTTCGAGGCTGAAGGAGACGAGCCGCTCCGCTGCCGCAGCCGCGATCTTGCGCCCGGTCGGCGTGGAGCCGGTGAAACACACGTAATCAGCCGCGTCCACCACGGCCTGCCCGGTACTCGATCCCGGACCGAGGACGACCTGAAGCACCCCAACGGGCAGTCCGGCCTCCCCGAGCAACTCGATGCCCGCGAGGGCCGAGAGCGACCCCTGCTGGTCGGGACGCAGCACGACCGCGTTGCCGGCCATCAGCGCCGGGATCGCGTCGGTGATCGCCAGGGAGAGCGGGTAATTCCACGGCGAGACGATCCCGACGACCCCCTTCGGGTGGTGCAGCTCGCGGGATTGGCTGAGCACGGGGATCGCACCGCGGCGACGGCGCGGCCGCAGGTACGACTCGGCCTCCTGCGCGTAGTGCCGAGACGCGATCGCGACGTCGAGGACCTCCTCGAAGGCGTGGGCTCGGGCCTTGCCCGATTCCAATTGGACCAGGTCGAGCAGCTCGACCTGGTGCTCGAGGACGAGGTCGTGGAAGCGCAGGAAGACCCGTTTGCGCTGGTCGAAGGACATCGCCGCCCAGCGGCGCTGCGCCGAGCGCGCGAGCGAGACCGCGCGTCGCACGTCGGTGGCCGTCGAGATGGGCAGCGCCGCGAGCGGGCCGCCGGTGATCGGCGAGGTGCGGGTGAAGGTCTCGGCCTTCGGGGAGGCGACCACCCGAGCCGCCAAATGCCGTGCGCGCGAAGGGGATACGGCGTACGTGGCGGTGGGGTCGAGCTCTGGGTCGGCGATGATCTCCGAGGTCATTACCAAAGGGTAGATGGCCTCCTCGTCCGATGGCCGCGAAGGGGGAGAATTCTTCCCCCTTCGCGGCCACCGGCCGCAGAGGCAAGGTGCTCGGGTTAGGAGGCGAGCATCCCCTTCATCTGGCTGATCTCCTTCTCCTGGCCCTCGATGATCGCGTCGGCGAGGTCGCGGACTCGCGGGTCACTGCCGTTCTTGCGGACGCCTTCGGCCATGGTGATCGCGCCCTCATGGTGCTCGATCATCATCTCGAGCCACTTGGTGTCGAAGGCGGCGCCCGAGAGCCCCTTGAGATCGGTCATCTCGGCGTCGGACATCATCCCGTCCATCCCGTGGCCAGAGTGGTCCATACCGCCCGCGGTCATCCCCCATTCCCTGAGCCAGCCGGACATCTGCTCGATCTCCGGGCCCTGAGCATCCTTAATCTGGCGGGCGAGATCCTTGACCTCCTGACTGTCCGAGCGCGACGGGACGAGATCGCTCATCTCGATCGCCTGCTCGTGGTGCGGGATCATCATCGCCACGAACATCGCGTCGTGGGGGTTGACCTCGGAGGCCGAGGTGGCCGTCGAGGTCTGATCGGCGGTGGTGGCTGAGGTGGTCGAGCCGCAGGCTCCGAGGGTCAGGGCCACGGCGGTCGCTGCCGCGGCGAGAATCGTGCGCTTCATGACTGGTGTTCTCCTTGCATCGTGGACGCGCTGCGAGCAGCGCAAGGTCGGTCGTGCCAGCGGTCAGAGCTGGCCCGGCCCGATCACGTCCGGCTGATGCAGAGCAGGAGACGGCGGGGGCGCGCGGGGGGCGGTCCCCGCGGGAGGACCCGAGTCCGAAGGGGGTGCGGCGCGGGCTGGCCGAGCGCGCGCCTCGCCGCGCGCATGGCGAAGAGGACCAGCAGCAACAGGACCGGGACGACGAGCACTGCCGCGAGGAGCGACCCGTCATGGTGGTGCGCGATCTCCCCGCTCACCGCAGCCATCGTGGCGGCCACGTGGGTCATGGATCCCATCGCGGGCGCCTCGTGTCCCGCGTGGTCCCCTCCCGGACCGACCTGGCAGGCCAGCACGCCGTGACACACGAGGGCCGCGATCAGCAGGGCCAGTGCCTGCGAACGCGCCCACGGTGACGGCGTGCGGGTCATCAGCTGGGCTGGTGTGGAGAGACGACGACCTCGATGCGCTGGAGTTCCTTGACCTCGGTGTAGCCGGTAGTGGCCATGGCCCGGCGGAGGGCGCCGACGAGGTTCGTCGTCCCATCGGCGACGTGACCGGGACCGAAAAGGACCTGCTCAAGGGGGGCGACATGGCCGACCTGGACGCGCTCGCCGCGGGGGAGCTCCGGGTGGTGCGCCTCCGGGCCCCAGTGCCAGCCCTTGCCGGGTGCATCCGTGGCCCTGGCCAGCGCCGCGCCGAGCATGACGGCGTCCGCGCCGACCGCGATCGCCTTGACGATGTCACCACTCGTGCCGAGCCCACCATCGGCGATGACGTGGACGTACCGGCCGCCGGACTCGTCGAGATAGTCGCGACGGGCCGCCGCGACATCGGCGACCGCCGAGGCCATCGGAGCGTGGATACCGAGGGTCGCCCGGGTCGTGTGGGCCGCGCCTCCACCGAAGCCGACCAGCACCCCGGCCGCACCGGTCCGCATGAGGTGCAGCGCCGCCGTGTACGTGGCGGCTCCACCGACGATCACGGGGACGTCGAGCTCGTAGATGAAGCGCTTGAGGTTCAGCGGCTCGGCCTGGCTGCTCACGTGCTCGGCCGAGACGGTCGTGCCGCGGATGACGAAGAGGTCGACACCGGCGTCGACGACCGTGCGCCAATGCTGCTGCGTGCGCTGCGGGCTGAGCGCGCCCGCGACGGTCACTCCCGCCTCGCGAATCTCCCGGAGACGCTCGGTGATGAGCTCGGGCTGGATCAGCGCACTGTAGATCTCCTGCATCCGGGTCGTCGCCCGGCCGGCGTCCAGCTCGGCGATCTCCGCGAGCAGGGGCTCGGGATCCTCGTAACGGGTCCACAGGCCCTCGAGGTCAAGGACCGGCAGGCCCCCGAAGCGCCCGAAGGCGATCGCCGTCGCCGGGGACATCACCGAATCCATCGGAGCGGCGATCACGGGCAGGGCGAAGTGGTAGGCGTCGATCTGCCAGTCGAGCGACACCTCTTCGGGATCACGCGTGCGCCGTGACGGCAGCACCGCGATGTCATCAAAGGAGTACGCCCGGCGGCCCCGCTTGCCACGTCCGATTTCGATCTCGTTCACCCGAGCAGCCTACCGACCGGGAATAATCGAGGTCGCGACGGTGCTGTCGCCCTTCGGGTCCAGCACACGTGCTGCCCCTTCCTGGTCTTTACCCCCCTTCACCTGCCAAGGAGCACGCGTGTCCACATCGCCTGCCGAGCCGCAAACGCTCGGCGTCGACGGATTACCCCACGACGACCGCCTCGATCGGCGCGTCCTGCTGGTCGCGGGCGTCGTCGTCCTCGGCTCGATCATGTCGATCCTCGACATGACGGTCGTCGGTGTCGCCCAAAACACCTTCATGTCCACCTGGGACACCACGCCCGCGACGGCCGCGTGGACGATCACCGGGTACACCCTCGCCCTCGCGGCGGTCATCCCGGCGACCGGCTGGGCTGCCGACCGGTTCGGCACCAAGCGGCTCTATCTCACCGCTGTCGCGCTCTTTACGATCGGCTCGCTGCTCTGTGCCGTCGCCTGGAGCATCGAATCCCTCATCGCCTTCCGGGTCCTCCAGGGCCTCGGCGGCGGGATGCTGATGCCCCTCGGCATGACGATCCTGACGAAGGCTGCCGGGCCGGAGCGCATCGGCCGCGTCATGGCCGTCCTCGGGATCCCCATGCTGCTCGGCCCCATCCTCGGCCCGATTCTCGGCGGCTGGCTCATCGAGATCGCGAGCTGGCACTGGATCTTCCTGATCAACCTGCCCATCGGCATCGGCGCGATCATCTACGCCGCGTTGGTCCTGCCGAAGGACACCGAGCACCCCTCGGAATCCTTCGACCTGCTGGGCTTCGCCCTCCTCTCCCCGGGCCTCGCCCTCTTCCTCTACGGCGTCAGCTCGATCCCCGAGGAAGGCTCCTTCACCGCGAGCGGCGTCATCGTCCCGGTCGTGATCGGCGCGATCTTGCAGATGGCCTTCGTCTGGCACGCCTTGCGCAAGGACCATCCGCTGATCGACCTGCGCCTCTTTAAGAACCTCAACCTCACGGTCGCGATCCTCACCCTGGTCGTCTTTGCCGTCGCCTTCTTCGGCTCGATGCTGCTCTACGCCCAATACTTCATCGGCGTGCGCGGCGAGACCACGCTGATGGCCGGTCTGCTCCTCGCGCCGCAGGGCATCGGAGCCATGGTGACCATGCCCATCGCCGGAGCCCTCACCGACAAGAAGGGGCCGGGCTGGTTCGTCCTCTCCGGCATCGTGCTGATCCTGCTCGGGATGGCGCCCTTCACCCAGGTCACCCCCGACACGAGCTACCTGCTCCTCTGCGGCGCCCTGTTTGTCCAGGGGCTTGGCATGGGGATGACGATGATGCCGGTGATGACCGCTGCCCTGCGCACGTTGCAGGAGCACGAGGTGGCCCGCGGCTCGACCCTGACCAACATCACCCAGCAGGTCGCGGCCTCGATCGGGACCGCCGTCGTCTCGGTCGTGCTCACCAACGCGCTGAAGGAAAACCCGCTCTCGAGCTTCGCAATCGGGATGACCGTCGATCCCGAGCGGACCGCCGCGATGGCGAACCAATCCGGGCAGCCACTGCCGCCCGACCCCACCGCGGTCGAGGCGATGGTGTCGCAGGGCCTGACGTCAGCCGCCGACGCCTTCGGGCACTCGTGGATGGTCTCGCTGGTGCTCGTGGTCTTCGCGCTCGTCCCCGCCTTCTTCCTGCCCCGCTCCCGCAGCGAAGAAAACGAGCGCTCGCACGAGCCGGTACTGATGCACTAAGGCATTTTTCGCCGCTCGCGCCCGCCCGTCAGCCCCGGTCCTCCCCCAGGAGATCGGGGCTGACGCGCGTCGTCGCGTCCACCGGCTGAGACGCCCGCGACCGTTCGGCGATTTGTCGTCGCCTCCCTCTCGCCCCGCGAGGCTACTGCGTGGTAACAATTCTCTCCGAGCCCGATGACCCCGTCGGGACCATCCCCCTTCTCAAAGGAGAGAACCATGGCCCGACGCGCTGTCGTGCTCGCGGTGACCGCCCTCGTCGCTGCCCCGGTATTCGCCGGTACCAATGCTCAGGCCGCCCCGGCCGCGCCAGCCGAGATCTGGACCCTCAACAACAAGGTCTCGATCGAGACGTACTCGGCGAAGATGAAGAAGACCCTGAAGACCTCCGGCACGTCGGTGTCTCAGTTCGACACCAGCAACGGTTCGCTCACGAGCACCGTCGAGGTGGCCCCCTTCAAGACCAAGCTCACGATCGGCCGCCACCCGCTTGCCGATGTGACGATCGTCCAGGAGCCGGTCGGACCCTCGACGGGCACGCTGAAGGATCTCGTCATTAACACCACGCAGAAGGCGAACATCCGGATCACCAGGATCTCCCCCGCCGGCATGCCATGGCTGAACCTGGTCAACCCCAAGACCTGCAAGACGGTCACCACCACCGACATCAACGTGACCGGCAAGATGACCAACATCTTTGAGCCGACCACCCTCACCGGGACCTACACGATCCCGAAGTTCCGCGGCTGTGGTCCGATCCCCGGCGGCGCGATCGACTCGATCATCTCCGACATGGTCTCCGGTCCGGGCAACAAGGTCACGATGACCCTCACCCCCTGACCGACCCCCGCCTACTGGTCGCTACGCCCTGCGCACGCTGCACTCCCGCAGCACGCGCAGGGCGTTGCCATGCGCGAGGGCGGTCAGCTCGGCGCCGGACCAACCGCGCTCGGTGAGGGCCGCAAAGAGATTCGGATACGTGTCGACGCCGCCAAGGTCGGTCGGTAACTGGTCGACCCCATCGAAATCGGCGCCGATCCCGAGGTGATCGATCCCGATGACGTCCCGGAGGTACTCCAGGTGGCGCACGACCGCCTCGATCCCGGGTCGGGTCGTCGGAAGGGGGTGATCGACCGGCTCCTCGCGGCGTCGCCGCGCGGCGGCCTCGATGTGCCAGGCCGCCCAGGTGTCATCGAGGAAGTACGGCACGAAATTCACCATGACGACTCCGCCATTGCCGGGGATCCGGGCGAGGACATCGTCGGGCACATTGCGCGGGTGATCGCACTGGGCGCGCGCATTGGAGTGGCTAAAGATCACCGGCATCGCGGTCGTATCGAGGGCGTCATGCATGGTCTGCGCGCTCACGTGCGACAGATCGACCATCACGCCGAGCCGGTTCATCTCGCGCACGACCTCGTGCCCGAAATCGGTGAGGCCCCCGTGCCGCGGCTCGTCGGTCGCCGAGTCCGCCCAGTCGGTCGTGTCGTTGTGCGTCAGCGTCATATAGCGCGCCCCGCGCTCGGCCATCTCGGCGAGGGTCGTAAGCGACCCGCCGATGGAGTGCCCCCCTTCCATCCCGATCAGGGCCGCGTGGCGCCCTCGGGCCCAGGCCGCTTCGACCTCCTCGGCGGTGCGGGCCGGGACCATCTCGTCGTACCGCGCGCACATCGCCTCGACGAAGTCGATCTGCTCGTGCGTCGCGGCGACTGCCTCCTCACCTGCCAGCTCTGGCGGGACCCACACCGACCAGAACTGCGCGGCAAGGCCCCCTTCGCGCATCCGCGGCAGATCGGTATGAAGGGCGGGCTGAGGCTCGGCGATATCCGCCCGATCCAGGTCATAGCCCGCGAGTTCGCGATGTGCCCACGGCAGGTCGTTGTGTCCATCAAGGACCGGAAGGGGGTGCGAGTTCGCCGCAGTCGTCATGACGCCCCATCCAACCACCCGCGCTAGGCACGTCGCCGAGGCGGGCACGCGACGCGGGGATGCGGCATGGTGGTGCCCATGCGCAGCGGAACGCACAACGCGATCACCGATGTCGACGGCGTCCGTGTCGGCCACGCGACACGAGACGAGCCGGGGTGGCTGACGGGGGTGAGCGTGATCGTCCCACCGGTCGGAACGGTGGGTGGCGTCGCGGTCCGTGGCGGTGGCCCCGGCACCCGGGAGACCGACCTGCTGGACCCGCGCCACCGGGTCGATGCGCTCGACGCGGTCGTATTGAGCGGCGGCAGCGCCTTCGGGCTCGGGACCGCAGACGGGGTCATGGCCGCGCTGGCGGCCGAGGGTCGTGGCTGGCCGGTCGGCGAACCCGGACAGGTGGTGCCGATCGTGCCCACGGCGATCGTCTTCGACCTTGGCCGGGCCGGCACCTGGCTCCATCACCCCGGCCCGAGCGATGGGCGCGCCGCGTACGACGCGGCAACGGCGGGGCCGGTGGACGAAGGGGGCGTCGGCGCCGGTACCGGCGCGCAGTCCGGTGGGCTGAAGGGCGGGGTCGGATCGGCGAGCGCGGTGCTCGACGACGGCACCACCGTGGGCGCCTATGTCGTCGTCAATGCCGTCGGGTCGACGATGCTCCCGGACGGGTCGCTGCGGGGCGCTCACGCCCTCCTGCCGGACGAACTCGCGCTCCCGACCCCTCGGCCCCACGCGGTTTCGGCCTATTGGGAAGAGGTGGCCGCGCGCCGCGCCGCGATGGAGCAGGCGATGACGGAGCAAACGTCCGATCAGGGTGCGGGAGAAGGTCTGACGCCCGGTACGGCTACGACCATCGGTGTCGTCGCGACCGACGCCACCCTCACCAAGGCCGAGTGCGCGACCCTTGCCGGAATCGCCCACGACGGCCTGGCGCGGGCAATCTCCCCGGTGCATACGAGCTTCGACGGCGACACCTTCTTCGCCCTCGCCACCGGCGCGCGACCGGCGCCGTCCCCCTTCGGCCTGCTCGACCTCCAGGTGGCGGCGGCCGATTGCGTCACCCGGGCGATCGTGCGGGCCATGATCGCGGCGACCTCGGTCGACCGCAGCGCGGACGGAGGGATCGCCATGCCCTCCTACCGCGACGCGCTCACCTAGACCTGCGCGGCGCGCGGGAGCGGGCTCAGCGACCGACCGAGTAGTTCGGGGCCTCCATGATGCCTTGCAGGTTGTGCGGGTGGCTTTCCTTCAGCGAGGCCGAGGTGATCCGCACGAAGCGACCCTTCTCCTGCAACTCCGGGACCGAGCGCGCGCCGACGTAGAACATCGACTGGCGCAGGCCGCCGACCATCTGGTGCGCGACGGCCGAGAGCGCCCCGCGGTACGCGACGCGACCTTCGACCCCTTCGGGCACGAGTTGGTCGTCGGAGGAGACTTCGGCCTGGAAGTAGCGGTCCTTGGAGAAGGACTTCTTGCCGCGGCTGCTCATCGCGCCGAGCGAGCCCATCCCGCGGTAGGCCTTGAACTGCTTGCCGTTGACGAAGATCAGCTCACCGGGCGATTCTTCGCAGCCCGCGAGCAGGGAGCCGAGCATGACGCTCTCGGCACCGGCCACGATGGCCTTGGCGATCTCGCCGGAGTGCTGCATCCCGCCGTCGGCGATGACGGGCACGCCCGCGGGACGCGCGGCGAGGGAGGCGTCGTAGACGGCGGTGATCTGCGGGGCACCGACACCGGTCACGATCCGGGTCGTGCAGATCGAGCCCGGCCCGACGCCCACCTTGATTGCGTCGGCTCCGGCATCGACGAAGGCCTGCGCGCCAGCGGTGGTCGCGACATTGCCGCCGATGACCTGGACATGCTTGGTCGCGGGGTCGCTCTTTAGGCGCTGGACCATCTCGATCAGCATCCGCACGTGGCCGTGCGCGGTGTCGGCGACGAGCACGTCGACGCCGGCGTCGATCAGCGTGGTCGCGCGCTCCCAGGCGTCACCGAAGTAGCCGATCGCCGCGCCAACCATCAACCGGCCCTGGCCGTCGTTGCTGGCATTGGGGAACTGCTCGCTCTTGACGAAGTCCTTGACGGTGATGAGCCCGGCGAGGGTTCCATCGGATTCGACAATCGGCAGGCGCTCGCGCTTGTGTTGGCGCAGCAGCGCGGTGGCGTCCTCGCGGCTGATCCCGACCGGTGCAGTGATGAGCGGCATCGGGGTCATCACGTCGCGCACCAAGGTCGTCGCCCACTCCCCGACCGGGGTGAAGCGCAGGTCGCGGTTCGTCACGATCCCGATGAGGTGATTGCGCTCGTCCACGACCGGCAGCCCGGAGACGCGGTACTCACCACAGCGCTGGTCGAGTTGCTCCAGGGTCGCGTCGGGGCCAATGGTGACGGGGTTGCTGATCATCCCGGTCTGGGTGCGCTTGACGAGGTCCACCTGGTAGGCCTGGTCCTCGATCGAGAGGTTGCGGTGGAGGACACCGATCCCCCCTTCGCGCGCCATCGCAATCGCCATCCGCGACTCGGTGACGGTGTCCATGGCGGCGGAGATCAGCGGGACCTTGAGGCTGATCTCGCGGGTCAGCCGGGAGGTGGTGTCCAGGTCCTGCGGGGCGAGGTCCGAAAAGCCCGGCAGCAGGAGCACGTCGTCGTAGGTCAGCCCCACCTTGGCGAAGGGGTCGTGCCCGGTCGAGGTCGTATCGGACGAAGGGGTGGTAGCGCCGAAGTCCATTGCCGCAGTCTAGGTCCTTCCTCGGGCTGGCCATCGCCGGTGCACGAGCGGCCCGATGCGCTCGCGGATCATGGTGTGTGGAGGCGGCGGGCGGGTGTGAGACACCACGCCGCTGGTTGTATTTTTAACTAACGCTCGCCGACGCCGATCTCATCCCGGCGACGCCCTTCCTATAGTGGTGGCGTGAGCGATCTCCCCCAGATACCGATCCGCGACGACGCCATCAGGCTCGGCCAGTTGCTGAAGTTGGCGAACCTCGTCGAGGACGGAGCGATGGCCCGCGCGGTGGTCGAGGCCGGCGAGGTGACCGTCGACGGCGAGGTCGAAACCCGCCGGGGCGCGAAGGTCCGCCCTGGTCAGATCGTCGCGTACGCCGGCGAAGAGGTCGAGGTCACGACCGACTAAGGGCGCTCGTTCAGCATCCAGTCCAGCGCCTCGGCCACGTGGATCTCGGTCGTGTCGTGCATCGGCACATCGGCGTCCTCGGGGTCAAGGAGCAGCCCGAGTTCGGTCCCCGCGAGGACGATCGACTCGGCGCCGCGCGATACGAGCCCCTTCATGACCCCGCGGAAGTACTTGCGGGTGTCTTCCTTGATGATGCCGTGGACCAGTTCGCCGTAAATCAGCCGGTCGACCTCGGGCCGCTCGTCGGGTTCGGGGCGGATGACGGTCAGGCCCGCCTGCTCGAGCGGACCGGTGTAGAAGTCGCCGTTCGTGGTCGTGAGGGTCGCAAGGAAACCCACCGTGCGCTGGCGCGATGCCTTCACGGCGGTGGCGGCCGCCTGACCAATGTGCAGCAGCGGGATATCGACCGCGTCAGCGACCTGGTCGGCGACCTTGTGCATGGTGTTGGCGGCGATGATCAACCCTTCGGCACCACCGCGTTCGACGCTTCGGGCCGCGTCGATCAGGATCTCTGCCATCCCGTCCCAGTCGCCGGCCTGCTCCGCGGCGGTGACCGGTTCGAAGTCGACATTGCGGATCAGCAGGGGCGCGCTATGCAGCCCGCCGAGGCGCGCCTCGACCCCTTCGTTTAAACGCCGGTAGTACTCCGCCGTCGCGGACCAGCCCATCCCGCCGATGACACCCAGGAGCCTCATGGCTTCACCCTATCCGGCGGCCGATCTCGTTACGGTGGCGCACATGACCCGCGTGCTGATCATCGGTGCCACCGGCCTCGTCGGCTGTCACACCCTGGCCTTATTACTCGGCGATGACCGCTGCGATGAGGTGGTCGCGCTCGCCCGCCGCCCCCTTCAGACCACGCACCCGAAGCTGCGCGCCGAGGTCGTCGACTTCGATCACCCGCCGACCGATGGCGAGGTGTGGGCGGTCGACGCCGTGATCTCGGCCCTTGGGACCACCCGCAAGCAGGCGGGCTCGGCCGGCGCCTTCCGCCGGATCGATTACGGGTACCCACTGGCGGTCGCCGAACGCGCCCGCCAGCACGGAGCACGCACGATGGTGGTCACCTCCTCGAAGGGGGCCGATCCGCGGTCCCGCTTCCTCTACAGCCAGGTCAAGGGCGAGATCGAGCGCGACCTCGCGCGCCTGACCTGGGAGTCCCTGACGATCGTGCGCCCGAACATCATCGGCGGCGAGCGCGCCGAGAGCCGTCCGGCGGAGGCGCTCGGCCTGAAGGTCGCCGGCCTCCTCGGCCCGGTCCTCCCGCGAGGCTTGCGGATCAGCCCGGCCGAGGCGATCGCCGAGGCTCTCGTCGAGGGCGCCCTCGCCCCGCGGCCAGGCACCCACATCGTCGACTCAGCCGCCCTTCTCCCCTAACCCCCGTCGCCCCCGCTGTCTGACCCCCTTCGGCCCGGCCCCCGCTGTCTGACCCCCGACCCGTCCTGCCTTTGCTTAAGCAAAGTCGGGACGGGCGCGTCTTTGCTTAAGCAAAGTCAAGATGCTCACCCTCGTGGGTAAGCAACGAGGCGCTGCTTAAGCAAAGCCGGGACGGGGCGGGGTGGTTCACCCGGGCGCGAGGGATGCGAGAAGGGGGCGACGGCCGAATTCCTCGACCGTCGCCCCCTTCTTGGTGCAGGCGCTTAACGCACCGGCGTCAGTGGGCGTGCCCGTGACCGTGACCGGCCGGGGCTGCCTCCTCCTCTTCCGGCTTTTCCACCACGAGCGTGTCGGTGGTGAGCACCATCGACGCGATCGACGCGGCGTTGGTGAGCGCGGAGCGGGTGACCTTGACCGGGTCGATGACACCGGCGCTGACCAGGTCGCCGTACTCACCGGTCGCGGCGTTGAGCCCGTTGCCCGGGTTCAACTCCTTGACCTTGGAGACGGCGACATAGCCCTCGAGCCCGGCGTTTTCGGCGATCCAGCGGAGCGGCTCGACGGCCGCCTTGGCGACAATCGCCGCACCGGTGGCCTCGTCACCGTCGAGCGCGAGCTCGTCGATGGCCGAGACCGCGTGGACGAGAGCGGAGCCGCCACCGGCGACGATGCCCTCTTCGATCGCGGCGCGGGTGGCCGAGATCGCGTCCTCGATGCGGTGCTTCTTCTCCTTGAGCTCGACCTCGGTGTGAGCGCCGACCTTGATGACGCAGACGCCACCGGCGAGCTTGGCGAGGCGCTCCTGGAGCTTCTCGCGGTCCCAGTCGGAGTCGGTGCGCTCGATCTCGGCCTTCAGCTGACCGACCCGAGACTCGACCTCGTCGTGCGAACCCTGGCCGTCGATGATCGTCGTGTTGTCCTTGGTGACGACGACGCGGCGAGCGCGGCCGAGGTCTTCGAGACCAATCTGGTCGAGCTTCAGCCCGACCTCTTCGGCCACGACCTGACCACCGGTCAGGATCGCCATGTCCTGCAGCATCGCCTTGCGGCGGTCGCCGAACCCGGGGGCCTTCACCGCAACAACGTTGAAGGTGCCGCGGATCTTGTTGACCACCAGGGTCGACAGCGCTTCACCGTCGATGTCCTCGGCGATGATGAGCAGCGGCTTGCCGGACTGGACGACCTTCTCCAGCAGCGGGAGGATCTCGGCGATCGTCGAGATCTTGCCCTGGTTGATCAGCACGTAGGCGTCCTCGAGGACGGCCTCCATGCGCTCGGGGTCGCTGACGAAGTAGGGCGAGATGTAGCCCTTGTCGAACTGCATGCCCTCGGTGAAGTCGAGCACGGTGTCGGCCGTGGAGGACTCCTCGACGGTGATGACGCCGTCCTTACCGACCTTGTCGAAGGCCTCGGCGATGGTCGAACCGATGCCCTGGTCCTGCGCGGACAGGGCCGCGACCTGAGCGATCTCGTCCTTGCCCTCGAGTTCGCGGGCGGTGTCGAGCAGGCGCGAGGAAACGGCCTGAACGGCCTGGTCCATCCCGCGCTTCAGGCCGGCCGGGGCAGCGCCCGCGGCAACATTGCGCAGGCCCTCCTTGACCATGGCCTGAGCGAGCACGGTCGCGGTGGTCGTCCCGTCACCAGCGATGTCGTTGGTCTTGGTCGCGACCTCCTTGGCGAGCTGCGCGCCAAGGTTTTCGTAGGGGTCCTCGAGCTCGATCTCCCGGGCGATGGTCACACCATCGTTGGTGATCGTCGGGGCGCCCCACTGCTTGTTGATCACGACATTGCGGCCCTTGGGGCCAAGGGTGACCTTGACAGCGTTGGCGAGCTGGTCGACGCCGCGCAGCAGCGAGTCGCGCGCCGCGTCGTTGAACTGAAGTTCCTTGGCCATCGCCGATCAGCCGACGATCGCGAGGACGTCGCGCGCCGAGAGGACGAGGTACTCCTCGCCACCGTGCTTGACCTCGGTGCCGCCGTACTTGCTGTAGATGACACGGTCGCCGACGGAGATGTCCATCGGGACGCGCTCACCGGCGTCGGAGATCCGGCCCGGGCCCACGGCCACGACCTCGCCCTCCTGGGGCTTTTCCTTGGCGGTGTCCGGGATGACCAGACCGGACGCCGTGGTCTGCTCGGCCTCGAGCGACTTCACGACGATGCGGTCCTCGAGCGGCTTAAGCGAAACCGACACGATGACTCCTTTTCGGTAGGTGATGCACACGTTTGGTAGGTGCCGCGAGGCTGTATGACACCGGTCGCCGTCGCGGGGGTCGGCCGGCTCTGGCCTCGTAGCGTTGGCACTCGCATGACGTGAGTGCCAACGCCCAATCTAGGTCGCCAATTAGCACTCGGTCAACCTGAGTGCCAAGTCCGGCATCTCGCCCTTCTCGATGCACCGAACGCGCGCCGGGTGAGGCAGGATAGTCCGCCGTGGATACTCGGACGGTGCGCTGGCTCGCTTCCCCAAGCGGCCGCGCCCTCCTTCACGATCTGCCGGAGTATGCCGAGAGCAGCGCCATCGCGACCGCGACCCAACTGCGGGCGAAGGGGGTAAGCCCCGAGCGCGCCGCCGCGCTGCTCACCCAGAAGAGGCTGCGGGCTCGCGCGCAGGAGAAGTTCGGAGAGTTCGCCGAGGGCATGCTCTTTACCGCTGACGGGCTCGAGCAGGCCTCCCGACTCGAGGTTGCGGCCACGCACGCGGGCCGATACGCCGCCGCGAGCCTCGCCACCGTGCACGACCTCGGCTGCGGTATTGGCTCCGACGCGATGGCGATGAGTGCCCTCGGCGTGACGGTGCACGGCATCGACCAGGACCCGGTCACGGCGGCGATCGCCGACGTCAACCTCCGACCCTGGCCGGACAGCCGCGCCCGCATCGGACGGGCCGAGGACTTCCGCGCTCCCGCGGACCCGCTGCACTCCCGCGTCGGGATTTGGCTCGACCCCGCTCGGCGCACCCCCGGCGTCGCCGACTCCACGGGCCGTACCCGCCGCGTGTTCCGGCTCGATGACATCTCACCCTCGTGGAGTTATGTCCTGGAGATGGCGAGCGCGGTCCCCGCCGTCGGCGCCAAGCTGAGCCCCTCCCTTCCGCACGACATCCCGCCGCTGGGTACCGAGGCCCAATGGACGTCGTGGCAGGGCACCGTCCTTGAGTGCACGGTTTGGTGGGGACCGCTCGTGCGCCAGGCCGGGCGCAGCGCGCGAGTCCTGCGCGCCGGAGCCCCGCCCGTCGAAGTGGATCAAACGATGGCCGACCACGACCCCCCTCGTGCCCGCACCCTCGCCCAGGTCGGACCGTGGCTCTACGAGGCAGACCGGGCCGTGACCCGGGCCGGGCTCATCGGAGCGGTGACGGCCGCGACCGGGGGCGCCGAGCTGGAGGCCGGGCTGGGCTACATCACGAGCGACCGCAGCGTCGATGACATCGGTTACGCCCGCCGTTACGCCGTCGCCGAAGCGATGCCGTTTAGCATCAAGGCCCTGCGCGGATGGCTCCGTGATCGGGGGGTCACCGGCCTGACGATCAAGAAGCGCGGCATCCGCCTCGATGAGGACCAGCTGCGGCGCCAGTTGAAGATCGGCCGCGGCGCCGGCGACGGTGAGCAGGCCACGGTGGTGCTGACCCGGGTCGCTGGCGAGCAAGCGGTGCTCGTCGTCGAACCGACCTGACTCCCCCTTCGCGCGGACGGTGGGCAGCGGGGACGGGGTTACAGCCAATGGTCGCGGTTACAACCCCGTCCGCTGACAGTTTCCGCGGCATCGCGCCAGAGGGCGCTAGTGCCGCCCCGCCCGTGCCGCGGAAACGGACACCAGGCGCAGAAACAGGCACGTGCCGCAGAAACGGGCGCGGGGCGCGGAAGGTGGGCAGCGCGGACGGGGATACAGACATCGGGCGGAGTTATAACTCCGTCCGGTGACCGTTTCCGCGGCATCGCGCCAGAGGGCGCTCGTGCCGCCCCGTCCGTGACTCGGAAACAGACACCAGGCGCAGAAACAGGCACGTGCCGCAGAAACGGACGCGGGGCGCGGAAGGTGGGCCGCACGGACGGGGGTACAGACATCGGGCGCGGGTATAACCCCGTCCGGTGACGGTTTCTGCGGCGTCGCCGCCCCCCCCTGGTCGTGACCTCCTACCCGGAGAGAAGGGCGTCACGCTGCGCCCCGTCGTGCGCGACCGCTGCGGCGCCGGCCGCGAGCGCCGCGCTCACGGCTGCCTCGCGATCGCCTCCGGCGGCGAGCGCTGCCGCCAAGGCCCCGCAGAAGGCGTCGCCCGCTCCGGTTGTGTCGACGACCTCCTCAGCCGCTACCGCGGGGTGGTGGACGCCATCCCACGCCGCGCCGTTCGCGCCGAAGGTGACAAGAAGTGACCCCGGCACCAGCGCCGAATCGGCGAGCGCCAGGGCCTCGTGCTCGTTCACGATCACCGGGTCCGCGACCGCGACCAGACCGCCGGGCAGATCGCGGAAGGGGGCGGCGTTGAGCACCACGCGCGCACCAGCCGTCGCCGCCCGATCTGCCGAGACCGTCACCGCGTCGATCGGAACTTCCAACTGGAGGAGCAGCACATCGCCGGGGCCAAGGAACGACAACGCCGTCGCGACCTCGGCGCCCCCGACCTCGGCATTGGCGCCCGGGACGACGACGACCTGGTTCTCACCATCGGCGGCGACGGTCACGAGCGCCTGGCCGGTCGGCACCCCTTCGATCACCCGAACGTGGGTGACATCCACCCCTCGCGCGGCAAGGTGGGCAAGGCTGGCGCGCCCGCTCGCGTCATCGCCGACGCACCCCACGAAGACGACCTCGGCTCCCCCTTCGGCCGCGGCGACCGCTTGGTTCGCACCCTTGCCTCCGGCTCGGCGCTGGACCTCACCGGCGGTCACGGTTTCGCCGGGCCGAGGTAAGCGATCGACCCGGGCGACGACATCGACGTTGATCGAGCCGAGGACGACAACCCGCGGCGCGCGGTCGAGATCACTCATGACGCTCAGGCTACGGCCAGGTTTGGCACGGTAGCGTCACGTCCCGTGCTGACCACCAAGACGCGTCGATTTGCCGCCCCGATCCTTGCGGGCGCGCTCGCCGCGACCATGCTCGCCGCGTGCGGAGACGAGTCCGCCCCGACGGCCACGAGCGAGGCCTCGTTGCCGAGCACGAGCGACTCGACCACCTCGACGGCCCCGTCCTCGACATCCGGGACGAAGAAGAGTCCGAGTTGCGCCGCCGACACCGCTGCGGCGATGACCCCGACGCAGCGCGCCGGACAGCTCCTCATGGTGGCGCTCGATCCGTCCGCCGGCCCCACCGGGCTCGATTCCCACATCAGCGATCAGGGGCTTGGGTCGATGCTCTACCTCGGCGGCTGGCGCGGGCAGCAGGCCGTGACCGAAGCGAGCGCCCACCTCCAGCAGGTCGCGCCCCGGGTCGATGGCCGACGGGTCGGCATGTTGATCGCCGCCGATCAGGAAGGGGGTGAGGTGCAGCAGCTCCAAGGCGACGGCTTCACCACGATCCCCTCCGGCGTCGAGCAGGGCAAGATGGCGCCCGCCGAACTGCGCGCCGCGGCCGCGAAGTGGGGCGCGGAACTCCAGCGCGCGGGCGTCAATGTCAATCTCGCACCGGTCGCCGACACCGTCCCCGCCGAGCTCGGCACGGGCAACGGCCCGATCGGCAAGCACCAGCGCGAGTACGGCACCACCCCGGAGGCAGCAACGAAGGGGTCGGTCGCCTTCTCTCGCGGCATGTTGGACGCCAAGGTGCAGCCGACGGTCAAGCACTTCCCCGGGATCGGGCGCATCCGGGGCAACACCGATGTGGCGGCCTCGGGGATCACCGACGCGACGGCGACGACCAAGGACCCCTACCTCGCCCCCTTCGCCGCGAATATCAAGGCCGGCGTCCCGATCGTCATGGTGGGCTCGGCGAAGTACCCGAAGCTGGACGCCCAAAACCAAGCGACGTTCTCGACGAAGATCATCACCGACCTGCTTCGTCAGCGGCTCGACTTCGACGGGGTCGTGATCACCGATGACGTGGGCGTCGCGGCGGCGGTGGCCGACGTGCCCGTGCCCGACCGGGCGACCCGCTTCATCGACGCCGGCGGTGACATCGTGCTCACGGCTCAGCCCACGCAGGTGCAAGAGATGGTGGGCGCGATCGTGGCGAAGGCGGACAAGGACCCCGCTTTCGCCAAGAAGGTGGACGCCTCCGTCGTGCGGGTCCTCACCCTGAAGAAGGACATGGGCCTGCTCGAGTGCAGGTGATCGCGCCCTAGTGCGGGTGGTCGTGCTCGGGCGTGACGGGCAGACCGGACTGGATGTCGGTCACCGGCATCGAGGAGTCGGCGGGCAGGTCGAGCGAACTCGCCGGGCGCCCCTTGGTCATCATCTGCGCGCCCAGGCTGGCGACCATCGCGCCATTGTCGGTGCACAGGCTCGGCCGCGGCACCCGCAGGGCGATCCCGGCCGCGTCACAGCGTGCCTGCGCCATCGCCCGCAGGCGGGAGTTCGCGGCGACGCCACCACCGATCTGGAGGGCCGCGACGTCGTGTTCCTGGCACGCGAGCACCGCCTTGCGGGTCAGCACGTCGGTCACCGCCTCCTGGAAGGACGCCGCGACATCCGCCACCGGCACCTCGCGGCCAGCGGCTCGCTCGGACTCCACCCATCGCGCGACCGCGGTCTTGAGCCCCGAGAACGAAAAGTCGAAACGGTGCCGCTGCATATCGCGCCCCGAGGTGAGCCCGCGCGGGAAATCGATCGTGATCTCGCCGTCGCGCGCGGCCCAATCGATGTGAGGCCCGCCCGGGAAGGGCAGCCCGAGCACCCGCGCGACCTTGTCGAAGGCTTCCCCTGCGGCATCGTCGATCGTCGAACCGAGCGAGCGGATGTCGTGGGTGACGTCCGGGACGAGCAGAAGGGAGGAATGCCCGCCCGAGACGAGCATCGCCATCGTCGGTTCGGGAAGGGGGCCATGCTCGACGATGTCGACGGCCACGTGCGAGGCGAGGTGGTTGACCCCGTAGAGGGGGATCCCGAGCCCGAGCGCGAGCGCCTTGGCGGAGGCAACACCCACCATCAGCGCACCGGCGAGCCCCGGCCCTGAGGTGACCGCGATCCCATCGATATCGGTCAGGGCAACCCCGGCGTCAGCACAGGCGCGCTGGATCGTCGGGACCATCGCCTCGAGATGAGCGCGGCTCGCCACCTCGGGGACGACGCCCCCGAAGCGGGCATGCTCATCGACCGACGAGGCCACCGCGTCGGCCAGCAGTTCCTCGCCGCGCACGATCCCGACGCCGGTCTCGTCGCAGGACGTTTCGATGCCGAGCACCAGCGGCGTCGACAAGCTCACAGCGCTTCTCCTTCGGTGAGGTCGCGGGCCAGGACGAGCGCGTCGACCCCGCCCGGGTAGTAGCCGCGGCGGGTCTGGACGAGATGGAAGCCCGACCGTTCGTAGAGCCGCACGGCGGTGTCGTTATCGGCGCGCACCTCGAGCATCACCCGCCGCGCGCCGGATCGGGCTGCGCGAGTAAGGAGTTCGTCGAGGAGGTGCTGCCCCAGTCCGCGCCCGCGCGCCTTCGGGTGCACCGCGATCGTCATCACATCGCTGACCTCGCCGCCGTGGTCGAGACCGGCGTACCCGATGATCTCGGTGTCATCGCGCACGAGGACGTATTCGCGGCGCGGTCGGCCGGCGAGCTCGCCCCACCAGGACGCGAGGCTCCACGCGTCGTCGCCGAAGAGCTCGATCTCGAGCGCGGCCAACTCCTCAAGGTCCGGCCAGCTGACCGGGGTCACGGTGGCGGTCATCGCGGGTTCGCTCGCGGAGGAAGGGGGGCGAGCGCGGGCTTGGGCCCTGCCGGGGCTACCGCGTCAGGACGGCGCAGGTAGAGCGGGGCGGTGGGCATCGGGTCGCCCGCAGCGATCCCCACCGCGGCGACCCGCGCGAGGGCACCCGCGCTCACATCCAGCAGGCCATCGGTCGGGTCGACGCCATGCGGGAAATACTCCGGGTAGAGCAGTGGCCCCCGTCCGACGGTTGGCAGCTCGCGCACCTCGTCGGGCAGATCCGCCGGCCGGGACACCGACGGCTCGTCCACCCGACGAGCGGAGCCGTCCACGATCTCGTAGCGGGCCCAGTAGACCTCCTTGCGCCGGGCATCGGTCGCGACGACGAAGGGAGTCGACCCGCCGGCGGCGACGTACTGGGCAGCGAGCGCGTCGAGCGAACAGACCCCATGGACGTCAATCTGGTGCACGTGCCCGAGGGTCAGCGCCGTCACGATGCCGACGCGCAGGCCGGTAAAGGGCCCAGGACCGGTCCCGACGGCGAGGTCGGTCAGGTCGCTGGCGGCGACGCCTGCCTCGGTGAGGACCTGCTCGATCGACGGGGCGAGCAGTTCGGTCGTCCGTCGTGGGTCGATCGTGGTGCGCTCGGCGAGGATGCGTTCCCCGTCGTAGGCAGCGACGGTGATCGCGCTGGTCGCGGTGTCGAGGGCGAGGAGCAGCATGGGGGACGTCACGCTCCCTTCGGCTCAAGCAGGGCCCGCACATCGACCCCGGCCCAGCGGGCACCATGCGTGGCGACCTCGCAGGTCCGGGCCTCGGTGGCCGGGTCGGCGGAGAGGGTGAGTTCGAGGCGGTCGTCCGCGAGGCCCTCGGCGAGACCATGGCCCCATTCGACGACGGTGACCGCCTCTTCGAGCTCGGTGTCGAGATCGAGGTCGTCGAGCTCGGTGATGCCGCCGAGGCGGTAAGCATCGACATGGACGAGTTCGGGCCCCCCACGAAGGGAGGGGTGGATGCGGGCGATGACGAAGGTGGGCGAGGTGATCGGTCCCCGGACTCCGAGCCCGTCGGCGAGTCCTTGAGTCAGGGTCGTCTTGCCCGCACCGAGGTCACCGGTGAGCAGGACGAGGTCGCCGGCGCGCAGCACTCGGCCGAGGGCCGCTCCGACCGCGCGTGTCGCATCCGCGGTGGGGAGGTTGAGCGCAGCCATCTAGACGCCGATCCAGGCCCGCGGGCCGCGGGTCGCACCGGGGCTCTTCAACCCGCGCTCGATGAGGGCGAGCAATTCGCGCGAGAGCAACTCGGGCTGCTCATAGGGCAGCAGGTGACCGGCCCCGGGCACCACGACGTGCTCGGCGTGCGGCAGTCGTTCGACGATCTCGTCGCTGTGTTCGGGCGGGGTCAACTCGTCCTTGCCGCCGTTGATCACCAGCACCTCGGTCGAGGAGAGGCCCGGCAGGGCGTCACGGACGTCGAGGTCGTCGAGATGCGGCAAGAAGGCGGCGATCGTGTCGAGCGGCGTCGAGAAGATCAGGTCCGAGGTATAGCGCAGCAAGTCCTTCGAGACCGGCCCGCCGAAACCAAAGCGCTTGGTCGCCACCATCTCCATTTCGCGCCCGATCTTGCGCAGGTTGCCCCAAATCCGGCGCCGCGCAGAGAGGTTCACGAGCACCGAGGGCCCGAAGCGGACGACGAAGAGGTCGAGCATCTTGCCGAAGCCGATGCTGACGACGCCCTTGCCCCCAGCGCTCGTCGAGACCAGGGCGACCGCGCGCACTCGATCGGCGATGATCGCCGGGTACTGACCGGCGAAGCTCATCACGGTCATGCCGCCCATGGAGTGACCGATGAGGACGAGCGGACCATCGGGGGCGACGGCCTCGATGATCGCGTGCAGATCCTCACCGAGTTGTTCGATCGTGCAGTGCTCACGGTCCCCGGCATCCGAGACACCGTGATTGCGCTGGTCGTAGGCGACGACTCGGTAGCCCGCCTCGACGAGCGCCCGACGCTGGAAGACCCAGGCGGTGAGGTTGAGCGCGAAGCCATGACAGAGCACCACGGTCGGGCGCCCGCGTCGGGTCGACCTCGGCGGGGTGCTGATCTCGACGTGCAGCGGCGTCCCATCGGTCGCAATGACATTGGTCGTCTCGTCGGGCTCGAACCCGTACGGCCCGCTGTCTGGGTGGCTCCGGCCGCCGTACCGGTGGACCGCGACGGCTGCCGCGGCGATCCCGACCGCGCCCACCCCGGCCGCGGCCACGGTCTTCGGGCCGGGGCGACGGGCGTTCTTCCGTTGTGCCGATCGACTAAGCGGTGCCACTGCTCGTCTCACTTCGAAGGTAAACGCGCGGAACCCGCGCGCCGAGTCGGGTCACCAACTCGTAGCTAATGGTGTCGGTGGCGGCGGCCCAGTCCTGCGCTGTCGGTTCGCCATCCGCGCCGCGCCCCCACAGCACGACCTCATCCCCGACAGCGGCCGGGCTGTCGGGCCCGAGGTCGGCGACGACCTGGTCCATGCAGACGCGGCCGGCGATGTGCGTGCGCAGATCACCGATCTGTAGAGGCCCGACGTTGGTCGCGTCGCGCGGGATCCCGTCGGAGTAGCCGAGCGGGATCAGCCCAAGCCGGGTCGGTCCACTCGTCGTGTACTGGTGTCCGTAGGAGACCCCCTGCCCGGCCGGAGCGTCCTTGACGCCGACCAAGCGCGCGGTAAGGCGCATCGCCTCGCGGAGCCCGTAATCGGCCGGGGTCCCAAGATCAGGCACCGGCGAGAGCCCGTAGACGGCGATCCCGGGGCGGACCATGTCGAAGTGGGCGCTCGGGTTGGTGAGGGTCGCCGCCGAGTTGGCCAGGTGACGCAGGACCGGGCGCACGCCCTGGCGCTCGGCCTGCTCACAGGCCTCGACGAAGACCTCCTGCTGGTGACGCACCGTCGGGTGGGTCGGGGCGTCGGCCCATACGAAGTGCGACCAGATGCCCTGGACCGTGATCGCCCCTTCGGCCTGATACTGCGCGGCGAGGCGCACCATCTCGGCCCAGTCCTCACCCCACGAGCCCCCGCGACCGAGCCCGGTGTCCACCTTCAGGTGGACGACGGCAGCGCGCCCGTGCTCGCGAGCGGCCGCCGCGATCTCTCGCAGTGACCATGGGGCTCCGGCCGAGAGCTCGATATCGGCCCGAAGGGGGGTCACGAGGTCCGCCCCCGGGGGGAACAGCCAGGTGAGCAGCGGCGCGGTGATCCCGGCCTCGCGGGCGGTGAGCGCTTCGGCGAGTTGGGCCACCCCGAGATAACTGGCGCCGCCAGCGAGAGCGGCCTGCGCGGACGGGACCAGTCCGTGGCCGTAGGCATCGGCCTTCACGACCGCCATGACGGCGGCGGCTCCGCTGCGCCGATCAAGCTCGGCGACGTTGTCACGGATCGCGTCGAGGTCGATCTCGGCGCGGGCCGTGGCGCCCGTCAGATCAATGCTCATAACCCCCCGAGTGTAGGCACGTGCCGCGCCGTGACCTGCACGGGTGGCGCGAGTCACCTCTTCGCGGTCAGCAGATGCGCGATCGTGAGCGGCAGTTGGTCGGCGACGGCGCGGGCCCGGACCGGCCCGCCGGGATTCGCGTCGCTCGCGGCGACGCCATGGACCAGGGCGCCGAGCGCACCCGCGACATCGAGCGGCAGCCCGCTCGCGGCGAGGACCCCGATCACTCCGGCGAGGACATCGCCGGAGCCCGCCGTGGCGAGCCACGCGGGGGCGTCGGCCTGGCTAAAGACCGCCTCGGCGCCGGTCACCAGGGTCGTGGAGCCCTTCAGCAGCACCGAGGCCCCGGTCAGTTCGGCGAGTTGTTGGGCATAGCGAAGGGGGTCGGCCTGCACCTCTGCGGCCGTCACGTCGGTGGAGGAGAGCCGGCTGATGAGTCGCGCGCACTCCCCCGCGTGCGGGGTTAGCAGGGTGGCTCCGTCGCGCGGACCGTCGATGAGATCGAGGCCCCCCGCGTCGACGACGCAGGGCAGTTCCGACACGAGGGCGGCGTGCGCCACCGCGATCTGGGCTTGGGCCCCCTTCGCCCGGCTCTTGACGTCGAGTCCAGGACCGATCACCCAGGCCTGGACGTGGCCATCGCCGAAGACGGCTTCGGGGACGACCGAGCGCACCAGCGCTTCGGGCGTCGGCGTCCCGACGTAGCGGACCATCCCGGCTCCGCTCGCGACGGCGGCGGTCACCGTGAGCAAGGGGGCTCCGGTGTAACGCTCACCTCCGGCGACGATCCCGAGGACGCCGCGCGAGTACTTGTCGTCGGCCGACCCCGGCATTGGCCACATCGCCGGGACATCGGAGCGCGTGAGCCTTGCGACGACCGGCTCCTCGGCGCGCAGGTCGAGCCCGATATCGACGACCGTGAGCAGACCGCAGGCCGACGCGGTGGGGGGCAGCAGGTGGACGGGCTTTAACTCGGCGAAGGTCACCGTCTCATCGGCGAAAACCCCGTCCGCGACGAGCTCGCGGCCGTTGGGGTCCTGCCCGGACGGCAGATCGACGGCGATGACATAGGCCCCCTCGTCGATCGCCGCGAGCCACCCGGCCGCGAACTGCGGCAGTCCGGCCCGGCCACCGATCCCGAGGATGCCGTCGAGCACGACATCGGCGGCGGCGATCAGTTCTTCGGCCGCGGGGTCATCGCCGAGGACGACGATCGCACCGCGGGCGAGCGCCTTCTTCTTCGCCGCCGCCTGGGCCGGCGAGGCCTCGGGGTCGTGACACACCGCCGCGACGGACACCCCCTTCTTGGCGAGCCGCGCGATCGCCCAGAGGGCATCGGCACCGTTATTACCCGGCCCGATCAGGGCGGTGATGCGCTCGCCGCCGCGCTCGGCGAGGCGGGCCGCGGCCACCTTGGCCACCCCCTTCGCCGCGCGCTGCATCAACTCACCGCTCGCGAGCTCCTCGGCTCGGGCCTGCTCGGCGTTGCGGATCTGCTCGGGGCTGTACGCGAGGATCACGGTCCCGACGCTACCCGTGGGGCGCGCCGATCAGCGCCCTTAGCGGGCGTAAATCGCGGGGCGTCGGCCGCCCAAGCACCGCGAAATCGCTCACTCCCCCTCGGCGATCACCATCGCGGTCGCGACCGTGTCATGGCTCAAGCTGAGGTGCCACGTCCGGACTCCGAGCTCATCGGCGCGGGCAGCGACCGTCCCCGTGACACGCAGGACCGGTGCGCCCGAGGGGAGTGACCCGACCTCGGCGTCTTGCCAGCGCAGGTCGCCCGGCGCGCCGAGCGCCTTGGCCACGGCCTCCTTCGCCGCAAAGCGAGCCGCGAGCGATGCGACCGGCAGGTCCCGCTCACCCTCGGTGAAGAGGCGCTGGCGCAGAGCCGGCGTGGCGGCCAGCGATGCCGCGAAGCGCTCGATGTCGACGACGTCGATCCCGATCCCGACGATCACGCCGCCTCCTCCCCTCGCGCTGGTGCGACCTACTCGACGGTGACGGACTTGGCGAGGTTGCGAGGCTGGTCGACGTCCAGGCCCTTGGCCGAGGAGAGATGCAACGCGAAGACCTGCAGTGGGACCACGGCGAGCAGTGGCTGAAGGAGTGGCGCCACGGCCGGGATCCGGATCACCTCATCGGCGAAGGGGACGACCTCTTCGTCCCCCTCCTCGGCGACGACGATCGTGCGGGCTCCGCGGGCCCGGATCTCCTGGATATTGGAGACGACCTTGCCGTGGAGGCCGTGCGGCTCGTCCGGGCTCGGGACGACGATGAAGACCGGCTGGCCCGGCTCAATCAGGGCGATCGGGCCATGCTTCAACTCGCCGGCCGCGAACCCTTCGGCGTGGATATAGGCGAGCTCCTTGAGTTTGAGCGCGCCCTCCATCGCCACCGGATAGCCCACGTTGCGGCCGAGGAAGAGGACCGAGCGGGTGTCGGCCATGAAGCGAGCAATCTCCTTGACCCGGCCCATTTGGTCGATGACCTCCTGGACCTTGGCCGGCACATCGTGCAGGGCCGCCATCACCGCGCGGGCCTCATCGGCCCAGGTCCCGCCCTTCAATTGGGTGAGGTAGAGCCCGAGGACATAGGCGGCGGTGATCTGGGCGAGGAAGGCCTTGGTCGAGGCGACTGCGATCTCCGGGCCGGCGTGGGTGTAGAGCACCGCGTCGCTTTCGCGCGGGATGGTCGCGCCGTGAGTGTTGCAGATCGACAGGGTGAGCGCCCCGAGTTCGCGGGCGTGACGCACCGCCATCAGGGTGTCCATCGTCTCGCCGGACTGGCTGATCGAGACGACCAGCGTGTTCGGGCCGATGATCGGGTCGCAGTAGCGGAACTCGTGCGCGAGGCTCACCTCGACCGGGATGCGGGCCCAGGTCTCGATGGCGTACTTCGCGACCATGCCGGCGTAGGCGGCGGTCCCGCACGCGACGATCGTGATCCGGTCGACGGCGTTGAGGCGCTCCTCATCGATCCGCAACTCGTCGAGGACGAGTTCTCCTGCGTCATCGGTGCGCCCGAGCAGAGTGTCGCGGACCGCGGCGGGCTGCTCGTTGATCTCCTTCTCCATGAAGGTGTCGTAGCCCCCCTTCTCGGCGGAGGCGGCATCCCAGGTGACTTCATACGCCTTACCGGAGGTCGGCTCGCCGTCGAAGGTGATCACCTCGTAGTGGCCCGGGGTGATCGTCACGATCTCGTCCTGGCCGAGCTCGACGGCGTGGCGGGTGTACCCGATGAAGGCCGCGACATCCGAGCCGAGGAAGGTCTCTCCATCCCCGACCCCGACGACGAGCGGGGAGTTGCGGCGGGCCGCGACGACGGTGTTCGGGGAGTCGGCGTGCACCGCGAGGAGCGTGAAGGCACCCTCCAGACGGCCCACGACCTGGCGCATCGCCTCGGTGAGGTCACCGACCTCGTCGTACGCGCGGGCGACGAGGTGCGCCGCGACCTCGGTGTCGGTCTCGGAGCGGAACTCCACTCCGGCAGCGAGCAGTTCGTTCTTCAGCGCGTGGAAGTTTTCGATGATCCCGTTGTGCACCACCGCGATCTGATCGTGGTCGCCGCCACGGTGCGGGTGCGCGTTGGCGTCGGTCGGTCCGCCGTGGGTCGCCCATCGGGTGTGTCCGATCGCGGTCGCCGACGAAGGGGGCGGCGCTGCCTCGAGCGCTCCGCGCAGGTTCGCGAGCTTGCCCGCGCGCTTGTCGCTCACCACGTCCCCGTCGCAGACGAGGGCGACGCCCGCCGAGTCGTACCCCCGGTATTCCAGTCGGGCCAGACCCTCCATCACGACGTCTAGCGCCTTGCCGTCGACGGCTGGGCCCGCATATCCCACGATTCCGCACATGGGACGTAAGGCTAATACCCGATCCGCAGGGTCCGACGCGAGAGCCGGGTGACCTGGCACGATGGTCCCCGTGTCAGCGCCGATTCCGTCTCCCTATGTCGAGTTGGACAGAGAGGCGTGGGCGCGTCTGCGCGAAAACCACCCGCTGAATTTAAGCGCTGCCGATATCGAACGGCTGAGCGGTCTCGGGAGTCCGGTCGATTTGGACGAAGTGGAACAGGTGTACCTTCCGCTCTCGCGCCTCTTGACCTTCTACGTCGCGGCCACCTCGCGCTTGCACCGAATCACCTCGACCTTCCTCGGGGAGAGGCCACCGCAATCCCCCTTCATCATCGGAGTCGCCGGTTCGGTCGCGGTCGGCAAGTCCGCCACCGCCAGGGTCCTGCGCGAACTCATGCTGCGCTGGCCGCACACCCCGACGGTCGACCTCGTGACGACCGACGGCTTCCTCTTCCCTAACGAGGAGTTGGAGCGCCGAGGGCTGTTGCAGCGCAAGGGATTCCCCGAGTCGTATGACCGCCGGGCCCTCGTGCGCTTCGTCGCGGAAGTGAAGGCGGGTCGCAGCGAGGTCAGCGCGCCGGTGTACTCGCACCTCACCTACGACATCGTCGACAACGAGCGCATCGTCGTGCGCCAGCCCGATGTGCTCATCGTGGAGGGACTCAATGTGCTCCAGCCCGCCATGCGCCTCAATGACGGGCGTACCGGAATGGCGGTATCGGACTTCTTCGACTTCTCGGTCTATGTCGATGCGCGGGTGAGCGATATCCGGCAGTGGTATATCGAACGTTTCCTTCGGCTGCGGGAGACCGCCTTCGCCGACCCCGCCTCGTACTTCCACCGTTACGCGACGCTGTCCGATGACGAAGCGCGTACGCGGGCGTTAGAGATCTGGACCAGCATCAATGAGCCCAACCTGCGTGAAAACGTGCTGCCGACCCGCAGTCGCGCGTCGCTTGTCCTCACCAAGGGAAGCGATCACCAGGTGTCGCGAATTCGATTGCGCAAGCTCTGACGCTCACGCCTGCTCGCGGGATCAGTACCAGTGCGGGCTGCGGCTTTGCCACGCGCCCCAGGCGCCACAGGGTGAGTTGTAGGCGTCCTTGATGTACTGCAGCCCCCAGCGGATTTGAGTCTCCGGGTTCTCCCGCCAGTCATCGGCGATCGTGCCCATCTTCGAGCCGGGCAGGGACTGCGGAATGCCGTAGGCGCCAGAACTGGGGTTCTCGGCGTTGTAGGTCCAGTTGCTCTCGCCGACCCAGAGGTTCTCCAGGCAGGTCCACTGGTCAGCCCCGAAGCCGTATTCCGGCATTAGCGACTTCGCGAGGGACTTGGGGTCCTTCTGGTTCTGCGCCAGGGTGCGCTTCTTGGCGGCTTCGGCCTTCTTCTTGGCTTCGGCCTTCTTCTTCGCGGCCGCTTCCCGCTTCTTCTTCAGCTCGGCCTGGCGCTTGACCTCGGCGAGGCGCGCCTGCTCGCGGCTGGCGCTGCGGCTCGCGATGGCCGTCTTGCGCCCTTCGCTTAGCCGGGCGAGGTCCGCGGTCGTTGCCGAACCCTGCGCGGCGCTCTCGCTGCTGGCGTCATCGGGAGCTGCCAGGGCCGCGGTCGCGAGCTCGCTGCCGCCACCGGAGGCCGCCGACGCCGCACCGGCACCGGCGAGCAGGGCGACACCGACACCGACGCCGACGACGGGTCGGCTGATCGGCGTACGGGTGGGGCGGGGCTTCGCGTGGCGAGGAGCGTGTCGCGGCGTGTAGTTGCGTGACAAACCCACAGCCTCCTGGCAGATCGGGGCCGCCCCGGATCAGGGGTGAGACGGCCGTGAAGGGGGCTCCTCCACCCAGATCGGGTGTTGTTACCTTTCCGAGACCTTAGTGGGCGGCGGGGGCCCATGGCAAAACCGGCAGGTGCGGTCTCGATCACATGGGCTCCGCCGCCGGCTCCCGTTAGATATCGAGCCCCTCCAGCAGGTCGGTCACGAGAGCCGCGATCGGGCTGCGCTCACTGCGGGTCAAGGTGACGTGCGCGAAGAGGGGGTGTCCCTTCAGGGCCTCGATCACGGCCGCGACGCCGTCATGGCGACCGACGCGCAGGTTGTCGCGCTGGGCGACGTCGTGGGTGAGCACGACCTTGGAGTTTTGCCCCACCCGCGAGAGCACGGTGAGCAGGACATTGCGCTCCAGGCTCTGGGCCTCATCGACGATGACGAAGGCGTCGTGCAAAGACCGCCCGCGAATGTGCGTGAGCGGCAGGACCTCGAGCATCTCCCGGTCCATCACTTCGTCGACGACCTCCGGAGAGACCACCGCGCTCAGGGTGTCGAAGACCGCCTGAGCCCACGGGCCCATCTTTTCCTGCTCGCTGCCGGGGAGGTAGCCGAGCTCCTGCCCGCCGACGGCGTAGAGGGGCCGGAAGACGACCACCTTGCGGTGGTGGCGGCGTTCCATGACGGCCTCAAGTCCCGCGGTGAGGGCGAGGGCGCTCTTGCCGGTCCCGGCGCGCCCACCGAGGCTCACGATGCCGACATCGGGATCGAGGAGCAGGTCCAACGCAATCCGCTGCTCGGCGCTGCGGCCATGAAGGCCGAAGGCGTCGCGGTCACCGCGCACGAGGCGAATCTGCTTATCGGCGCCGACGCGACCGAGGGCGCTGCCGCGCGGTGAGTGCAGGCGAAGACCGGTGTGGCAGGGCATTTCTGCCGCGCCCAGGTGCTCGATCCGTCCGTGCTCGTACAGGGCATCGACCTCTTCGGCACTGACGTCGAGGTCGGCAATGCCGGTCCACCCCGAATCGACCTGAGACTGCTCGAATCGGTACTCCTCCGCGCGCATCCCGACCGCGGACGCCTTAACCCGCATCGGGAGGTCCTTGCTCACCACCGTCACCTCCTGTCCTTCGAGCGAGAGGTTCTTCGCCACGGCGAGGATCCGGGTGTCGTTGTCGCCAAGGCGGAAGCCCGCCGGCAGCGTCGAGTCATCGGTGTGGTTGAGCTCGACCCGCAGCGTCCCCCCGTCGTCGCCCACCGGGACCGGGGCGTCGAGCCGCCCGTACGCAATCCGCAGGTCGTCGAGGTGACGAAGGGCGCTGCGGGCGAAGTAGCCGAGCTCGGGGTGGTGCCGCTTGCCCTCCAGTTCGGTCACGACGACGACCGGCAAGACCACTTCGTGCTCCTTGAAGCGGAACATCGCGCGCGGGTCGGACAGCAGGACCGAGGTATCGAGGACGTAGGTGTGTTGTCCGAGCGAGCCGTCCGGTACCGGCACCGGCTGGAGATCGGCAAGGGCGCCCACCTGCGCGGAGGGGGAGGCCTGCTCGGGCGACGAGGTCGTCAAGGTCACTGTGGGTTCTCCTCCGGGCATCGCGGCCGCATCTCGCTCGGCGCGATGCGCCTTAGCTATCGGTGCTGGAGCCGGATCAGGCCCGATCGGGGCCGTGACCGGCCCTTACGGAGAAGCGGGTGCTCCATCGGACCTCCTGGCGGCGACCGGCGGAATGCTGGCCGTTGCTCGTGACAGTAGGTGAGCCCCGCCGCGATCCGAGCGCTCATTGCGGGTGTGTCGCCACCCCGCTGGCCAAAGTTCACCGCCGCGAAACTCAGGGCAACTCAGGCGTCACTTCCGTCCCAAAGGTGGGCTCTTTTTCCTACCCGCCGAAGCGACGGTGACGCTCCCCGTAGGCGCGCAGGGCGCGCAGGAAATCGACGCGTCGGAAGTCGGGCCAGTAGGCCTCGCAGAAGTAAAACTCGCTGTGCGCGCTCTGCCAGAGCAAGAACCCCGAGAGTCGCTGCTCCCCCGATGTGCGGATGACCAGATCCGGATCGGGTTGGCCGCGCGTGTAGAGGTGATCGGCGATGTCCTCAGTGGTGAGATCGCGGGCGACATCGTCCATCGTCGCTCCCCCGGCTGCCCGCTCGGCGAGAAGGGAGCGCACCGCGTCGGCGATTTCCTGCCGGCCGCCATACCCGACCGCGACATTGACCGTCATCGCGCTCACGCCCTCGGTGCGTTCGGCCGCTCGCCGCAGGGCGGCCGAGGTGGGCGCGGGCAGCAGGTCAAGCGCCCCCACCGGATTGATCTGCCAGCGCGCCTCGGCCGACAACTCATCGACGACGTTTTCGATGATCCGAAGGAGCGGTCCGAGCTCCTCGGGATCGCGGGTCAGGTTGTCGGTCGAGAGCAGCCACAGCGTCACCACCTCGACGCCCGCCTCTTCGCACCACCCCAGGAAGTCGGCGATCTTGTCGGCGCCGGCGCGGTGGCCCTGGTCGGCCTTGGCCCCACGAGATTTCGCGAACCGGCGATTCCCGTCGAGGATCACGCCGACATGGCGTGGCAAGGGCTTATCGGCGAGGCTCTTGGCGAGCCGGGCCTCGTAGGCGGCGTACAACGGGTTCCGCACACTCGGCACGAACGACATCCCCTCCAGCAGCGGTCAGGTACCACCCCATGGTGGAGCGTTCGAGGTGTCCACCTGGAGCATTTGCGGTGCCACGTGGGCACTGTCACAACCTACCGCCGGTAGAGAACCTACGGTTGCGTAGGTTACCGTCGAGAGCATGAATGAGCGCTCCGACCTGCGTTCCGAGGTGACCCACCGCGCCCAAGAAATCGCCCACGATGTGCAAGAGCACGTCGAAGCCGTCGTCGACGCCGTCAAACCCCACCTGCGCGGCTGGCTCCATGCGGTGATGGCGCCGCTCGCCCTGATCGGCGGGATCGTGCTGATCGGTCTCGCCCCGACTCAGGGTGGCCGGATTGCCGCGATGGTTTTCACGATCACCGCGGGCCTGCTCTTTACCGTCTCGGCCCTCTACCACCGGGGGAAATGGTCACCCCGCGCCGATGGTGTCCTGCGCCGGCTCGATCACGCCAACATCTTCTTGATCATCGCCGGGTCGTACACCCCCTTCGCGCTCCTGCTGCCGCGAAGCGAAGCCATCACGCTGCTCGTCATCGTCTGGACCGGCGCGATCGGCGGGGTGCTCTTCCGGGTGCTCTGGCTGGGTGCCCCGCGCTGGCTCTACGTCCCGATCTATCTCGCGCTCGGCTGGGTCGCGGTCTTTTACATCAAGCCGCTGCTGACGCACGGGGGCTGGACGATCATGGCCTTCGTGATCGCCGGCGGACTCTTCTACTCCCTCGGCGCGCTCGTGTACGGGCTGAAGAAGCCGAACCCTTCACCGCGCTGGTTCGGCTTCCACGAGATCTTCCACACCTTCACGATCCTCGCCTTCACGAGTCATTTCATCGCGGCGGCGCTCGCTCTCTTCGGCCCGGTCGCAGCCTCCTCGGCGGCGAACTAGCCGGTCAGCCGCCCGACGGGCGGCGTGGGGGGTTCTTCTTCTCGGCCGCCTTGCGGGCCGCGTCGGGCAGGTCCATCTGGCGTGCGCGCTCGACGATTGGGCGGTCGGCGCCCTTCGTGCGGGCGGCCTTCGCAGCGGCCTCCCGCTCGCGCTCGGCCAGGTTCATCCGCCGCAGCCGGGTAAACATGCTGCGCATCAGCAGCCACAGCCCGACCGACAAGACGAAGAAGGCGACGAAGGCCCACCAGCCGGGGGCGACGACGGAGCTCGGTTGGTTCACTGCCAGTCCTTCACGGTCGGCTCGACGCGGGCATCGATCACCAGGTCGAGATCGGGTCGGGTCGCGAGCGCGTCCGCCTCGGCGAGCGAGGACGGCAATCCGGCGAAGAGGTCGTCCTCGGGCAGATCGGTCGGGACGTAGGACATCGCGAGTTCGAACTCCTCGGTCGGCCAGACCTCGCGCTGCACCGCGTTGGGCAGGGCGAAGAAGGGGCCGTCCGGGTCGACCTGGGTGGCGTGGGCCCGCAGAGCGTCATCGCGCAGATCGAAGTAGTCCGCGCACTCGACCCAGGTCGTCACCTCGCGCTCGGGTCGGCCGTCGCGACGCTTCAGCCATTCACCGAAGGGGGACTCGACCCCCTGGTCGAGCAGCGCCTGGTGCATCGTCTCGAGCCGCTTCCGGTGGAATCCGGCGTTGTAGTAGACCTTGAGCGGCCGCCAGGGCTCCCCCGCGTGCGGGTAGGCGGTGGGATCGGAGGCTGCCTCCACGGCGGCGATCGTGACCCGGTTGGTCATGATGTGATCCGGGTGCGGGTAGCCGCCGTCCTCGTCATAGGTCGTCACGACATGGGGCCGGAAGCGGCGGATTTCGCGCACGAGCGCCTCGGTCGTCACCTCAAGCGGCTCGAGGGCGAAGCAACCGAAGGGCAGCGGCGGACGCGGATCCCCTTCCGGCAGACCGGAATCGACGAATCCGAGCCAGGTGTGTTGGACGCCGAGGATCTCCTGCGCCCGAGCCATCTCGTCCCGACGAACCTCGGCGAGATCGCGCTGGATGTGTGGGTCGTCCTGGAGTTTGGGGTTAAGGACGTCGCCGCGCTCACCACCGGTACACGACACGACGAGCACGGGGTGACCCGAACGCACGTACTTCGCGCTCGTCGCGGCCCCCTTGCTCGACTCGTCGTCGGGGTGAGCGTGCACGGCCATCAAGCGCAGCGCTTCCATCAGTGGGGTTACCTCCACAAGGTCTCACGGGCGACCCCGGTCGGGTCTGGTTCGGTCCCTTCCGCGTCGGCCCCGGGTGACCAGGCGCCTCCCGGCATGAGGGACGATAGGAACTCCTATTGTCGCACCTGCGCGGCCCACCCCCTTCGCGAGGAGTCCCCCGGCCCCATGAACACCGAGTCGACCACCACCGGCCAGAGCAACCGCTTCTGGTGGATCGTCGGCACCCTCGGGGTCGGCGTGGCCGTCGCGATCACCGTTTGGTTCGGGCTCGCGAGCACTCAAGACGTCATCACCTGGCAGGATCGCCGCTTCGAGCGCCATGCCGAATACACGACCTTGGAATTCGAGGTCACCCGGCCGAAGGGGGTCGAGGTCACCTGCACCGCGCGCGCTCTCGATGCCACGTACGGCCCAGTGGGCTCGGTGGATGTGAAAATCCCAGCCAGTGAGCGGGATACCGAGATCGCGACGGTCCGCATCCAAACGACCACCGAAGCGGCCACGGCCGCGATCAAGGAGTGCCTCAAAACTCCCTAGAAATCGGGTCCGAAGGGGGGAAAAATCGGCGCTTTCGGCCGGTAGCGCCTACCGTCGGGTACCCTGGTCTCTTAAGCAAACCGGGTCTGGGCCGCGATTCGCGGGCCAGACCTTCGCGCATGATGCGCGACATCAGCGCCGATGACCGGTCACGCGGACCGGCGCGGCACTTCATTTCAAGGAGTAGTTCCCGTGAGCGAGACCGCGACCACGTCGTACCTGACCCAAGACGCCTACGACCGGCTCCAGGCCGAGCTGCGTGAGCTGTCTGGTCCCGGGCGCACCGAGATCGCCAAGCGCATCGAGGATGCCCGCGAGGAGGGCGACCTGAAGGAAAACGGTGGCTACCACGCCGCCAAGGAGGAGCAGGGCAAGATGGAGGCCCGCATCCGCCAGCTGACCCAGATCCTCGACACCGCCACCGTGGGTGAGGCGCCGCCGGACGACGGCGTCGTCGAGCCCGGCATGGTCGTCACCGTCGAGATGTTTGGCGACGAGGAGACCTTCCTGCTCGGCTCGCGCGAGATCGCCGACGGCTCCGACCTGGAGGTCTTCTCCGACCAGTCCCCGCTCGGCGCCGCGATCAACGGCAAGAAGGTGGGCGACTCGGCGTCCTACGAGGCCCCGAACGGCAAGACGATCGACGTCAAGATCACCGCCGCCAAGCCCTACCAGGGCTGAGCGGCCTCGCCCCCACCGGTGGGGGCACACGGCGAAGGGGGCCGGTCCAGTGATCTGGGCCGGCCCCCTTCGCCGTGCTCGCTCGGAGATCTCGGGGGGTTAGGCGGAGGTCCGCCGCCCGAAGGCGCGCAGCGCGAGCGGGGCGAGGATCAGGCAGAGCCCGACCGACCAGATCACGACCATCAGCTCGGGGTGATGCAGCGGCCACTGGGCGTCGGCCGGCGCGGGCGCGCCATTACCCCAGAGGTTGCGCAGGGCCTGGGCGAGCGAGGAAATCGGATTCCACTCGGCGATCACCCGAAGCCACTGCGGCATGTTTTCGCTCGGCGCGAAGGTGTTGGCGAGGAAGGTGATCGGGAACATCGTCGAGAACATCACCCCGTTGACCGCTTCGACCGAGCGCATCGTGGAGCCGACGAGGATGCCGAGCCAGATCATCGCGAAACCGAAGAGGAGCAACAGTCCGTAGGCGAGCAGCGCCTTCGGCACGCCGTTGTGGATGCGCCACCCGACCAGCAGACCGGTGAGCCCCATCACGACGACGCCGATCGAGGAATGGATCAGGCTCGAGATGCTGCGCGCGACGAGCACCGCGGCCCGGTGGATCGGCAGCGAGCGAAGGCGATCGATGACCCCCTTCTCCAAGTCGTTGGTGAGGCCGAGCGCCACGATGAAGGAGGAAAAGGCCATCGTCTGGACCATGATCCCCGGCAGCAGCCACTCGCGATAGTTCGCGCCCTGGGTCTGGATTGAGCCGCCGAAGACGAAGGCGAAGAGCAACACAAACATCACCGGCTGGATGGTGACGTCCGAGAGCATCTCCGGCATGCGCTTGATATGGATGAGGTTGCGGCGGACCAGCGTGCGCACCTGACGCCCGAAGGGGGCACCGCTGGCTCGAGGGGTGGCCGCTTGGTTGCTGGCCGTCGTCGTCGGTGGGGTATCGATGGTGGTCATGAGGACTCCTCGCCCTCGGCGCGGTGGCCGGTCAATCGGAGGAAGACATCGTCCAGGGTGGGCCGTTTGAGGCCGATGTCGTCGAGGTCGATCCCGGCGGCATCGAGCCGCGCGGCGATCCGGGTAAGTGCTCCAACCCCTTCGGTCCCGGCGGTGATCTGCCGGGCGGCGTCATTGACGTGGACGTCGCCGACCTCCGAGCGGACGAGGTCGGCGGCTTCGGCGAGGCGCTCGGCTTCAGAGACGGTCACGACGAGGGCGGCCTGGCCCGAACTGTCCTTGAGCTGCAGTGGCGTGCCGTCGGCGATCACCTTGCCCTGGTCGATCACGACGATGCGATCGGCGAGGTGATCGGCCTCTTCGAGGTACTGCGTCGTGAGCAACAGCGTCGTCCCGTCGGCGACGAGGTCGCGCAGCACCCCCCAAAGATCCTGTCGGCTGCGCGGGTCGAGGCCGGTCGTCGGCTCGTCGAGGAAGAGCACCGGGGGCGAGGCCACCAACGAGACGGCGAGGTCGAGGCGGCGGCGCATGCCACCGGAGTAGGTCTTGGCGATGCGGTCACCGGCGTCAGTGAGGTCGAAGCGTTCGAGCAGCTCCTCGGTCACCGAGCGCACCTCCCCCTTCGCGAGGCCGTAGAGGTCGCCGATCATGCGGAGGTTTTCGCGACCGGTCAGCAACTCGTCGACGGTCGCGGCCTGGCCGGTCAGCCCCATGGATTGGCGCACGGCTTGGGGATCGGTCCGTACGTCATGGCCCGCGACCGTGGCGGTGCCGGACGTGGGCTCGAGCAGGGTGGTCATCATCCGCACGCAGGTGGTCTTGCCCGCGCCGTTGGGACCGAGAAGTCCAAGCACGGTGCCGCGCGGGACCGAAAAGGAGACGTGATCGACGGCCGTATGGTCGCCGAATCGTTTGACAAGGTTATGAGCCTCGATGGCAGGGGAACTCATGGTGGCGACCCTAGGCGAGAGTGCCGACAACCCACCTCCTCTTTTCCGAAGAGGCCTGCGCGGGCCGGCCGGACCCAGCGAGCGCCCAGGTCGCGGTGGCACAATCCGCGCCATGATCTTCGGCTACCGTTCCCACCCGCCGATGCCTACGGCCGAGTCCGCCCTGACCGGCCGTGACCAGCGGCCCTTCGACCTGCCGGCCACCCACCGCGTCCTCGGGACCCCGCTGGAAGGACCCTGGCCGGAGGGCACCGAGGTCCTCTACATCGCGATGGGGTGTTTCTGGGGCGCCGAGCGGATCATGTGGCGGCTCCCGGGGGTCGTGACCACGGCGGCCGGGTACATGGGCGGCTTCACGCCCAACCCGACCTACGAGGAGACCTGCACGGGCCAGACCGGCCACACCGAGGCGGTGCTCGTCGCCTACGACCCCGCGCAGATCGCGCCGGAGCAGATCCTGAAGGCGTTCTGGGAGAACCACGACCCGACGACGCCCAACCGGCAGGGCAATGACGTCGGCACGCAGTACCGCTCAGCGATCTACTGGACCACGCCCGAGCAGGCCGCGGCCGTCGAGGCGACCTCCGCCGCCTTCGCCGAGGAACTGCGCCGCCACGGTCATGGCGAGATCACCACCGAGATGCGCCCGGCCCGCGACGCCGGGACCTTCTGGTACGCCGAGCCGTACCACCAGCAGTACCTCGACGCGAACCCGGGCGGCTATTGCAACCACGGGCCGAATGGCCTCACCTGCCAGGTCGGGATTCTGCGTCAGGACGAGGTGCCGGCTCAGAGCGAGATCGTCCCGCCGCGAAGCTAAGGGCGTCCGCTGGGCTCGGTGAACATCTCCGGGCTTGGCGCCCCCTTCGGCCCGCTAGGACGGGGATCGTGCCATCGGACGGGGATGTTTCCCCGTCCGATGTCTCTGACCCCGCCATCGCCGCGCGCGTCCGTGCCGCCCGCGAGCGCCAATGCCCTTTACGGGAAGTCGACCACCTGGCCGAGGTCTCGCTCGAGCGCCCGCTCATAGACGAGCGCGGCCAGCGCGACGTCGTCCATCGCGAGCCCCATATTGAGCACGATTCGCCGCCCTCGCGCCGGGACCTCCACCTCCCCGGCAACGATCGCCGCCAAGTGCGAGATCGGCTCGGGGAAGTCGAAGAAGTACTTCTCCCCCGCCACCGACCCGTACTGCCCGAGGTCATCGACGGCGTAGAAGGACGCCTCGTGGAAGGCGCTGGCCGCGAGCGCGTCGTCGTAGTCCACGGGGAGAAGGAGCGCATCCTCGGCGGTCTGACGAGCATCCAGTTTCGGGTCGAGCGCCCTCGTGATCGTCGTGATCACGAGGTCCGCACCCTCGGCGCACTGGGCCGGCGACTCGGCGATCACGGTCCGCCGCTCACCCGCGAGGGCGGCGACCGCACGAGCCGCTTCCGGATCGGTGTCGTACAGGCGAACCTGCTCGACCTGCGGGTGTTCGCTGAGGGCGACCTCCAGGTGTCGGCGCCCCTGAGCTCCGCAGCCGATGATCGCCAAGCGCTCCGCGGTGACCGGCACATGACGCATGGTGACGCCGGAGACGGCCGGGGTGCGCATCTCGGTGATCCAGCCGCCATCCATCAGGGCGATCGGGCGCCCCGTCGAGGAGTCGTTGAGGATCACCGTGCCGTAGATGTAAGGCAGGCCCGCGCCCTTGTTGGTGTCGTAACCGGTCACCCATTTCAGGCCCAACGCGTCGCTGCCGCCGAGGTACGCGGGCATGGCATGCGCGAAGGAGCGCTCCCGCGACGAGACCTTGGGCTTGGGCGGGTTCTGCACCTCCCCGCGCGCCTTTTGGGCGAAGGCATCTTCGATGACATCGGTGATTTCGGGCCAGGTGAGCCCGAGGGCCTCCAGCGCCGAGCGGTTCAGGACACGCAGGCCGTCCGACCCATCAGCAGGTGCACTCATGCTCCGAGAGGCTATCGCGTGGGCAACCCGCGAAATCGGGGTGCCGGCCGAGGCCCGCCCCACCCGCAGCTCCCCCTTCGTGCCGACTTTGCTTAAGCAAGGCCTAGATGCTTACCCACGAGGGTGAGCATCTAGGCGCTGCTTAAGCAAAGTGAGGACGAAGGGGGTTAGATCGCCGCTGCGACTTCGGTGCCTTGCTTGATCGCGCGCTTGGCGTCGAGTTCGGCCGCCACGTCGGCGCCGCCGATCACGGTGACCGTGACGCCCTTGTCCTCCAGCGGCTCCACCAACGCCCGAACCGATTCCTGGCCGGCGCAGATCACGATGTGGTCGACGGCGAGGACGCGCTGCTCACCATCGACGGTGATGTGCAGGCCAGCGTCGTCGATCTTGTCGTAGCTGGCTCCGGTGATCTGGTGGACCCCCTTCGCCTTGATCGCCGCGCGGTGGACCCACCCGGAGGTCTTGCCGAGGCCCTTGCCGATCTTGGACGTCTTGCGCTGGACGAGGTAGACCTCGCGCGGAGACGCCTCGGGCTCGGGGGTGGCAAGACCGCCCCGGGCGTCGGACTCGTCGGCGACGCCCCACTCCTTCTTCCACTCGGGCAGGTCGAGGGTGGGCGACGAGGTCGTCGTGAGGAACTCCGTCACGTCCACGCCGATGCCGCCGGCTCCGACGACCGCGACGCGCTTGCCGACCTCCACCTCGCCCAAGACGACCTGCGGGTAGGTGACGACGCTCGGGTGGTCGATGCCCTCAATCTGCGGGACCCGCGGCTCGACACCGGTCGCGAGGATGACCTCATCGAACCCGTCCAGGTCCTCCGGTTCGGCGCGGAAACCGAGGTGGACCTTGACGCCCAGCCGGTCCAGCTCGCCGCGGAAGTAGCGGATCGTCTCCGAGAACTCCTCCTTGCCCGGGATCCGCATCGCGATCGAGAACTGACCGCCGATGTCGGATCCGGCCTCAAACAGCTCGACCCGGTGGCCGCGCTCGGCCGCGGTCTTGGCCGCCGACAGCCCCGCCGGGCCGGCGCCGACGACGGCGACCTTCTTCGCGGTCTGGGTCGGGCCGATCGTCAAGATCGTCTCGTGCGCCGCCCGGGGGTTGACCAGGCATGACGTGGTCTTGCCCGAGAAGGTGTGGTCCAGGCAGGCCTGGTTGCAGGCGATGCAGGTATTGATCCGCTCGGGGGTCCCAGCGGCGGCCTTGTTGACCCATTCGGCGTCCGCGAGGAAGGGGCGCGCCATCTGGACCATGTCCGCATCCCCACGAGCGAGGATGTCCTCGGCGACATCGGGCATGTTGATTCGGTTGGTCGTGACCACCGGAATCGAGACGTGCGGGCGCAGCCGGGCCGCGCTCGCGACGAAGGCACCGCGGGGCACCGAGGTCACGATCGTCGGGACCCGCGCCTCGTGCCAGCCGATCCCGGTCGAGATGATGCTGGCCCCCGCCGCCTCGATCTCCTTGGCCAGCGCGACGATCTCGTCCCAGGTCTGGCCATCCTCGACGAGGTCGAGGACCGAGAGGCGGTACAAGATGATGAAGTCGGGACCGACCGCGGCGCGCACCGCGCGGACGACCTCGACGGGCAGGCGACGCCGATTCTCCGGGCTCCCGCCCCACCCATCTGTGCGCTGGTTGGTCCGCGGCGCGAGGAACTGGTTGATGAAGTACCCCTCGGAGCCCATGATCTCGACGCCGTCGTACCCCGCGATCCGGGCGAGTTCCGCGGCCCGAGCGAAAGCGCGGATCTGGCGGCGGACCCCCTTCTCGCTCAGAGCCCGCGCGGTGAACTTGCTGATCGGGGCCTTGGTGGAGGAGGCCGACACCGAGAAGGGGTGGTAGGAGTAGCGCCCGGCGTGCAGGATCTGCAGCGCGATCTTGCCGCCCGCCTCATGCACGGCCTCGGTGATCTGCTGGTGCTGCCGCGCCTCGCGGCGAGTGGTCAGTTTGGAGGCGCCGGGATAGAAGGTCCCGACGAGGTTCGGCGCGAAGCCGCCGGTCACGATGAGCCCGGCGCCACCCTTGGCCCGCTCGGCGTAGAAGGTCGCGAGCCGGTCGAAGTCGCGCGCCTTGTCCTCGAGCCCGGTGTGCATCGATCCCATGATCGTGCGGTTCGGCAGGGTCGTGTAGCCGAGGTCGAGCGGCTCGAAGAGGTGGGGGTACTCAGTCATCGACCGGCACTTCCTTGTCTGGTCATGTGGTGCGTCAGGGAACGCGTCTATCGTTGCAGCACATCATCTCTGCCCACTCGCGCACCAACCCAATCAATGTGGCACGTGACACGTCAGGGGCCGGTCGAGGGGTTGGGCGGCCAACGCCGGGCGCCTAGGGTTGTGGGTGACCGGAGCGATCGCGAAGGGGGCAGCACGCCGATGGCAGGGCTCGGACGGACCGTGGGGCGACTAGCGCTCGGAACCGTGGGGGCGGCTGGCGCCGCTGCCGCGGCCGGTGGTCTCGGGTATGGGCTGATCCAACTCCAGGGCAAGTTCGCCCGCCACCTGGTCGGCTCCCCCTTCGACGGCGCACCCGATGACGACGGTACCTACGGCGCCGCCCCCGGAACCCCAGTCGAACTGTTGATCCTGGGCGACTCCACCGCTGCCGGTCTCGGCGCCGACAACCGATACCAAACGATCGGGGCAATCCTCGCCGGTGGGCTCGCCGCGATCATGGGTCGCCCGGTCGAGCTCATCAACGAGGCCGTGATCGGGGCCGAGTCCTCCGATCTGCCCGCTCAACTCTCCCGCGCGCTCGCTCGGATGAATCAACCCGATGTCGCGGTCATCCTGATCGGCGGCAACGACGTCACGCATCGGATCGACCGGCGGACTGCCGTGAAGCACCTCGAGCGCACCGTGCGGTACCTGCGCACTCTCGATGTCCCGGTCGTCGTCGCGACCTGCCCGGATCTTGGCACCGTCGAGCCCATTCCCTTCCCTCTCTCGGAGCTTCTTCGTCGCTGGAGCCGCGAGTTGGCTGCCGCGCAGACCGTCGCCGTGGTGGAGGCGGGGGCGCGCACGGTCTCCATGGGTGACCTGCTGGGGCCGGAGTTCGAGGCGAGTCCGGCGGTGATGTTCAGCAAGGACCGCTTCCACCCCTCGGCCGCTGGCTATGCGCGGGTCGCCTCCGCGCTGCTACCGAGCGTCGCCGCCGCACTCGAGGCCTGGCCCGGTGGCGGCCCGCACGATGATCAACCGCAGGCGCACCGCGGCGAAGGGGTCGAGCCGGTGAGCGAGGCGGCCGACCGTGCGGTCGAGACGCCTGGTACCGAGGTTAGCCCGACGACCGTCGACGGCGACGCGATCGGACCGCGCGGGCGCTTCGCCATGCTCCGGCGGCGCCGCCAGGCCCCGGCCCCACTCCCAACCGACCCAGGGTGAGCGAACGCACGCTAAGCAAGCGCTCACTGGGCATTACCATCGAGCCAGCAGGCATCTGAGGCCGACGCTGCCCTGCCGGGCCGCGTCGCCACGAACCATGGAGGACCAATGACCGAAGCCGTCATCGTCTCGACCGCTCGCACCCCGATCGGGCGAGCGTTCAAGGGCTCACTGAAGGACATCCGACCCGACGATCTCTCGGTCCAGGTGCTCCACGCTGCCCTCGCCAAGGTGCCCGGGCTCGACCCCAACACCATCGACGACCTCTACTGGGGTTGCGCCGAGCCGTCGCACAAGGCCGGCTCCAATATGGCCCGCGTCATCGCGGTCCTCGCCGGCTACGACGCCCTCCCGGCAGCCACGATCAACCGCTTCTGCGCGTCCTCGGTCCAGACCACGCGGATGGCGTACCACGCGATCAAGGCTGGCGAGGGCGACATCTTCGTCTCCGGCGGTGTCGAGAGCGTCTCGAACTACAACAGCTTCTCCGGAGCCGGGGGCTCCAGCCTGGAGGACCAGAACCCCCTCTTCGCCGAGGCCGCCGAGCGCAGCGCCCGCATGGCCGAGACCAACGAGGTGTGGACCGACCCGCGCGATGAGGGTCTGCTGCCCGATGTCTACCTGTCGATGGGGCAGACCGCCGAAAATGTCGCCACCGTGCGCGGCATGGACCGCCTCCGGATGGACGAGTGGGGCGTGCGCTCGCAGAACCGCGCCGAAGCCGCCATCAAGTCCGGCTTCTTCGAGCGGGAGATTGCGCCGGTCACCCTCGCCGACGGCACCGTGATCAGCACCGACGACGGTCCGCGCCCGGGTGTCACCCTCGAGGCACTGCAGGGCCTGAAGCCCGTCTTCCGGGAGAACGGCACCGTCACCGCCGGCAACTGCTGCCCGCTCAACGACGGCGCCGCCGCTGTGGTCGTCATGAGCGACACCCGCGCCAAGGAACTCGGCCTCACCCCGCTCGCCCGGGTCGTCGCGACCGGCGTCTCGGGGCTCTCCCCCGAGATCATGGGCCTCGGCCCGGTCGAGGCGTCGCGTCGGGCCCTTGCTCACGCGGGGATGTCGATCTCGGACATGGATCTCTACGAGATCAACGAGGCCTTCGCGGTGCAGGTGCTCGCGAGCGCCGATGACCTCGGGATGGACGAGGACAAGCTCAACATCAACGGTGGGGCGATCGCCCTCGGTCACCCCTTCGGCTCGACCGGCGCCCGCATCACGACCACCCTGCTCAACGGCCTGCAGGCGACCGACGGCACCTTCGGCCTCGAGACCATGTGCGTCGGTGGTGGTCAGGGCATGGCGATTATTTACGAACGCCTCTCCTGATCGACGCGGCACGACCGTTACGCCCAGGTGAGGCGCAGCTCCGCCAGACGATCGTCCAGGTCCGAAGGGGGCGGCTCGCCCGCCTGATAAGCGTCGTAGATCACGACCCGGAGTTGGTCCATGATCACTGCCGGCCCGAGGTCCGGCACATCGGTGCCCGCGAGTTCGGCCATCAGGTCATGCACGGCCGGGACAAAGGAGACCGCGCGGTCCAGCGGCAACTGCTGCCACCGCCGGACCGCGCGGGTCAGTTCGCGCGCGACCGTCTCGGGGACGGGTGAAACGGTCACGGTCGATCACCTCTAGTCGCGCATGCGGGCGAGCAGACGCAGGATCTCGAGGTACAGCCAGATGATCGTGACCAGCAGGCCGTGGGCGAGCAGCCAGGAGAACTTCTCCGGCGCACGGGCCGCAACCGCCTTCTCGATCGAGTCGAAGTCGAGGGTCAGGGTCACCGCGGCGAGCCCGGTGGCAAACAGCGAGATCCCGACCCCGAGCCAGGTCGTCCCGCCGAACCCGAAGGGGGTGTTGGTGAGCATCGCGTAGCCGAGGTTGATCATCGCGAAGACGAAGTAACCGAGGATCGCCATCGAGACGATCGAGCGGAACTTCTGGGTGACCTTGATGACGCCGGTCTTATAGAGGGCGAACATCGCACCGAAGACGCACAGGGTCGCAAGGACCGCCTGGACGACGATGCCCTGGAAGATCGGGGTGTTCTCCGAGTCGAAGGCCAGCGCATAGGTCCGGCTGATCGAACCCACGAAGAGCCCCTGGAAGGCCGCGTAGGCGAGGATCAACGGGACGCTGATCGTCTTCTTGAGGTAGATCGCAAAGCCGAGACCCAAGGTGGCGATCAGGCCGACACCCCAAAAGACCGGGCCGAAGTTCGGCGCCAGGAACCACGCCGGGATGGCGGTCACCATCAAGACCGCGAAGAGCGTCGCGGTCTTCATCATCACGTCATCGAGGGTGACGGCGCGGCCATCGTCATACGGCGCCGGGACCTGCTGCTGCCCGGGCTGCGGGTACTGCTGCCCGAACTGACCCTGCTGGCCATAGCCCGACGGAGCGGGCGGCTGCTGGTAGCCGTAGCCCTGCTGGCCGTAGCCTTGCTGGCCGTAGCCCTGCTGCGGGTACTGGCTCTGCTGGGGCTGGGCCTGCTGCTGGGGCGCCGACTCACGAAAGCCTGCGTAACCGTTTTGAGCGCCTCGCTCAATCCGGTCGAGGAAGGGGTTGGACATCGGTCCTCCTGGTCGGGGCGCATCGGCGGATCGTCTTCGCCGACGTCGAGAACTGCGACCAGCATAAATGCCATGACTGACAGGCGCCTGACTGGACGGCAACGATCCGGTGGAGCCTCGCGCGGCCCCCGTTACGAGCATCGGCGGCGGACACCCTAAGGCGCCCCCGACGGGATTCGAACCCGCACCTGTGGCGATTTTAAGTCGCCTGCCTCTGCCAGTTGGGCTACGGGGGCAGGTCAATCCTAAGGGGCGCGAAAGCGGCACGAAGGGGTGGGCGCGGCCCCCTGCACCGCGCCCACCCCTGGCTTCGTGACCTCCCTAGCGGGTCGGTGGAGACGTCGTCCGTGACCCGCTCGAATCCCGTCCGTCCTCGCGGGGGCTCGTGCTCGGCGACGGCGTCGGGGCAGCGCTGGGAGAGGCGGATGGGCTCACCAGTTGAAGGGGGGTGAGGCGCAGCGCCGGTTCCCAGGGCTCCAGGCCGTCCTCGCTCAGGGCCGGCTTCCACGGGTCGCCTCCGTTGGGGACGGGAAAGACCGTTTCCTCGCGGCTTTCGCGGCCTCCATCGGCCGTCGCCTGCTCAGTGAAGACCTTCAGGGCCCGACCACGCTGGTCGAAGAGGCGAATCCGCTCGACTCGGTTGCCGTCAGCGTCGTAGGCGTACAGGTTCGTCACCGGCTCGCCGTCGATCGTGAGGCCCGAGACGTCCTGGACTGGCATGTCCGAGTAGTCCGCTGATGCCGTCGCGCCTTGGACCATGAAGAACAGGACGACAGCGGCGACCGCGACCGCGAAGGCGTTACCCACTGCCCCGATCACCCGTGCCCAGACGTGCCCCTGCCGGACCTGGAGCCCCAACCAGATCGAGAGCGCGACCAGGCCCACCAGAGCGACGAGGCCGGGAAGGAGCAGCGAGGCGCTGATCAGACCGACGAGCCCGACCGTCGCGAAGGCCGCGATGGCGCCCCTCAGCACCCATCCCACGGGGGCGAAGACGCGCGCGACCTCGAGCAGGGGTTGTAGCCACTCCGGCTTGGCCCACGCGTCCCAGCGCGCCACCGCCTGCTCGAAGGGGTCGAGATTCCTCTCCGATGGGGGCGCCGGCCGAGCCGGAGGGAGGCCTCCCGCCGCGCGCAGTTCGGCGGCGTAGGTCGCCGGCTCACCCACCCGGGCTCGCCAGGCGGCACCCCCTTCGCTCTCCTCGCGCTCGTCGGTCAGGTCGGCCTCGAGCCCGGCGGTGAGCTCCTCGACCTCGTCGGGACTGAGATCGGCGAGGTAGGCGCGAACCTGCGCGACGTACTGGGCCACCTCGGGGTGCACTGCCTGCGTGTTCACTGGTCTACTCCTGCCGTGGTCAAGAATCCGTCGACCGTGGTCGCGAAGGCGCGCCACGTCTTCCCGTGGTCGCGCAGGACGTCGCGGCCGCGTGGGTTGATGCCGTAGTACTTGCGGTGTGGTCCCTCGTCGGAGGGCACGACATAGGACGTGAGGACGCCCGCCGCGTACAGCCGCCGGAGCGTGCCGTAGACCGACGCGTCACCGACGTCTTCAAGCCCCCCACTGCGCAGCCGCCGGACGATGTCATATCCATAGCCGTCCTCGTCGGCCACGACAGCCAGCACGGCAAGGTCCAGCACCCCTTTGACCAATTGAGTTGAGTCCACGGGCGCACCCCCTTCTCGGTGTTGTGACTGACACACTACTACGCAGTCCGCACTACCGCACCTACTAAAACACCGTGTCTCACGCCACCGTGCGGAAAGTCTGCGGAGGTCAGCCGCTCGCGCGCTCGGCGGCGGAGAAGGCGATGCCGTCGAGGATGTCCTTTTCGGAGGTCACGACCGTTACCCCAGGGCTTGCCGCCCGGACCCGGTCGATGATCTCGTACCAGACGAGTGCCCCGGCGCCGATCACGTCGACCCGGCCCGGATGCATGAAGCCGAGCGCGGCCCGCTCGGCGCGGGTGAACTGGACGAGCTCCTCAGCGGCGTCCATCGCCTCGCTCGGGGAGAGCGTCGCGAGGTGGATGGCGGCGGAGTCGTACGCGGGCAGGCGAAGGGCGTGCGCGGTCACCGTGGTGATCGAGCCGGCGAGCCCGACGAGCGAGTGGATCCCGCCGAAGCCCACGGTCGCCTCGGCGCGATCGAGCGCTTCGGCAATGTCGGCGCGGGCGGCGTCGACCTCGGCCTGGGTCGGCGGGTCGGAGTGGAGGTGTCGCTCGGTCATTCGGACGCAGCCGATGTCGAGGGAAATCTCTCCCATCACGTCGTGCGTGCCGCGCACGATCTCGGTCGAACCGCCGCCGAGGTCCACCACGAGGTACGGCCCCTCGATCTCTTCGGTCGCAAGGGCCCCCGTCGCACCGGCAAAGGACAGCTCTGCCTCTTCGTCACCGGAGACCACCTCGGGCTCAATCCCGAAGTCCGCGAAGGCCTCGCGCACGCCCTGGACGAAGTCCGCCGAGTTCTCGGCATCGCGGGTCGCGGAGGTCGCGACGAAGCGCACCGCCTCACACCCAGCGTCCCGGCACTGCTCGGCGTAGCGACGCGCGGCGATCAGGGTCCGCTCCAAGGCCTGCGGGTCGAGTCGACCGGTCTGGTCGACACCCTGGCCGAGCCGGACGACCTCCATCGTGCGTTCGACGTCGACGAGCGAGCGCGCCCCATCGTCGGAGATGGTCACGTCCGCGATGAGGAGGCGGATCGAATTCGTCCCGCAGTCGATGGCTCCGACCCGCATGGTCACTCGCTTTCGTCTGCGGCGCCGCCGCAGCAGGGGTTTGCCGTCCACCATTGCGGTAGCCGGTCCAGGGTTTCGTCGCCGGGCAGGTTCACTCCCGGCCCGACCGCCAGTGCATGCGCCGCAACCACATGGAGGCACTTCACGCGAGTCGGCATCCCGCCGGCCGAGATCCCGTCGATTTCGGGTACCTCGCCGAGTTCACCCCGCCGAGCCAGATAGTCCTCGTGGGCGCACTCGTACGCTGCTCGATACTCCTCGTCGTTCGCGATCCGCTCGCTGAGCTCGACCATGAGTCCCTGGCTCTCCAGGGTCGAGATCGCGCCCGTGAGGCGCGGGCAGGTCGCGTAGTAGCTCGTCGGGAAGGGGGTGCCATCCGGTAGCCGCGGCAGCGTCCGCACCACTGCCGGACCTCCGCAGGGGCAGCGATACGCGACGTCGATGGCGCCGCGAAGGGGGCGGCCCAACTGGCGTTCGGCCATGGCGAGGTCAGCGTCGCTGATCCCCTCTGGGGTAGCGCGGTCGTGGTCGGTCACGCCAGCAGATTACGGCCCCGGCGCATGATTCGGGTCATCGGCCGCTTTAGCGGAGTCCTCGATCTGTCGATACCAGGGCAGTTGCGACTCCGCGACGGCCGTGCCGGTGTCCGGGTCGACCTCGGTCGGCTTGGCGTTCGGATCGATCACCGTGTACGCCTGGTCGCCCACCTTGACGAACTTCAGCCGCTTGCGGGCCTGGGCCTCGACATAGGAGTCGGTCTCCCATAGGGCCTTTTCGCGCTCGAGTTCGGCAACCCGCTTGTCCAGGATCTCGTTGGACGCGGCGAGCTCGTGCATGCGAGCGCGCTGGTCGAGATAGGACTTCATCGTCGGCCCGATCATCGCCGCGAGCACCACCAGGATCGAACCCAGCGCGATCCACCGCCGGGTGGTCATCATCGCCTTGCGCTGCGTCGTCGGAGGGCGCCGCTCGCCGAGCTTGCGGGTGCCGCGCGTCGCCGGGCGCGAGCCACTCGGGCGTCGCGGACTCCGAGGCGTCATGCGGTTCACTCCTAGCTGTCGCGGTGCGGGATGCGCGCTTTAAGCCTAGGTGCCGAGGGCGCCGTTCCCCGGGAGCGACCCACCGCGGCCGCCACTTCACGTGGCGTGGTCCGGCTCGGCCGGGTCGAGGCCCGCCAGGTGACCGCTTTATCGCATTCGAAAGACAGTGCAGTGACCGCTGGATAGCCTTTCGAACATGATCGGGAGAAGCACCGTTAATGCCGCGAAGAAGGTGCTCTTGAACCTCCGTGCGGACATCTCCGACCCCCAATATGTCCCGCCCGGACACTATTACTCACCTCTGCCGAACAGCGCCGACCTCGAACGCGCGATCCACGCAAACGGTGAACCGCTCGGCGTCGACCTTCGCCCCGACCACCAGATCGAACTGGCCCGTCAGCTGGACCTTGCCCTGCCGGCAAATAACCGTTGGGTCGACGGCAATGTGTGGTTCGGAGCCTCCGATGCGGCAGTGCTGCGCGCGATGATCCGGCGGGTTCGTCCCCGCTCGTTCGTCGAGATCGGATCCGGGTACTCCACCGCGATCGCCCTCGACACCATCGACGATTTCGACCTCGAGACCTCCGTCCTTTGCGTCGACCCCTACGCCGACCGGCTGAGGTCGGTCCTTCGGCCCGCTGATTCCGCGCGGGTCACCATCCGCGAAGAGCAGGTCCAGGACATCCCTCCCGCGGACCTTGCCGCCCTGGTTGCGCCGGGCGATATCTTCTTCATCGACTCGACCCATGTCGCCAAGCCCGGCTCCGACGTGCTCCACCTCTTCCTTCACACGCTCCCCCTTCTCCCCGATGGCGTGCACGTCCAGATTCACGACATCTTCTGGCCGTTTGAGTATCCCGACTCCTGGCTCCGTCAGGGACGCGCGTGGACCGAGATCTATCTCCTGCATGCGCTCTTAGCGGACAGCGCACGATGGCAGATCGACTTCTTCTCCGACTGGTACTGGACCGAGCACCGCGAGGCCGTGCCTGCGCCGTTGCGCTCCTCTCGGCCCGGTTCGATCTGGCTGAGCACCGTCGACTAGCCGCAGCAACGACGAGCGAGCCCCCTTCGCCAGGCGAAGGGGGCTCGCGACGTGCTCGTCGAGCGTGTGTCCGTTAGCCCTTGAAGCGGGGGAAGGCGCCGGCGCCGGCGTAGACCGCCGCGTCGTCGAGTTCCTCCTCGATGCGCAGGAGCTGGTTGTACTTCGCGACGCGCTCGGAGCGGGCCGGGGCGCCGGTCTTGATCTGGCCGCAGTTGGTCGCGACGGCGAGGTCGGCGATCGTGACGTCCTCGGTCTCACCGGAGCGGTGGCTCATCATGCAGCGGTAGCCGTTGCGCTGAGCGAGTTCGACCGCGTCGAGGGTCTCGGTGAGCGAGCCGATCTGGTTGACCTTGACGAGCAGCGCGTTGGCGGCGCCGATGTCGATGCCCTTGCCGAGCCGCTCGGGGTTGGTGACGAAGAGGTCGTCGCCGACGAGCTGGACCTTGTCGCCGAGCGCGGTGGTCATCGCGACCCAGCCATCCCAGTCGTCCTCGTTCAGCGGGTCTTCGATCGAGACGAGCGGGTAGGCGTCGACGAGCTCGCTGTAGTAGGCGACCATCTCGTCGGCGGACTTGCTCGCGCCCTCGAAGGTGTACGAGCCGTCGCTGTAGAACTCGCTCGCGGCGACGTCGAGGGCGAGGGCGATGTCCTTGCCCGGCTCGTACCCGGCGGCCTTGATCGCCTCGATGATGAGGTCAAGGGCGGCGCGGTTGGAGTCGAGGTTCGGCGCGAAGCCCCCTTCGTCACCGAGACCGGTCGAGAGGCCCTTGTCGTGCAGGACGGCCTTCAGGGCGTGGTAGACCTCGGCGCCCCAACGGAGAGACTCCTTAAAGGACGGCGCACCGATCGGCGCGATCATGAACTCCTGGATGTCGACATTGGAGTCCGCGTGGCTGCCGCCGTTCAAGATGTTCATCATCGGCACCGGCAGGATGTGCGCGTTCGGCCCACCGACATAGCGGAAGAGGGGCAGGCCAGCGGAGTCGGCTGCGGCGCGGGCGACGGCGAGCGAGACGCCGAGGATCGCGTTGGCGCCGATCGTCCCCTTGTTGTCGGTGCCGTCGATGGCGAGCATTTCGCCGTCGACGAGGCGCTGCTCGCTGGCCTCGAAGCCGAGCAGGCGGGGCATCAGGTCGTCCTCGACGGCGGTCACGGCGTCCTGCGTGCCCTTGCCGAGGTAGCGCTTCTTGTCCCCGTCCCGACGCTCGACGGCCTCGAACGCGCCGGTCGAGGCGCCGCTCGGGACGGCAGCGCGGGCGATGGTGCCGTCGTCGAGGGCCACCTCGACCTCGACGGTGGGGTTACCGCGCGAGTCCAGGATCTCCCGGGCTCCGATTGCTTCGATGCTGGCCACGATTAGGTCACTTCCTCAAAGGGTTGGCGAAGGGGGTGAAGTCCCACTCCCGACCCTATCGCTCAGCCACGAAGCGGGCTCGCCCCCTTCCTGACACCGGTTTAGCGGCGGGCCTTCTTCGAGTAGTTCTCCAGCTTGGTGCCGAAGAGGGCGAAGCGCGGCAGCCGGTCGGCGCGATCGGAGAACCACGCGAGCATCATCTGGGTGAAGAGCTCGTGCTTTTCCTTCGTGTACGGGAACCAGTTCGCCTCGATGACCGATGAGTCCTTGTCGATCACCATCGACTTCGCGTGGGCGAAGGCGCGCAGCCCGGCGACACCCTTGTACCGCCCCATCCCGGAATTGCCGACACCGCCGAAGGGCAGAGCGGGGGTCGCCTCGGTCGCCATCACGTTGTTGATGGAGACTCCCCCGACCCGAAGGGCGCGCGCGACCCGCGTCGCCCGGTCCAGGTCCTTACTCCACACGCTCCCGGTCAGACCGAAATCGCTCGCGTTGGCGCGCTCGATCGCCTCGGCCTCGGTCGTGAAGCGGTAGACCGGTAGCACCGGGCCGAAGGTCTCCGCGCTCGCGATCAGGGCGTCGCCGGGGATGTCGGTGATCACCATCGGCGGGATGAGGGGGTTGGACCCATCCCAGTCGGCACCGGTGCGCACCGTGGCCCCCTTTGCCTTGGCATCGGCGATGTGCTCGGCGACGACGCGCACCTGCGCCTCGGTCACCATCCCACCGATGTCACCGTCCCCATCGGCGTCGACGACCTGCTTGATGGCCTGGGCGCCTGCGACCAGCGCCGGCACGAAGACGTCGTAGATCCCGTCCTGGACATAGATCCGCTCGACCGAGGTGCAGGACTGACCGGTCGAGGTGAGCCCGCCCCAGAGGGCCCCGGCCACGGCGCGGTCGATGTCAACGTCGTCAAAGACGATCATCGCGTCCTTGCCGCCGAGCTCGAGTTCGACGGGGATGAGCTGCTCGGCCGCCGCGGCCATGATTTTCTTCCCGGTCGCGGTCGAGCCGGTAAACATCACCTTGTCCGGGCCCTGCGCGAGCAGATCGGCACCCACGGCACCATCGCCGTAGATGATCTGCACCCAGTTCGGGGCGAAGGACGCGTCCTCCAGGAGGGATTCGATGAGCCCGGTCAAGGGGGTGTGCTCGCTCGGCTTGTAGACCACCGTGTCGCCCGCGGCGATGGCGAGCGCGATCGGGGCGATCGCCTGATAGAAGGGGTAATTCCACGGCGAGATGACGAGCAGCACCCCGAGCGGCTCGTAGGCGATGAGGGACTTCTTGCCCATCATCGTGAGTGGGGTCGGGACCTTCTCATCGGCGAGCGCGTCGGCGGCGTTCTTCTCGCACCACAAGACGACATCAAGGCCGCCGAAGATCTCCGAGACGAGGATGTCCGAGCGCGACTTGCGGGTGTCGGCCTGGACGACGTCGATGATCTCCTCGCGGCGCGCGAGGATCGCGGAGCGGAGCCGGGCCAGGTGAGCGACCCGTTCCTTGATCGTGGGGCGCGCCAGGGACGGCGCCGCGGCTCGGGCGCGCTCGATCGCCCCGGCTGCGGTGAGTTGCGGGTCGGGGTAGGGCTTGGTCATACGCTCACTTCCGGCTGCGAGGGGGTCGGGTGAAGGGGGGCCAGTCCGCTCGGTGGGAGCGAGGCGCTGGACGCGAGGCTACGGTCAGGCTCTTCTGGGTGCGCGGTGATCGTCGCGTCATATCCAATCGCCCCATGGACCACTCCACCGCGATCCACGCCGGAGTAGTAGAGCGACACGATGAGCCCCTTGACGCCGAAGCTCGCCATCCGCAGGCCCGCACCGAGCGGACCGGGGGCGCGGTCGCCGCGCTCCGTCGCTTCGACGACGGCCCGCACCGCCGGACGGGGCATGCGGGCGAAGGCATCGAGCATCATCAGCACGGCGGAGCGATCGGACTCGTACATCCACGCCAGCATCCGGTGGACTTCGTCGGCGACACCCGAGTCGGTAAAGCTCGGCAGCCCGGCCTCGGGATCGCCGGGGATCACAATGTCGCCGAGCTTGTGCAGGCCGCGACGCTGGGCGGCCGTTAGTGGTGCCACCTCCGGCACGATGGGTCCGGCGTTCATCGGCTCTCCTTCACGATGGTCTCGGCAGCCTTGATCGACAGGGCCTGGATGGTGAGCGATGGGTTTACTCCGGGGGCATTGGGGAAGATCGAGGAGTCCGCCGCCCAGATCCGCCGGGAGCCATGCAGCCGGAAATCGGCACCGACCACGGAGTCGTCCGCGCCCTGACCCATCCCGAGCCCGCCCATGAGGTGCAGACCGATCCCGATCCGCCCGGGGATGATCTTCTTCGCTCCAGTGGAGTAGAAGATGTTGCGGATCGCGTCCATGCCGTGGTCGCGGCGCCGCTTGTCCTCATCGCCGAGGCGCTTGTCGATGACCGGGGCGGTGCCGATTGCCCCCTTCACGCCCGTCGCTCCCTTTGCGATCCTGATCCGCCCCGGCGTCGTGTCCCGCACGCACACCTCCACGCAGGCGAGATGGTCGAGTTGGGCCATCACCTCGCTGTGCTCTCGGGCAATCCCGGGGACGAGCATCGCGATCCCGACCGGTCCCGCGAAGACATTTTCGAGCTTGAATCCCTGCCGCCGGAACCCGGCATCGTCCGACTTGTAGTTCTGCAACGGACCGCGGAAGGCTCCCACCGGCTCGTCGTAGAGGGCGAGGTTCATGTATTGCGGGTGGGTGTAGTAGTCGTGCCCGATCCGCGGCAGGCGCTCATCAAAGCCCGAGGACAACAGCAACTTTGAGTTGCCGATCGCGCCCGAAGCGAGCACGAGCCGGGCGCCGCGGAAGGTGCGCTCCACGCCATCGGCGCCACGGGCGCGGACCACTACCCCATCGGCGGTCTCGGCGACCTCGCCGACCTCCATCTGCGAGATCAGGCGGGCCCCGGCCGCGAGGGCCTTCGGGATCGAGGTGACATTGGGGCTCTGCTTGGAGTCGATCCGGCACCCGCCGAGACACTCGACGCAGGAGTTGCCCTCTTCGAAATGGCAGTTGGATTCGGCGCGGCGCAAGGGTTTGACGCGATAGCCATTGCGCGCGAACCCCTCGGCGAAGATCTCGGCATTGCGGTTGCGGTACTGCTCGGGGACCTCCTCGAGCGCCATCCGGGACTCGGCCTGCTCGTAGTACGGCGCCATCGCGTCGCGGCGGAAGAAATCGACTCCGGAGGCGGCGCGGAAATCATCGAGCGCGATGTCATCGAAACGGTCCATCAGGGCTTGATTGACGATGCCCCCGCCGCCGACGACCCGGGGGCGCAGCGTCCCGATCGAGGCGTCGGTGTTCAGCTCGACCCCCCCGCCCCAATACAGCCAGCTATTTCCGTCGAGTTCATTGCGGGGGTAGGTCTCGCGAGAAAGGTGCGGGCCGGCTTCGAGGACCAGGACTCGCAAACCCTCTTCGGCCAGATCGCGGGCCATTGTCCCGCCCGAGGTCCCGGCACCGACGACGATCGCGTCATATCTCGTGCTCTCGTCGCTCGCTGTGACCGTTGCACTGGTGAGGGCCAATCTCGGCCTCCTTCTTCGCGTCAGGGGATGCTCCACGCGGGAGCCCTGACGATGCTACCCGTCGGTAGTCGACGGGGAGCGGGATGTGGCCTTTTCCACTCGCTCGGCGACCTTGATCCGCTCCCACTGCTCCTCGACCTCGGCCGGAGTGCTGGCGGAGGCGTCCCCGAAGACGTGGGGATGGCGCCGGACCAACTTCGCGACCAAGGTCCCGGCGACATCGTCGATATCGAAGGGAGAATCGCTCGCCTCTTGCGCGACCCGAGCGTGGAAGAGGACCTGGAGCAGGACGTCGCCGAGTTCCTCACGGACATCCTCGGGGTGAGTCCGCCCGTCGGCGAGGCCCGAGATGGCCTCGGCGACCTCTTCGGCCTCTTCGTGCAGATACGGCAGGAGGCTCTCGTGGGTCTGCTCGGCATCCCACGGACACCCGCCTGGGGACCGGAGGCGGTCCATCACCGCGACGGCATCGAGCAACCGCGCGCCCTGGGCATCCCACGAGCCGACGATCACCTCGATGTCGGGCGGCGAGGTGCGCGCCGAGACCTCCGCCGCGAGCGCGTCGTGCAACCCAGGGTCACCGTCCGCGGAACCCAACCACACGACCGTCCGCCCCTGCTCGGCCGTGGTCACAAGCTCGCGGGCCAGAAGGTCTGCGGAGGTCGCGGCGGTGGCCTCCAAGGCCAAACCCTCCGCGGTGACCGCGAGCGCGAGCGGCTCGTCCGAGGCGGACGCCAGCCGCAGATCGGCTTCGTCCAGCGCGCGCCAGGCTTCGCGGCTCAGCAGTCCCGGCGCCACTCGTGGGCTAGCAGCGAGCAGCAGGACACGTCCCGCCTGAGCGTCGGTCCGGCTCGGCCCGCTCATGGAAGGGTCGTCCTGATCAGGGAGTAGGCGCGGGTGCGTCCGGGGCCGGTGCCGGGGCACCCGGATCGGCCGCGTTCGGGTCGGCCGTTTCGACCGGCTTGATCCAGTCCGCTCCCCACGCCTCAAGCATGTGCTGGTCATTGACCCGGCCATAGCGCGGGTTCAGCGTCACCGAGGTCGACTGCAGCCGCTCCCCCAACTTGGCGCCCTGCTCCTGATTTAGGCCCTGGGCGGCGATCATCGTCCGGTAGTAGGTGATCGCACCGTCACCGACGTCGACAACCTTGCCGACCTCGGAGCGCACCCAGTCGGTGGTCGGGACCGCGATCCCATTTTCTTCGGCGAAGGCGATCACCTCGCTTGAGTACATGAGGGTGCCGAGCACCTGGGAGGGCGAGGTCGGCTGCTGGCCATTGCGTGCGGCGATCTCATTGGCCGCCCGGGTCGCGTCTTGGACATCGGCGATCGTGGTCTCGTGGCCGTTGACGACAGCGGCCGGGGTGTCACCTCCACCACAGGCGCCGAGGGTGAGGGCGCCGGCAGCAACCAGCGCGACGGCGGCGAGGCGATGACGAGCGATCACGATCATCAGGTCCTTTCGCGTTTTTCTTAAGAGCTATCAGCGGGCGGACCCGGCGACGGTCGATCCGGAGTCAGCCGACGGAGCAATCTGGTCGAGCAAGACCGAGTGAATCAGCTCGCTCGCCCAGGTGAGCACCGCCTGGTCCCGAAGGGGGCTGCCCCCGATCCGGGCCGTGGTCGGCTTCGGCACCAAGATCGTACGGGTCCCTTCCTTATAGAGCGAGCGCGGGTAGACCCGGGCGAGGCGGAGCTGCTGGGATTCACGCAACTCGGCGGGGGCGAACCGGACCTGTTGGCCCTGCATCGCAATCTCGGTCAGACCCGCGGTGCGCGCGAGGATCCGCAGCCGCGCCACCGCGACGAGGTTCTCGACCGGCTCCGGCGGATCGCCATAGCGATCGCGCAGTTCGTCGACGATCTCGCCGAGTTCGTTGTCGTCGCTCGCCGCGGCGAGCTTGGTGTAGGCCTCCAGGCGGAGCCGCTCCCCCGGGATGTACTCGTGCGGCAGGTGGGCGTTGACCGGGAGCTCGATCTTCATCTCGGCCGGCGCGCTGCCCCCTTCGCCCTTGAAGTCCGAGACCGCCTCGCCGACGAGACGCACGTAGAGGTCAAAGCCCACGCCCGCGATGTGCCCGGACTGTTCGCCGCCGAGGAGATTGCCCGCACCGCGAATCTCGAGGTCCTTCATCGCGACCTGCATGCCCGCACCGAGGTCGGTGTTAGACGCGATCGTCTGCAGCCGGTCGTGCGCGGTCTCGGTGAGGGGCTTATCCGGCGGGTAGAGGAAGTAGGCGTAGGCGCGCTCGCGGCCCCGGCCGACGCGGCCGCGCAACTGGTGCAGCTGGGAGAGCCCGAGCCGATCCGCCCGGTCGAGGATCAAGGTGTTGGCGTTGGAGATGTCGAGGCCGGTCTCGACGATGGTGGTGCACACCAGCACGTCGAAGCGGCGCTCCCAGAAGTCGAGGACGACCTGCTCCAGGCGGTGCTCACCCATCTTGCCGTGAGCGGTCTCGATCCGCGCCTCGGGGACGAGTTCGCGCAGGTGGGAGGCGGTGCGTTCGATCGTCGAGACGTTGTTGTGGACGAAGAAGACCTGGCCCTCGCGCATCAACTCGCGCCGAATCGCGGCCGCTACCTGACGGTCCTCGGACGGACCGACGAAGGTCAGCACCGGATGACGTTCCTCCGGGGGCGTCGCGAGCGTGGACATTTCGCGGATGCCGGTCACGGCCATCTCCAGCGTGCGCGGGATCGGCGTCGCCGACATCGCAAGGACGTCGACGGCGGTGCGCATCGCCTTCAACTGCTCCTTGTGCTCGACGCCAAAGCGCTGCTCCTCGTCGATCACGACCAAGCCCAGATCCTTGAACTTCACCTCGTTGCCGAGGAGCCGGTGGGTGCCGATCACGAGGTCGACCGAACCGTCCGCGAGCCCGGCGAGCACCTCCTTGGCCTGCTTGTCGGTCTGGAAGCGGCTGAGGGCCTTCACGACGACGGGGAAGCCCGCGTAGCGCTCGGAGAAGGTGTTGAGGTGTTGTTGGACGAGCAGCGTCGTCGGGACGAGCACCGCGACCTGCTTGCCGTCCTGGATGGCCTTAAAAGCGGCCCGGACGGCGATCTCGGTCTTGCCGTAGCCGACATCACCGCAGACCAGGCGGTCCATCGGGACCGCGAGCTCCATATCGGCCTTGACCTCATCGATGGTGCTCAACTGGTCGGGGGTCTCGATATGCGCGAAGGCATCCTCGAGCTCGCGCTGCCACGGGGTGTCCGGCGCGAAGGCGTGACCCTTGGTCGCCATCCGCGCGCTGTAGAGCCGGATCAGCTCACCGGCGATCTGCTTCACATAGCGCTTGGCCCGCGACTTGGTCTTGCTCCAGTCGCTGCCACCCATCTTGTTGATCGTCGGCGACTCGCCCCCGACGTAGCGCGTCACCTGATCGAGTTGATCACTCGGGACGAAGAGGCGGTCGCCGGGCTGCCCGCGGCGCGACGGCGCGTACTCGATCACGAGGTACTCGCGGGTCGCACCGCCGACGGTGCGCTGCATCATCTCGACGAAGGTGCCGACGCCGTGCTGCTCGTGCACGACGTGGTCCCCGGGACGCAGGGAGAGCGGATCGACCTGCTTGCGCCGCCGCGAGGGCATCGCCCGCATATCGCGAGTGGAACCGCCGCTCCCGGAGGAGCCCAATAGGTCGGCCTCGCTTAAGACCGCGAGACGTTCCTCCGGCAGCACGAAGCCGGTGCCGATCCGCGCGGCGGTGATGGCGATGATGCCGTCGGCGGTCTCGCCGCCGAGGCGGACCGGGAGGTCATGCTCACGCAGGACTTCGGCGACGCGCGTCGCAAGCCCCGGACCGTCGGTCGCGATCAGCATTTGCCAACCCTCGGCGATCCACTCCCGGGCCTGACTCACGGCGGCTTCGGTGTCTCCGCGATAGCGGGGGGCCTCCTCGGCCTCGATCCGGATCGTCACGTGATCGTGCTCGACCGCATCGGCCATCCGGTCGGCAAGGTCTTCATCGATGGCGAAGGGGGTGAGCGTCCACCACCGCAGACCCACGTCGAGCGCGTGCTCACGAGCCTCGGCGATCGTCCAGTGCGACGCGGTGCCGAGCACCCCTTCGAGATCGATCGGGACCTGATTGCCGGCGGCGGCATTGGCCCAGGACGCCTGAAGGAATTCCTCACTCGTCGCGACGAGGTCGTGGGCGCGGGTCCGCACGCGCTCGGGGTCGGCGACCACGACGCCGCTGCCTTGCGGGAGGACATCGAGCACGGACTCCATGCCATCGACGAGCGCCGGCCCGAGGGATTCCATCCCCTCCACGGCGATCCCCTCGGCGACCTTGGTCAGCATGTCCGCGACCCCGGGGAGCTGCTCGGCCAGCTCGGCGGCGCGCGCTCGCACCGAGTCAGTCAGCAGAATCTCTCGGCACGGCGGTGCCCAGAGGCCATGCTCGGCGGGCTCGAGACTGCGCTGGTCGGCGACCTTGAACCACCGGATGTCTTCGACTTCGTCCCCGAAGAACTCGACGCGAAGGGGGTGCTCCTCCGTCGGCGGGAACACATCGAGGATTCCGCCGCGGATGGCGAACTCACCGCGCCGCTCGACCAAGTCGGTGCGGACGTAGGCGGCGGCCGCGAGGTCGGCAGCGAGCTCCTCCAGCGGGCGCTCATCGCCGACCCGCAGCGCGACCGGTTCGAGATCGCCGAGACCACGAGCGATCGGCTGGAGCACGGCGCGGACCGAAGCGACGACGACGCGGAGCGGGCCATACGTCGGGTCATCCGGGTCGGGGTGAGCGAGGCGGCGTAGGACGGCGAGGCGACGCCCGACGGTGTCGCTGCGGGGGCTGAGCCGCTCGTGCGGGAGCGTCTCCCAGGAGGGGAAGGTCGCCACGTCGTGTTCGGGCAGCATGGCGCGCAACGCGCTCGCCATGTCATCGGCCTCGCGTGCCGTCGCGGTGATCACGAGCTGCACCCCGGGCGCATCGAGCGCGCCGACCAACGGCGCGCGCAGACCGGCGGGCGCCACGACATCAAGTTCCGCAGTGGAGCCGAGATGCTCGCGGATGGTACGGACCACCGGGAGGTCGTGCAGGCGGGCACCAAGGGGGGCCAAGTTCGTCTCACTCATACCGCAGACCAGTGTGCCTCAGCAGGGCGACAACCCGGGACTCACGCCCGAGCGGACCTCACGGCTTCGGCGCGTGCACCACCTGCTGAGCCTCGGTAAGACCCCTGGTGATCAGCAGCTCGACGGCATCGGCAGCCGCGTCGAGCAGGAAGGGCAGTTCCTTACGCTCTGGTGTCGAGAAGTCCTTCAGCACGAAGGAGGCAGCGTCCGTGCGCCCCGGTGGCCGGCCGATCCCGACCCGCACCCGCTGGTAGTCCTTGCTCGCCACGCTGGAGGAGATCGAGCGCAGACCGTTGTGCCCCCCTTCGCCGCCGCCGCGTTTGAGCCGGACTTCGCCGAAGGGGATGTCGAGTTCGTCGTGGATCACGACGACGTGGTCGAGGTCGACCGAGAAGAAGGAGGCGAGGGCCTTGGTCGGTCCTCCCGAGAGGTTCATGAAGGAGTGTGGGACGGCGATGATCGCGCGGGGGCCAGGGACACCACCGACCCGGATCGACTCGGCGCTCGCCCCCGCCTTATGCGTGCGCAAGGTGACCCCCGCGCGTGCCGCCAACTCATCGACGACCATGGCCCCGACGTTGTGCCGATTGCCGGCGTACTGGGGTCCGGGGTTCCCAAGACCGATGACGAGCCAGGTATCACTCACGCTGGCGAAGGGTAGTCGCTTCGGCTAGCGGCGCGCCTCGCCGACCGAGAGCCGCGGCGAACCGGGCGGGCTCACGGAGTCCAGCGCCCGCCGCAACGCCGTGCTCGACGTGTGCACGGTGTAGGGGAAGTACTCGACCCGCACGCCAACCTCGGCGAAGCGGCGCTCCAACTCCAGCCCCTTGGGGCTTCCCTTCCAGTCGTCACCCTTGAAGAAGACATCGAAGGGGCGCTCGCGCCAGGTGAGCACCTTGTCCGGCTGGGTCTCGACGTGCACCGCGTCGACATAGCGGATGTGAGAAACGATCTCGGCGCGCTCGTGGACGGGCACGACCGGGCGGCGTCCCTTGGCAGCCTCCAGCATGTCGTCATCGACGACCCCGGCGATCAGGAAATCGCAGCGCGACGCAGCGTGCCGCAAGATGTTGAGGTGGCCGACGTGGAACATGTCCCACGCGCCGGCCGCATACCCGATGACGCTCACGATCCCCCTCTAGCCCCACTGCCACCTGTCCGCGAAGAGGCTATCGGCCGGATCGGGACTTCGCAGCCGTTTGGGGCAAGAAGTTCTCTTGCCGAGGCCGTGCCGACGCAAGGGCACCTCACGGTAGCGTCGAGGGGGTGTGCACACGCAGCCGTCGCCGGGGCCGGCCCGTCCTCGTCGTCCACCCGGGCGCCGAGTTGTACGGGTCTGATCGCATGTTCCTCGAGTCGGTCAGGGGCCTGCTCGAGGCGGGCGAAGAGGTCCTCGCTGTCGTGCCGTCGGCCGGACCGCTCACGGAGCAGTTCGATCGGCTCGGGGTCGCGTGGCGCACTCTGCCGATGCCGGTGTTGCGCAAGTCGGCCCTCACCCCAGGCGGCTTCGCCCGGCTCGCCGCGACGGCGCTGCGGTCTGCCCCTTCCATCCTTGGGCTGCTGGCTCGAGTCCGCCCGCGGGTCGTCTACGTCAGCACCCAGACGATCCCCTCGGTCCTGATCGCGGCGCGCCTTAGCGGTGCCCGCACGGTGTGCCACATCCATGAGGCCGAGCGGCATCCCCGTAGGGCGGTCGAACTCGGCCTCTTCGGCCCGTTACGGGCCGCGCACGAACTGATCGCTAACAGCGAGTACTCGGCGATGGTGGTGGGCGGAGCGGTCCCGGCCCTGGCGGAACGAACTCGAGTGATCACAAACGGAGTCGCGGGCCCACCGACCGTCACTGCCCCGCGCGAGCGCCTCGTCGATGGCGTCCGAGTCCTCTACATCGGCCGTATCTCCCCCCGGAAGGGCCCGGATGTGGCGATCCGTGCGGTGCGCTCGCTGCGAGAGAAGGGGGTTCGGGTCAGCCTCGACCTCGTCGGGGACACCTTCGCGGGCTACGAGTGGTTCGCCGAGCACCTTCAGGACGACGCCGGGGACCTGATCGGCTCCGGTGATGTCCGGCTGCACGGATTCCGCCCTTCCGTCTGGGACGCGATCGCCGATAGTGACATCGTCGTCGTCCCCTCGGTCCTGCCGGAATCCTTAGGTAACACCGCCGTCGAGGCCCGCCTCGCCGCGCGGCCGGTCGTCGTGAGCGAGATCGGGGGCCTCGTCGAAGCCATCGCCGGGTCGGCATCCAGCCATGCGGTGCCCCCCGGCGACCACGAGGCGCTCGCCGACGCCCTGCATCACGTCATCGACGAGTGGCCCAGTGTGCGAGAAGCGGCCCTCGCGGACGCCCGCTCCGCCGAGGGCACCTTCGCCCCGCAGCGTTACCGGCGGGAGGTCGCTGCCGCCCTCTCAGAGCGGGGCTCCGACGCCACCCCCGAGCGCCCCTTGCGCGTCATGCAGTCCTTCCCGCAGCCGCGCCCGACCACCAACCCATACATCGTCCAACTCGGCCAGGCGCTGCAGGCCGACCCCGGGGTCGAGCACGTCACTTTTTCCTGGCGCGAGGCGGTGCGCGGGCGATTCGACGTCGTGCACCTGCACTGGCCGGAAGCCCTGATCGACGGCGGGGGCGTTAAGGGCATCGCGAAGCGGGCTCTCTACGCCGCCTTCCTCGCGCGGTGCGCCGTCCGACGTACCGCGCTCGTGCAGACCGTCCATAACCTGGCCCTGCCGGATGTGCCGTGGAGCCAGCGGATCCTCCTGCAACGCACTGCCGCGATGACCGATCTGCGCATCGTGATCAACCCCACCACCACGCTTCCCGAGGGCGATCACTTCGTGACAATCCTCCACGGCCACTACCGGGATTGGTTTGCCGCGTACCCCCGGAAAGATCCGGTCCCTGGGCGCGCAGCCTTCGTCGGGCTGATCCGCCGGTACAAGGGCGTCGAGGACCTCGTGGAGGTGATGCGGCGGAGCGAGCGGACCGACCTCTCGCTCACCATCTCCGGGAACCCCACGTCGAGCGAGATCGAGCAGGCGATCCGCGAGAGCGTCGCGCCCGACCCTCGGGTAAGCGTGGATTTGCGGTATCTCGATGACGCGGACTTCGTGGCGGCCATCACGGCGGCTCAGCTCATCGTGCTGCCCTACCGGCACATGCATAACTCCGGGACTGCCCTGGCCGCGCTGTCGTTGGACCGACCGGTCCTCGTGCCGGTCAATGACGCGACGCAAGCCCTGGCCGCGGAGGTCGGTCCGGGCTGGGTTCATTTTTATAGCGGCCACCTCACGGTCGACGCGCTCGAGCGCGCCCTCGCCGCGCCAACCCCTTCGAATCCGCCCGACCTGTCCGCCCGCGAATGGGGCGGGGCGGGCCTCGCGCACCGCGAGGCCTACCGCTTGGCGCGACGCCTCGCCCTCGGCAGATCCGACGCGGGCGGGGGCTCCTCATGGAGCGGGTAGTGATCGCGATCCCCACGTTCAAGCGGCCCACGCTCCTTCGGGCCGCCCTGGACGAGAGCGTCCGGCAGGCGAAGGCGTTGAGCGCCGCGGGCCAGGTGGAGGTCTCGACACTCGTCGTCGACAACGATCCGCACGCGTCCGCCGAGTCGACGGCCCGTGCCTTCGGGGCGCGGTACGTGGTCGAGCCCGTGCCCGGGGTGAGCGCCGTGCGGAACCGGACGCTTGACGAAAGTGCCGACGCCGACCTGCTCGTCTGTCTCGACGACGACGAGGTACCTCAGCCCGGCTGGTTGAGTGAGTTGGTCACCATGAAGCGGGCCACCGGCGCCGACGCCATTGCTGGCCGGGTGAGCACCGCCCTTCCGGATGAGGCCGACGAATGGGTCCGCGCCGCCTATATCCGACCCTCACGGCGCAATGGCCAAGCGCTGCGCGAATGCGCCACGAACAACCTCCTGCTCGACCTGCACACCGTCCGGCGCCTGGGCCTGCGCTTCGATCCCGCCTTCGGATTGACCGGTGGCGAGGACAGTGTCTTCACCTCGACCCTGGTCCGCCGAGGCGGCACGATCCGGTGGGCCCAACACGCCCATGTCGTCGAGACCGTCGGACCGGAGCGTCTCGAACGTCGCTGGCTGATCACGCTCGCCTACCGGTTCGGGAACACGCGGGCCCACCTCTCGCAGCGCCGCCGCTCGAGCCGCCTGGGCCGGGTCGCTGGCCGATGCGGAAGTGTCGGCGGCGGGATCGCCCGGGTCGGGGTCGGCGGGCTGCAGGCCCTGGCCGGCCTCGCCCGCCGCGACGTCACCCGGCGCGTGCTCGGCCTGCGCCGCGCCGCGATCGGGACCGGCATGGTGGCCGGAGCCTTCGGGCATTCCTACGACGAGTACGCGCGACGCCGGGCCGCCGAGGAAGGATCACGCGAGTGAACGATGACATCCTCGCCACGGTCGGGGTGATCGTCGTGAACTACGGTTCGCACGAGCTGGTCGAGGACAACCTCACCCAAACGGTCGGCGACGCCTTCCCGGGGTACGTGGCGGTCGTCGACAGCTGGAGCAGCAGTGAGGAGCGTCGCGATGTCGAGGCGATGTGCGAACTCCACGGCTGGCACGCTATCTCGCCACCGGGCAACCCCGGCTTTGGTGGCGGCTGCAACCTCGGGGCGTCGGCCGCCCTCGGCGCGGGAGCCACCGCTTTGGTCTTCGTGAACCCCGACGCTTACCTGCCCCTCGATGACCTTCGGGCCTTGGCGCAGTCCGTCCTCCAGGACCCTGCGCAGGTGCGCGCGCCGGTCGTGGTTCGCCCCGATGGGAGCCACTTCGCGTCCCTTGCCGATCTGCTGATCGAGCGCGGCCAGACGCGCGCCCGGTTCCGGTCCCCAGCGGGACCGCCGCCCGGATCGCGCCCCTGGGTGAGCGGTGCCTGTTTCGCCATCGCCGCGTCGATGTGGACCACGATCGGCGGATTCGACGAGGACTACTTCTTGTATTGGGAAGACGTCGACCTCAGCCGCCGGGTGGTGATGGCTGGGGGTGAGCCCCGCGTCGATCCGTCGTGCCAGGCCGTCCACGACGAAGGGGGCACTCACCGCGGCACGACACCGAGCCGTGCGAAGTCGCCGGTCTACTACTACTACAACGTGCGCGGCCGACTGACCTACGCGCGCAAGCACCTCGGTCGACGCGACCGACGCCGCTGGGTGCTCACCACTCCGGTCGTCGCGTACCGGGTCCTCCTCGAAGGCGGTCGCCGCCAGCTCATCCACCCGCGTCGGACGTGGTGGCCAGCCCTGCGTGGCGCCATCGATGGGTTCCGCGGCCGGACCGGCCCGCGCTATCCCTGATCTGCGGCGGTCCGGACCGCGTCGCCGAGGACGAGATCGATCACCTCGGGGGCGTGGGCGGTCGTCGATACCGTGACAAACCGTCCCTCATCCTTGCGGAAGAGTCCCCCGCGGATCTGGATCCCCTCGATGCGCGGGTTGTCGAGGATCAGCAGGTGTCCCCCATCGGGCAGGCTCGCGAGGATCGCGTTCAGCGCACGCACGATCTGATCGTCGCTGAAGTACAGCCGGCGTAAGAGGTTTGCCACCTTGATCACGTGAGGAGCGGTCGGACCCGGCCACGGCTCGAAGACATCGTGGGTCTGCGCCGTGACCCTGGGGTCGGCGGCGATCCGGGACTGGGCCGCCGGCCCGAGCAGCGAGACGGAGGTCGCGGAACGTCCGACGGCTCGCTCGGCAATGCGCCGCGTCAACGCCGCCACGGCCCGGGATTGCTCGGGCCAACTCAAGAAGCGGGGGCCGGCGATTAGCACGGGCTGGGACGAGTCGGGGTAGGTGAGGACCATCCGGCGGCCGACCCATCGGGCATCGAGCGCAAGGTACTTGTCGCAGATGGTGAACGCCCCGAAATCGGCCGGCATTCGGTCGATCAGGTCAGCGGAGGTCGATCCGTCCGAGGCCCCGATATCGACGATGTGCGCTCCGGTCAGGTCGACGGCGTCGAGCAGCAGATCATCGACCGGTCGGTGCCGGTCGCTCCCGGTGATCTTGTAGGTGCCCCCGACGTGGATCGCGTTCATCGCCGCCCGGAAGCGCTCGGGATCCGGGTCGCTTGCCAGGATCACTCGAGGGTCGGACCAGGTGAACCGCGATGCGATGCGCCGGACCGGCGAGGGCCACCCTTCGCGCACGAGCCTTATCGGGAAGCGCACACAACCGCCTGGGACGCCTCGCCCTGCTCGGACGTGGCGGGGACGAAGGGCACAACCGTCGCCTCGTCGTCGCCCTCATCCGACGACCGCTCGGCCTTCGGTGTGGGCCCGACGATCTCGAGCAGGTCGGAGATCGCGTCGGCGATGACGGCAACCGTCTTGCGGTGGACCCGTCGTGAGCGACCACGCGGGTCCGCAATGTCATCGTCGTCGAGGTACGTCGGCAAGATGACGCCACGGTGGTCCAAGGCGTACTGGGCGAGGCGGTCCCAACTGACGGCGCCGCCAGCTGGGTCCTCTTCCTTGCCAAGGGCTCGGGCGAAGCGGGCCATTTCGGCGAGGGTGAAGGTGCGCCGGATCGCCGAGGGGTCGAGGCGCACGACCCGTGAGCGGTGCCGCCGGGTGGCGACCAGGATGAGGCCGGCGTGTCGAACCATGGCCGCATCAAGTCGGCGGGTGACGAACCCGTCGGGGTCCGCACCGATCGAGCGAAGGGCGCTTGCCGTCCGCTCATCGATCTCTGCGCCGCCCTCGGCTTCGGTGCCCGCGCTCGTCACGCTGCACCACGAACCCACGCCCGGCAGATCCCCCACGCCATCGCGAAGCAGGATCTGTGCAGCAGGCGATCGACACGCGTTGCCAGCGCACACGATCAGCACATCAGTGACGGCCATTCACCCAACTCCTTCCGGTCCCCGGCTAGCCAGGGAGACGAGCCGGGGGCGTAAAGCGCCCCCACGCCCCCCTTCGGCCCTGGCCATGTTACTGGTCAGAATCTTAAGATTTGTCGATCCCGCCAAACGTGTGGTGCAGCCCACGCCCTCACGCCACGTGGACTCGGTCGCGGGTGAGGACCCGGCGGGCGAAGGCCGCGACGCCACGCAGGTCTCGGCGCACGGACGGGATGACCAGGGCGACCACACCGTATGCACTCACGGCCGCTGCTCCGCAGGCGACCAACTGCACGACCGGCGAGAAGGCAGCCGTCGCGTGCTGCACGGCACCCGTCGTGATCGCGGCGACGGCGGCGGCGGTGAGCGCCCGGCCCGCCCCCACCAGCAGCGCCCGCGCGGGGTACGGAGTGTGCCGGGAGAGCACCCAGATCCCGAGCGGAAGTTGGATCAGCGGCGCGACCGCAAAACCGATCGCAACCCCGATCAGGCCGCCAAAACTCCCGACCACCACGCAGACGACCCGCACCACGATGCTGAAGAGGGAGTAGCGAAAGAGGTGAGTCGTCAGGCCCCGGGCGATGAACGCCCAATAGCTGACGTACCCCAGGGCCTGCACAGCGCCCGCGCACGCGAGCACGGCGAATAGCGGCGCGGCCTCGCTCCAGCGCGGGCCGAGGGCGAGCGCGATGATGGCGGGGGCCGCACCAGCCGCAAAGGCCGCCACCGCCATGAGCGTGTAGCCGAGGGCCGCCTGCCCCCGCAGCAGCAATCGGTTTGCCTCCTCCCCTCCAGGGGTGAGGCGTGACAGCAGAGGTACCGCCACGGATGTCGTGGGGTTGAGGAACTGATTGAGCGGCTGCATGAGCAACTGAAAGGCCCGGTCGTAAAGGCCCAGCGGGACCGGCCCGAATCGCAGCGCAACGGTGTAGGTATCGACGTAATTGTTGCCGTAGCCGAGCAACTGAGTCCCCACCATGCCGACACCGAAGCGCACCATCGGCCGGACATCGGCCGAGCGATCCGGCCAGCGAGGCAGCCATCCGGCGAAGAGGATGGCGAGCGCGGCTGTCGTGATGACCCCGGCGAGCTGCTGCACGGCGAGCGCCCACACCCCGGCCCCAGCGAGGGCGGCGGCGATCGCGGATGCTACCCCGACAGCGGCGCCCACCACGTCGCTGACGGCCAAGGCCCCAAACCGTAGCCGCCGGCTGAGGTCGGCTCGGTACTGCGCGAGCACACCGTTGATGATGAAGGTCACCGAGAGCACCTGCAGCAGGCCCACGACCGGGCTATAGCGCTCCAGGTGATGGAGCAAGGGTGCGCTCGCCACGATGATGAGGGCCAGGGTCGCGCCGAGGCCGACATTGATCCAGAGCAGGTTCGACTGCTGCGCACGGGTGATGTGGGGGGCCTGGATTGCTGCGGTTGACAGCCCGAAGTCACGAAAGACCTCGCCGAGTGCGACCACCGTCAAGGCGAGCGCCATCAGTCCGTAATCGGTCGGAGACAACAACCGAGCGAGGATCACGACGGAAAGCACCTGGAGGGCGAGGCGACCGGCCTGGCCCAGCATCACCATCCGCGTACCGGACGCCGCGTGGTGCGCGGCACCCCCTTCGACCCTCGGGCCGTCGCTCCCGCGTGGTTCACTCACCGTCGCGCTGCCGCCCTTGGGGTCATGAGTCGTCCGTTCGGACGGTCTCGTAGACGCCGTACCCGGCCGGGCGTCCCCAGGCGTTGGGGTTCGGGGTGCGGTTGAAGACCACTCCGAGCAGTCGCGCGTCGACCGACCGGAGCGTCTCGAGGGCCACCGCGACTTGGTGCTTGGAGGTGCGACCGTGGCGGACCACCATCAGCACGCCGTCGGCTGCCGCACCGGCGACGGCACCGTCCACCACGGGGACGAGCGGTGGGGTATCGAGCAGGACCAAGTCGTACTCGTTGCGAAGGGTGTCGAGCAGGCTGGTCATCGCCGCGCTACCCAGCAACTCCGAAGGGTTTGGCGGGATCGAGCCACTCGGGAGGACGGCGAGGTGATCCGAGGACCATTGCTGGATCGCCAAATCAAGCGGGACGTCCCCGGCGAGGTAGTCCGTGAGGCCGATGGCGCCCTCGATCGTGAGGTACTCGGCGACCCGGGGGCGGCGCAGGTCCGCATCGATGAGCAGGACCCGCAGGCCATCCGCGGCGATCCACCGGGCCAAATCGATGGCCGTGCTCGTCTTGCCTTCACCGGCGACGGAGGAGGTCACCGCGATGACCTGCACCGGATGGTCGACGTCGATGAACCGAAGCTTCGTCCGGAGCCTGCGGAAGGCCTCGGCGCGGGCCAGCGTCTCGGCCGCGCGATCTCGCTCGCCGATGCGACGTGGAATCCCTCGACGCCGCGTATTGCTGGGATGACCCGAACGACCGTTTTCGACGCTGCCGAGCACCGGAGTCCCAGAGGGCAGATCGGCCTCTTCTCGCACCTTGGTGTCGAGGGCCTCACGACCCAGGGCAAGGATCAGTCCGAGGAGCAGCGCTCCAACCGCCGCCGCTGCCACGTTGCGGCGGGTTTGCGGGCTTGAGGGGAACTCCGGTGGCTGGGCCGTGGCGACCTGGGTGACGACGACCGACGGCTCGCCCTTTTCATCCTTCGGCGAAAGATCCTGCACCACCTCGCCGAGTTCCTTCGCGACCTGGTTGGAGATATCGGCGGCGAGTTGGGCGGAGTCCCCTTCGGCGTCGATATTGACGATCACCGAATCGGGCAGCGGCCGCGCGACGACGGTTCGGCTCAACTCCCGCGGGGTCGCATCGAGCTTGAGATCGTCGATGACCTTCCGCAGCACGATGGGTTGCCCGGCGAGCTCGGCATACGAACCCACCTGCTGCTGGGTGAAGGTCGCCCCCTGGGAGAGGTCCATCGCGGATTGCCCGAAGGGCAGCGAGAAGTACACGCTCGAGCGCGCGGTGTACACCGGGTCCGATGCCTTGGACCACAGGCCCACGGCGAAGGACGCCAGCAGGACCGGGATCACGACGTAGAGCCATCGCTTGCGCAGGCTCGTCACGAGATCGCGTAACTTCATCGGCTGGCACCCTCCCTGGGCCTCGCTCCGGTGAGCGTCTGAGCGGGCATGGTCGCACCGACCCCTGGCGGTGAGGTGCGTCGAGCGAAGTCCGCCGCTGCCACCCCGACGACGAACCAGAAGAGATATTCATACTGCGTGATCAAGGCGACGGTCATGAGCGCCGGGATCTGGGCGACGACCGCGATGCTCGCTGAACTCCCACGCCCGGCGATCGTACCGCCGACGGCGAGCAGCAGCAGGAGAAGCACCAACCCCAGGGTCATCCAGCCGTAGGCGACGCCGAAGAGGACGAGCTGGCTGTCGATGGACTGGAAGGTCCCGAAGTACACCGTCCCGTCCGGTGCGTACTGCACTGCCCCCGACGTGCCGAAGAGGGCGATCTCGGGCAGGAGGTCCAACAGCCGGCCCCGGTAGGCCGCGCTCCCGGCCGCCTCGTCGGCCCGCTCGAAGACATCTTGCAGGAGCGGAAGGGCGATTGCTGCCGCCCCGACGAGGGCAACGACGAGGACCCCGCGGATCCGCCGGCTGAGGCCCTCCAGCGAGACGACCGCGATGACGAGGCCAAGGACCGCGCAAATGAGGGCCGTCCGGCTAAAGGTCAGCCCCACCGCGATCACCTGAACGGCGATCATCGGGATCCGCACGGAGGCGGCGAAGCGGGAGGTGAGGGTGAGGACCGCGGTCATGGCAAGGGCCGACCCGAGCGCGATGGAGTGGCCGAAGGCACCCTCGACGCGCGCTAGCCCGCCCCGCTCTTGGATCGTCCCCCAGACGACCCGGGCACTGTTGGAAGGACCCCACGACGAGAGCCCGTGCCAGCCGGTCACGAATTCGATGATCGCGAGGGCCGCGACGATCGTGAAGACGACGGCGATGACATCACAGATCCAGCCGTAGCCAACGATGGGGGTCCCGAGCCGCCCCACGAGGTAGGCGCCGAGCCAGGTCGCGAGGGCCGCGAACACGGGCGGGATGGTCTGTGCGCCGACGGCGAAGGGGGCGATCGAGACGAGGACGAGGGCGACCATGAGGAAGTCGATGGGCGTGGCCCAGAGCGCCGTCCGACGGGTCGCGAGGATCCCACCGATCACGACGATCCCGACCGCGGCAATGAGCGGCCACTGCACGATCAGCGGCACGACGACCCAGATCGGGATGAAGGCGATGACCAGGATGTACCCGATCAGGCCGAGGCGCGGCCACCGTCGCAGCACCACGATCGCGCTGGGGACCAAGCCGAGAGCAAGGAGTCCGAAGGCCAACAGTTCTGGGCTCAACTGAGGCACCGTCGCCCTCCCTTCACGCGTCCCGAAACCCGCCCCCATCGCGCGACCCGCGCCGTACCATCAAGGCTCGGGGGCACCAACCGCAGGACTCCTTAGGAGCGATCATGTCACTAACCCGTCATCAGACGGTGATCTCGATCGCCCGTCCCTATCACGGTTTGGGCAACCGGGTCCGCGCGCTCTTTGGGGCGGTGGCGCTCGCCGAGCACACCGGACGCCAGGTGAAGTCGATCTGGCCCGCCGATCGTCGCTTCGGCGCGCGGCTCGATGAGTTGTGGCAGACCGACATCGCGACGCTGCCCGCGTGGACGGCGCCGCTCATCACGGCCCGGTATCCCGTGCGCGATCACACCTTGACGTGGCTCGATCAGGCCCGAGATGAGGGCACCTGGGTGATCCGCACCGCACACGCGCTGCACCTGCCCGAAGGGGCTCCGCGGTGGGAGGAGATCCTGCGGCGAACTCCCCCGGTCGCGGCGGTCGCAGAGCGAGTCCGCGAGGTGCATTCTCGAGACCTGAGCGGCACGCCGTGGATCGGGGTGATGGTGCGCGCGCACCCCAACTCGCACGCCGAAACCCTGGAGCACTCCCCCGTCTCGTGGTACCTCGAGCGCCTCCGCGAGCTGCGCACGATCTGGCCCGAGGTCCCCTTCTTCCTCTCGTGTGACACGAGCGAGGCGGAGGCACAGATCCGCTCTGAGATCCCGGGGATCGTCTCGCTGGGGGCGAAGGGGGGCTACAACTCCGGCCCAGCCCTCACCGCGGCGGTCGCCGATCTCTACCTGCTGGCGGCTTCGGCTCACATCATTGGCCCGCACTACTCCAGCTTCCCCGAACTCGCGCTCACCCTCGCCGATCCCGGCGCGTTGCGCCTACAGACCTCTCGGACCGGACCCGAGACGGCCTTCGACCCCGCCCGCGCCACCATCGCCCCCGACCCCCTTCGGCCATATGAGCGCACCGCTGTCGGCCACGGATGATCGCCCTTCGGGCCCACCAACCCGTCGGATAACCTGGCGGTAACTCCCCACCAATGTCGATGGAAAGTGCGTGATGTCTCACAACTCCGAGCGGGCGGCCGCGCCGGGTCCGGGCGAACTGCCTCAGCAGGATGTCTACATCGACGCTCCGCGTCCCGACGTCGAGCCCTACCTTCCCCGGCAGGGGGTGCGTCGAGCGCTCGATGTCGGTTGCGGCAGAGGGGGATTCGCGGCCACCCTGCGCGCCGCGCTCGGCCCCGACCCCTACCTCCTCGGCATCGAGTCTGTCCCGTCCCAGGCCGAGTACGCGAGGCAACACTCGGCCTTCGACCGGGTCATCACCGGCTACTTCCCCCAGGTGCTCGATGGCGATCAGGACCAGACCTTCGACCTGATCACCTTCAACGACGTCCTCGAGCACATCGTCGACCCCTGGACAACCCTCGCGGCGACCCGGGCGCATCTGGCCCCCGGCGGGAAGGTCATCGCGGCGATCCCCAATATTCGCTACGCCCCGGTGATGTGGCAGCTCGCGCGGGGCCGCTGGGACTACACCGACATGGGGACCCTCGACCGCACGCACGTCCGGTTCTTCACCCGCGCGACGATGATCGAGATGTTTGAAGGCGTTGGGTACCGGGTCGAGTCCTGCGAGGGCGCAAACCCGGTCTATATCGAGTGGGCGGGCGGTAAGCCCCCGCCGGGGGTCTTCGCGCCGAAGCGACGGATCCGACGCGCCATCGCCACCACGATCGGCCGAGGGGCCTCCCGCGCTCTCGGCGAGGCGGCCTTCCTCCACTTCGTCGTGGTCGCGACGCCGCTCGAAACGCCCTAGGCGATGAGCGAAGGGGGTGCTGGCGCGATCACCGCGCCAGCACCCCCTTCGCTTGGTCCTCCTCGCCTCTCCTATCGCACGAGCAGATCGTCGATCCGGACCTGTACCGGACCGTTGGTGATCGTGCCCGACGCAGCGGCCGAGAAGGAGACCGATCCGCCCGCCTGCAGCGTGCTCTGAGAGTCCGTGGCGGTCACGAACCAGGTGTCCGGTTCGGACTGCCCGGCCGGCCAGACCTTCGCGCGCAAGGTGGTCTGCCCATTTGCGGTCGTGGTCTGGAAGCGCACCTTCAGCTCCTGCCCACCGGCGTGGGTGTAGTTCGGCAGCAGGCTGTTGGCGAGCAGGGTTTCGCTGCCGCTCGTGAAGCGCGCGATCCCCACATTGACCGCTCCGGTCCCGGCGATCCGCAGCTTCAGCCGGTACTCGCCCGCCGAACTGTTGTGCACGCCGTAGTTGATGTGGACGCCGTTGTTGTTGGCGAGCTTGTCGGTCGAGACGGTGAAGCGGGAATCCGGCTCCGCCGCCGCCACCGACGTCAGGCTCGTCATGATCGTCCAGGTCGGGTCGAGGGTGATGATGCCGACGCCGTCAGCGACGCTGAGGCGCGTCGTCCCGGTCCAGTTACCGCCGACCTCGGCCGCTCCCCATCCGCTCGTGCTCGTCCGGGTGAAGGTGTCTCGCGCGAGCGGAGGGATCTCGGCGACCTGGACCGTGCGTTTGGCGCTATCGGTCGCCGAGTGCTCGTCGGTGACCGTCAAGGTGATCTCGAAGTCCCCGTCTGCACCGTAGGTGTGGGTCGCGGTCTTGCCCGTCGAATCGGGCGAGCCATCGCCCCACGACCAGGTGTAGGTGAGCTGATCGCCATCGGAGGCCGTCGAGGCCGATGCGTCGACAGCGACCGCCCGCGCCTGGTTGGAGGTGACCTCGAAGGCCGCCTTCGGTGCGGCGTGAGTGACGATCACCTCCTTGGTCACCGCGGCGCTTCGCGCTCCCTTGCTGTCGGTGACGCGCAGGCTCGCCGTATACGTGCCGGCCGCGTCGTACTTATGCGTCGGGTTCGCCTGGGTCGACGTGGTCCCATCGCCGAACGTCCACTCATAGGCATCGATGGTCGCGCCGTCAGTTGCGCTCGATCCCTCCGAGGAGAAGGTGGCCGTGAGGCCCGAAACGGTGGCGCCGATCGCTGCGGTGGGAGGCTGATGAGGAGCCGTAGCCGTCACCTGACGCGTCGTCGTGCCGACCGACCCCGCGCTGTCCTTCACGGTAAGCGTCACCGTGTAGGTGCCCGGCTGTGCGTAGTCGTGGGTCTGCTTGACTCCGGTGACCGCCGGCGAGCCGTCCCCGAAGTCCCACGAGTACGAGGCGATCGTGCGCGGTGAGGTAGCGCTCGAGCCCGACGCGTCGACGGCGACGCTCTGATCGGTCATCGTGGCCGTGAAGGAGGCCGTCGGCGGGATCGCGCCCTTGCCGATGTCGTAGTGCTCCTTGACCGTGGTGGCGCTGAGGGCCCGCGGGTAGACCGCGAACTCGTCGATCGCACCGTTGAGCCAGCGGCTCGACGGTCGGTTCGGCCACGAGTCGAGGTTGTCGCCGCCGACGCGCCAGTAGCCGAGGTAGTTCTCCGCCTGGGTGAAGGCGCTGCTCCCGACAAGCTGGCCATCGACGTAGAGCGCCATCCCCGACGCGGACTGCGAGGCGACGACGTGGTGCCACTGGCCATCGCGGTAGGCGTTGGCCGAGCGGACCGTGCGAGTGGTCCCGTCATAGACACCGAAGGTGATTCGGCCACCGCTATCGACATACACATGCCGGTCGAAGCTGCCAGAGACGCCCGTCCGGGCATTGCCGTACCCGGCGATCTTGCCGCCGAGGAGCGAGGTGGTCCGGAACCAGGCCTCAATGGTGTAGTCCGAGCCGACCGGCACCTGAGTGTCGCTGGAGGCGTAGCCACTCGTCGTGCCGTTGAAGGTGGTGGAGCGGTCGGTGTCACCCGTGAGCGCACCGGTCGCGGTACCCGTCCCCGTGCGTGCCGTCCCGGGGTAGCTCCCCATGAGGTCGGCGATCGCACCGGCTCCGGTGTTGAGGCGCCAGTACAGCGTCGGGTTGTCGTCGACGACCTTGTTCGCATACGGCAGGAGTTGGGCGTTGGAGATCTGCACGGTGACCGGCGCCGAGACCTCGCTGTTGCCATGTCGATCCGTCGCCCGCACGCGGTAACTCACGCTGTCGCCGGCCGGGGCCGTGCTGTCGGTGAGGGTCACCGGCGTGGACTGCCAGAAGGTCGAGGATGCGACCTTCTGGTCGACCGGAGTCGTCGAGGTTCCGCGCAGCAGGGCGTAGGTCAGGTCACGATCATCGCGGTCCCAGTTGCTCGGGATGGACACCTTCGCGACGCCGCGACGCGGCGAGGACCCGGTCGGCGTCCACGAGGAACCGCTGAGGCGAGGCCCCTGACCAGTCGCCGCCTTGGCGTTCTTCCCGAACCTCACCAGCCCGTACTGCCCGCGGCCGTTCACCCCTTGGAACTCACCGCCGATCGAGATGTAGTCACCGGTCCCGACGACGGTCCAGCCGGCCTGGCCGGAGCCACTCACCGTGCCGGTGATCCACTCCGGCATCGAGTCGATCATCGACGGGCCGGGCGTGCCGCCCCAGTTCGCGTACCAGGTGTTGGTGTTGGTCCCGAGGCGACCGTTGGCGGTGGCCGTGGTCACGGTGGAGTGCCGCAGGTTGCCGGGCGCGGGGTCCTTCTGCGGGAACCCGCCGAGCGTGCTGCAGGAGTGGGGGTGACCGAGCGCGTACACGTAGGTGCCGTCGGAGTAGGACGAGTAGTGGTCGCCGTGGCAGTCGTTGATCCAGTTGATGGTGCCGCTACTCGGGTCGGCGGAGAAGACCCCTTCGAGGTTGCCGACGGTCGGGTCGGCATAGACCCAACCGGTGCCGTAGACGGCATTGGCGTCGGTGCTCAGCGAATAGATCCCGGCCATGCCGTCGGTGTTGCCGTTCTTGACGGTGTCGGGCGCGGCCCACGGCACGAGGCTGCCGTCGGTCGGGTCCAAGGCCACCAGGCCCCTCTTCGGCGTGCCGTTGACGGTCGTGAAGCGGCCACCGACGATCAGCTTGTCGACACCCGGCGCCTTGACCATCGCGTCGACCTGGAGGTCGGTCGACGGAGCCCAGCCGAGCAGTTGACCGGAGGTGTTAAAGGCCATGAGGTTCTTGCGCGGCTGACCGTTACCGGCGGAGATCAGGCCGCCGACGTACACGGCGTCACCCTGAGCGACGATCGCGTTGACGAAGGAGCCACCGACCGCGGGCTGGAAGCCGGAGAGCAACTGGCCGCTCGCCCGGTCGAAGGCGGCGAAGTTCCACCGCGTCGCCCCGTCACCGCCTTGACCGCTCCCCCAGGCCTTGTTGAAGGTGCCGCCGACATAGATCCGCGACCCGTCGGGGGAGATGGCGAGCGAGCGCACGGTGCCGTTGACCTGAGGGGCCCAGCTGTCGATCAACTGGCCGGTCGTGATGTCGTACGCGAGCAGGTTTGCTCGGGGGGTCGAGGTCCCGGCACCCGGAGAGCGGGCGCCGGTGAAAGCGCCACCGACATAGACGGTGTTCCCGACGACCTTTTGCGTCCAGACGATGCCTCCGTCGAGCTGCACGGTCGGAAGGGGGTCGGCCGAGGCCACCCCTTCGGGGCGGTCCAAGAACTCCGGGATCGAGTTCGGCAGGTCGGCGGTGGGGGCTGCCAGGGCCCGCACCGGGGGCGCCTGCAGCATCGCCAGCGCCAGCACGAGGACCGCCAGCGGCGCGATATACCGCAACATCTTCGACCAAACGGGCCTGATCGTCATCGCTTTGCCCATCACGACTTACCTTCCACGAACGTCGCGACGGGAGCACCCGCCACGTACGCGACCATCACGGAGAACGCCTCCTGGCCGGACTTTGGAACCCGGAACAGGTAGGTGGCCCGGGCGGACTTGCCCGTCTCCAGCCACCCGGCGAAGGGGGTGTAGTTCGCGCTCGGTGACAGCTCGCCGGGGCGGTCACTGGCGCCGTAGGTGAGTTCGACAACGGCGCTATCGATCGAGAGCCGCGTGTCGGAGGAGTTGGTGATCTCGAGTTCGACGGCCACGCCGGGGCCCTTGGTGTCACCTGGTCCGGTCGGCGTGATCGTCACCGGGCGGGCCTTGACCAACCGAACGCTGACGTCGCCCGGGAGGGAGGCCAGATTGTTCTTGGCTTTGACCTTCGGGCCGGACTTCTTCGCTGGCACGACCTGCTTGATCGTGCCGGGGGTCGGCGAGGCCACGACCGGCCCACCAGAGGTGGTCGTGGAGGCGGACGACGTGGAGGTCTTGGCCCCCTTCGTCGCCCCGCTACCCCGGTGCGCTGGAGCCCCGGCGGAGCTTGGGGTAGAGGTGGACGGGGCCGTGGCGGCGGGGCGCTGCGCCCCCTGCTGCTCGGACGATCCGGCTCCACATCCGCTGGCGAGCGCCACGACGGTAGCGGCGATCAGCATCCCCGCGCCCGACACACGTCGACCCGACCGGTTCCCCATGGATGCTCCCTCGAATCCTGCTACCTGCCCGTACGCCACCCGGATTAGCTCGGGTGACCAACCCCGCAACGTCACGACGGCTTATCGTGCACCCTGACGGGCCCCGCGGGAGGGTTTTTGGGGAAGTTCGTCGCCCAATTCCTGCGATGTGGTTCACACCCTCGCCCTGGCCTGCGCAAACAGGAGAAGGGGGCGAGCACCATGAACGGTGCTCGCCCCCTTCGTAACGATCAAGGAGCGGTGGGGTGGGCGGTCAACCGCGCTCCCACGATGGGCCGGATCAGGCCTCTTCGGGGTTCTCCTCGGCGGCCGGGGCCTCTTCAGCGGCCTCTTCCGGAGCCTCGGTGCCCTCTTCGTCGGTCTCGAGGGCAGCCTCGAGTTCTTCCTCGGAGACCTGCTGGCTGACGTTCACGACGAGGGTCTCGGCGTCGGTGACGAGCGTCGAGCCCTGGGGCAGGGTGACGTCGCCGGCGAGGATCTGGCTGCCGGCCTCGAGGCCCTCGACCGAAACGGTGATGCTCTCGGGCAGGTTGGTGGCCTCGGCCTCGACTTCGAGGGTCTGGGACTCGACGGTGACGACGGTCTCCGGACCAGCGTCGCCCTCGACGGTGATCGCGACGTCGACGGTGACCTTCTCGCCCTTGCGGACGACGACGAGGTCGACGTGCTCGATGACCGGCTTGATCGGGTCGCGCTGGACATCCTTGGCAAGAGCGAGCTGCTCGTCCCCATCGATCACGATGGTGAGCAGGGCGTTGCTGTGCTTCAGCGCCATCATCGCGTCGTGGCCCGGGAGGGTGATGTGGATCGGGTCCGCGCCGTGGCCATACATGACCGCGGGGATCTTGTGCGCGCGGCGGATGCGGCGGGCCGCGCCCTTGCCGAACTCGGTGCGCTTCTCGGCCTCAAGGCGAAGGTCGTCGGACATGGTGGCTCCTTAAACAGGTCTTCTTTGTACTGGTGTTTCGCTCCACCATGGGCGTCGGCGTGAAGAGGGTGACGCGGGCGGTGCGGGACGGCTTTTTTGTCGTTGTGGGCGGTGCGGGCCTCGGGCGTGGGACGCGGCGCGGAACCGAACGATCGCTTGAAGCATCGCGGGCGCACGCATCTGCCGCACTTGTCGGTAGACACGCACCGCGTCGATCACGGACCACTGCTCCCGTGCAGCGTCCCTCGCCGAGGCAACTACCCGATCCTACTGGCCCGATGCGGCCCGAACCAAACCCGCCGAGGCTAGCGGCTGGCGTACTCGCTATCGCCGGATCCTGCGGGTCCGGTCTCGGCCGGACTCGGGCCGGGCGCGCCCTCCTCGCCGAGCCGCACGGCGATGACGCCGCCGACGATGAGGACACCGCCGATGAGTTGGATCGGCGCCGGGAGTTGGGCGACGAGGAGCCAGGCGAAGAGGATCGCGAAGAGGACCTCGCTCAGGCCGACGAAGGACGCGACCTTCGCCCCCAGTGCTCGGGCGGCGGCGATCCCCGTGACATAGGCCAGGGCCGCCGCGACGAGGGCGAGTTCGGCGATCGCGAACCACCACGGCGCCTGATAGCCCGCGAGCACCACGGGCTCGGTGGTCGCCGCCATGGGGAGGATCCCGAGAGCGGCGGTGGCCCCAAGGCCGAGAGCACCGACGACGAGTCCCCCGCCAGCGAGGGCCATGGGCGGCAGGGCATCACCACTGCGGCTGGACAGCAGGAAGAAGGTCATCAACCCGATCGCGGCAATGAGACCGAATCCGACGCCGACCAGGTCGACCTTGATCCCGGCGAAGATGTCGAGGACGAGCGCGAGTCCGATGACCGACAAAGCGACACCGATGGCCGTGAGTGGGCTCGGGCGGTGCCCGTGGCGGGCCCAGAGCCAGCCGACGATCAGCACGGGTGCGAGGTATTCAAGGAGCAGGGCGACCCCGACCGAGAGGCGGTCCACCGCGGCGAAGAAGGCGAGCTGGCATCCCGCGATCGCGACCAGTCCGTAGGCGATCACCACGCCGGCGTTGCGGCGCAACAGCTCCCACTTGCCGCGCAGGACGAGCAGGGTGGGGATCAACAGGACCAGGGCAGCTCCGGCAACCCGCGCCAGGACGATGGCGCCGGGGCTCCAGCCGGTGGCGAGTAGCGAGGCGGCGAAGGGGCCCGAACTCCCGAAGGTCGCGGCCGAGATCAGCGCGACCAACAGGCCGATGGCGAAGGGGGGACGGCGCGGCGCCGTCGTGGTCGTGGTCTGGGTGGCCTCGGGTGCAGTGGTGGTCATCGCACACCCCCTTCGTCATGAGTCATCGTGCATTACGGTAATGACGCTAGGACAGGACCTCGTCAGGAGTCAACTAGATGTTCACCCATGACACCGAGACGGCGCTGCGCAATGCCGCCGCGCTCGTCAACACCGCGCCTCAGGTCGGTGTCCGCACCGAGGAATTGCCGGACCCCGCGGCCTTGGACGACTTCCTGGCCGCCTGGTCGTGGACCGGGAGCCGGACCCACGATGACGCCGAACTCGCTGCGGTGCACCGGGTTCGCCCCCTTCTGCGCCGCGTCTGGGAACTCGCCGATGACCTCCCGGCTCTCGCCTCGCACCTCAACGAGATCCTCGCCCGCGCTCGTGCCCTGCCCCAACTCGTCGACCACGACGGCTATGGATGGCATATCCATGCGGTCGCCGCCGATGAGCCGGTCGCGACCCGGATGGCCGTCGAGGCCGCCATGGCCTTCATCGACATCATCCGCGCGAGCGAAACATCACGGCTCAAGCGCTGCGCCGCACCGGACTGCGATGGCGTGCTGATCGACCTGTCGCGCAACCGCTCTCGCCGGTACTGCGAAGGGGGATGCGGCGACCGCCTCGCGGCCGCCGCCTACCGCGCCCGACGCGCGGAGTAACCCGCTTCGGATCAGACCTTGTCGGCGAAGAGGCTCGTCACCGAACCGTCCTCGAAGACCTCACGGATGGCCCGCGAGATGAGCGGCGCGATCGAGAGCACCGTCAGGTCGTCGAAATGCCGCTTCTTCTTGATCGGCAGGGTGTTGGTCACGATGATCTCGGTCGCGGCGCATGCCTCCAGCCGCTCCGGCGCCGGGCCCGAGAGGATCGCGTGCGTCGCCGCGATGACAACCCCGGCCGCGCCCTCGGCCATGATCGCGTCGGCGGCCTTGGTGATCGTCCCGGCCGTGTCGATCATGTCATCGACAAGGACACACAAGCGCCCTTCGACATCACCGACGACCCGGTTGGCGACGCTCTCGTTCGGGCGATCGATATCGCGGGTCTTGTGGATGAAGGCCAGTGGCGCCCCGCCGAGTTGGCGAGACCACTGCTCGGCGACCTTGATCCGCCCGGCATCCGGGGAGACGACCGCGAGCGGCTGGTGGCCGTACTTCTGACGGACGTAATCGGTCAGGATCGGCATCGCCATCAGGTGGTCGACCGGCCCGTCGAAGAAGCCCTGGACCTGGTCGGTGTGCAGGTCGACGGCGATCAGCCGGTCCGCGCCTGCGGTCTTGAAGAGGTCGGCCATGAGCCGGGCGGAGATCGGCTCGCGCCCGCGGTGCTTCTTGTCCTGGCGCGCGTACCCGTAGAAGGGCATGACGACGGTGATGCGCTTGGCGCTCGCGCGCTTCAGCGCGTCGATCATGATGAGGTGCTCCATGATCGACTCGTTGATCGGCTTGGCGTGGCTTTGGATGACGAACGCATCGCAGCCGCGCACCGACTCCTCATAGCGGACATAGATCTCGCCATTGGAGAAGTCGTAGGCGCTCGTCGGCACGAGCTCGGTCCCCAGTTGCTCGGCCACCTCACGGGCGAGCGCGGGGTGGGTGCGCCCCGTGAAGACCATGAGGTTCTTCTCCGGGGTCTTGTGAATGCCGGTCACGAGGCGTCCTTTGATGTGCGGTTGATGGTCGGGAATCAGGCGGAAGGGGGAGGCAGCTCGGCCTCGGCGTCGGCGGCGGCCTGCGCGGTGGCGGTCCCGGCGCGGCGACGCGCCACCCATCCGCTCACATTGCGCTGCTTGGCGCGGGCCACGGCGATCTGGCCGGGGCCAACGTCTTCGGTCAGGGCCGTTCCGGCGCCGACATAGGCGCCGTCAGCGATCGCGACGGGGGCCACGAGCACCGAGTTCGAGCCGACGAAGGAGTGCTTGCCGACCGTCGTCTTGGCCTTGGCGACACCGTCGTAGTTGGCAAAGATCGTCCCGGCGCCGATATTGGCGCCCTCGCCAATCACCGCATCGCCGCAGTACGTGAGGTGCGGAACCTTCGCGCCCGCCCTGATCACCGCGTTCTTGGTCTCGACGAAGCCGCCGATCTTGCCGCGCGCGCCGAGCTCGGTGCCCGGTCGGAGGTAGGAGTACGGGCCGACACTCGCCCCGGCGCCGATCACCGCGAGGTGGGCCTCCGCGCGTCGCACCGTCGCTCCCGCGCCGACCTCGGTGTCGACCAAGGTGACCTCGGGTCCGACGACCGCGTCCTCGGCGATCTCGGTCGCGCCGATCAGCTGGGTGTTCGGCAGGATCGTCGCGTCCGGGGCGATCGTCACGTCGACGTCGATCCAGGTCGAGGACGGGTCGACGATCGTGACGCCGGCGACCATGTGCGCGTGGCAGGTGCGCTCGTTGAGGATCCGCCCGAGCTGCGCGAGCTGGCTGCGGTCGTTGACCCCTTCGGTCTGCCAGAGGTCCGTGAGCGGCCAACCGACGACCGGACGACCGTCCTCGCGAGCGAGCTCGATCACATCGGTCAGGTACTTCTCACCCTGGGCGTTGTGCGGGGTGATCCGCGGCAGGGCGGCGCGTAGGGCTTCGGCGTCGAAGGCGTAGATGCCCGAGTTGATCTCGCGGATCTCGCGCTCGGCCTCGCTGGCGTCCTTGAACTCCACGATCCGCTCGACCTCGCCGTCGTCGCCGCGGACCACCCGGCCGTACTGCTTGGCGTCCGGCAGGATCGAGGTGATGACGGTGACCGCAGCACCGGCCTCTTCGTGCCGGACGGTGAGCTGACCAATCGTCTCGGCGGTGAGGAGCGGGACGTCGCCCATCGTGACGACGACGGTGCCGGTGAGGTCAGCGGGAAGGGCGTCCAGGCCGCACTCGACGGCGCGCGCGGTGCCCTTGATGTCGTCCTGGTCGGCGATCTGCGCGGGGCAGTCGGTCACCGAGGTGATGTAGGCCGCGACCTGCTCACGCGCATGCCGGATGACGACCACGGTCTCGCGCGCGTCCGCCCCCTTCGCCGCCCGCATCGCGTGCCCGAGGAGCGGCAGGCCCCCGATGGGGTGCAGCACCTTCGGGGTCTTCGACTTCATCCGAGTGCCCTCACCCGCTGCGAGGATGATGACGGCGGCGGGACGGTGATCGTTCACGCGAGATTCTCCGGCGGTAGCGGACTTCGTGTCATGGCGAGGCCGAGGCTCGTCCTTCGGCCACTCGCGGTCACTCTACCCGTGGCTCTGGAGTGGATTGCGTTCCAGCCCGACCAGGCCATTCCAGGCGAGGTTTACGACGTGGGCGACCACCTCGGCCTTCTTCGGGCGCTGGGCCTCCAGCCACCACTGGCCGGTGAGGCTCACCATCCCGACGAGCATCTGCGCATAGAGCGGGGCCGACTTCGGATCAAGACCCCGCTGACGGAAGGCGTCCCCGAGGAGGTCCTCCACCTGACGCGCCACGTCACTCAGCAAGGTCGCGTAGGTCCCGCCCCCGTGGCCATCGCGCGAGTCCCGCACGAGGATCCGGAAGCCATCCGGCGAACCCTCGATGTAATCCAGCAAGGTGGTCGCGGCCCGCTCGATCGTCTCGCGGTCGGTCCCGCCAGCGGTCAACGCCGCTGAGATCGCGCTCGTCATCGCCTGGAGTTCGCGATCGACGACGACGGCATAGAGGCCCTCCTTGCCGCCGAAGTGTTCATAGAGGACGGGCTTGGAGATATCCGCCGCGGCGGCGATCTCTTCCACCGAGGTGCCGCTTAACCCCTTCGCGGCGAAGAGCGCTCGGCCCACCCCGATCAGCTGCTCCCGGCGCTGCACCCCGGTCATCCTGGACTTCTTGCTCACGAGGCCATTGTGGCCGGTGCTCCACGCCGGGTGTCAGCCGCGGCCCCGAGGTGGATTACCCTGGGTGGGCCCGCGCCGACGCGCGCGGCGTTCCCCGGTTGGTCTGCCGGCAGGGCCCGCCTGACTTTGAATCAGGATTAGCGACGTAGGTTCGACTCCTACCCGGGGAGCTTCACGCCCGTGAGCGATGCTCCGAGCGTGTGATGACGGGGAAACGGACGGCGGCCGCGGATCTTTGCCCGTCCCGCGGCTTTAACCCCGTCCGGCCGCGCCCCCTTCGAGCGGTGATCCCGAGGCGTGACCTACGGCGAAGACGCGACGGAAGGGCAAGATCACGCCCGCGCTGGTCCGGGGATAGGCGGCGGCCACCTTCGCCCCGTAGTCGGCAAGGAAGTCGCGGCGCTCCTGCTCGTCCTGGAGCACATCGAGGATCGGACGAAGCCCGGTGCCGCTCACCCAATCCAAGACCGGGTTTGCCGACTCCCCCTTCGGGTCGAGCGCGTGGAGATACGTGGTCTCCCAGGCGTCCACGGTGAGGCCCTGGCGACTCAGGATCTGCAAGTAGGTGCTCGGCTCCCCCGCACCAAAGCGCTTGGTCGCGGCCTCCAGCTCGGCGCGCCGGGGATGCTGCTGAGCGCACTCACGCATCAGCGCGTGCGTCGGGGCGTCGTAGTTGCCCGGCACCTGAAGGGCGAACCAACCCCCGTCGGCGAGCGCCTCGGTCCAGTTCGCAATGAGCGGGAGATGAAGGGGGATCCACTGCAGCGTCGCGTTGCTCACGATCACGTCGGGGGCGGCGCCGAGCTCGGCCACATCCCAGGTCGTAAGGTCGGCCTCGATCCACTCCACCCGACCCTCGCGATCGCGCTCCCGCGCCGAGGCGAGCATTTCCGGCGATGAGTCAACGCCCACAACTCGAGCCGTCGGCCACCGATCGGCCAGCATGAGCGTCGCGGCGCCGTGGCCGGACCCCAGATCGACCACGAGCCGGGGCTCTCGGGCCCGCACTCTCGACATGAGATCACGGAAGGGGCGCACCCGCTCCCCCACGAACTGGTCGTATTGCTGCGGATCCCACGTCGGCGCCATCGGCGGTCTTCTTTCGTCGGCCAGGTTGCGGACCCCGATCCTAGGGGACCATTTATTTTGACGTCAAGATTCTTTCGCACAGTACTATCGGGTCATGGAACCGCATCCATCGAGCCGGTCCGATGATGTCGACGAGATCGTGGCCGCGTGGCGACGCGAACGCCCCGACCTCGACACGGCGCCGCTCGCGATCTTCTCGCGCATCTCCCGGCTCGCCCGCCGACTCGATCTGGACCGAGCCTCCGCCTTCGCCCAGCACGATCTCGAGGGCTGGGAGTTCGACGTGCTCTCGGCGCTGCGCCGCGCCGGCGCCCCCTACCAACTCTCGCCGGGGCAGTTGGTCGCCCAAACGCTCGTCACCTCGGGGACGATGACCAACCGCATCGATCGGCTCGCTGCGCGGGGTTGGGTCGAGCGGCACCGCTCCGATACCGACCGCCGCGGCGTCCACGTGCGGCTGACCGATTCCGGACGGGTCACGGTGGACGCGGCGATGGCCGACCTGCTCGAGCGCGAGCGCACCCTCCTGACCGACCTTCCGGCATCGGAGCACGCCGCCCTCGCCGACCACCTGCGCACTCTGCTCGCCCCCTTCGAGCACTAGGGCCTCAAGCACCGGAGCCAAGGACCCGGCTCATCCCCCGCCGAGTCGGGTCCTTGGCCCAGGCCCCCTCCCCGTCGAGCCTTACGGCTCGACCGTCGCGCCTTTGGCTCCCTTCACCCAGGACGCGATCGACTTCCCAAGCGTGGAGACCGTCGGATCGGTGAGTCTCCCGTCGGTGACGAGGCTCCACCCGTGATCCGACCCGGGCACCACGATGACCTCGCCGTCGGCGTTCGATGATCCGGCGGCCTTCCAGTCATCGGCGTTGACCCCGCTGTCCGCCTTGGCTGTCACGAGCACCCACGGGGCGGACATCGCCGCAGTGGCTTCGGTATCGCGCAGGAGCCCCTCCCACCGGTTCGGCGGGGAGAGCGCCACAACCCGGCTCGCACCGACCTTCGGGCCCGCCGTCATCGCGACCGAGCCGCCCAGCGAAGCCCCGACCAAGGCGACGTCGCCGCCCCCCGACGCCCGCAGGTGGTCCACGACGAGCTTCACCTGCTCGGCCGGTGCCGCGCTCAGCGTTTCATCGCAGGTGGACTGCCCGTAGCCGCAGAGGTCCATGGCGCTCACCTGCAGGCCCTGGCCGGCCAGCCAGTCGCCGTACGAAACCGAACCGCAGATCCCATCACCGGTCGTCTGGTGGAGGACCAAGACCGAAGTGGGTCCCTCGCCCCAGGTGGCGACGAGAAGCCTGCTGGCCCCCTCGGGCGAGGCGATCTGCTCGATCGCCACGTCCGGCCCGGCCCCACACCGCTCGGCCACCGTCGGCGCCTCGATCGGCGCGGGGGTCGTTGCGTCCCCGGCGCTCGGATCGGTGGCCGAGGCCGGTCCGCCCGACTCGCCCGCGCAGGCGGTCACGACGAGCGCAAGCAGCGTCGCGATCCCCATTCCGACTCGCCGTCCCGTCATATGTCAACCCTGACATAACAACTATGCTCGCGTCTATGGATCCTGAGGCTGCGTCGATATCGACCTTGGGCCAGGCCCTCCTTGGGCTCCTCGCCCGCCAGCCCGGGACCGGGTACGACCTCGCGGCCCGGCTGCGCCGTCCGATCGCGTACTTCTGGACCGCTCAGCACAGCCAGATCTATCCCGAGCTCGCCCGCCTCGACCGCGCGGGACTGATCCGACACGAAGCGAGCGTCGGCCGCGGGCCCCGGCCGGTGAAGCATTACGACATCACCGAGGCGGGGCTCGCCTGCCACCGGGCCTGGGTGACCGGACCGGTGAGCGTCCGGCCCGCGCGCAGCGAGGAGACCTTGCAGGTGTGGTCTCTCTGGCTCTCCGACGACCCGGACCAGGCTCGCGCCTGGGTCACGATGCGGCGGGCCGCGCACGACGCCCGCCTCGCGACCCTGCTCGGTGAGCGCGACGCCCTTCTCGCCGAGGGACCGGTTGAGCCCGGCCAACCCCGGTGGTCCAACCTGGCCGCGGTTGAGCTCGGGATCAGAGTTGCCCGCAGCACCGTCGAGTGGTGCGATTGGCTGCTCACCGACCACCTCCCCCCACAGTGAGAGCTCCGATGCTGACCGACGAGCAGGCGCGCGCCCCTAAAGCAGCGCTGGAAACGATCACCCGCTCGCTCCACACCCGCGACCTCACCCAACTGGCAGCAGCCGTCGCCACGCTCACCACGCCGCAGGTCGTGGGCGTCCTCGAGCGACTCAACGCCCGCGAGCGGGCGGTGGTCTACCGGCTGCTCCCGAAGTTGCCAGCGCTGAAGGTCTTCGAGGCGCTCGATCCGTCGCTGCAAAGTGAGCTCGTCGCCGGCCTCCAGGACGGTGAGGTGGCCGAGCTCTTCGCCGAGTTGGACCCGGACGACCGGGTGTGGCTCCTCGATGAGTTGCCCGCCGTCGTCGCCAAGGAACTGCTCCGCGGCCTGCCGGACAACGAGCGGCAGATGACGGCCGAGGTGCTCGGCTACCCCAGCGGCTCCATTGGCCGGCGCATGAGTCCCGAGGTCCTCATCACCCACCCGGACTGGACCGTCGGGGACGCCGTGGCTCGCATCCGGGCCCGCGTCGATGAGGTCGAGACGATTTACACCCTCCCGGTCCTCGACGGCGAACGGCGGGTCGTCGGTGTCGTGAGCCTGCGTGACCTGCTCGGCGCCGATGACGCCACCGCGATCCGAACGCTCATGCGTGACGCCCACACGGCGACCGCGACCGAGGACGCCGAAGTGGCCTCCCGGCGCTTCGCCGATATCAGCGTGCTCGCGATGCCAGTCGTCGATAGCGAGAACCGGCTCGTCGGAATCCTCACCATCGACGACGCGGTGCGCATCCTCGAGCACGCCGATAGCGAGGATGCGGCCCGCCAGGGTGGTGTCGAGCCGCTCCGCCGTCCCTACCTCTCGACCCCGTTGCTCTCGATCGTGCGCTCCCGGGTCGTCTGGCTGCTCGTCCTCGCGATCGGGGCGACCTTGACCGTCCAAGTCCTCGAGGTCTTTGAGGGCACCTTGGAGCAGATGACCATCCTCGCCCTCTTCGTGCCGCTGCTGATCGGTACCGGCGGCAACACCGGCAACCAGGCGGCCACGACCGTGACCCGGGCACTCGCCCTGGGTGATGTCCGCCCACGCGATGTCACCAAGGTGTTGACCCGGGAGATGGGGGTGGGCGCGATGCTCGGCGTCATGCTCGGGGCCCTCGGGTTCGCGGTCACCGGGCTCGTCTATGACGCCGACGTAGGGGCGGTCATCGGCCTCACCCTCCTCGCCATCTGCACGGTGGCGGCCACGATCGGGGGTGTCATGCCGCTGCTCGCGCGAGCGATCGGGGTGGACCCGGCGGTCTTTTCGAATCCCTTCATCACGACCTTCGTCGATGCCACCGGGCTCGTCATCTACTTCCTCATCGCCCGCGCGGTGCTGGGGATCTAAGCGCGCCTAGTCGTCGAGGACGTCGGCCGCCTCGAGCCACTCCAACTCAAGGGCCTCGCGCTCGTCGACGACCTCACGCAACTCGCCATTGAGCGCGAGCGCCCGGGCATGGTCATCCGCCGCTTCCGCCATCGCCTGGTGGATCTTGTCCTCGCGGGTGGTGAGTTTGGCAAGTTGCTTCTCGACCCGCGCCATTGTCTTACGGGCCTCGCGCTGCTCCGCTGGGGTCGGTCCCTCGGCCGAAGGGGGTGCCGCTTCGCGGGTCACCGGGGCGGTATCGCTCGCGAGCGCCCGCGTGCGCAGTCGGAGGTATTCCTCAACGCCACCCGGCAGGTCGCGGACCTTGCCATCCCCGAGGAGGGCCACCTGGCGATCGCAGAGCCGCTCCAGGAGGTAGCGGTCATGGCTCACCACGAGCAGCGTCCCGGCCCACCCATCGAGGACATCCTCGAGTTGGGTCAGGGTTTCGATGTCGAGGTCGTTGGTCGGCTCGTCGAGGATTAGCACGTTGGGCTCGGCCATCAGCAGGCGCAGGATCTGCAGGCGGCGGCGCTCGCCACCCGAGAGGTCGCCCACCCGGCTTTGCTGGCGCCCTCCGGTGAACCCGAGGCGCTTGGCGAGTTGGGAGGCCGTGACCTCCTTCTTCCCGAGGGTCGTCACCTTGCGGACCATCTCGACGGCATCGATGACCCGGCGCTCGGCGAGGGCCTCCAGTTCACTGACGTCCTGGGTGAGGTGGGCGATCTGGACGGTGATGCCCTGCTTGCGTTTGCCCGAGGTCAGGGGGATCTCCCCTGCGAGGGCCCGGAGCAGGGTGGACTTACCGGCGCCGTTTACTCCGACGATGCCGTAGCGGTCGCCCGGCGCGAGTTGCCAGGTGACCCGGTCCAAGAGCTTCCGGCCACCGAGTTCGATCGAAGCGTCGTGGAGGTCGATGACGTCCTTGCCGAGCCGGGTGGTCGCGAAGCGCACCAGCTCCACCTCATCGCGCGGCGGCGGCTCATCGGCGATGAGGGCGGTCGCGGCATCGATGCGGAACTTCGGCTTGCTCGTGCGCGCGGGCGCACCGCGGCGGAGCCAGGCGAGCTCCTTGCGCAGCAGGTTGTCCCGGCGCTCCGCCGTCACCTGGGCGATCCGCTCCCGCTCGGCTTTGGCGAGGACGTAGGCGGCGTAACCCCCTTCGTACTGCTCGACCCCGCCGTCCACCACTTCCCAGGTGCGCTCGGCGACGGCATCGAGGAACCACCGGTCGTGGGTGATCGTGAGGAGAGCGTTGTCTTTGCTGGCCCGATGGCGCACGAGGTGTTCGGCGAGCCAGGCCACCCCTTCGACATCAAGGTGGTTGGTCGGCTCGTCGAGGAGCAAGACGTCAGGGTCGTCAACGAGCACGCGCGCGAGGGAAAGCCGCCGGCGTTCGCCGCCGGACATGGGCCCGACGATCGCGTCGAGCCCTCCGACCGCGCGGGCGTCGATCCCCCCGAGGAGTCCATCGAGGATGTCGCGAACCCGGGCGTCCGATGCCCACTCGTGCTCGGCCCGATCACCGAGGACGGCCTGGGCGACGGTGTGCGAAGGGGGAAGCGTGTCGGCCTGGGTGAGCATTGCCACGGTCGCCCGGCTGGATCGGGTGACCCGACCATCGTCGATCTCTCGCACGCCAGCGAGGACGCGCATGAGCGTGGACTTGCCACCGCCGTTGCGCCCGACGATGCCGATTCGGTCGCCCTCGTTGACGCCGAGGGAGACGCCGTCGAGCACTTGGTTGGTGCCGAGCGCGAGGCGGGCGCGCTCGACCGAGATGAGGTTCGCCATCAGGATCGGCGGGGGGTGGGGACGACGTGGGCGCCGTGGACCGGACCGGTAGCTCGCCGGACATCGTCGGCGACACCCGACGCGGTCAGCGCCACCGCGAGGTCGATCGCCCCTTCCGGTCCGTCGGCGAGCAGCGCAACCGTCGGACCGGACCCGGAGACCAGCCCGCCGAGCGCGCCGAAATCCATGGCGGCGTGGAGGATTTCACCGATCGGTGGGTGCAGAGCAATCGCATCCTCTTGAAGATCGTTGGCGAGCACGGCAGCAAGCGCGTCCGGATCGCCGGCGCGCAGGGCACTCATCATCGCCGGGCTCGGGACCGGCTCCGGCAGATCGAGCCCGGCCTGGCGGCGATCAAACGCGCCGTACACCGAGGGCGTCGAGAGCCCCTCGCCCGAGGAGGGGACAAAGACCCAGTGATAGGTCCCCTTCGCCAGTACCGGCGTGATCACCTCGCCGCGGCCCGAACCGATCGCCGTCCCACCGTGGAGCAGGAAGGGGACGTCGCTGCCGAGGGTCGCCGCGAGAGTGTCCAACTGCTCACGGGTGTGCCGCCCACCCCAGAGCGTCTCGCAGGCCAGGAGCGCGGCGGCGGCGTCGGCCGACCCTCCGGCCATCCCGCCGGCGACGGGGATTTCCTTATCGATCGTGAGGTGAAGGGGGGTCTCCACACCAAGGGCCGCGGCGATCAGCCGGGCGGCGCGCATCGCGAGATTGGATTCATCCGCGGGGACCCGATCGGCGTCGCGGCCGTGCACGACGATGCCCCACTCGTCGGCTTCGGCGACGGTGACCTCGTCGTAGAGACCGACCGCCTGATAGATCGTCGACAGGGCGTGGAAGCCGTCCGGGCGAAGGGGGCCGACGAAGAGTTCGAGGTTGACCTTCGCGGGCGCTCGGACCGTGACGGCGGTCGGCGTCTCGGGAAGGGAGGTCATAGCGCGACCCTATCCCTGAGCAGCGGCGTCGCGGCCATCCGCGCGGGTGTCGGCGAGCGCCGAGGCGATCGCAGCGAACTGGTCGACATCGAGCTGCTCACCGCGAGTGCGCGGGTCGATTCCGGCGGCCACCAGGGCCGCCTCGGCGGCCTCGGCCGAGCCGGCCCAGGAGCGCAGCGCCGCGCGCAGCGTCTTGCGCCGCTGCGCGAAGGCGGCGTCGACGCACGCGAAGACGTCCTGACGTGACGCCGTGGTCGCTGGCGGCTCTCGGCGCACGAGCGAGACCAGGCCCGAATCCACTCCGGGGACCGGCCAGAAGATGCTCCGGGAGACCTGCCCAGCAAGGCGCGCGCTCGACCACCAGGCGGCCTTGACGCTCGGCACGCCGTAGGTCTTCGATCCCGGCTTCGCGGCAAGGCGTTCGGCGACCTCCAACTGGACCATCACGAGGACCCGCTCGATGGTCGGCAGGTGCTCGAGGAAGGAGAGCACGACCGGCACGGACACGTTGTACGGGAGGTTCGCGACCAGAGCGGTCGGGAGGCGAGGCTCTCCCCCTTCCGGCGCCGCCGCGGCGATGTCGGTCACCGCAAGCGCGTCGCCGTGGACCACCGTGAGGCGCCCGGCGTGCTGGGGCGCAAGGCGTTCCACCGTTTCCGGCAGAGCCTGCGCCAAGACGGGATCGACCTCGATCGCGGTGACCGCCGCGCCGGTCTCGAGGAGCGCGAGGGTGAGCGAGCCGAGGCCGGGCCCCACTTCGACGACGTGGTCCTCGTTCGTCACCTCGGCGACCCGGACGATCCGGCGCACGGTGTTGGCATCGACGACGAAGTTTTGACCCCACTGCTTGGTGGGGCGGATCCCCAGGCGGTCGGCGAGCTCGCGGATCTGGCTCGCGCCAAGCAGCCCACCCTCGGGTGAGGATGGGCTGCCGGTCGTCGGGGCGCTCATGGGCGCCACCTTAGTGCGCGTGGGCGGGGATCACGCCGCGTGACGGCAGCCCCACGGCTGGAGGCCAGCGCGAGCGTAGAGGCGGTTGGCGACGGTGATCTGCTCGGCGCGGGTCGCGAGGTCGGCGCGCGGCGCGAAGTCGCCACCACCATTGGACGTCCAGGTGGACGCAGCGAACTGCAGACCGCCGTAGTAGCCGTTGCCGGTGTTGATATTCCAGCGACCACCAGACTCGCACTGCGCGATCCGGTCCCACATCGCGGCGTTGGCGAGGTTCAGACCCTTGCCCGAGGTGTTACCGGAGCTCCGCGGGGCGCTCGAGGTGTTCGACGGTGCCGGGGTCGACGCCTTCTTCTCCGGGCCCTTCGAGACGAGCTTGGCGACCGGGGCGTTCACGACCTTGTCGCTCACCTTCGTGCGGGCGGTCGCCTTCCCATCGGTCGTCGTGACCCGGTAGGTGATGGTGCGCTTGCCGGGCTTGCCCTCGCGGGTCACCTTGGTGGTGCCGGGCTTCAGCGACGAGTCCGTAGTGGTCTTGGTCGTAAAGGCCACCGTCTCGTTCTTCTTGACCGTCTTGGTGTCGATGATCTTGACGCTGATCTTCATCCCGTCGGTCACCGCCGTGGTGGGCTTGGGGCTCACCTTGTCGTTCTTGTCCGGCGAGACCTTGGCCTTGTCGAGGGCTTCCTGCACGGTCTGGACGGCCATCGTCTCGGTCGACTTCTTCCCGCCGACGACGAGGGTGAGGTCCTTCGGGGTGACCACGTCGAGCTCGAGCCCTTCGCGGCCGAGCGCCTGCGAACGAGAAGCCGATAGGCGCGCGCCGTCGGCGCGGATGTTGAGCTCATCGAGCGCATCGCCGACATTGGCGGCGGTCGTCCAGTAGGTCCGCTCCTTGCCATCGACGGTGACGGTCAGCTCGCGGCCGTATCGCACGACGATCGTCTGGCCATCGGCGATGGGGGTGTCGACCGAGGGGCTCACCGTGTCGTGCTCGCCGAGGCTGACCCCTTCCTTTTCCAGGATGTCGCCGACGGTGCCGCCGAAGGCGCGGCTCGTCGACTGGGCGCCGTCGACGGACAGCGCGACGGACTTATCGAGCAGGGCGACGCCGGAGACACCGGCAACGAGAGCGGCGACGACACTGACCTGGGCGACGCGGCGGGCAGGGAAGGAGGGCAAGGGGACTCCGTTGGTTGACTGTGCGAGGCACCGGCGGTTCGAGCCAGACGGAGCGATCCGTGGTGGCTCGGGAATTGCATCAGGGGCACCGGTCCCTGGCCTTTCGATCCTCTACGGTGCCTGCCGAAGGGGGTGAAGGTCAAGTTTTGGTAACGCCGACGTGACGCGTCTCCTAGATCCAGGGGCCGTAGGCACGCTCTGCATTGGCGCTCACGGCCACGCACAACGTCGGGACGGAGACGCCGAGGACGCCGGCCATCGCACGGACGGTGAGCGGGATCAGGTAGGGCGCATTGGCCGATCCTCGATAGGGCATCGGCGCCAGATAGGGCGCGTCGGTTTCCACCAGCACCTGGTCGATCGGGGTAATCGCGAGCGCGTCGCGCAAGCCCTTGGCCGATTTGAAGGTCACCGTCCCGGCGAAGGAGAGCAGGTACCCGCGCTCGACACACTCTCGCGCCATCTCGATGTCACCGCTGAAGCAGTGCATCACGGTGACTGGCGGAGCCCCCTCTTCGGCGAGGACCCGCAGGACGTCGTCGTGGCTATCCCGGTCGTGGATCTGCAGCGCCTTGCCGGTCCTCTTCGCGAGATCGATATGCCAGCGGAAGGACTCGTGCTGGGCCGCTCGACCCCCTTCGTCGGTCCGGTAGTAGTCCAAGCCCGTCTCGCCGATAACGCGGATGCGCGGGTGGGCAGCGAGGGCTTCGATCTCCTCGTAGGCGGCGTCGAGCTCACCGGCAGCGGCGAGCCGCGGGGCCTCGTTGGGGTGCAGTGCCACGCCGCCGAGCATCGCTGCGTGCCGATCGATCTGTTCGACGGTCCACCGAGCCGACGGCAGGTCGCACCCGATCTGGACGACCCGGTCGACGCCGACCGCACCCGCTTGCCGCAGGGCGTGGGTCACCCGCTCGGTGTCGTCGCCGTGCTCCCCCGCCGGGTCCGGCAGGTCGTGGCGGCGGATGTCGAGGTGCGTGTGATTGTCGACGACCGGCACCGGCAGCGGGTCGGGCGCAGGGGCGATGGCGCCGCGCCCGCGGTCGGTCCGGCTCACGCGTCGCCGCCCATCCCGGCCCGGGCGAGTTCCTCCTCGATCACCGACTCATCGAGCTTGGTAAAGACCGGGGTCGGCTTGGCGATCGGCGCGCCCACTCGGACCGGCACCGACTCCCACGCGGGCGTGGCGCTGTAGTCGCCGGTGACGATCGGGTAGGCGTGCTCGGCGTCTTCATCCAGCCCGTGCACCTCTTCGAGAACCGGCATCGGCATCAGGTCGCCATCGCCACCGATCACGGCATCGACGCGGTTCGTCGAGTGCGGGAGGAAGGGAGCGAGGATGCGGTTCAAGTCCGCGACGCATTGGATCAGGGTGTGCAGGATCGTCGCGAGCCGCTCGCGCTCGTCCTCCCCCTTCAACCGGAAGGGGGCGGTGTCGGTGACGTACTTGTTGACCTCGCCGACCGTGCGCATCGCCTCGGCGATCGCGGCCTTGACCCGCTGACGAGCGAGGAGGTCTCCGACGGTGTCGAAGGCCGCCAGCACCCGCTCGCGGACCGCCTCATCGACGGGCTCGAGCGCGCCGGGCTGCGGGATCTCGCCGAAGTTCTTCGCGATCATCGCGGCGGTGCGGTTGACGAGATTGCCCCAGCCGGCGACGAGTTCGGAGTTGTTGCGCTGGACGAAGTCGGCCCAGGTGAAGTTCGAGTCCTGGTTCTCCGGGCCCGCCGCGCAGATGTAGTAGCGGATCGCGTCCGGGCCGTAACGCTCCAGCACATCGCGGATGTAGACGACGTAGCCTCGCGAAGTGGAGAACTGCTTGCCCTCCATCGTGAGGTATTCGCTTGAGACCACCTCGGTCGGGAGGTCGAGCACGCCATAGGTGCCGGGCTCGCCCCCCTTCGCCCCCTTCCCCGCGTAGGCGAGGAGTTCGGCAGGCCAGATCTGGGAGTGGAAGGTGATGTTGTCCTTGCCCATGAAGTAGTACGAGAGGGCGTCGGGGTCGTTCCACCAGTCGCGCCAGCGCTCGGGGTCGCCGAGGCGACGAGCCCACTCGATCGACGCCGAGAGATAGCCGATGACGGCGTCGAACCACACGTAAAGGCGCTTCGCGACCGGCTGGCTCGCGTCATCCCAGCCATCGAGCGGGATCGGGATGCCCCAGTCGATGTCGCGGGACATCGCGCGCGGGCGGATCTCGTCCAGGATGTTGAGGCTGAACTTGATGACGTTCGGACGCCAGGTGCCGGACTGCTCGCGGCCGTCCAGCCACTCACGCAGGGCGTCGGCGAGCGCGGGCAGGTCGAGGAAGAAGTGCTGGGTCTCGATGAACTCCGGGGTCTCCCCGTTGACCCGGCTGTGCGGTTCGATCAGGTCGGTCGGCTCGAGCTGGTTGCCGCAGTTATCGCACTGGTCACCGCGCGCCTCGGCGTAGCCACAGATCGGACAGGTGCCCTCGATATAGCGGTCGGGCAGGGTCCGACCCGTCGACGGGCTGATCGCGCCGCGGGTGGTCTGCTCGATCATGTACCCGTTGGCGTGGACCTGCCGGAACATCTCCTGCACGACGGCGTAGTGGTTGGCCGTGGTCGTGCGGGTGTAGAGGTCGTAGGAGCAGCCGAGGTCGGCCAGCTCAGCGGCGATGATCGCGTGGTTTTTGTCCACCAACGCCTGGGGCGTCACGCCCTGCTGATCGGCAAGGACCAGGATCGGGGTGCCGTGCTCGTCCGAGCCGCTCACCATCAGCACGTCATGCCCGGCCATCCGCATATAGCGGCTAAAGACATCGGAGGGCACGGCAAACCCGGCGACATGGCCGAGATGGCGCGGACCGTTGGCATACGGCCAGGCGACAGCGGAGAGGACCTTCATGGGCCCAATCCTAGGCGGGGAGAGGCACGGGGCCGACCTCGCCGGAATCCGGCCCCCGCTGGGGTTACGTGCGCTGGAAGAAGCCCCGTGTGCCCTACGTTGATCCGTAGTGGATCGGGCGGCCGTGCGGTGCCGAGCGACCATGAGCCGATAAGGAGTTCGCTCGTGATCTCTGCCCTCACGGGGATGGGCCTTTCCGCCGCCGCGGGTTTGAACGCCTACATCCCCTTCCTGATCGTCGCCCTTCTGGCCCGTTTCACCGACCTCGTGACCCTCCCTTCGTCCTACTCCTGGATTGAGTCTTGGTGGGCGATCGGTGTGGGTGCGGTGCTCCTGCTCGCGGAGGTCTTCCTCGACAAGATCCCGGCGGTCGACTCGGTCAACGACGCGATCCAAACCGCGGTGCGCCCGGCGATGGGTGGCCTGATGGGCGCGGCGATGGCCAGCGCTGCCCAGTTGGACTCCTCGACCTTCATGCAGGAGAACTCCTGGATCGGCGTGGTGCTTGGCGTGGTCGTTGCAGCGTTGGTCCACGGCACGAAGATGGCGGCCCGCCCGGTCATCAACACCGCGACCCTCGGTACTGGTGGCGCTGTTGTGTCCACGGCCGAGGATGGGACCTCGGTCGTGCTGTCCTTCATCGCGATCTTGCTGCCGGTGCTCGTGATCGGCGTGCTGATCCTGCTCGTGTGGGCATGGTTCGGGATCTGGGCGGCCCTGCGTCGACGTCGCCGGCGCCGCCTCGCGGGCGCTCCCAGCACCGACACCGCGTGGCTCGACCGAGACCTCCCCCGATAGACCAGGCAAAACGTCCATACCGTCGAGTCCGCACGGTTCGAAGGAGCGGCTCTCATCCGTGTCGGCCCCGTGCGGACGCCGATCCGACCTCACCTCCTCGGGTTGAACCACCTGGTGTGACCCCGGGGACGCCTCATCCGCCGCGTAGAGCAGCAAGCTCAACGGCGCGCTCAGCCGCGAGGTCGAAGAGGGGCCATACCAAGGACAGGACCATCCGCTCCCCATGGCTGGGCACGACCAATTCCGCTACGGCTTGGTACTCAGCGAACCCATCCTCATCGGTGCCTCCGCTGGCCGTAAGCACGCGGTAGGGAACTGGCGAGTCGCCCACCCGGATCATCGGTTGGAAGTCGGTCTGCGCCTGCCGCTCATACCCGCCACACCCCGGCTCCCAACCCGTCAGATCCAGATCGAAGTCATGGTTGGCAACCGGCGCAGCGAACCACTCGATGACGAAACGAACAACGTCGCCCCGGACCACCCAGCCGAAGACCTCGACCCGCGCCTGCGGACCGGCCACCACCGACCGGTCTGAGGTACTCGAAAGGTAGTTTACGGTCGTTTGACGAAAGCAAGCTTCGGCAGCGCACACCGAATCCCGCTCGGCCGATAGCTCTATGGTGAGGGCGTGTCCGCGCCACCGCTCTCCCGCCGCGCACTCCTCGTCGAGACCGGGATCGTCTTGGCGGTCTCGCTTGGGGCGTCGGCGATCTGGTCGGTGCTCTCGATCATCCGCAAACTGACCGCCGAGCAGGCCCTGTCGTCACAGACGACGGCGATGAACTCGTCGGTCACGCCCGATCGCCCGTGGCTTGACCTGGCCTACCAGCTGACCGGGATCACGCTCGCTCTGGCGCCGGTCGCCCTCGTTCTCTACCTGCTCGCCCGCGACCACGACAGCGAAGAGGCCCCGCTCCCCCTTCGGCAAGCGGCACGCTCGATCGGCTTCGACCTGCGCCACCCGGGCGGCGATCTGATTCGGGGGCTAGTGCTCGCCGCGCTCGTCGGCATCCCCGGGCTGGGCCTGTACTTCGCCGCGCGCGCGATCGGCGTCAACACCTCCATCGCCGCGGCCAACCTCGGCGAGCACTGGTGGACGATCCCGACCCTGATCCTCGCGGCCCTGCAAAACGGGATCCTCGAAGAGGTCGTGATGATCGGCTACCTCTTCACCCGCTGGCGGCAGGCGGGCTTGGCACCGTGGCTGATCATCGGCTTCTCGGCGCTGATCCGCGGTGGGTACCACCTCTACCAAGGCTTCGGCGGGTTCATCGGCAATCTCGCGATGGGCGTGATCTTTGGCCTCGTCTACCTGCGCCTGCGCCGCGTCCAGCCGCTCGTCGTCGCGCACACCGTCCTCGACATCGTCGCCTTCGTCGGTTACGCCCTTCTCGCGAGCCACCTGCTCTGGCTGCGCTGACCGCCCCTCCCTGACTTTGCTTAAGCACGGCCTAGGTGCTTACCCACCAGGATGAGCACCTAGGCGCTGCTTAAGCAAAGTCAGGCCAAAGGGGGTCTGGGAGCGGCGAAAGCGCCGCCCCCTTCCAGCGTGGGAAGGGGGCGGCGCTTTCGGCTGATCGTGCGGTGAGGCCTCAGCCGGCGTGGCGGGCGGCCTGACGCAGATCCTTGTTGAGCTGGCTGATGACATCCAGCGGGATCTCCTTGGGGCACGCCGCGGCGCACTCCCCGATGTTGGTGCACCCGCCGAAGCCCTCGTGGTCGTGCTGCTCGACCATCTTCAGCACGCGGGCCGGACGCTCCGGCTGGCCCTGCGGGAGTTCGCCGAGGTGGGTCACCTTGGCGCCCATGAAGAGCATCGCCGAGGCGTTCGGGCAGGCCGCGACACACGCGCCGCAGCCGATGCACTTGGCGGCCTCGAAGGCGCGGTCAGCGTGCGGCTTCGGCACGGGCACCGCGTGCGCCTCGGGGGCGGCACCGGTGTTGACCGAGATGAAGCCACCGGCCTGGATGATCCGGTCGAAGCTGCTGCGGTCGACGACGAGGTCGCGGATCACCGGGAAGGCGTTGGCCCGCCACGGCTCGATCGTGATCTCGTCACCATCGTTGAAGGTCCGCATGTGCAACTGGCAGGTCGTGGTGACCTCCGGGCCGTGCGCGACGCCGGAAATCATCAGACCGCACATGCCGCAGATGCCCTCGCGACAGTCCGAGTCGAAGGCGACCGGCTCGGTCCCCTCTTCGATCAACTGCTCGTTCAGCAGGTCCAGCATCTCGAGGAAGGACATATCCCCCGAGACCCCGGAGAGCTTGTAGGTGGCGAGAGCACCCGCCGCGTCGGGTCCGGCCTGGCGCCAGATCTTCAGGGTCAGATTCATGCTCACTTGTAGCTCCGCTGCTTCAGCTCGATGAACTTGTAGTTCAGGTCTTCCTTGTGCAGGACGGGGGCGTCCTCGGCGAACTCCCACGCCGCCACGTAGGCGAACTCGTCGTCGTGGCGCAGCGCCTCACCGTCTTCGGTCTGCGATTCGGACCGGAAGTGGCCGCCGCAGGACTCGCGCCGGTGGAGCGCGTCGATGCACATGAGTTCACCCAGCTCGAAGAAGTCGGCCACGCGACCGGCCTTCTCGAGGGACTGGTTCAGGGTGTCCTTCTCGCCGAGCACTCGGACATTGCTCCAGAACTCTTCCTTGAGCTCGCGGATCATGCCGATGGCCTTCTTCAGACCCTCCTCGTTGCGCTCCATGCCGCAGTACTCCCACATGATCTGGCCGAGGGCCTTGTGGAAGGAGTCGACCGAGCGGGTGCCGTTGATGCCGAGCAGGGTGTCGATCCGATCGACGACCTGCTCTTGCGCGGCGACGACGTCCGGGTGGGATTCGTCGATGGCCTCGAAGGGGCCGTCCGCGAGGTAGTCGCGGATGGTGTTGGGCAGGACGAAGTACCCGTCGGCGAGGCACTGCATGAGCGAGCTCGCGCCGAGCCGGTTCGCGCCGTGGTCGGAGAAGTTCGCCTCCCCCACCGCGTAGAGACCCGGGATGTTGGTCTCCAGGTTGTAGTCAACCCAGAGGCCACCCATCGTGTAGTGCACCGCCGGGTAGATGCGCATGGGCACCTCGTAGGGGTTCTCCCCCGTGATGCGCTCGTACATGTCGAAGAGGTTGCCGTACTTGGCCTGAATCGCCGGACGGCCGAGGCGCTTGATCGCGTCCGCGAAGTCCAGGTAGACGCCGCGGCTCACTTCACGCTTGCTGCCGTCGGGTGCGACCTCGGTGATCTTCGGGCCGACGCCGCGCCCTTCGTCGCACATGTTCTTCGCCTGGCGCGAGGCAATGTCACGCGGAACGAGGTTGCCGAAGGCGGGGTAGATCCGCTCCAGGTAGTAGTCGCGGTCCTCTTCGGCAATCTCGCGCGGGTCCTTCTCGGCGTCCTCGGCCTTCTTCGGGACCCAGATGCGGCCGTCGTTACGCAGCGACTCGCTCATCAGGGTGAGCTTGGACTGCGTCTCGCCGTGGACCGGGATGCACGTCGGGTGGATCTGGGTGTAGCAGGGGTTGCCGAAGTAGGCGCCCTTGCGGTGCGCGCGCCACGCGGCGGTGACATTGCACCCCATCGCGTTGGTGGAGAGGAAGAAGACGTTGCCGTAGCCACCGGTCGCGAGCACGACGACATCGGCGAGGTGGGTCTCGATCTCGCCGGTCACCATGTCGCGGGCGATGATCCCGCGCGCGCGACCGTCGGCGACGATCACCTCGAGCATCTCGTGGCGGCGGAACTCCTCGACGGTGCCGGCACCGACCTGACGCTCCATGGCCTGGTAGGCGCCGATCAACAACTGCTGACCGGTCTGACCGGCCGCGTAGAAGGTCCGCGCGACCTGGACACCACCGAAGGAGCGGTTGTCGAGCAGGCCGCCGTACTCACGAGCGAAGGGGACACCCTGCGCCACGCACTGGTCGATGATGTTGGTGCTCACCTCGGCCAGGCGGTAGACGTTGGTCTCACGGCTGCGGTAGTCACCGCCCTTGACCGTGTCGTAGAAGAGGCGGTAGGTCGAGTCACCGTCGTCGTTGTAGTTCTTCGCGGCGTTGATGCCACCCTGCGCGGCGATCGAGTGCGCGCGGCGGGCGGAGTCTTGGTAGAAGAAGGCCTTGACGTTGTAGCCAGCCTCGCCCATGGTCGCGGCCGCCGAGGCGCCGGCGAGACCGGTGCCGACGATGATCACCGAGAGCTTGCGCCGGTTCGCCGGGTTGACCAGGCGGTTGTCGAACTTGTGCTGGGTCCACATCTGGGAGATGTCGACATTGGGCGCCTTGGTGTCGGCGATCGGCTCACCCTCGCGGTAGAAGCCGTCGATCAGCGTGTCAGTCATGTCTGGTTTCAGCCCTTCACGATTCCAAAGAGGATGGCAAACGGCGGGATCAAGAAGCCCACCACGACGACCGCGGCGACCACGTGGGCGGTCGTCTTCGCGACGCCACGGGACTTGGCGCTGCTCGTCCATCCGAGAGTCTGGGAGGCGCTCCACACACCGTGGTAGAGGTGCATGCCAAGGGCCACCATGGCGAGGGCGTAGAGGAGCACCATCCACCAGAGTTCAAAGCTGCCCACGACCATCAGGAAGGGGTTGCCCGCGATCTGGTCGGCCGGGTAGTTCGAGTTCACCGACGGCTTGACGATCGTGAAGTGGATGAGGTGGAAGATGAGGAAGAGGAGCAGCGCGACGCCACCCCAGCGCATCGTGCGCGACGCCAGGGTCGAGCCGATCGCCTTCTTCACCGCGTACTTCTGGCTGCGCGCGCCCTGGGCGCGGCTCCACAGCGTGAACGCGGAGTAAGCGTGCCCGATGAGGGCAAGGATCAAGACGATGCGCAGGCCCCACAGCAGGCCCTCGTACGGGAGCATCGGCTCGCCGAAGGTGCGCAGGTGGTGGGCGTAGGTGTTGAACGCCTCTTCACCAGCGAGGACCTTCAAGTTGCCGTACATGTGCGCAAGCACGAACAGGACGAAGAGGATGCCCGTGACCGCCATCAGGATCTTCAGCCCGATAGAGGACGACGTCACTCCCTTCTTCTTTGCGGGGAGAGTCGTAGTAGCCACCTGGTCAACGTACCGCCTCGCCGCAACCCTTCGGCGGTGAGGATGCCCTCACCAGGCCGATTTCGGTCAAGGGGTTACGGCACTGTAATAGTCAACATTTACTGCTGGTAAATCGTCGCCGTCGGGGATAATCGAGCGATGTCCTCCCTTCCCGGCCCAGATCTCACGACCGTGGTGCGAGCGAACACCCCTCGCGGGGAGATCGCGCTCCGGGAGCGCGTGATCAGCGATGGGACCGATGGCGGCGAGCAGGTCGCTCACGAGCTCATCGTCGCGGGCGTCTTCGCCATGGATAGCCGGGACACCTCGACCGAGGTCGCCCTGGCGGAACTCTGCCTCGCTGAGGTCGAGGCGCCCGAGCGGGTCCTAATTGGCGGGCTCGGCCTCGGGTTCACGGCATGGTCGGTGCTGAAAGATCGCCGGGTAAGGCACCTCGATGTGGTCGAGCTCGAAGAGGACCTGATCGCCTGGGCCCGCCTCGGCCTCACCCCCACGCTCGGCATGATCGCCCGCCATCCCCGCGCTCACCTCCACGCCGCGGACATCGCGGCGGTCCTCGGCGGATCATCGCCTCAGGCCGGCGCGGCCTTTAGCCCAGCGCAGCCAGCCGGAGCGATCCCCCCTTCGTCCGCACCGACCGGGCCGTGGGATCTGGTGCTCCTCGATGTCGACAACGGCCCCGGCTTCCTCGTGCACGAAACCAACGCCGGCCTCTATCGCACTGAGGCCCTTCGGTCCGCCCTCGCGCACGTCCGACCGGGAGGGGCCCTCGCGATCTGGGCGGCTCAGCGCGAGCCCGATATCCTCGACCGGCTCCGATCCCTCGCGCGCACCGAAGAAATCCTCTTGCCGGTCACCCGAGAGGGACGCGACCTCACCTACGCCATCTACCTCACCCACCCCTAACCGTCCTGTCTTTGCTTAAGCACGTCCTCGTTGCTCACCCTGGAGGCTGAGCAATGAGGCGCTGCTTAAGCAGGTGCGTCGAAGGGGGCGCGCCTCGCGGTCGCTCGGGCGACCGCGGCGGCGAGGCGCTGCAGGAAGCGCTCCGGCGCGAAGAGGTCGGTCCAGGTGAGCCGTACGATCTCGTACCCGAGGGCCCTCAAGTTGTCCTCGCGGCGCTTCTCCTCTCGGAGGTTGCGAAGATCGTCGCCGTACTTCGCCATCCCATCGAACTCGACGATGACGGGCAGGGCGTCCAGGAGGAAGTCGACCCGATAGAGCTCGATCCCGCACCGGATCTCGACCTGCGGCGTGAAGGCGTAACCGGCCCGGGTCATCACGCCAGCGCACAACGATTCACCCGGCGACTCGCGGCGCGGATCGATCCTCGTCGCCAGCGGACGAAGGGAGGCGTGGCCGCGGCATCGTGAGTGGGCATCGAGCGCGTCATCGATCTGAAGCCGAGTACACATCTTGGCTCGCAGGGCGGCATCGGCGGCGACGACGGCCGTGTCCAGCCCGGCTCGCAGTCCCGCTTGGACGATGGCGGTCGCCGGATCCACGTGAGGAATCGGGGCAGTTCCGTCCTCGGGCGAGTGCGCCTCGACCGAGCCGGCCTTGCGCACGACGTGCACGCCTGGTCCGCTGCGGCCATGAGCAGTGTCCGTGCGGGTCAAAAAGACGGTGTCGAGGTCGGCCCTGACAACCGGCAGGCCGACCAGGAGCAGCATCGAGTGGTGGCTCGCGGCCACCCCTTCGCCGAAACCGCGCACGACCGCCGCGACGCGGAGGCGATGCTCCTCCTCCGGGGTCCCGATCGGGCGCGCGGTGTACCAACCGCGACTGAGGCGACGGATCACCCCCTTCGTCGTGAGTTCGCGCAGGGCCTCTCGACCGAGGTCAAGCGAGCGAGCCTCATCGGCGCTGAAGGTGAGCCGCGAGCGAAGGGGGCCGAGGTCGAGTTCCATCGCTCCAGGGTGACCGACGGCCCGCTGAGGGCGCCCGAGTTATCCACACCGTCCCCTGTCGGTCCCGACTTTGCTTAAGCAGCGCCTCGATGCTCAGCCTCGAGGGTGAGCAACGAGGACGTGCTTAAGCAAAGTCAGGAAGGGAGAGGGAAGGGGGTTACGAGGAGGCGGCGGCTTTGGCGGCTGCGGGCAGGGCCGCGAGGACTGCGTCGATGGCCTCGTCGTCGTGAGCGTCCGAGAGGAACCAGGACTCGAAGGCGCTCGGCGGCAGGTGCACGCCCCCGTCGAGCATCGCGTGGAAGAAGCGGCCGAAGGCGGCGGTGTCCTGGTCGCGCGCGTCGTCGTAGTTCGCCACTGCGCCCTCGCGGAAGAAGATCGAGAACATCGAGCCCGCCCACTGCACGGTGTGCGCCACCCCTTCGGCGGCCAGGGCCTCGCTCGCAGCTGCGGCGATCGTGTGCGCCGCCGAGTCCAGGTGCGCGTACACCTCATCGGTGCAGCCCCTCAGGGTGGCAAGGCCCGCCGCCGTCGCGACCGGGTTCCCCGAGAGGGTCCCGGCCTGGTACACCGGGCCGTCCGGCGCGAGGTACCCCATGATCTCCGCACGCCCACCGAAGGCCGCTGCCGGGAACCCACCGCCCATCACCTTGCCGAAGGTGAAGAGGTCCGGCGCTCCCCCGGCGTAGCCACCCGGGTGCGCACCGGACTCGCCGGTCTCGAGTCCGTACCACCCGGCCCGGCTACACCGAAAGCCCGTCATGACCTCATCGGTGATGAGCAGCGCACCGTGCTCGGCGGTCACCCGTCGAAGGCCCTCGGTGAAGCCCGGCGCCGGAGGGACAACGCCCATATTGCCCGGGCTGGCTTCGGTGATAACCGCGGCGATCTCGGATCCGCGCTCGGCAAAGACGGCCTCGACCGCCGCGAGGTCGTTGTATGGCACCACCACGGTCTCGCCCGCGGCTGACGCCGGGACACCGGCCGAGTCCGGCAGCGCGAAGGTCGCGACCCCCGAACCCGCCTGCGCCAACAGGGCGTCGACGTGCCCGTGATAGCAACCGGCAAACTTCACCACGACCGAGCGGCCGGTGTACCCACGAGCGAGCCGAAGGGCGCTCATCGTCGCCTCGGTGCCGCTGCTGACGAGCCGTGCCTGCTCGACCGGCTCGACGCGCGCGACGATCTCCTCGACGAGCGCGACCTCGTTCTCGCTCGGCGTGCCGAAGGAGAAGCCCCGCCCGGCGGCATCGGTCACGGCCGAGAGGACGTCCGGGTGCGCGTGCCCAAGGATCATCGGCCCCCAGGAGCAGATCAGGTCGACATAGCGATTGCCGTCGACGTCGGTGAGCCACGCCCCCTTCCCCGAGGCCATGAACCGGGGCGTGCCGCCGACCCCGCGGAAGGCGCGGACGGGCGAGTTGACCCCGCCGGGAGTGACGCGGCGGCCGCGCTCAAAGAGGGCGGCGGACGAAGGGACGGCGGTCTCATCGAAGGGGGCAGACATGCCGCCCATCCTCTCAGTCCGACCGACGGCGGGCGCGCCCTACTCCCGAGCGTGCCCGTCGAGACCATCGAGGCCATCGCGCACGGTGGCCATCGCATCGCCGAGCGCATCGAGTTCATCGGAACTCAGCAGGTCCACGAGATAGGCCCGCACGGACGCGACGTGGACCGGGGCAATCTCCTCGACCGCGGCGCGGCCGGCGGGGGTGAGGACGAGTTCGACCCCGCGACCGTCGACAGAGGGGCAGCGCTCGCGACGGACCCACCCGCGTTCTTCGAGTCGCTTGGCGGTATGGGTGACCCGACTCCGCGACTGGACGGTTTGGTCAGCGAGGACGGCCATCCGCAGCCGCTGCTCGGGCGCGTCACTAAGGAGCGAGATCAGCTCGTACTCGGTCAGTTGGATCCCATACGGGCGCAGGTCGCTATCGAGCCGCTGCTCGAGCAGCCGAGTCGCGCGCAGATAGGCCCGCCACGCGACCTGCTGACGATCCGATAACCAGCTGGGTTCTTTCACAATGCCTCCATTATCGCAGCCCGTACCGACACCCCTTCCGACCCCTGCGGATATTCGGGCTGGCGAAGGGCGTGCGCCTACTGCTCGGAGAGGAGCCGCTCGGCGACGTCGAGTGCGAAATAGCTGAGGATGATCGAGGCTCCCGCGCGACGGATGTGCATCAGGGATTCCAGGACGGTGCGATCGCGCTCGATCCAGCCGCGCTCGGCTGCGGCCACGATCTGGGCGTACTCGCCCGAGATCTGATAGGCCGCGACGGGCACCGAGGACAGTTCGGCCGCCGCCGCGACGATGTCGAGGTGCGGCTGCGCGGGCTTGACCATCACGATGTCGGCCCCTTCGGCCAGGTCGAGCTCGATCTCACGCAGGGACTCAAGCGCATTGGCCGGGTCTTGCTGGTACGTCGCGCGGTCGCCGGTGAGCGAGGACTGGACCGCCTCGCGGAAGGGGCCGTACAGCGCGGAGGTGTACTTCGCTGCGTAGGCGAGCAGGATCGTGTCGGTGAATCCCTCGGCATCGAGCGCGCCGCGCACGAAGCCGACCTGCCCGTCCATCATCCCGGAGAGCCCGAGGACCGCCGAACCGGCGTGGGCCTGAGCGATCGCCATATCGGCGTACCGCTCGAGCGCCGCGTCGTTATCGACCACCACGCCGCCGCGGCCATCGTCGGCGAGGACGCCGCAGTGCCCGTGATCGGTGAACTCATCGAGGCAGAGATCGGTCATCACGACCAGGCGATCTCCGACGGCCTCGACGACCGCCCGGGTCGCGACATTGAGGATCCCGTCCGGATCATCGGCGCCCGACCCCCGCGCGTCCTTGGTGGCGGGGACGCCAAAGAGCATGATCCCGCCAAGGCCGGCATCGGCGGCCCGCTCGGCGAGTTCGACGAGCGAAGGGAGGGTGTGCTGGTACACCCCGGGCATGCTGGAGATCTCGCGCGGCTCGTCGATCCCCTCGCGCACGAAGGCGGGGAGCACCAGCTCGGCGGGATGCAGTCGGGTCTCGGCGACGAGTCGGCGCACGGCCGTGTTTTGCCGGAGCCGTCGCGGGCGCATGATCGGCCCGGCGGGCTCCTCCGCGGCCGCGCCGTCCAGGTGGCGGGTCACCCCTTCACCGTGGTGCGGGCGGTTTTGCGTCCCGCGGCCTTCTTCCGCTTGGCGCTCGGCCGGGTGACCGGCAGGCCGTTGGCCTCGGCGTCCTCGGCCATTCCCCGACCGAACTCGGCGAGCGCGTCGATCAGCGCGTGTGCCGAGGCATCTGGGGCCAGCACATCGACGCGCAGGCCTTGCTCCTCGGCGGTCTTGGCCGTGGCCGGGCCGATGCAGGCGATCACCGTCGACGGATGCGGCTTGCCGGCGATGCCGACGAGATTGCGGACCGTGGAGGAAGAGGTGAAGACGACCGCGTCAAAGGCGCCGCCCTTGATCGCTTCGCGCACGGGCGCGGGAGGCGGCGCAGCCCGCACCGTCCGGTACGCCGTCACGTCGTCGACCTCCCACCCCATGTCCTGCAGGCCCGCGACGAGCGTGTCGGTCGCGATGTCCGCGCGCGGCAGGAAGACGCGGTTGATGGGGTCGAGCACCTCGTCATACGGCGGCCAGACCTCAAGCAGCCCACGGGCGGACTTCTCGCCGTCCGGCACCAGGTCGGGGTTGATCCCCCAGTCGTGCAGCGCGGCCGCGGTGGCCCCACCGACGGCGGCGATCTTCAACCCGGAGAAGGCGCGGGCGTCCAAACCGATCGCTTCGAACCGTTCGCGGATCGCGCGCACGGCGTTGACCGAGGTGAATCCCACCCACTCGTAGCGCCCGGTGACCAGACCCTTGACGGCGCGCTCCATCGCCTGGGGGGTGCGCGGCGGCTCGACGCTGATCGTCGGGACGACCTCCGCACTGGCCCCGTAGAAGGAGAGTCGCTCCTCCATCGATCCGGATTGCTGCTTGGTCCGCGGCACGAGGACCCGCCAGCCGAAGAGGGGCTTGGTCTCAAACCAGGAGAGGCCTTGATCTCGCAGATCCACCGTCGGGCCGACCACCGCGAGGGTCGGGACGCTCAGGCCCGCCATCGCCTTGGGTGCAGCGGCGAGGGTGGACGTCCGGGTGATCTGCTCGGTGGTGGTCCCGCGCTGGGTCAGGGCGACCGGGGTCTGCTCGTCGCGACCGGCGTCCTTGAGGTCGGCCAGCGCGACCGCGAGCGCATCGGGCAGGCCAAGGAGGACGACCGTGACATCGTCGGCGATGGACCCGGTGAGGTCGGGGCGTACGCCGCTCGTCACGCTCACGACATGGACTGCGCTGGTGGCGCTGGAGGTGAGCGGGACCCCCGCGTAGGCCGGGACGGCCGTCGCCGAACTCACGCCAGGCACCACATCGAAGGGGATGCCCGCCTTGCGCAGCGCCGCCGCCTCTTCCGCTAGCCCGTTGAAGGTGGTCGGATCGCCGTCCATGAGGCGCACCACGACACCATCACGGTGAGCCTTCGCGGTCTTCACGACGAGCTTGGCGCGCGAGGCGGTGGTGAGCTGCTGGCCGTGCTCGCCGTGCGAGGCGTCGATGATCTCGACGTCCTCACGGAGGAACTCGCGCACGAGTTCTGGCCCACTCGTCTGGTCGATGATGAGGGCCTCGGCGACCTTGAGACATTCGACGGCGCCGAGGGTGAGCAAGGCGCTATCGCCCGGCCCGGCACCGACGAAGGCCACCCGGGCCGGTGGTCGAGCCGCGACGGGGACGTCGGTCGAGGTGGTCGAGGTGGTCGAGCGCTGGGGGCTCACAGGGCACGCTCCGAAGCGGTCGGCGGGACAGGGACGTCAGGGGTTTGCGGACCGACGGCGGCGAGGTCACTCGCGCCGTCGGCAAGAAGGGTGTCGGCGAGATCGGCGCCCAGGGCGGCCGCATCGCCCGGCGAGCCGGAGGCGCTGCGCCGCACCTCGCCGGAGCCATCGACCGCGGCCACGACGGCGCGCAGGGTGAGCTCCGGGCCGCGATCGCCCTCGACGACCTCGGCGAGGGTGCCGACGGGGGCCGCGCAGCCGGCTTCGAGGCGTGCGAGGAGAGCACGCTCGGCCGTCACTGCGGCGCGGGTGTCGGCGTCGTCGATCGGGCGCAGGATCGCGAGCATGGCCTCATCGTCGGCGCGGCATTCGACGGCCAGGGCACCTTGGCCCGGGGCCGGGAGGATCTGGATGGGATCGAGGAGTTCGGTGATGACCGCCCGCTGGTCAAGACGGGTCAGGCCCGCGGCGGCGAGGACCACCGCGTCGACCTCTTCGCCGACCATCGCCAAGCGGGTTCCGATGTTGCCGCGGATATCGCGGAACTCCAGCCCCAGCCCGAGCGCAGCGAGTTGGGCGCGGCGCCGCGGCGAACCGGTACCGATCACGGACCCGGCGGGGAGCTCGCCGAGCGAGAGTCCGTCGCGGGCGACGAGAGCGTCTCGGGGGTCGACTCGCGAAGGGATGGCCGCGACGACCAGGCCCTCCTCGGGCGCGGTCGGGAGATCCTTTAAGGAGTGCACGGCGAAGTCGATCTCTCCGGCGCGCAAGGCGTTTCGTAGGGCACTGGCGAAGACGCCCGTCCCCCCGAGGCTCGCGAGCGAGGCCCGGCTGGTGTCTCCCTCGGTCACGATCTCGACGAGCTCGACCTCGTGTCCCGCGGCGCGTAAGAGGTCGGCGACATGACCGGACTGCGTCGTGGCGAGGGCGCTGCGGCGGGTGCCGAGCCGAAGGGCGGTCACAGTGCCTCCCCGTGGAGGTCGAAGAGTTGGCGGATCGCGTCCTCGTAGTGGCCGATCCGGCCATCGACCGCGAGCTGCTTCACCCGCACGGTCGGGGTGTGGAGGAGCTTTTCGACGACGCGGTGCATCGCGAGGCGGACCTCGGCGCGTTCGGCCTCGGTCAGATCCGGAGTGCGGGCCTCCAGCCGAGCGAGTTCGCGATTCATCACATCGGTCGCCGCGCCGCGCAGGGCACGCACGGTGGGGGCCACGAGGTCCGCGGCGCGAGCCGCGAGGTGCTGACCCACTTCGTCGGCGACGAGAGCTTGAGCGGCAGCGACCTGCGGGGCCGTGCCGTCGGCAGCGAGTTCCTCGCCGAGTTCGGCGAGGCCGATCACGGTGACGCCGGTCATCTCATCGGCTTCGCGGGCCACGTCGTGGGGCAGGGCGAGGTCGAGGTAGACCTGCGGGTTCCCGCCGCGCGAGACCTGCGCGTCCGCGGCCCGGGCGAGGTCGATCACCGTGCCGGTAGAGCCGGTGCAGGAGATCACGATGTCGGCCTCGGCGAGTGCCTGGTCCAACTCCTCGATCGGGCGCGGCACGCCATCGAGCCGCTCGGCTAGGTGCTCGGCGCGCGCGTAGGTGCGGTTGACGATCGTCAGGGCGGCAGCGCCTCGGCGGCGGGCGGTCGTCGCGGCCAGACCGCTCATCGCCCCGGCACCGACCACGAGCACCCGGGCACCGCTCACCGGTCCCACGCTTCGCTCGGCCCGATCCAGGCCCGCCCCGACGAGCGAGCGCGAGACCGCGTCGATCCCGGTCTCGGAGTGGACCCGCTTGCCGACCCGCAGGGCCTGCTGGACCAGATGGTTTAGGGCCGGACCGGCGTGGCCCCCTTCTTGCGCAGCCGCGAGGGCATCGCGCAGCTGGCCAAGAATCTGAGCCTCGCCGACCGCCATGGAGTCGAGTCCGGCCGCGACGTTAAAGACGTGGCCCACCGCGGCGTCGCCGTAGTGCAGATCGAGGTGGTCCTTGAGGTCGTCGACGGTCACGCCGCTCGCGTGCGTCAGGGCTGTCGTGAGATCCGCGACCGCCCCGTGGAAGGCGGTGACCTCGGCGTAGACCTCGGTGCGGTTGCAGGTCGAGACGACGACGAGTTCGGCGATGTCCGCGCTCGCCGCGGCGGCTGAGATCAGCAGTTCGCGGCTCGTGGCGTCCAGCGAAGCCCGCTCGAGCAGAGACAGGGGCGCACGCCGATGCGAGAGCCCGAAGACCAGCAGGCTCATCGGGCGACCCCGATCATCTGCGCGCCGTCCTCACCGAGCAACTCGCTCGGCAGGTCGGTCGGGAGCACCCCATTCGAGGCCGCCTTGCGCTGCTCGTGGAAGGCGAGGATCTGCAACTCGGTCGACAGGTCGACCTTGCGGACGACGACGCCGGTCGGCACGTCGAGGACCTCCGGGGCGAAGTTGAGGATCGATCCCACTCCGGCGGCGACGAGTTGGTCGCACACATCCTGGGCCGATCCGGACGGGGTGGCGATGACGCCGATCGAGATGGAGCGCGCGAGGTCCGGCAGGGAGCTCATCGGCGAAACCGTCAGCCCAGCGATGGTTTCCCCGACGACTCGCGGATCGCGGTCGAGCAAGGCGACGACGGTAAAGCCCTTGGTCGCAAATCCCCCATAGGACGCGAGAGCGCGGCCGAGGTTACCCATGCCGACGATGGCGACCGGCCAGTCGTGGGTGAGGCCAAGCGCCCGCGAGATCTCGTAACTCAGGTGGCCGACGTCGTAGCCGACGCCGCGCACGCCGTAAGACCCGAGATGGGAAAGGTCCTTGCGCAGCTTGGCCGAGCGCACGCCGGCGAAGCGGGCGAGTTCCTCCGATGACACGGAGCTCACGCCACCGCCAGAGAGTTGGTTAAGCGCCCTCAGGTACCCGGGGAGCCGGGCGACCGTCGCGTCGGGAATCCCGCGCTTGACGGTTCTGGTCACGCTCATTGGCGGCCGTGGCTCCTTTCGGCGAGCCTCCTCGGACACGAGGAGTTCGGGGGCACGCGAGGCCGAGATTACGCCCTTGTGAACAAATGCACAAAGTCATCTCATGCCGGCGGCGTACGGCCCGGCCCGGACTCCGTCCGCCCGTCCCCACTCCCTTCCAGGGCCGCCCGCAGGCGCCCTTCGTCGACCCGCCAGTAGTCATGTTGCAGACCATCGACGAAGGTCACCGGGATCTGCTCGGCATAGCGATCGAGCAGATCGCCGTGATCGAGGATCGAGACTTCCTCCCAGGTCACGCCGAGGTCGGTGGCCACCGCGGCGACCACATCGCGCACCTCATCGCAGAGGTGACAGCCCGGTTTGCCGATGATGCTGACCCGCGCCACGGGCTTCCACGCCGCCACGTCCTACCTCCACGTCGGTCGTTTAAAAGAACACCGACCGCCGCGTCATCAGGACCGAGTAGAGCGTCTGCTGGATCGTCTCGCGCACCTGGTCGGTGAGGTCGAAGACGAGCATCGGATCTTCGGCGGCCGCGGGGCCGAGGGACGCCGTGTCGACCGGCGTCCCGAATTCGATGATCCACTTGCTCGGAAGGGGGATCAAGCCCAGCGGACCGAGAAGGGGGAAGAAGGGGGTGACCGGTGCGTACGGAGCGCCGAGCAGGCGTGCGACGGTCTTCATATTGCCGATCATCGGGTAGACCTCCTCGGCTCCGACGACCGAGCACGGGATGATCGGCACCTCGCTACGCATCGCGGCCGAGACGAACCCGCCGCGTCCAAAACGCTGCAGTTTGTAGCGCTCGCGGAAGTGCTTGCCGACTCCCTTAAAGCCTTCGGGCCAGACGCCGACCAACTCGCCCGAGCTCATCAGGCGCTCGGCATCGGGGTTGGTCGCCAAGGTGGCGCCGGTCTTGCGGGCGAAGTCCCCGACGACCGGCATCGAAAAGACGAGGTCGGCGCCGAGCATCCGCAAGAAGCGGTGCTGCGGGTGCGCGTCATAAATCGCCAGTTGGGTGATGACCGAGTCGATCGCGACCGTGCCAGAGTGATTCGAGACGACGAGCGCGCCCCCTTCGGCGGGGATGTTCTCGATCCCGCGGACCTCGACCCGGAACCACTTGTCCTTCAGCAGGCGCACTAGCGGGAAGACCGTGTGGACGGTGAAGTCCTCGTCGAAACCGAAGTCGTCGACCTGGTACTCCCCCGAGACGCGGCGGCGCAAGAACGCTCCCAGCTCGGCGAATCGCCGCTCCCAGTCGTCACCGGCTGCAGCTCCGGCAGCCGAGCCGATCGTCCGGGACGCGGCTTGACCCGCGGAGAGGGCGACGGAGAGGAGTTCGGCGACGCCCGGCGCGAGCGTCTGACCGGAGCGAAGGGGGCCGCTGCTCGTCGAGCTCGTGGAGGTGGTCGGCTCGGGATCTGGCACCACCCGCAGGTCGGGCATCCCCTGCCGCGCCGCACTACGGGCCGGGCGCATCGCGGGGCGACCCGGACCGGCCGCCTCGGGCTCCCGGTGGATCTTGCGGGGCGCGCGCTTGGTCGTGCGGGCGCGTCCGGCCCCGCTCTTGGCATCGGCGGCGATCTTGGCCCGCGACGGGCGCGACGCCTTGGCCGCAGGCTTCGGCGACGGCGAGCTGGTGGCGGCGGTCGCCGACTCGCTCGGCGGCGCACTCTTCGCCGTGCTCGCCGGCGCGGGAGCAGGTGGCGTGATCGCGCTCTCCCCCGGTGCAGTCAGCAAGGGGGTGGCGCGCCGTCGAGCCCGCTCGCCGCTCGCCCGCTCAGCGGCAGCCGCGAAGGCGGAGGCCTCCTTCGCGGCCGGCCTTCGGGCCGCCTTCTTGGCCGGGGTCTTCTTGCCAGCGGCCTTCGTGGCCGTGGCCTTCTTCGCGGTCGCCGTCTTCGCGGTGGCCTTCGTCGTCGACGCCTTCTTCGCGCTCGCCTTCTGCGCAGTGGCCTTCTTGGCAGCGGCCTTCTTCGCGGTCGCCGTCTTCGCAGTGGACTTCTTGGCAGCGGCCTTCTTCGCCGGGGCGGCGGAGGAACTGGTGGTGGTGTCGGTGCTCACGGTCTTCTTCGCTGTGGTCTTCGTCGGTCGCGTGGTCGGGCGGGCAGCGGGCGCGCTCGATCCGCCGGTTGGCTTCGTCTGATCGGCCATCAGAGTTCGCTCTCTTCACTCGCCGCAGGGGCGCCGATGGCCCCTTGGGCCGCTTGCACCGCAGCCCAACCGGGCTGGGCGAACGGCAAGGCCCGGTGAAGGGGGCGGCCCGGGATCCCGCGGGCGAAGTCCTCGAAGGCCGCTCGCGTCGTGTATCGCGGGGTAAAACCCATGACCTCGCGCATACGGGTGGTGTCCAATCCGCGACCGAAGGAGAGCATGTCCAGCTGGTCGGGGTTCACATCGACGAGCCCGACGCGCTGGAGGGATCCGGTCACCGACCCGGCGATGAACTTCGGGATGAGCACATAGGGCCGGCCAGCGATATTGGCGGCCTGGCTGGCGGTGATGATCCCGTCACCGGCGATGTTGACCACGCCCTGGCCGGGATGGGCGACGGCGAGCGCCAGCGCGTCGGGGACGTCATCTTCGTGGATGAACTGCAAGCGCGCGTCAAAGCCGAACGGCAGCGGGATCACGCTGAGGGAGAAGTGATCGGTAAAGGCCGTGCGGATCTTCGGGCCGATGACATTGGCAAAGCGCAGCATCGAGATGGCGACATCCGGTCGGCGCCGGGAGAAGCCGCGGACGTAGCCCTCCACCTCGACCGAGTCGCGCGCCCAGCCCGTGCGGGGCATCCGCCGCGCCGACATGTCCTCGGCGAACATCGCCGGGTCCTTCGGGCTCGACCCGTAGACGGCCGCGGTCGATTTCACGACGAGCGCCTTGACCGACTCCGCCTTTTGGCACGCGGCGAGCAGCTGCATCGTGCCGATGACGTTGATTTCTTTTTGGGAGGCGCGGCCACCTCCTGCAGACGGGGTCGCGATCACATTCATATGGACGACGGTGTCGACCTCGTGATCGTCGATGATTCGTCCGATGAGCGGGCTACGGATATCGGCCCGGATGAACTCCGCTCGGCCGATGCCGTGGCGCGGCGGCACGATGTCGACACCGATGATCCGGCGCACGGATCGATCTCCAGACAGGCGGCGAGCAAAGGCCCCACCGAGATGGCGCGAAATGCCTGTGATGACAACGGTGTCCGCCACCGTCCCACCTCCCCTTCGAATCAATCGCGTCGGCCTGGTCCCGTCATCAGACCGACGGGCTTGACCCTAGTTCACTCGCGGGTTATTTCACTGCCGAAGGAGGGTGAATCGGCTTACGATATGAGAAAGCCCCGGACCCTGCCTCGTTCTCGAGGCGGCCGGGGCTCTCGCGTCACTTCTTGTTGCGACGCTGGTGACGCGTCTTGCGCAGCAACTTGCGGTGTTTCTTCTTCGCCATCCGCTTGCGGCGCTTCTTGATAACCGAACCCATACGTTTGTCCTTCGTTTTCGCGTGAACACTGTGCGGTGGCCCCCCGGCAGCGCGGTCACGCTCTGCCGCCCAAAGCGCTTCACGCCACGTGGGTGCGACGGGCCACCTCAAGGGAGTCAACTGCTGAGTCTAAGCGCGCGGGGCGCAGGCACCCAAACTTCACGCATCACCGCCCGACGACGCACGGGGAAGGGGGCGGCGCCCACCTTCGCTCAGGCGGTATCGACGAAGGATTGACCGAGGTACTTGTCGACGGCATCCTGCGGGACCCGGAAGGATCGGCCGACGCGTACGGCCGGCAGTTCACCGCTGTGGACCATGCGGTACACGGTCATCTTGGACACCCTCATGATGGCGGCCACCTCGGCCACGGTGAGGAACCGCACCTCGGCGAGTCGCTCGTTCGACATGACTACCCCGGACTTCTGCGCGGTCGCATGGCCGACCCGGTGTGGGCCGGCAGACGCATACGGTCCGTGCTGAGGTAACCCTAGGGGCAGATGTGACTACTGGGAAGTACCTGAGAGTCACAATCCGACATTGTCCAGCCGACACGCCGACGAAGTGGAGGAAGATCTCGCCCGATCGCCCCACTCCCGGGCCGATCAGTCGTCGAACCAGACGTCTAACCCGTGGTGGGGGAAAGTCGCCTCGCGGGTCGCCATGACGGCGCGGTCGACCTCGCTGTGGGGGTTGTATCCGAGCGACCACGGCTGCACCCAGATCGGGAGTTCCTTGGCGGGAAGGTCCCCCATCCGGGTCGGCGCCTCCTGACCGGTGACCTCGAGCACATGCTCGCGCCAGGGCTCCGGGATCGGGGTCGCCGCCGAGATGGGGTGATGAGCGGCGATAGCGGTGAGGTGGGTCCAGGATCTCGGCACGACGCTCGTCACGTCATACCCGCCCCCTCCGACCGCGATCCACTTGCCATCGCAGATCTCATGGGTGAGCCGGTGCAAGGTGACCATCGCCTGTCGCTGCGCGTCGAGGGTCAGCGCAAGGTGAGCCAGGGGATCATCCATGTGGGTGTCGCACCCATGCTGGGTGAAGACCACCTGGGGCTTAAAGGCCCGCACGACCGGGATGATCGCCGCGTTGATCGCCCGGAGCCACGGTGAGTCGGGGACCCCGGGAGGCAGGGCCACGTTGACGGCGCTCCCTTCGGCCTCGGGACCACCGGTCTCGGCCGGCCATCCGGTGCCGGGGAAGAGGGTCCGGCCGCTCTCATGCAACGAGCAGGTGAGGACTCGAGGATCGTTGTAGAAGATCTCCTGGACGCCGTCACCGTGGTGGACGTCGACATCGATATAGGCGACGCGCTCGACGCCCTGGTCCAGCAGCCACTGGATGCCGACGGCGATGTCGTTGTAGACGCAAAAACCCGACGCCCGGTCACGCATCGCGTGGTGCATGCCTCCGGTGAAGTTCACCCCGTGCTCGGCCGCTCCCGACCACACCCGCTGGGTGACCTCGAGCGTGCCAGCGGCGAGGCGAGCGCTCGCCTCATGCATCCCGACGAAGGCGGGGACGTCCTCGGTCCCGATCCCCCGGGAGCCGTCGGCAAGGGAAGGGTCCGCGCCGATCCTCTTCACGAGGTCGATGTACTGAGGATCGTGGACGCTCGCGAGCACGGCATCCTCGGCGATCCCCGGATCGATGATCTCCATCCCCTCGAACGCTCCGAGCGCCTCGCATAGGCGGGCCGTCAGATCGATCCGTAAGGGCGCCATCGGGTGCCCTATGCCGAAGTCGTACGAGGTGAACTCGGGGCCCCAGATGGCGCACGCCTTAGTGCTGCTCATAGGGGGAACGCTACTCGCACTAGGCTCGGGACCACTTGCCCCCTTCACCGGCGCTTACTAGGAGGACGACATGCCGCGGATGCGCCTGCACAACGAAGACATCCTCGTCGTTGGGCTGGGCCGTTTCGGTGGGGCGGTCGCGACCGAACTGCACCGTCTCGGCAACCGCGTAACGGCGATCGAGCTCGACCCCGAACTCGCCGAAAACTACCTCGGCCGCGTCGGGCGGATCGTCCACGGGGACGCGACGTCGGTCTCGGTCTTTGAGGACATCCAGGCCCAGAACTTCTCCGGCGCCGTCCTTGGGATCGGCTCATCCGTCGAGGCGTCGGTGCTCGCGGCGGTCAACATGATCGACGCAGGCATCCCGCAGGTCTGGGCCAAGGCGGTGAGCCCCGAGCACGCGAGGATCCTCGACCGGATCGGCGTCCAGCACGTCCTCTCCCCCGAGATCGAGTCCGGCCAACGCCTCGCGCACCTCATCGGGGGGCGGCTCATCGACTACATCGAGTTCGACGACGGCTTCGCCATCGTCAAGATGCTCCCACCGACCGAAGCCATCGGGTTCACGCTCGCGCAGTCCCAACTGCGCAGCAAATACGGAGTGACGATCGTCGGGGTGAAGTCACCGGGGCGCGACTTCACCTACGCGCAACCGGAAACCAAGGTGCTCGCTGGCGACACCCTCATCGTGAGCGGCCCGACGACCTTGATCGAGCGGATGGCCGCCCGCCCATAACGATCGACCGGGCGGGCTCAGCACCCGAGCGTCAGCGGCGGTCCTTGCCAAGCGGAAGCACCATCGCGACTTCCTGGTCACCGTCGAAGTCGTTCTTCACGCGGACCTCGCGGCGCTCATCGGTCGGTCGGAAGCCGAAGCTCGACGCGAAGGCGACGGCGCGGCCATTTTCGGTCCCGACCCAGTAGTAGAGAAGGTCCAGGCCCTGGCTGCGAGCGTGCTTCGCGGCCTGGCGAACGAGTTCTGCCGCCACCGACTTGCCGCGCCAGTCCGGGGTCACCCAGAGGCCGAAGAGCTGTCCGGCCGCACCCGGCTCGTCGCCCCCTTCGAAGGCACCGATGCTCGCAACGCCCACGCGCCCACCCTCGACCTCGGCGAGGAGTCGCTGGCTGCGGTTCATCCGGTCACGCCAGGTCTGCTCGTCGAACTGCTCTTCATCGTCGAGGCTCGCAACGAAGGCCTCGGGCGACTCCTTGAGCGCGGCCAGGCGGACCTCACGGTAGGTCTCCCAGTCATTCTCGGTCAGTGCGCGCACGGTGATCTCACTCATGGCGCATACTCTCGCACGTCTCGGGCGGCCTTGCCTCGGCAGGTCACGCGCTGTTCACCTTGGTCGACTCGATCGCTCGCGCCATGTGAATCTCGCAGTCCTTCATCTGCGGGTGCGAGGTGCGCTCGCCCGTATCGACGAACCCCAGGCGCTCGTAGGCGGCGACGGCTCGCGGGTTACGCGCGCTGACGCCGAGCACGATGGTGGTGAAGCCACGCGCTGCTGCCCAGGTGATCGCGGTCTCGACGAGGCGCTCGATCACGCCGGTCCCGCGCGCGTGCCCGGCGACCCACGCCGCGACGAGCCGAGGGGCACCATCGCGGGTGAGCGCGGTGATCGCGCCCACCGGGAGATCACCTCGCCAGGCGAGCCACGATTGCACCTCCGGCCCGCCAGCGGCTTGGGAGCGCCAGGTGTCCTCGCCGTAACTCACGGTCGCGGCGAAGGTCTGAAGGAAGGCATCGGGGGCATCGAGCAGCATGGCCTGGCGGACCGCGCGGTAGACCTCCCAATCCCTCGCGCTCGTCGGTCGAACGTCCACTTCACCGGTCGTCATGGGCGCTCTTCTTCCGTCGTCGAAGGGGGTTCAGCCGCGGCCGAGTTCGGCGGAGCGCTCGGCCGCAGCTTCGACGGCAGCCATCACCGCCGCGCGGACCGCGTGCTCGTCGAGCGTGCGTAGGCCCGCGGCGGTAGTGCCACCGGGAGAGGTCACGCGCTCGCGCAGGATGCTCGGGTGTTCGCCGCTCTCGCGGAGCATCGTGGCAGCGCCAAGGAGGGTCTGAGTCGCAAGCTCGCTGGCCGAAGTGCGAGGCAGACCGAGCACGACACCCGCCTCGATCAGCGCCTCGGCGATGTAGAAGACATACGCGGGGCCAGAGCCCGACAGGCCCGTCACGACGTCCTGCTGCGACTCGGGAACGATGACGGCCGAGCCCCCCGTGCGCAGGACCTCGGCGACCCGCTCCACCTGCTCGTCGGTCGCCGCCGCCCCGGCACTGAGGGCGGCCATTCCTTGCCCGACGAGCGCTGGCGTGTTGGGCATGACCCGCACCACCGCGATCCCGGCCGGGAGCCGCCCTTCGATGGTGGCCGTCGGGACACCGGCGGCCAAGCTGGCGACGATGTCATCTGCTCCCAGCGAATCCCCGATCTCGTCGAGCAGGTCGGGGACCTGGTGGGGCTTGACGATGAGGAGGTGAATCTCGCCCCAGGTCGCCGCTTCGGAGGCAGAGCGGGCGGTCACCCCATGGCGGGCGCCGATCTCATCGGCGCGCTCGGGATTCGGTTCGACGACGGTGATCTCGTCGGGGTCCTGACCGGCCCGAAGCAGCCCGGCGAGGACCGCCTCGCCCATATTGCCGACTCCGTAGATCGCGATGCGTGACATAGCCCCAGTATGGCGAAGTCGGGCCCTGCCCCTCCCCTGACTTTCCGGCCCGAGGTGCCGGCGTCAGCCGCGCCCGCTGAGGACCCGCCAGAACCCGATCGGGGTGGATGGGCGCCCGGCGAGTTGGGCGAGGTAGTCGTACCAGTCGGGCCCGTACGGGATGAGGACCCGGACCCGGTGGCCCGCGTCGGCGAGGCGCATCTGTTGAGCGGGCTGGACCCCGTAGTACATCTGCTGCTCGACCTGCTCGGGACCGAGACCGTGGTGGTAGATGAGCGCGTCGGCGACCTCCAACAGCTGCGGGTCGTGGGTGACGAGCGCGGTCTCTCCGGGAGCGGCGAGCAAGGTAGCGAGGCACCGGGTCCACGCCAGGTCGGCCTCGTGCCGGTCGGACCAGGCCTCGGTCCGCGGCTCGTTCGGTCCGCCGCGAACCAACCGGACGCGCGCGCCCTTCTCGGCGAGCGCGGCGGCATCCGCGTCGCTGCGGTGGCGTCGCGCGACCAGGGTGACGCCCGTCTGCGGGTACATGGGGCGCACCTCATCGGCGAGGTCGAGGACCTCTTGGACCTGATCGAGGCGCCCTTCGCCGAGCGTGATCCGCCCGCCCCACGCCTCGGCCACCGAGGTGAGCGCCAGCAACGAGGTCTGGGCAACCTCTCGTCCGAGCGGGAGACCGAGGTGATCGGGCGTCACGAGCAGGTCCGAGCCATGGTCGGCGGCGAGGCCCTGGGCGTCCATCTCGCGAAGCGCCCGACGGCACGCGGCGACCAGGGTCGCCACCTGGGAGGCGTCCTGCGGCGGCGGGAGAAGGGGGTGCAAGATCGCGAGGCGATCCGTGCGGCGCAGGTCTGCCGCGGCCTCGACCGCGTCCTCGACGCGAGGCCCCGCGATGAACCGAGCGCGTGCCGATCGGATCGTTGCCGACTTCTCGGCGCGGGCGCGCGTGGGGCCGGTCAGGCGGTCAAGAGCGCTGCCGCGCAAGGCATCGAAGGGGGTCCTCATGGGTTCTAGGATCGCACCCCGGGATCCTCACCAGCGGGCACGTGCAGTCGGTACGCGGCGCGCAGAACCCGCCAGGTGCGCTCGCGGACCGGGTCGCTCAGCTCCCCATCGGCATTGATCCCGAAGGGCTCGCCGGTCGTCGAGATCCGCACCTCCCGCCCGACGTAATTGCGCACCCCATCAAGTTCGTCTTGGTCGCCTCGCTTGAGGCGCAACGCGTAGCGAAGTTGCTCGAAGCGGCCCCGCGCACTCGCGATGAGCACATCGGCCCGCCCGTCGCCGGGGGCTGCCTCCGGTGCGATCTGCGCTCCCCCGCCGACGCTGGTGCCATTGGCGATCGCGACCTGCATCAGGCGCTGACGGCCGTCGGTCACGGCCGTGCCATCAATCACGACTCGCAGCCTCCACCCCTTCGCCTGGATCCCCGCCAGCACCGAACCGATGACATACCCGATCGGGCCGAGGCGCTCCTTCCACGGCTGGGCGGCGCGACCGGCTTCCTCGCCGGCGCCGACGTGGACGGCGTTGACGATCAGGGCACCGGTGTCGTCCTCGATCACATCGATCGGTCGGAGTTTGCCATCGAGCACCACGCGGGCGGCCTCCGCCGGCTCGGTCGGCAGGTCGATCGAGCGCGCGAAGTCGTTGCCCGTCCCGAGGGGGATCAGTCCGAGCGCGGGGGCTTCGGGACCCGAGCCGTCCTCGCGGTGAAGCCGATCGAGCGCGCCGAGCGCGACGATCATCGCGTGGAGCGAACCATCGCCGCCGGCGACCACGACCTCGGTCTCTGGGTGGGCGTCGAGCCGCTCGCGGAGCACGTCTTTGAGCTCATCGAGATCACTAGTACCGACCACCTCGACCTCGGCGCCCTCCCGGAGGACAGTCACGGCCGCCTCGATCGGCTCATCGTCGCTCGTCCCGGCGTTGTCATTGGTGATGAGGAGCAAACGTCGCACGATCCTCACCTTAGGGCTCGCGTGATCGTTACGGGGTTTCGCGGCGCAAGGTCAACGCGCCGAGTACGAGCGACAGGGCAATCCAACCGATCGTGACACCGAGTGGGAGCCAGAGGTCGCCCCAGGGGTCGGCTTGGCCCGTCACGGCGACCGCCGCATCGACGAGATACGACAGCGGCAAGACGTCGGAGATCCGCTCCAACACCGTCGGGAGGTGCTCGCGCGGCACCAACAATCCGCACAGCAAGAACTGGGGAAGGATGAAGGCCGGCATGAACTGGACCGCCTGGAACTCGGTGCGCGCGAACCCGCTCGCGAGGAGCCCGAGAGCCGTCCCGAGGACCGCGCTCAACACCACGAGAGCGACGAGGACCCAGGTCGGCCCGGCCACATCCAAGCCCGCCACCCAGATCGCGAACCCGGTCGCGATCAGGCCCTGGAGGAGTGCCATCAGCCCGAAGGCGAGGGCGTAGCCAAGGATCAACTCCCCCTTCTCGAGCGGGGTGGTGAGGAGCCGTTCCAGCGTGCCCGACGTGCGTTCGCGCAAGGTGGTGACCGAGGTGACGACAAACATCACGACGAAGGGGAAGACCCCGACCAAGATCCCGCCCACCCGGTCAAAGACCGGCGTATCGATGTACATCCACGCCAGCAGGCCAATGAGGACGCACGGGACGACGAGCAGCAAGGCCACCGTGCGCTTGTCGGCGCGGATCTGTCGCAGAATCCGCCCGGTCGTGGCGAGCGTACGTCCGGCGGTCATCGCGGTACCTCGGCAGCGTCGACGAGGGCGAGGAAGGCCGCGTCGTGATCGGCCGCTCCGGTCGCGGCGAGCAGACCCTCAGGGGTGTCGTCGGCGAGCAGTACCCCTTCGCGCAGGAGTAGGACGCGGTCGCAGCGCGCCGCCTCATCCATCACATGGCTCGAGACGAGCAGGGTCCGTCCCTCGCTCGCGAGCCGTCGAAAGAGCGCCCAAAGGTCTCGGCGCAGAGCCGGATCGAGACCGACGGTCGGCTCATCGAGGACCAGCAACTCGGGATCGCCCACCAGGGCGCAGGCGAGCGAGGCACGAGAGCGCTGACCCCCAGAGAGCGAACCGGCTGGCGCCGCAGCGTGATCGGTGAGGTCGACGAGGTCAATGGCCTCGTCGACTGCCTCCGGTCGGCGAGAGCCCACGAGCCGGGCGAAATAGCGCACGTTGTCCCGGACGCTGAGGTCCGAGTACACGCTCGGCGCCTGTGTCACATACCCCACCCGGTGGCGCAGGTCGCGGTCCCCCGCAGGAAGTCCGAGGACAGTGACCTCGCCGCCGCTTACCACCTGCACCCCGACGATCGCGCGCATGAGGGTGGATTTGCCGCCTCCACTCGGGCCGAGCAGGCCAACGACCTGACCCGTCGGCACGACGAGGTCGAGGTCGGGCAGGACGGTGCGGCCGCCCCGCTCGACCCGCAGGCCGCTCACCTCAATCGCGTTTTTCACCATATGATGAATATAGCCCCGTCGACGGGGCTATACTCCTCCTATGGTGAAAAACGCGATTGAGGTGGGCGGCCTGCGGGTTGAGCGGGGCGGCCGCCCCGCTCGACCCGCAGGCCGCTCACCTCAATCGCGTTTTTCACCATATGATGAATATAGCCCCGTCGACGGGGCCCGGCAATGGCACAGCCGACGAGATAGCGCTGCAAGGTGGGCGCGACCAGATCGATCAGGTCATCGGCCTCGGCGTCGACCAACGCAGGGAACCGCACGACATATCGCAGCATCGCCACCCCCAGCACCTGGCCGGCGGCCGCGCCGATCCGCGCCTCCACGTCCGCGCCTACGGGCCGACCGGAGCGCTCGGCGACCTCGATAGCGACCCGACCGAAAATCTCGCGCCCGACAAACTCCCGCAGGGCACGGGCCGCCGACTCCGTCGAACTCGCCGACCGGATCAGTGCCTGGAACGCCAGATCCGCACCAGGACGCTCCCACACCGAAAAGAAGGCTCTGGCGAGACGCTCCCCAACCCCATCGATCGGCCCCTCGATGACACCGTCGATGAGGGACTGTGGGTCGACCGGGATCGCGACGACCTGAGCGAAGAGGTCGGCCTTGCCGTCGAAATAGTGATGGACGAGGGCCGGGTCGACCTCGGCAGCTCGAGCGATCCCCCGCAGCGAGGTCGCGTCATACCCCTTCGCGGCGAATTCCTCGCGGGCCGATTCGAGGATCGCGGCTCGGGTATCCGGACCGCCGGGCCGCCGTCCCCGCGGGCTCACTCCCGATCCTGGCCCAGGTGCTCTCGCGCGAAGGCCAGCGCCTCTCGCAGGTCAGCTTCGCGCCCTTCGGCATCGCGACGCCGGGTCCCCACTTCCAGGACCACCGCGCCATCCCACTGCTGCTCCTTGAGGTGACGCAGCACGCCAGCGCATCGTTGGGTGCCGCGACCGGGCACCAAATGTTCATCTTTGACGGTCTGCCCGGACCCGTCGGCGAGGTGGATATGCGAGAGCCGGTCGCCGAGCGCGACGACCATCTCCAGGGCATCGGATCCCGAGATCGCCGTGTGCGAAAGGTCAACGGTCACATGGCGATACGGCTGCGGCACCGGATCCCAGTGCGGCCGGTAGGCCTGCAACTCTCGACCCCGAGCGCGCCACGGGAACATGTTTTCAACGGCCAGCGTGACGCCGGTCGCGTCCTCCCGCTCGGCGACCCCTTCGGCGAAACCGAGGGCGTACTCCTTCTGCCAGCGGAAGGGGGGATGCAGCACCACTACCGGGGCTCCGACTCCCTGCGCCAACTCAATCGACTTTTCGATCTTCGTCCACGGGTCGCGGCCCCAGACACCCTGGGTGAGGAGGAGCGTCGGCGCGTGGATCGAGACGATCGCGAGGCCGTGGTGCTCGGCGAGCGCCCGTAGCGCGTCCGCCTCCTGGGTCACCGGATCGGTCCACACCATGACCTCGAGGCCGTCGTAGCCCAAACGGGCCGCCGTCTCGAAGGCAGCCGCGGTCTGTTCGGGGTATACCGACGCCGTGGAGAGGGCCACGGGGATGCCGGACGTCATGAGGCCTGCCGGTCGGAGTCCATGGCCGTGAGCCTAGTCCGATCGCGCAGAAGGGAGGGTGCCCGCTCAGCCGAGGTGGTCCAGATAACGCAGGATCAGGCCCTCGCGCAGGGCCCACGGACACACCTCAAGAGCCTCGACGCCGACGAGGTCCATCGCCGCCTCGGCGATGATCGCCCCGGCGAGGGCCTGAGGTGCGCGGGCGACCGAAACTCCCGGCAGAGCCGCCCGCTCGGCCGCGGTCAGCGGGGCCAGTCGGGTGATGGCGGCGGTCGCGTCGGCGAGCGTCAGGGTGCGCTTGACGTAGGGCCCCTCGGAGCTCGGAGCGGCCCCAGAGAGCCGGGCGAGCAGCCGCATCGTCTTCGACGTACCGACGACACAGTCCGGGCTGCCGGCCTTGTGCAGGGCGCGGATGTTGGCAGCGATCTCGGCGCGCACGTGCTTGCGAGCCGCCTTGATCTGCTGGGCACTCGGTGGGTCGCCCGCGAGGAGCTCCCGGGTAACCCGGCCAGCGCCGAGGAGCAGAGATTCGGCGACGTCAGGGTCCTCATCGAGCCCGATCGAGAGTTCCAGGGAGCCGCCACCGATGTCGAGGACGAGCAGTTTGCCCGCGGACCACCCCTTCCACCGCCGAGCGGCAAGGAAGGTGAGGCGCGCTTCGTCCTCCCCCGAGAGCACCTGCAGCTCGACGCCGGTGCGGTCCTTGACCCGCGCGAGCACGTCATCGCCGTTCGGCGCCTCCCGGATCGCGCTGGTGGCGAAGGGCAGGAGCTCTTCGACCCCGCGGTCCTCGGCGACTTCGAGGCATTGCGCGACGAAGGTGGCAAGCGCCTTGGCTCCGGAATCAGCGATCCGGCCGTCGTCGCGGACGTGCTCGGAGAGGCGCAACTCGATCTTGTGGGAGTTCGCGGCGATGGGCTGCGCGCCGGGGTGGGCGTCGACGACGAGGAGGTGGACGGTATTTGATCCGACGTCGATGACCCCAAGGCGCATGGCGGCAACGCTAGACCCGCCGAGCGGGAAGTCTCGCATTGGCCCTCGCGTCGTTACAGTGGCGGCCGTGACCGAGCACCCGGGCGAGACGCCGCTGACGACCCCCCGCGTGTGGGTCGAGTTCGATGATCCGGCGACCGAGGGACAGCGGCTGCGCTGCGATCTGACCTGGCTCACCTCCTCCTGGACCTGCATCTTTGGTGCCGGTTGCGAAGGCATCTACGCGGATCGTCCCGACGACGGATGCTGCACCCTCGGCGCCCATTTCACGGACCAGGACGATGTCGACCGGGTCCGCCGGATCGTGAAGGATCTCGGCGAGGACGAATGGGAGCTCCACCCCGGGTCGACGAAGGTCTCGGCCTGGACCGAGCGCGAGGACGGTGAGCGCAAGACGAAGGTGGTCGACGGCGCCTGCATCTTCTTGAACCGCCCTGGCTTCCCGGCGGGCGCCGGCTGCGCCCTGCATCAGCACGCGATGCTGACCGGTGTCGAGCCGCACACGGTCAAGCCGGATGTCTGCTGGCAGCTGCCGATCCGCCGGACCTATCGGACCATCGAGGTGCCCGACGGCAGTTCCTACCTGGAGATCTCGATCGGTGAGTACGACCGCCGCGGCTGGGGGCCCGGCGGGCATGACCTGGACTGGTACTGCTCCGGGAACCCCGCCGCGCACGTCGGCGCCGACCCGGTCTACATCTCCGAGCGCGGAGGGCTGATCGAGTTGATGGGCGCGGAGGCCTACGAGGAGTTAGCTCGCCGCTGCGAGGCGCATCTGGCGGCCGTGGCGGCCTTGCGCGGCAGCCGTGGCCCCTCCGGTCGACGCTCGGCCGAACCTCAGGGCCGCGCGCTCCTCCCCCTTCTTGTCCATCCGGCCACCATCGAGGCTCAACGCCGGAGGCGGTAGGGCGCTCGCCGCGGGGATTGTCGGCGCGGCCGTTTAGGTTGTCGCTCATGGCTGCCACCAAGACCCGCGCCCCGGGGTTCCATTGCGTCGAGTGCGGCTGGACCTCGATCAAATGGGTCGGTCGCTGCGGCGAATGCCAGGCCTGGGGCACGGTCGAAGAGGTCGGCGCGCCGGTGGGTCGGACCATCGCCGCGGGGCGCATCGAGCGCCCGGCCGTCCCGATCGGCGAGGTGGACCTGACCCAGGCAAGCGCGCGCTCGACCGGAGTCGGCGAGTTGGACCGGGTCCTTGGCGGAGGTCTGGTGCGGGGGTCTGTTGTCCTGGTCGCGGGCGAGCCGGGGATCGGCAAGTCGACGCTGCTCCTCGATGTCGCCGCCCGAGCCGCTCGTGATGGGGACGAAGGGGGCCGCACGGTCCTCTACATCAGCGGCGAGGAGTCCGCGGCGCAGGTGCGAGGACGGGCCGACCGGATCGGGGCGATCGCCGAGCGGCTCTACCTTTCGGCCGAGACCGACCTCGCCACCGTCCTCGCGCACATCGACCGGCTCTCCCCCGATCTGGTGGTCGTCGACTCAGTCCAAACGATCACGTCGACCGCCGTCGAGGGAGCGGCGGGCAATGTCAGCCAGGTCCGCGAGGTCGCGGCCGCGCTCATCAATCGCGCCAAGAGCGCGGGGATCGCGATGCTGCTGGTCGGCCACGTGACCAAGGACGGCTCAATCGCCGGCCCACGCGCGCTGGAGCACCTCGTCGATGTGGTGCTCGCCTTCGATGGGGACCGGCACTCACGGCTGCGGCTCGTCCGCGCGGTGAAGAACCGCTACGGCCCGACCGACGAGGTGGGCTGCTTCGACCTGTCCGATACCGGGATCGTGGGCCTCGATGACCCGAGCGGGCTCTTCCTCTCCAGCCGTCACATCACCGTCCCGGGCACCTGCGCGACGGTCACCCTCGAAGGGCGTCGGCCTCTCGTCACCGAAGTCCAAGCCCTGGTCACCGAGTCTCAGCAATCCGTCGCGCGCCGCACCAGCGTCGGGTTGGACTCCGCTCGCGTTGCCATGGTCGCCGCGGTCCTCCACCGGCGGGCCGGGCTGCCGATGCTGAAGTCGGACGCCTACGTCTCGACCGTCGGAGGGGTACGGATCACCGAACCCGCGAGCGATCTCGCCGTGGCCATCGCGATCACCTCCGCCATGCTCGATGAGGCCGTCCCGCACACCCTGCTCGCGATCGGCGAGGTCGGGCTCTCCGGCGAAATCCGCCCCGCCGTGGGCGTTTCGCGGCGGCTGACCGAGGCCGCCCGGTTGGGCTTCACGGTCGCGGTCGTTCCGCAGGGAGCGATGCGCGACATCACGCCCCCTTCGACCATCGAGGTGCTCGAAGCCGCCCACCTGACGCATGCCATCGCCGAGTTCCGTCGCCGACTCCCCCCGTCGGCGGAGGTCGTGCCCATCAGACCTCTCCTACACTGACGCTCGTGGCAGGCACCCCCATCGACAAGGACGAAGAGCTCTTCCGGGCGACCCAGGCAATGGTCGCGCCCGGAACTCAGTTGCGCGACGGCCTCGAACGCATCTTGCGCGGCAACACCGGCGCCCTACTCGTCATGGGCTATGACAAGACCGTCGAGAGCATCTGCACGGGCGGGTTCGTCATCGATATCGAGTTCTCCTCGACCCGATTGCGCGAGCTCGCGAAGATGGATGGCGCGATCGTGCTCAACAAGGACGCGACGCGCATCTTGCGCGCGGGGGTCCAACTGGTGCCCGACCCGAGCATCGAGACCGGCGAGTCAGGCACGCGGCACCGCACCGCCGATCGCGCCGCCCGCCAGACCGGTCTGCCGGTCATCTCGGTCAGCCAATCGATGCACATCGTCGCCCTCTACGTCCGCCAGCGCCGCCACGTCCTGAAGACCTCCGCCGAACTCGTCTCTCAGGCCAACCAGGCCCTGCAGACCCTCGAGCGCTATCGCGCTCGCCTCGATGAGGTGACGAGCACCCTCTCCGCCCTCGAGATCGAAGACCTCGTGACGGTGCGCGATGTCTCCAACGTCCTGCAGCGCCTCGAGATGGTGCGCCGGATCAGCGAGGAGATCTCCGGGTACATCGTCGAACTTGGTGTCGATGGACGCCTGTTGACCCTGCAGCTCGAAGAGTTGACCGCGGGGCTCACCGATGACCTCGAGTGGGTCGCCAAGGACTACCTCGAGGTCGGGCGCGCCGAGCAGGCCAGGACCACCAAGGACGTCATGGCCGCGCTCACCGAGCTCGACCCCATCGAGCTGTTGGACCTTGCCCTGTGCGCCAAGGCGCTCGGCTTTTCGATCGTCGGCGAGGCCCTGGACGCCTCGGTCAGCCCGCGTGGCTACCGGATCCTGTCGAAGGTGCCGCGTCTCCCCCGAGCCATTGTCGAGCGGCTGGTCGACAACTTCGGCACCCTCCAGGCGCTGCTCGCGGCCGGGGTCGAGGAACTCATGACGGTCGACGGGGTGGGCGAAGGGCGGGCCCGCCTTGTGCGCGAGGGCCTCTCCCGGGTCGCTGAGACCTCGATCCTCGAGCGGTACGTCTGACCGGAGCGTGGATTCCCTCGCCTTCGTCCACGATCGCGTCCTGACCTGGGCGAAGGGGGCTCTGCGCCCCCTTCCGTGGCGTGACCCAGACTGCTCGCCCTGGGGCGTCTATGTCTCGGAGGTGATGTCCCAGCAGACGCCGGTGGCCCGGGTCGAGCCCGCCTGGCGCGAATGGATGGCGCGCTGGCCGACCCCGGCGGCGCTCGCCGCCGATACACCCGGCGAGGCGGTCCGCATGTGGAAGCGCCTCGGCTATCCACGCCGCGCCCTGCGGCTGTGGGAATCCGCCGGTCAGATGGTCGCCGCGCACGACGGTGAGGTGCCCCGCTCCCACGCCGACCTCCTCGCCCTTCCCGGCGTCGGGGAGTACACGGCGGCTGCGGTCGCGTCCTTCGCTTACGGCGAGCCGGTGCCGGTCGTCGATACCAATGTCCGCCGGGTGCTGGTCCGGGTCTTCGACGGGCGTGAGCACGCGGCTCCGGCGATGACGGCGGCGGAGCGAGAATTGGCCGCGCGGGCGATGCCAGCCGACCGAGACGAGGCAAACGCATGGAATGTCGCCGCGATGGAGTTCGGAGCGCTCATCTGCACCGCCCGCTCCCCCGCGTGCGATAGCTGCCCGATCCGCTCACGCTGCGCCTGGCAACTCGCCGGGCGCCCGGCCTATGACGGACCTCCGCGGCGAGGACAGGCGTGGCACGGCACCGATCGGCAGGCCCGAGGCGCGCTTCTGGCGGTGCTGCGGGCGGCACCGGGCGCGGTGCCGCGAGACGCCCTCGACGCGGCGTGGGACGACGCCGCACAGCGGGATCGAGCCCTGCGCACTCTGATCGAGGACCGGTTAGTCGAACCCCTTCCGGGGGAGCGCTTCGCCCTTCCGAGCTAGCCCGCGTTGGCCCCCTCCGGCGCGGTCGATGTATTCGGCCGCCACCGGTGGCGGCGAGATACCTCGACTCCGGCAGGGCTACAGCTGGCGCAGCATCCGGGTGTTGCCGAGGGTGTTGGGTTTGACCCGCTCGAGGTCGAGGAACTCGGCGACACCTTCGTCATAGGAGCGCAACAACTCGGCATAGACCTCTGGGTCCACGGCCTGCCCCTGAATCTCGGTGAAGCCGTGCCGCTCGAAGAAGGTCGTCTCGAACGTGAGGCAGAAGATCCGCTCGACGCCGATCTCGCGGGCGTCATCGAGCAGGGCTTCGAGAAGGGCGCCGCCGACCCCCTTCCCGAGGTAGTCGGCGTCGACCGCCAGGGTGCGGATCTCGGCGACGTCTTCCCACATGACGTGCAACGCACCGCACGCGATGACGCGGCCATCGATCTCCACGACGCGGAAATCCGGCGTGCTCTCGTAGTACTGCACGGCTTCCTTCGCGACGAGGACCCGGCGCTCGGCGAGCGGGCGCACCAACTCCCGGATCGCGCGGATATCGCGGGTGCGGGCCCGGCGGATCACCATCTCGCTGCTCACGCAGGCCAGCGTAGGCCGCAATCATCGCGGGGAAGGCGGCGGCCCGGGCGCGGGTAGGGTTGGGCTCCGTGATCGACATCAAGGAACTGCGCAGCGACCCCGACGCCGTGCGCGCCTCACAGCGCGCGCGTGGCGAGGACGAGACCCTCGTGGACCAGGTCCTCGACGCCGATTCCCGGCGCCGCAACTCCATCGCCGAGTTCGAGGCCGTCCGGGCCGAGCAGAAGGCGCTCGGCAAGGATGTCGCCAAGGCGAAGGGGGACGAGCGCACCGCCCTGCTCGAGCGGACCAAATCCCTTGCGGCGCAGGTGAAGTCGCTCCAGGCCGACGCCGACGCTGCGCAGGCAGACCTCGACTCGCTGATCCGCCGGATCGGCAACGTCATCATCGATGGAGTCCCCGCCGGCGGCGAAGAGGACTTCCGCCTCATTGAGACCGTCGGGACCCCCCGTGACTTCGCCGCGGAAGGCTTCACGCCCCGCGATCATCTCGAGCTCGGCGAGATCATCGGTGCCATCGACATGGAGCGGGGCGCGAAGGTATCTGGTTCGCGTTTTTACTTCCTGCGCGGCGCCGGCGCCCGGCTCGAAAACGCCCTGATGGCCCTGTGCCAACAGGTGGCCTACGAAGAGGGCCACGAGCCCCTCGGTGTCCCGAACCTCGTCAAGGCTCCGACGATGGCCGGCGCGGGCTTCCTCGACTCGCACGCCGATGAGGTCTACCGGCTCGAGGCCGATGACCTCTACCTCACGGGGACCTCGGAGGTGGCGCTCGCCGGCTTCCACGCCGACGAGATCATCGACCTGACCGGCGGCCCCCTTCGCTATACCGCGACCTCGACCTGTTACCGGCGCGAAGCCGGCTCACACGGTAAGGACACCCGGGGGATCTTCCGGACCCACCAATTCCAAAAGACCGAGATGTTCGTCTATTGCCGTCCCGAGGATGCCGAAGAGGAGCACGCGCGGCTGCTGCGGATCGAGCGGCGCATCCTCGACGCCTGCGAGTTGCCCTACCGCGTCATCGATGTCGCGGCCGGTGACCTCGGCGGTCCCGCGGCCCGTAAGTTTGACTGCGAGGCGTGGGTGCCGACGCAGGAGCGGTATCGCGAACTGACGTCGACGTCGAACTGCACGACCTTCCAGGCGCGCCGCCTCAACACCCGCGAGCGCGGCGAGAAGGGCACCCGGATCGTCGCGACCTTGAACGGCACGATGGCGACCACGCGCTGGCTCGTCGCGATCTTGGAAAACCATCAGCAGGCCGATGGGTCGGTCCGTGTGCCTGAGGGTCTGCGCCCCTTCCTCGGCACCGACGTGCTCCCGCCGGTCTGACCCCTTCGCGAAAGTCCCCGGGAGCCGACGATGCCAGAGCAGGGCTCGCGGCTCTTCGACAGCGCCGAGGTGGCCGACCAGTTCCGGATGATCTGGGAGATTCTCCGCAACGGCTACCTCGTCGCGCGCTCTCGAGAGCTCCGCATCGAGCCGGTCGCGGAGGAAAGAAGCGGACGCGTCGACCTGGTCCTGACGAGCCGCGGGCCGCAGGTGGTGATCGAGGGCTTCGAGGTCGAGGTTGTCGCCCGCGCGGCGTCATCGACCGGCGAACCCGGCGCGCTATCGGTGTCCGACGACCCTGAGGTCCCGGACGGCGCGGTGCTCATCGGCTTCGACCTCAGCGATGATCGGACGCGCTGTCTGCGCGGCGCTCAGGGCCACCTCGACTGGAGCGCGCACCGCCTGGAGGGCGAGGCCGTCGACCTCGAAGCCGAGTCCTCCCTTCCGCTCACCGTGCTCACGCGCGTCGCGAGCGGGACCGTCGATTGGCGTCTCATCGTCCACTATTCGGTCCTGGGCAAGCCCAAGCGCCAGGTCTCACCCGCCGGCGGCGCCACCTGGCGCACGTCGGCGCCCACGCCCCCGCGCTGAGAGTGCTCGGGCTGGCAGGATGAGGGGCGCCCCACCCGAGGGCAGCACGCCAGCCACGCAGAAGGGCATCGATCATGATCGGCCTCAACGACGTCAACAACCGGCAGCGCTATGAGCGCGCGGCGGCGAACTTCTCTCGCGTCGTCGCTGGCGTGACCGACTGGGACGCGCCGACTCCCGTCGCGGAGTGGCGCGCGCGGGACATCGTCGGGCACCTCACGACCTGGCTCCCGGGGTTGCTCAGTTCCGGCGCCCCGATCACTTTCGTCCCCGTCCCGGACGCCCGGCGCGACCCGGTCGCTGCGTGGGCGGGCATCGACGCTCAGGTCCAGGCCATCGTCGATGACGAGGAGCTGGCGGGCTCCCCCTTCACCAGCACGTACTTCGAGCCGATGACGGTCGGGGAGCTCATCGACCGCTTCTACACCAGTGACGTCGTCTTCCACACCTGGGATCTTGCGAAGGCGAGTGGACAGGACCCGCACCTCGACGAGCAGTACATCGGCGCGGCCTACGACGGGATGCAGCAGATGAGCGACACGATCCGCGAGTCCGGTCAGTTTGGCGAGCAACAGCCCGTGCCCGAGGATGCGACGCGGATCGAGCAGTTCTTCGCCTTCATCGGTCGTGACCCGCGCTGGACCCCTTCGGCCTGACCCGCTCTCCCCCCTCCCCTCCTCGCAAATGCCCGGGCTTTTGCGAGGAGGCTTCAAGGGGAAGCTCACCGCCGTTCGCGAAGTGTCGTCGCCTCCTACGGCACGACCCTCAGAGCGTCCTTGATGACTCGGCCACGGGCCGACACCCCACCGACCTCACCGGAGTCCTCCCGTAAGCCGTCGATCAACCCGATGATCGCCTCGACCACCAGAAGCCGTGCCCGGCCTTGCGCGGTGAGGCGCAGCGGCACGGTGCTTCGATCGAACAAGGTCACCCGCAAGGAGGCCTCCAACTGGCGGACTTGATGAGTGATCGCGGGTTGGGAGTATCCGAGTTCCGCGGCTGCTCTACTGAATGACCCCTGCTGAGCCACTGCGACGAAGGCCCGGAGAACGCGATCGTCGATCATCGTGGGCCCTGGATAGCGCTTGGGCTGACAGGATTGCCCGCGCGGTCGACTGCGCCTATGCGGGCGATTTCCGCGCCCGAGGGCCACCAGGCGACGAAGTAGCCATCGGCGACCGTTGCTGTCACATCGACTCCCTTCGACGTGGTGACGACGACGCTCTTGATGTTCGGAGCAGTCATCCCGTACGCGAAGCGCACTGCGTCGGAACCGTTGACCTGCCCCGGGACGCCGAGGGTGAGCACGGATACCCCTTCGTCGAGCCTCGCCCCCGTCGTCATCCCTTCCAGAGTGCCCCCACGGGCCTGGTCCTTAGAGGCCGCCCCAACCCAATCCGCGCAGAGTGACACGGTCCCGCCAGTGGCCACGAGCATGGTCGTGTAGTCACCACGACGTTCGGACGTCACCGGCTTCAGGCCCCGCGGGGCGCTTGGGAAGGCGTCTCGCACTCTGGAGATGCACTGGGCTCCGAGCGTTCGGACGAGGTGGGCGTCAGCCGAGGCGGGTTTGGCGGTCCATGAAGCGTAGGCGGGATCAGCCCCCAGCACATTGGTTGCCAGCACCATCACGGCCGCGCCCGCCGCAGCGGCACTTGCGAGTAACGAATATCGCCGCCACGGGAGCCTGCGTGAGGGAGTCGAGTTCTGCTCCGGTTCGGAGTCCAACGATGCGAGGAGGTCGGCGAGCATGGCATCTTCGCGCCCCTCAGGGAGGTCTCGGGTTTCTGGGATCATCGCCATAAAAGTGCTCATCGAGTTCTTCCCTTTCATCCGTGCTGTGCTCTGAGTGCGACGAGGTGGGGTGCCCTCCGTACGAGGCGAGCTCGGGCACGGAAAAGACGTGAGCGTACGGTTCCTATGGGGATGCCGAGCGCTTCTGCGGCTGAGGCGTAGTCCAGTTCGGCGAAGATGCACGCGCCGATGACGTCCTGATCGATCTGCGGCAGATCCGCTATCGCGGCGAGAACCTCGGCCATCGCCCGCTCATCGTCGACCTGACCATCGATTCGCTCCGCATGGTCGCGCTCAACGGCCGTATTCTCCGCGGCCAAGCGCATCGTCGCGCGTCTGCGTCGGACCTCCGAGCGAAAGTGGCGATGGGTGAGCCGAGTGGAGATCCCGATCAGCCAAGGCAGGAGGGATCCGGACGGGAGGTCGAGGGGCTGACGAGTGCGCCACAGTTCGAGGAATACTCCCGACGTGAGGTCCTCCGCCTCCGCCCAACTGGACACCCTGCGGAAGCAGTAGTTGTACACCGCGCGGTGATGTCTGCGGAAGAGCTCGCTCAGCGCGGCCGTGTCACCGGCGAGCGTTGCGTCCCACAGGCTCTGATCGCTCCCATCGATGATGTCCTGCACGTGACCAGCCTCCTCCTTTTAACTGACGAGTCCGCACGTGCCCTGACGGCTACATACGCGGCGTCTGCCATGTCATGCCCGATCGATGGGGTCGAGTTCCACGGTGGAACATCACGGGGTGCTGCGCGGCCGAACCAAGCGTCGGCCGCGCAGCACCCATGACGAGCGCAATGGAGAGGTCTAGTTGTAGCGACCTGCTCCGTTAGGGAACACCGTCGTGTTGGTATACGGGTTCGACTCTTGGATACAGGAGAAATATTCAACGTAACAGAACTTGCGCTGAGTCCAGCTTTGGTATTGGTTCCAGTTCACACCGTATCGCCCTCCGGACTGGACCAAACCCTTGTCCTTCCATCCGGGGAAGAACGTCTCACCCCACCTCTCGGTGTACGCGTGCACTCGGATCCACGACCAGTCCCCGCACCAGTTCACGCGGTGGTGGGACTTCCACATCGTGGCACCGAAGACGTTCTGGCCCGACCTCCACGCATCCCAACGCCAGCAGGACGTTGAAGCAGTGATGGAGCGCTGTTGCGTGGCCGTCACTACGGCACCGGCCTTCTTGGCCCCAGCGAGGTAGGTTGCCTTGCTAATGCGAACGGCTGGGGTCCTGCCACTGACGACCTCGGTCACCCGCGCCTTGTCTGGAATCTTCGCGGTGGGCCCGTCTGCCGGCGAGGCGAACGCCGCCGGGGAAGCCATCAATGCCAACCCTGCCGCGCCGGCGATGCTTGCGATCTTGCGAATATTCATCAAGTTGAGTCCCTGATAGTGGTGTAGCGCGGTCGCCGTGATCGTCCCGGCAGTGGACGTGGGTGCGGCCACCGCGTGATCCTTCGAGCGAACCTCTCACAGCACTCTCGAATGGAGTCATCACGATGACCGCACCACACATTGTCGACAGTGAGGATGGGTTTTGGCATCCCCGGGTGGAGGTCTGACTCGATTGTCGACGGGCGTCAGCGACTGCCTTTGCATGGGATTCGTCGATCTT
>NZ_JBGFSK010000006.1:0-224297 GCF_041365945.1 Janibacter sp. GXQ6167 | reverse complement strand
GCCCGACGTACGCCGAGGCATCCGCGTCAAAACCGCATAAGCTTCGCGGGCAAAACTATGTGAGGCATCGACAACCTTTCGCGGGCATATTGACATGAGGCATTACGCTGACGAGTCGACTCGCGTGTCAGTCGCGACGCGGCTCTATTCGAATGAGGTCGGGGTCGAACTTCACGTGACCCGGCGCGATGGGTTCGATGGTCACCGTTACCAGCTCGTCCACGAGCATCCGGCGGCGGTCCATGTCCAAGGCCTTCCACTTCGACTCGACGACCTCCCGGCGCTCCATGGTGCCGAGCGACTCGTCCACGTCCCCCAGCAGCTTCGCCGCCACCGACACCGAGCGGTCGAGTATCTCCGCGTCGATCTGGTCGATGCGGGCCTTTCCGCCCCTGATCGCCTCCGTGATCTCCAGGACGGGCTGGCGCACGTCCAGCAGCAGCGGGCTCAGCTCCTTGACGCGCTCGACCAGAGCGTTCCGCTCGGTCAGCAGCGCCTCGCGGTCCGGCCCGTCGTCCTCCTGCGGCATCACGAGGTCGTGCACGTCCACCGACGACAGGCGGGTGAGCACCGCCTCGGTGACCATCGCATCGACGGGCTCGCGCTGGCGGGTGAGGTGGAACTGCTCGCCGCAGCGGTACGTCGGCTGCTTGCGGCTGTTGGTCCCCGAGACGAGCGTCGCGCCGCACTTCCCGCACAGGCCAATCGTGGACAGGAGGTACTTCGGCTGGTTGCCCTGCCTCGCCGACCTCCGCACGTTGTCCTCCAGCTTTGCCACCGCGGCCCGCCACGTCTGCTCGCCAACGATGGGCGGGAACGCGTCGCCCTGCACCGGGTACAGCTCGCCCGAGGCGTAGTGCTTGATGTAGCCAGCGTAGAGCGGGTTCGCCAGCAGGTACCGCACGGCATCGACGGAGAACGCCGACCCGCGCGCGGTCAGATGACCGGCGCTGTTCAGGTCCTCGCGGATGCGACGGATCGACAGCGACGGCTCGCCGAGGAACGCATCGAAGGCCCGCCGTACGGCGTCGGCCTCCGCCTCGATCAGCTCACCCTCCCTCGTCCAGCCGAACGCCTTCCAGGAGGACGCCGGGATGCCCTCGGCGCGGCGGCGCTCGTTCGACCTGATCTGACGCTCCGCCTTGCGGCGCGCCTCGAACCGCGCGAGAGCGGCGAGCATCGTCGCCCGGAACTCGCCGTCCGCCGTCGAGAGGTCGATCTCGCCGTCCACGGTGACGACGCGCAGGCCGAGGTCGATCAGCGTGTTCAGGTCCTTCGTGCTGCGCAGGAGGCGGTCCATGTCCACGGCGACGACCATCGAGAACCTGCCCGCGCGGGCGTCGTCCAGCATCTCGGCCCACCGGGTGCCAGCGCGGCGCTTCTTCGTCGCCGACACAGCGTTGTCGTCGTAGACCTCGACGACCTCCCAGTCCTTGGCCTCGGCGAGAGCCCTGATCTTCCGCAACTGGGTCTCGACCGTCCACCGGTCGCCCTTGCGATCCATCGAGGCGCGGACGTACGCGGCGACCTCGTTCGTCTTCCTCAGCGATACCAGTTCAACCATGCAACCAAGCTTACGTGAACGAGTGTTGCAACCGCGATATAAGCTAGCGCATGTCGATCACGCCGGTGCCCATCTCGATCCGGCTCGTCGTCGCGCCGACCGCCGCAAGGAGCGGGAAGGGCGAACCCAGCTGGCGTGCGAAGTGGTGCACGCGGAAGTACGCGCCGTCCGCACCGACCTCTTCGGCCGCTTGCGCGAGCTCGATGGATTGGGTGAGGACATCGGCGGCAGAGCGGGTCGCCGAGTGCGGCGAGTCACTCCAGTGACCAAAGGACAGGAAGCCAATCTTCTTCATGATTCAACTAACGCCCCGCCAACCCCCCGCATTCCGCCGCCCCGCCCCCTCCCTTCCTGACTTTGCTTAAGCAACGCCTCGTTGCTCACCCTGGAGGATGAGCAACGAGGACGTGCTTAAGCAAAGACGGCCGAAGGGGGGGCGGGAAGGGGGTTACTTCTTGTCCTTGGCGCCGGAGTCGTCGGAGGAGAGGGCCGCGATGAAGGCTTCTTGCGGCACCTCGACGGTCCCGATGTTCTTCATCCGCTTCTTGCCCTCCTTCTGCTTCTCGAGCAGCTTGCGCTTGCGGGAGATGTCACCGCCGTAGCACTTGGCGAGGACGTCCTTGCGGATTGCGCGGATGTTCTCGCGGGCGATGATCCGAGCGCCGATGGCGGCCTGGATCGGGACCTCGAACTGCTGGCGCGGGATGAGTTCCTTCAGCTTGGTCGCCATCATCGTGCCGTAGGCATACGCCTTGTCCTTGTGCACGATCGCGCTGAACGCATCGACGGTCTCGCCCTGGAGCAGGATGTCGACCTTGACGAGGTCGGCGACCTGCTCCCCCGCCTCCTGGTAGTCCAAGGAGGCGTACCCGCGGGTGCGCGACTTCAGCTGGTCGAAGAAGTCAAAGACGATCTCGGCGAGCGGAAGGGTGTAGCGCAGCTCGACGCGGTCCTCCGAGAGGTAATCCATGCCGCCGAGTTGGCCTCGCTTGCCCTGGCAGAGCTCCATGATCGCGCCGATGAACTCGCTCGGCGCGAGGATCGTGGCCTTGACGATCGGCTCGTGCACCTCGGCGATCTTGCCTCCGGGGAACTCGCTCGGGTTCGTCACCTCGATGTGCGAGCCGTCCTCCATGACGACCTCGTAGACCACGTTGGGCTGGGTGGAGATGAGGTCGAGGTTGAACTCGCGCTCCAGTCGCTCGCGCACGATCTCGAGGTGGAGCAGGCCAAGGAAGCCGCAGCGGAATCCGAACCCGAGCGCCGCCGACGTTTCCGGCTCGTAGACCAGCGCCGCGTCGTTGAGCTTGAGCTTGTCGAGCGCGTCGCGCAGGTCCGGGTAGTCCGACCCGTCGATCGGGTAGAGCCCGGAGAAGACCATGGGTTTGGGGTCCTGGTAGCCCCCGAGCGCCTCGGCTGCGGGCGAGGCCGCCGAGGTGACGGTGTCGCCGACCTTGGACTGGCGCACGTCCTTCACGCCGGTGATGAGGTACCCCACCTCACCGACGCCGAGGCCCTTACTCGGGACCATCTCGGGCGAGATGACGCCGATCTCGAGCAGCTCGTGGTGTGCTTTGGTCGACATCATCGCGATCCGCTCGCGCGGGCTGAGCTCACCGTCGACGACCCGCACGTAGGTGACGACCCCGCGGTAGTTGTCGTAGACCGAGTCGAAGATCATCGCTCGCGCGGGGGCGTCGGCGTCACCGACGGGCGGGGGGATCTGGTGGACGATCGCGGCGAGGAGCTCTTCGACCCCTTCGCCGGTCTTGCCGCTCACCTTCAGCACATCGGAGGCATCGCAACCGATCAGGCCCGCGATCTCGGCGGCGTACTTCTCGGGCTGCGCGGCGGGCAGGTCGATCTTGTTCAGGACCGGGATGATCGTGAGGTCGTTTTCCATCGCCAGGTAGAGGTTGGCGAGGGTCTGCGCCTCGATCCCCTGCGCGGCGTCAACGAGCAGGACCGCCCCTTCGCACGCCGCGAGCGAGCGGGAGACCTCGTAGGTGAAGTCCACGTGGCCGGGAGTATCGATCATGTTGAGCGCGACGACCCCGGTCTCCTCGGTCGTCCACGGCATCCGCACGGCCTGGCTCTTGATCGTGATGCCGCGCTCGCGCTCGATGTCCATCCGGTCGAGGTACTGCGCCCGCATCTGGCGCGCCTCGACGACGCCGGTGATCTGCAACATCCGGTCCGCCAGCGTCGACTTGCCGTGGTCGATGTGGGCGATGATGCAGAAGTTGCGGATCTGCTCCGGCGGCGTCGCGCTCGGGGGCAGCGCCGTGGTGGCCATGGGTGACACGCAGGAGTACCTCGTCGGTCGTCGTCTTGGGCAATCGGTGGGCGCGGTCCCCGCGGAAGGGGGATCAGCGCGCCCTTCATCCTCCCATGAGCCGCCCGAAGACGGCGCGTCGTGCGCGCTCGCCGCGGTGACAGGGTCGCCCGAGGCGGCGAAGTCTCCGGAAACTCCGCGATTCCCGCGGAACTCCAGGAGAAATCCGGAAGTTCCGGGGGTCAGGGCTCGCTCGGGAACACCCGCAGTGGGCCGTCGAGACTGATCGCGACGCGCGCGCCAGTGACCGGCGGGGTGAGGGTGCGCACGGCGAGTGAGGACCCGGCATCGAGGACGATCTCGACGAGCGAGTCGTGGCCGAAATATCGGACCTCGCCCACGGTCCCCGGCACCCCCGACCCGACCGGCCCGATCCGCAGGTGCTCGGGACGAATGGTGGCGATCGAGGGCCCGCTCGGCGCGGTGACATCGCTCGGAAGGGGGCCGAGCACCGTCCGACCATCCCGGACCGGCAACTCGACCAGGTCTCCGACAAAGCGGGCGACCTCGAGCGTGGCAGGCGCGGCGTACAGCTGCTCCGGGCCGGCGTGCATGACGACCTCGCCCTGCTCCATGACGGCGACCGAGTCGGCCATCGACAGGGCCTCCTCCTGGTCATGGGTCACCATCAGCGCGGTCGCGCCCGCATCATGCAGGGCCCGCCGCACATCGACGCGCACGGACGCTCGCAGAGCGGCGTCGAGCGCCGAGAAGGGTTCGTCGAGCAGGACCAGCGAGGGCTCGGGGGCGAGAGCACGTGCCAGCGCGACGCGCTGTTGCTGCCCGCCAGAGAGTTGGCTCGGGTGGGCGCCCTCGTGACCAGGCAGTCCGACGAGGTCGAGCATGTGCGCGACCCGCGCTCGCTTGGCCCCCTTCGAACCCGTGAGCCCGAAGCCGACATTGCCGCCCACATCAAGGTGCGGGAAGAGTGCCCCGTCCTGCGGCACGATCGCGATCCCCCGGCGCTCCGGCGGCACATGCGTCCCGGGCGCCGCCACGAGGCGCCCGCCGACGCGCACCTCGCCGGCGTCCGGGTGGAGGTGGCCAGCGAGGACTCGGAGCAAGGTGGTCTTGCCGCACCCCGACGGGCCAAGCAGGACCGCGAGGTCTCCGGTGGGGATGGTCAGGTCCACTTCGCGCAGGACCTGCTTCGCGCCATAGGACTTGCTGACGCCGGTCAGGACGACGTCGGACATCAATCCCCCTTCGGCGTCGTGGTCTTGGTGGCGAGCGCGCCACTGGTGCGCAGTAACCATACGGTCGGGCCGATCCCGAGCAGGACGAGGGCTGCCGCGTAGGGCGCCGCTTCGCCGTGAGCGGCGACCGAGGTCTGGGTCCACAGGCTCGTCGCGAGCGTGTCGACGCCGGTCGGGCGGAGCAGCAGGGTCGCGGGGAGCTCCTTCGCGCAGGTCAGCATGACGAGCGCCGCACCGGTCGCGATGCCAGGGGCAGCAAGCGGCAGGGTCACGGCGCGCCACGCCCCGCCGCGCGAGCGCCCCAGGGAGCGTGCGACGTCTTCGAGCACCGGGGGGCTGAGGGCGATCGATGCCCGCACCGCTCCGACCGCGGCGGGCAGGAAGAGCACGACATAGGCGACGACGAGAAGGGGGGTCTGCTGGTAGAGCGAGGGCACGACCCGCACCCCGAAGAAGACGAGCGAGAGGGCGACGACGATCCCGGGCAGCGCGTGGCCGGACCAGGTCGCGGTCTCCACGGCGCGGGAGAAGCGGGTCCGATACCGCACCGCGAGGATCCCGACCGGGACGGCGAGCGCGGTGCACGCGAGGGCGCCGAGCGCCGAGAACTGGACCGTCGCGAGCGTGCTGCGCACGAGCCGCTCGGTGTCGATCCCGGCGCTAACACTGACGCTCACCCAGCGCACCAGCCCCCCAAGGGGTACCCCGAGGGCGAGGATCAGCAGGGCCGCGACGCCAGCGAGCGACGGCCAGCGATAGCGGCCCAACCGGACGGGTTGTTGGGTCCCCGCGACCGCGGCACCGACGCGCGCAGTTTCGACACCGCGCCGGGCGCGACGCTCCCCCAGGGTGATCACGACGGTGATCGCGACGAGGAGGCAGGCGTAGACCGCCGCCGGGGTGCGGTCAAAACTCGCGGTGTAGCTCGTGTAGATCACCCGAGTGAAGACCTCGGCCCGCAGCAAGGACACGGCCCCGAAATCGCTCAGGGTGTAGAGGGCGACGAGCAGCGCACCGGAGGCCGCGGCAGGGCGGACCTGGTGCACGGTCACCCGGCGAAAGGCGCCCCAGCGCCCGCAGCCCAACGAGCGCGCCACCTCTTCCTGCGCCGGATCGACCCGGCGCATGGCGGCCGCGACCGGCAGGTAGACATACGGATAGGAGACGAGCGTGAGGACGATGCTCGCGCCGAGGAGACCGCGGGCCCACGGCGCCGTGGTGAGCCAGGTGAAGGCCGCGACATAACTCGGCACCGCCAGCGGCAGGCCGAGGAGCACCGCAAATACCCGACGCCCCGGCAGGTCGGTGCGGGTCACGAGATAGGCCGCGCAGGTCCCAAGGATCAGGCTCGCCGCGGTGACGACGATCGTGAGCGTGAGGCTGCGCCCGATCAACTCGATCGTGCGGTTCCGCGACAGGATCTCCAGCACCCGGGGTCCGCCCGCCTCGACGGTGCGGACCACCAGATAGCCAAGCGNGACGACGATCGTGAGCGTGAGGCTGCGCCCGATCAACTCGATCGTGCGGTTCCGCGACAGGATCTCCAGCACCCGGGGTCCGCCCGCCTCGACGGTGCGGACCACCAGATAGCCAAGCGGGAGCAGCGCGATCCCCGCAGCCACGAGGGCGGGGAGGATCAGCGAGAAGGGGGTCCGCGCTCCCCCCTTTGCCCAACGCCACGAGCGCGCCCGGATCCGGGCGCGCTGTGGCGTGAGAGCGGAGGAACTCAGGTCAGGCCCACCTGGTTCAGCAGGTCAAGGGTGGTGGGCAGGGAGTCGAGGTCGTTGAGGTCCACCGTGGAGCCCTTGAGCTCGGTGAGCGGGGGCAGGTCGTGCTTGGTCGAGGTGACGCCCTCGACGACCGGGTACTCCGCGGTCGTGTCAGCGAAGTAGGTCTGGCCCTCCGTCGACAACAGGTAGTCGACGGCCTTGCGGGCGGCCTCGGACTGCTCGGTGCCCTCGATGATGCCGACGCCGGCGACGTTGATCAGGGCGCCCGGGTCGTCGCTGTTCAGGAAGCGGATCTTGGAGGTCACCTGGTCAGCGCCCTTCTCGGCGACGAGCTCGTACCAGTAGTAGTGGTTGATCAGGCCCAGGTCGACCTCGCCGTCCTCAACACCCTGGAGGATCGCGCCGTTCTTTTCGTAGATCGTCGGCTTGTTGTCCTTCAGCGCGCTCAACCACTCCTTCGCGCCGTCCTCGCCGTCGACGACCCGCAAGGCGGTGACAAAGGACTGGAAGGAGGCGTTGGTCGGAGCGACCCCGACGCGGCCGGAGTACGACGAGTCGACGACCTCATCGATGGTGGTCATCTTCTCGACCTCGGGCGCCTTCTTCGGGTTGTAGACCACCACGCGGGCGCGAGCCGAGGTCGCGACCCAGCGGCCGTCCTCATCGGCGTAGCCCGGCAGGACGGCGTCGGTGACGGACTGGCCGAGGGTCGCGAGGCGCCCTTCCTTGGCGAGCGCACCGAGGGCGCCAGCGTCCTGGCTCAAGAAGAGGTCGGCCTTGGTGCCGTCGCCCTCTTCGAGGATCTGGGCGGACATCTCGGCGGAGTCGCCGTAGCGCACCTCGACCTTGTGACCGACGGCCTTTTCCAGGTCGTCAAGAAGGGGGCCGACGAGCTTTTCGTTGCGGCCCGAGTAGATCACCAGGGCCTCGTCGCTCGCGGCGTCGCCGGACTCGGCGCTGGAGCCACAGGCAGCGAGGGCGAGCGCGGCGGTGGCGGTGGTCAACGCGGCGAGCGCGCGGGTGATCCTCATGGCGGTAGTTCGTCCCTATCGACGGCAACGGTGGGCGGCAACGTGGGCGACGCTATGAGGTAAGGCTAACCTCACGCAAATCGACGTCGATAGATGAGAAGGGGGCCGATCACCTCGCGGTGATCGGCCCCCTTCTCAGAGCGGTTTGGGCCGCTTAGAGCGCGCCAACCTTCTTGGCCAGACGCGACTTCTTGTTCGCGGCCTGGTTCTTGTGGATGACGCCCTTGGAGACGGCCTTGTCGAGCTTCTTCGACGCGGTCTTCAGCGCATCGGTCGCCTTGTCCTTGTCGCCAGCCTCGACGGCCTCGCGGGTCTTGCGGATCCAGGTGCGCAGTTCCGACTTCACCGAACGGTTGCGCTCGGTGCGCGCCGCGTTGGTCTTGATCCGCTTGATCTGGGACTTGATGTTCGCCACAGGTAGTTCTTTCAGTCGTTGGTCGATAGGTGCCTAGAGGGCGGCAGGACCTCTCGGGACACCGGCGTGGGGATACCGTTTCGAAGAGAGGTTTCCTGGGTACTGCTCTGCGATGCGCGCACGACCTAAAGCGCGCACGCAAGCGACCAAGGTACCAGCGATCAGACGGCGCGGGCAAAACGCGCGGTCCGGCTAGCTCCCGTGCTCGCGACAGATCGTCAGGACGGCGCGTTCGACCGCGTAGACCGGGTCGCGCCCGCCGCCCTTGACGTCGAAGTCGGCGGCGGCGACGGCTTGGATCGCGCGCCCGAGGGCTTGCCCGTCCCACCCCTGCAGGGCGCGGCGTGCCTTGTCGACCTGCCAGGGCGCGAGCCCAAGTTCGCGGGCGAGGTCACCGGAGCGCCCGCGCCCCGCTCCCCCGACCTTGGCGAGTTGACGGAGTTGTTGCGCGAGGACGGCGACGATCGGGACCGGGTCGACGCCGACCGCGATGGCGTGTCGCAGCAAGCGCAGCGCCTCGGCGGCGTTGCCGGCGACGGCGGCATCGGCGACCTTGAAGCCGGTCGCCTCGACCTTGCCCCCGTGGTAGGTCTCGACCACCCCTTCGTCGATCAGACCGGTCGTATCGTCGACGAGCTGCTGGCAGGCCGATGCGAGTTCGCGCACATCCTTGCCGACGGCCTCGACCAGGGCCTGGATCGCCCCAGGTGTGGCCTTGCGCCGTGCCCGGCGGAACTCGTGGGTCGCGAAATCGGTCTTATCCCGATCCGATTTGATCGCCGGCGCGTCGAAGACCCGCGCTCCCCCCTTCTTGACCGTGTCGAGCACCTTCCGGCCCCGATTACCGGAGGCATGCCGCACGATCAGCGTGATGCCGTCCTCGGGGTGCGGGAGGTAGGCAAGGAGATCCTGTTGGAGCGCATCCGGAGCCTCGTGGAGGTCCTCAATGACGATGGCCTTGTCCTCGCCGAAGAGGGACGGGCTCGCGTGGACCGCCAGATCCCCCGCCTCGTAGGTGGCGCTCACCACCGAGACGACCTCGGTCTCCGGGGCGGCGACCTTGAGGTCGGCGAGGATCTGCTCGAGGGCTCGCTCGGCGAGGATCTCCTCCGGTCCACTGATCAACACGAGCGGGGGGACCCGGCTTTGGACGTCGACGGTCTCGGTCACGGTCACGGGCGCCAGCCTGCCACGAGCCACTGACAGCGGCCCCGGGAACCACCCCGGCGCCGCCACCGGCGGGATCTAAGCGCTCTCGGCGAAGGCCTGCTGCAGCGCCTGGGTGAAGACCTCCGGGGGTTGCGCGCCACTAACGGCCAGGCGCCGATCAAGGACAGTGAAGGGGACGCCGCTCACCCCGATCTGCTGTGCCTGCGCCTCATCGCCGCGCACCGCATCGGCGAACTGGTCGCTACCAAGCATCTCGCGTACCTCGTCTTCCGGCAGCCCGATGTCGGCGCCGAGCCGCACCAGAGTCTCGTGGTCACTCACGACCTCGCCGTCGGAGAAGTACGCGCGCTTCAGGCGCTCATCGGCTTCGCTCCCGAGACCATGTTTCGCCGCAAGGTGAATCAACCGGTGCGCATCGAAGGTGTTGACCGGCTGCGCCTGCTCCCAGTTGAAGGTGAGTCCGACGGCCTCGCTCGCGGCCGCGATCTGTTCCTGGCTCGCGACGGCCTGCTCGCGACTCATTCCGTACTTCTTGGCGAGAGCGTCCACGAGAGGACCTTGCGGGTCGGGCGAGGAGGTGGGGTCGAGTTCGAAACTGCGCCAGACGACCTCCACCTCGTCGCGGCGCTCAAACCCGTCCAGGGCTTGCTCGAGGTTGCGCCGACCGAGATAGCAGAAGGGGCAGATGACATCGGACCAGATTTCAATCAACACATCAGGGGGCAACGGCGGCTCGGCACAACTCATTCCTCGGCAGGAGCCCCCCGACCCTCGATCCCCAGGTTCCGGTCGCGAGCCCGGGCTCGGACGCCATTTCTTCGTCCCACCCTGACACCGACGACGGCGAGCACGGCGAGCGCGAGGCCAGCAGCGACTAGTTCTCGCCACCACCACGAGAACCAGTTGTCGCTCGTGCCCATGACCGATGAATGACCCTCGCCCGCAAGGGCATCGGAGGCCCAGGTCGTCGTGTTCAGGACGCCCAGGCGGGGGTCCATCACGACCCAGGGGGGACGCACATCGATGCCCGGAGCTCCCTGCCCCGCAGCCGTGGGGGTCGCGGAGGCATAGGAGAGTCCAGTTACACCCCCGTCACCCTGGCCAGCCGCGGACGACGGTTCCTGACCGGCGCGGCGGTCTACCCACCCCCACGGAATCACCGCTCGGCCATCGCGGGAGACTCCCAGCCAGCCATCGTTCGATCCCAGGTAGCCGACCGGCTTCGGCGACCGCAGTTCCATCCCGTCGATGGCGTAGCGGATCACCGCTGCCTCACCCGAGACCCCTCCGTCGAGGACCAACAGGTCCAGGGATCGTCCGCCGTCGGCGAGGGCTCCCCGCTGCTCCGGCTGGCGCCCCGACAGCCCGCCGGCGATCACTCCCTTCGGTTCGGTGAGTATTTGCTCGTGGAGGACCTGACCCTTAGGCGAGACGATCCGGGCAGTGGTGGCGTCGCCAATCACCTCGAAACAGACAATTTGATCATCGCGCAGCCAGGCAGCCGGACCTTCAGGACACGCAGCTGCGGGGAGACGATCGATCGATCCGTCGGGGTTCAGCACCACCCCAGTAGTGCTTCCGTCGACGATCTGAACCATCGCCGTGCGGTCGTCCGGGCTGATCCAGCCCACTTGCGCCGTGCCATTAACCCAGTCCTTCCCGGCAGGTTTGACCGAGGGGTACTCGCGGCGCTCGCCCGTGACGAGGTCGTGGATGACATACGGCCCCTTCGCGTCGGTGAAGTAGGCCAGGACCGTCCCGTCTGCCGACACGGTCGGCGGTGACGCTGGCCCGAGGTCGGCCAGAGGCCGCTCGGTGCCCGATACGACGAAAACCGTCCCTTGCTCGGTCACGACCCGGATCGCCGAGCGCTGGCGATCGGCGTCGCTCCAGCGGTAGGCCATCGCCACCGGCCCGGGTCGTTGCGGCATGGGCCGGACAAGCCATGGCTCCTCAATGCGTTCTGGGTATCCAGCGACGCCGACCCGGGTCACCGTCCCATCGGCGGGGGCGAGCGCTCCTGACGAGGGCAACAAGGGCGCAACAATCACGGCGATCGCGGTGACGATGGCCGCAGCAGCGGCGACGGTGACGGCCATCCGCCCCCTGGCTCGACGACGGCCGAGCGCCCAGGCGGCGGCGGCGACCTCGTGGTCAGACCTGGATGTAGGCCCGTGCGAGTCGGCAGCACTGGCGAGCAGTTCGTTAATGGATCTCATGACGTGCTCCCCGTTTCGGAGGGTGCCAACGCGTCGATGAGCTCTGGCGCCAACACCTTGAGCCTTTCGATCGCGTGACGTGACTGCGATTTGATCGTGTTCACCGAGCAGCCGAGGGCGACCGCCGCCTGCCTTTCAGTGAGGTCCTCGTAAAAGCGGAGCACGAGCACGGCCCGCTGGCGGGGTGTCAGACGACCCAAGGCCTCGAGCAGCACCAGCGCCTCGTCGCTCGCGGAGGTCTCATCCCGCTGGATCGGACGGTCCGGGACCTCGCCTAGAGTCTCCGCACGCCGCGCTCGGCGCCGCCAGTCATCGACGGTGAGCCGGTAGAGGACCGTGCGTGCATATGGCGTCGGATCGCCGCCGCGGACGATGCTCCGCCAACGCTCAGCAACCTTGACCAGGGTCTCCTGGACCGCGTCTTCAGCGCGACCATGATCGCCGCCACAGAGCAACACCGCCGTCCGCAGCAAACCGGGACGAGCCCGGCGGACCCACGCCTCGAAGTCCTCAGCCGTACTACTCACGCGGTCTCCTCTTTCGGGTTGGTCGCCATCGTGGCCGACGTGGCGGCGCGCTCGCACCTCGAACCGTGAGCCGGAGACCCAACTCGTGCGGGTGGCGATGAAGCCAGTTCCAGCGGAACCATCTGCCGACGTGTCAGCCCGCATCGAGAGAATGCTGAACTGGGACATGTCGCTCACCTCCGCCCGCGAAACGGATCAGCCGCTTGACACCCCTTACACGCTCGCCAACCCGCCCGCGGGTGGAAGCGGCGTCACCGACGCGGTAACGGATCGGCCACGACAACCGGCGGCGGGGCCTCTTCGTCGAGACGACGAAGGGCGCCGAGCACCAACTCGCGATCCACCGTCGGCCAGAAGGGGGGCAGCGAGCGCTGCAGGAAGGGGGCGTACCGCGCGGTCATCATTCGGCTGTCCAAGAAGGCCACGACGCCCCGGTCGTCCGCGCGGCGGATCAACCGGCCCGCACCTTGGGCCAGACGCAGGGCGGCATGGGTGGCCGACACCGCCATGAAGCCATTGCCGCCCCGGCGAGCGATCGCCTGGCTGCGCGCCGAGGCGAGCGGGTCGTCGGGCCGCGGGAAGGGGACCCGGTCGATGAGGACGAGCTGGCAGGACGAGCCGGGCACATCGACGCCCTGCCAGAGGGTCAGGGTGCCGAAGAGGCAGGTCTGCGGCTCGCGAGCGAACTGGCGCACGAGCGTCGTGACCTGATCCTCACCCTGGCACAGGATCGGGAACTCATCCCCAAAGCGCTCTCGCATCTCCTCACTCGCCTGACGGGCGGCGCGCATGGAGGAGAAGAGGCCGAGCGTGCGCCCACCCGCGGCCCGGATTAGCGCCTCCATCTCATCGAGGGTCTCGGGCGCGAGCCCATCGCGACCGGGGGGAGGGAGGTGGCGCGCGACATAGGCGATCGCCTGGGCGGGATAGTCAAAGGGGGAGCCGACGTCCAGCCCTCGCCACGCCGGGGCTTCGGGTCCGCGCAGCCCGACCGTGCCCGCGACAGCGTCGAAGGTCCCGCCAAGCTCGAGGGTCGCCGAGGTCATCACCACGGTCCGCGACGGTCGCCCTTCGGCGTCGGGGTCATCACTCGCCGGCTCCCCGAAGATGTGATCGCGCACGAGCATCGCGACGCTCATCGGCGCCACGCGCAAGACGGTGCCGCGTCGCTCATCTCGGCTCACCCACAGCACGTCGAGCTCGCGCTCGTCGAGGATGCGCGCGGCCGTGTCGTCGAGTTCGTCGAGGGCCGCGAGGGCGACCTGGCGGCTGCCGTCGGGCTCGGCCCCCTTCTCCGGTTTGAGTTCGGACTGCAAGCCGCGCACGGCCTCGCGCAGTTGCTGCAGGGCGAGGACGAGGGCATCCGGCAGGCCGGTTGTGAGGCGCCCTTCGGGAGCGCCAGCGAGGACGGTCTCGAGGGATGCAGCGGCGTCATCGAGGGCCTCGGTCGACCCGGCGAGGGAGCGTGACCTCTTAGCGGCGCCCTGGATCGCGCCCACGGTGAGTTCATCGGTGATCGTCGAGGTCACCCGATCAACGAGTTCGTGGGCTTCGTCGATCACGAGGACATCGTGCGGGGGCAGGAGCGCACGCCCTTCAAAGGCATCGATCGCCATGAAGGAGTGGTTGGTCACGATCAGGTCGGCGTCCTTGGCCGCTTCGCGGGCACGCTCGACGAAACACTCCGAGACCATCGGGCAGCGGCTCCCAAAACACTCCTGGGCGCTCACCGACACCTGCCGCCAGGCTCGCCCGCTCACTCCGGGGACGAGCTCGTCCCGGTCACCGGACTCGGTCTCGTCGGCCCACTCACGCAGGCGGACGATCTCCTTGCCGAGCCAGCCGGCCTCGCTGTCGACCTCGCCCACCTCGATCAGGCCGTCGTCGTCGGGGAATCCTCCGGCCAGTTTGTGCGCGCAGAGGTAATTGCGCCGACCCTTGACGAGGACATAACTCGGCTCGCGCCGTAACTCGGAGCGAAGGGCCTCGGCGAGGCGGGGTAGGTCGCGGTCGACGATCTGTGCCTGAAGGGCGAGGGTCGCCGTGGCGATGACCGCCGGGCGGCCGCTGCGCTGGGCGTGAACGAGGGCGGGGACGAGATAGGCGAGCGACTTGCCGGTCCCCGTGCCGGCTTGGACGAGCAGGTGCTCCTCGGCCCGCAGGGCTTCGTCAACGGCGCGGGCCATCTCGACCTGTCCCGGACGCTCGGTGCCGCCGACGCCGGCGACCGCGAGGCGGAGGAGGTCATCGACGTTGGGCACCGGGTCAGCCTATGCGCTCGCCCCTCCCGACCCCGGGTTATCCACCGTGGTGACAAGCAGGTGGCGCACGGCGCCAAGGACGGTCTCGCACACCATGATCGGGTCATCACCCGCGTCAATCCGGGCCATCCCCGCATCGACGAGGCGCCGCGTCATCTCGGTCAGAAGGGGGGCACGCTGCGGATCGAGCTGCTGCCAGGCGCGAGCGAGCAGGCGCCCCAGATCTCCATGGGCCTTCGCGACCTCGTCGTTGCTGGTCTCGCCAAGGCCCGCCCCAAGGGCTACCAGCCACGCGTGGCCGGTCGCCGCTGCCTCATCCAGGTTGGCGCGCGCCCAGGCCAGGACCTGGTCGGACGGGTTGTCCTCTGCCGCAACGGCATCGCCCACTGCGGCGGCCCAGGACGGCAAATAGCGCTGCACCACCATCGCGTGCAGATCTTGGACCGATGAGACGTAGCGGTAGAGGCTATTGCGGGCGATGCCGGCGCCCGCGGCGACGGCGCTCGCGGTGACCGCCGACACTCCCCCTTCGCGCGCCAGGGCCTCGGCGGTCTGAGCGATACGCGACAGCACGTGCTCCCGGTGCTCGGCCACCGTGGCGGCCTGGATCCGCGGCATGCGGCTCCCTTCTCGTCGGAATCCACCGAACGGTTGATGCTCGGACCAGGGACGGGCCGACCGTTTCGGACTACGCTCGATCTTAGCGACAGTGCGTCTCATAAGAGGCGCAGCCCCGACCGCCTGAGGAGCGCAATCCATGCTGAAGACCATCTATCGAGCCGCTGTGGCCTGGACCGCCGTTGGTCTGATCGGTGGGCTCTTTTACCGAGAGTTCACCAAGGCGCAAGGCGTCGATGGGGGCACCCAGCTCGCCCTGCTCCACACCCACGCGCTCACCCTCGGCACGATGACGATGTTGATCTTGCTCGCGCTCGTCGCGACCTTGCGGATCGATGAGTTCAAGAACTTCACCGCGGGCTTTTGGACCTACACCGCCGGTGCGGCGCTCACCTCGATCATGCTCACGGTGAAGGGGTCACTGCAGGTCCTCGGATCGGCCGCCGCGGATAGCCCCGCGATCGCGGGGATCTCGGGGCTCGGCCACATCACGATCACCCTCGGCCTGATCCTGCTGCTGATGGCCATCGGGGCCGCCGTGAAGCAGGCCTCCGCAGGGTCGGCCACGTCCGCTCCGACTCTGTCGCCGGTCAGCGCGAGCGACGAACGATGAGCACCCCCACCCCGGCCCCCGACCTCGCGACCACCCCCGACCCCCGCCGCTGGTGGGGGCTCGGGGTTCTCGCCGCGGGCCTGTCGATGATCGTGCTCGACGGCACGATCGTCGGGATCGCGCTGCCCGCGATCATCACCGACCTGCACCTGAACCTCACCGACGCCCAGTGGGTCAACAGCCTCTACGCGGTCGTTTTCGCCGCGCTGCTGCTCTCCTTCGGCCGCTTAGGCGACCGGGTCGGTCGGCGCAATGTCTTTACGATCGGCGTCGTCGTCTTCGTCGTTGGCTCCGTCATGGCCGGGATGGCCGATGGCGCGGGTGCCCTGATCGCCTCGCGTGCCCTGCAGGGGGTGGGCGGTGCCATGGTCCTGCCGGCCAGCTTGTCGTCGGTCAATGCGACCTTCCGCGGCAAGGACCGCGCCGCCGCCTTCGGTGTCTGGGGCGCGGTGATGGCGGGCATGGCCGCGGTCGGCCCCCTTCTCGGCGGCTGGCTCACGACCACCTTCGACTGGCGCTGGATCTTCTACGTCAACGTCCCGATCGGGGTCGCCGTCGTGATCGGCGCCTTCCTCGTCGTCCCCGAGACCCGAGGCTCCGGCTTTAAGCGCGGGATGGATGTCGACGGTCTGCTGACGAGCGCGCTCGGCTTCGGCCTGCTCGTCTTCGGCCTGATCGAAGGCTCCGACCTCGGCTGGTGGCGCCCCCTTCGCGACTTCACGGTCGCCGGAGTGACCTGGCCCGCCACCGCGCCGCTCTCGCCGGTACCCGTCGCGATCGCGATGGGCCTGACCTTCATTGGCCTGTTCATCATCTGGGAGCGGCACCGTGCCCGCGTCCAGCGCTCGGCGATCCTCGACCTGCACCTCTTTAGTTACGGGACCTTCTCGTGGGGCAACCTCACCGCGATGACCGTCGCGGTCGGCGAGTTTGCGCTGGTCTTCGCCCTGCCGCTCTACCTCGTCAACGCCCTTGGCCTCACGATCATGCAGGCAGGGTGGGTCCTCGCGGCGATGGCGATCGGCGCCTTCATCGCCGGCGCCCAGGCCCGTCACCTCGCGGCTCGTCTCGGTGCCCCCGGCGTCGTCGTCCTCGGGCTCGGGCTCGAAGTTGTCGGCGTCGCCCTGACCGCCTTCGCCGTGCGCCCGGACGCCTCGCCTTGGCTCGTCGCCGCTCCGATGGTCGTCTACGGCGTCGGCCTCGGGCTCGCCTCGGCCCAACTCACCTCGACCGTCCTGTCGACCGTCCCGCCAGCCGAGTCGGGGTCTGGATCGGCAACTCAGAGCACGGTGCGCCAGGTCGGTTCGGCGCTCGGCAGCGCGCTCGCCGGAGCGGTCCTTGCCGCCGGTCTCGGCCACTATCTCCCGGCACGTCTGGCCGAGGTGAGCGGGCTCCCGAGCAACGCGGCAGCGGGGCTCGCCGAATCGACGGCCTCCTCGGCTGGCGGAGCGATCAACGGCCTCGCCGCACAGGGCACGCACGGGCAGTTGGGCGCGCTCGGACCGCAGGTCGTCGACGCGCTGTCGGCGGGCTTCGCCGACGCAACCCGGCTCGTTGTGCTCGCCGCCGCGGCGGCACTCCTCCTCGGTCTGCTCGGCGCCACCCAGGTCGCCCGGGCGGCCCGGGCCAACGCCCGCCAGGCGTCGTCAGCGGAGGCCCCCTGACCCCTTCGGCTCCCGATGAAGGGCCGTCACTCAACCAAACGATGGAGGCCAGGTCCGGCCATTTGCGCGATGTGCCGGACCTGGCCTTCGCGGTCTCCTAGATAGGTGACCACTACTGCGCCCCCCACCAGAGATCCTCGAGCCCACCGCGACCACCCCGAAGGCGGCCCCACCTGGCCGCAGCGGCTGTCGACGAAACTGACCTCGAAGTGGGGTGCCCGCGCCAGCGTGCTCCTCGGGATCCTCATCGCGACGATCGTGATGGGCGCGCTCGCGACCGTGCAGGCACCCCCGCGTGGCGACGGCGTCCCGACCGACGCTGAGGCCGCCGTCGTCGCCGCCGAACTCGCGAAGCTCCCCGACAGTGGCGTTGCGCCCGTCCTCCTCGTCGCGACCCCGACCTCGGGCGAGAAGATCACCGAGGCCCAGTTGGACGAACTGCGCACCCTGGGCCAGCAGCTCGGCGAGCAGACCGGCCATGAGGCCTCGCCGCCGCGACCGAGTGAAGACGGTCAGGCCGCGATGGTCGCGCTGCCGGTAACGCTCGGCGCCGAACTCTCCGACGACGCCGAGACGGTCAAGGCCGTGCGCGCCGCGATCGCCGACAACCCTCCCGCTGGTCTCGACGTCGTGGTCACCGGCGGACCCGCCTTCGGCGCCGACATCGCTTCGGCCTTCGACGGAGCGAACATCACCTTGCTGCTCGTCACGGTCAGCATCGTCGCGATCTTGCTGCTCCTCACCTACCGCTCCCCCATCTTGTGGTTGGTCCCGCTCACCGTCGTCGCCTTCGCCGACCAGGTCGCCGGGCGCGTCGGTGATGGTCTTGGGAACCTGTCGGGTCTGGACTTCGACGCCGGCATCTTGAGCGTCCTCGTCTTCGGTGCTGGGACGAACTACGCCCTGCTCCTCATCTCGCGCTACCGCGAAGAACTGCGGGTCGAAGAGGATCACCGCGTCGCGATGAGCCGTGCCTGGCGCGGCAGCGCGCCTGCCATCCTCGCCAGCAACCTCACCGTCGTCCTGGCGCTGCTGACCCTCCTCCTCGCCGTCGTCCCGAGCACCCGCGGTCTGGGCCTCACGTCCGCAGCGGGCCTGCTCGTCGCGCTCGTCGCGATCTTGCTCGTCCTGCCCGGCGCGCTCGTGATGTGCGGACGCCGCGTCTTTTGGCCGTTTATCCCGCGAGCCGGTGACGGCGATGACAGCTCCGATGGCATCTGGGGCCGGATCGCCGCGCATGTGGTGAAGCGTCCGGTCGCCGTTCTCGGCGGCGGTCTCGCCCTGCTCGCGATCCTCGCCTCGGGGCTCATCGGGACCCGGGTGGGCCTCAGCCAAGAAGACTCCTTCCGCGGCGACACTGAGTCCGCGACGGGCCTGGTCACGATGAGCAAGCACTTCCCCGCTGGCGAGGCCGCCCCCTTCGACGTCGTCACCGATCCGGCCCACGTCGAAGCGGTCACCACTGCGGTCGAAGGGGTCCCCGGCGTCGACCAGGTCATCCCGCCGCGTGAGGCGACCGGCGATATCGCGCGCATCACCGTGATCGGGGCGCCCGCTCCGGGCACCCCGGAGAGTCTCGACCTGGCCCGTGACCTGCGGACCGCCGCGCACGATGTGCCCGACGCGAACGCGCTGGTCGGCGGCGGGAGCGCGACAACGCTCGACGCTCAGGACGCCGCCTCGCGCGACCTGCGAGTGATCGTCCCGCTCGTCCTGCTCGTCAACGTGGTTGTCCTCTTCTTCCTCCTGCGCTCCGTCGTCGCCCCGATCGTCCTGCTCGGCCTCAACGTCGCGAGCGCGGTGGCCGCGATGGGCTTGGGGTCCTTCCTCAGCGAGCGGGTGTTGGGCTTCCCGGCGCTGGACTCGGTTGTGCCGCTCATCGCCTTCCTCTTCCTGGTGGCGCTCGGGATCGACTACACGATCTTCCTCGTGCACCGGGCTCGGGCCGAGGCCCGCAGGCTCGGGACCCGCGATGGGATGGTCAAGGCGGTCGGGCGCACCGGTGCCGTGATCACGAGTGCGGGCATCGTCCTCGCGGCGGTCTTCGCCGCGCTCGGGGTGCTACCGCTGGTGCTGCTCGCGCAGGTCGGTCTGATCGTCGGTCTCGGCGTCCTGATCGACACCCTGCTGGTGCGCACGATGCTCGTGCCCGCGGCGGTGGCGCTGCTCGGTGACCGCTTCTGGTGGCCCGCCACCGTCAAGCCCGCCGCTCCCGCCATCGAGGCCGACGCGCGCTGATGACGAGCGAACGGGCCCGGACGATCGGCGTCGAGACGGCGGCGATCGGTCTGGGCCCGCTCGGACCGGTAGCGTCGAGGCCATGGCCGAGCGCGAAGGATCCGTCAACGCGCTCGGCCACGCCCGCCTCCACGCCATGACCCGCGATGGCGCCGCCGGGATCGCCGCGACGATCCGGGCTTTGCAGCTTGGTCAGCACACCCTCTTCGTCGTNCAGCAACCCCCCCCCCCCCCCCCCCCCCACGCCCGCCTCCACGCCATGACCCGCGATGGCGCCGCCGGGATCGCCGCGACGATCCGGGCTTTGCAGCTTGGTCAGCACACCCTCTTCGTCGTGTTGGCGCTCGTGTGCTCGGCACGCTCGATCTCCGCCGGGACACCGTGGTGGGCGCAGATCCTCGGGATCGCAGCCCTCGGCGCCTGGTACGTCTACGGGATCGTTCTCGCCCGCGGCGCCCGCCGCCCCCCTCCCCCTCCTTCCGCAAATGCCCGGGCATTTGCGCAAGAAAATGCCCGGGCATTTGCGAAGGAGGGGGCCGGAAGGGGGGTCATCGCGGCGCGCTGGTGGCTGCTTGGGCTCACCCTCGGCTGGATCGGCCTGGTCGTGCTGTCAGCGGAGAATGTCTGGCTCGCCTTCCCCCTCTGGCTGCTCGCCGGCCACCTCCTCCCCCTTGGGCTCGCGGTGGGGCTCAGCCTGCTCATCCTGGCCGTCGTCGTGGTGGCGCCGATGCAGGCGGGACGGACGAACTTCGCCGCCATCATCGGCCCGCTCGTCGGCAGCATCGTCGCGCTCGGAGTCGCCCGCGCCCAGGACCGCCTCGTCCGGGACTCGATCGAACGCCAGGAGCTCATCTCGCGTCTGGTCGCCGCGCAGGAGGAGACCGCTGCCCTCAGCGATGACCTCGCCCGCAGCGAGCGCGAGGCCGGTGTCCTCGCCGAACGCTCCCGGCTCTCGCGCGATATCCACGACACGCTGGCGCAGGGGTTCTCTTCGATCCTGCTCCTCGTGCGCACCGGTGCCGACGAAGAGGACCCCGAACGACGGGCCCGGCTACTCCGCCAGATCGAGAGCACCGCGGCCGAAGGACTCGAGGAGTCCCGCCGCGTCGTAGGCGCCCTCGCCCCCAGCCAACTCGACGACGACAGCTTGGTCGCCGCGCTGCGACGCCTGGTCGATCGTCTCGCCGACGAGACCGGCATCGAAGCCGATGTCGTCGTCGGTGGACCGCTACCCGCCCTTCCGACCTCCACCGAGGTCGCCCTGCTCCGCACCGCCCAGGGAGCACTCGCCAACGTCCGCCTGCACTCCGGCGCTCGCCGGGTCCGGGTGAGCATCGACGACGTCTCCGATCCCGAAGGGGGACGCAGCGTGCGCCTCGACATCGTCGATGACGGCCGTGGCTTCGACGCCCACACCTGGAGGGAATCCGCGGCGCGGCGCTCCCCCCTTCGCGGCGGCTATGGCCTGGCCGCGACGGCCGCGCGGTTGCGGGAGATCGGCGGCACCTTCGAGGTGGAGTCGGCCCCAGGAGATGGCACGGCCCTCTCCGCCGATGTCCCCCTCACCACCCCGGCCCGAGCTGGCGAGGAGAACTCATGAACAACGCCCCGGTCCGCGTGGTGGTCGTCGATGACCACCCGGTCACGCGCTTCGGTGTCGTGATGATGCTCTCCCAGCACGACCTCACGGTCGTCGGGGAGGCCGCCACCGGAGAGGACGCCATCGACGTCGTCGAACAGGCGAACCCCGATGTCGTCGTGACCGACCTCCGGCTCGGTCCCGGCATCGACGGCGTGGGAGTAACGACCGCAGTGCGGGCGCTGCCCAATCCCCCTGCCGTTCTCGTGCTCACGACCTACGACACCGACCGGGACATCGTCCGGGCCGTCGAGGCCGGCGCGGCGGGCTACCTGCTCAAAGACGCTCCGCCCGCGGACATCGTCGCCGCTGTCCGCGACGCGGCGCAGGGGCTCACGGTCCTCGCCCCCGCGATGGCCCAGCGCGTCGTCACCCACCTGCGCAGCGGCCGCGCCGAACTCAGCGAGCGCGAGCTGGAGATCTTGCGGCATGTCGCCGACGGGATGACCAATAAGGAGATCGCGCGCGCCCTCTTCATCAGCGAGGCCACAGTCAAGACTCACCTCGTGCACGTCTTCACCAAGCTCGGCGCCGAATCCCGGACTGCGGCCGTCGCGATCGCTCGCAAGGACGGCCTGCTCGACGAATAGGCGGCCGCGATCGGAAGGGAGTGTCGCCAAAGGAGACACGGAGCGCCCCGACGCGGTAGGCATAGAGCGTGACAACGACGTCAAACTCCGCCCCCTTCCCGAGTGACCTCGAGATCGCGTCCGCAGCGACCCTGCGACCGATGGACGATGTCGCGACCGACCTCGGCATCGATCTCGACTATTGCGAGCCCTACGGCTTCGATGTCGCGAAGATCGACCTCGCGGCGCTGCCTGCTCATCGGCCGCAGCCCGGCGAGCCGCCCGCCCAGCGCGGGAAGTACGTCGTCGTCACCGCCGTCACCCCGACGCCGCTCGGCGAGGGCAAGACGACGACCTGCGTCGGGCTGGCCCAGGGGCTGCGGCGACTCGGGTCCAACGCCGTCGTCACCTTGCGCCAGCCGTCGATGGGGCCAACCTTCGGGATCAAAGGCGGCGCGGCCGGTGGCGGGTACAGCCAGGTCGTCCCGATGGAGAAGTTCAACCTCCACCTCACGGGTGACTTCCACGCCGTCACCGCCGCGCACAATCTGCTCGCCGCGATGATCGACAACCACCTGCACTTCGGCAACGAGCTCGGCCTCGACCCGCGCAATATCACCTGGCGGCGGGTCCTCGATGTCAACGACCGCGCGCTGCGCAACACCGTGATCGGCCTCGGCGCACGCCTCGACGGCGTGGTCCGTGAGACCGGCTTCGACATCACTGCGGCGAGCGAAGTGATGGTGCTGCTCACCCTCGCGACCGACCTTGCGGACCTGCGCGAACGCCTCGGGCGGATCGTCGTCGGCTTCACCGAGGACCACCGTGCCGTGACCGCCGAAGACCTGGGCGCCGCTGGTGCCATGGCCGTGATCTTGAAGGACGCGATCAAGCCGAACCTGCTGCAGACCCTCGAAGGGGGTCCGGCGCTCGTCCACTGCGGCCCCTTCGGCAATATCGCGACCGGGACGTCGTCGGTGATCGCCGACCGGATCGCGCTGGACCACGCCGATGTCGTGGTGACCGAGGCCGGGTTCGGCGCGGACATGGGCGCCGAACGCTTCTTCAACGTCAAATGTCGTCTGGGCCGGCTCAAGCCCGACGCCGCAGTCATCGTCGTGACGGTGCGGGCGCTGAAGGCACACTCCGGACGTTTCGAGATCAAGGCCGGGCGCCCCCTTCCCGACGATCTGCTCGCCGAGTCCCCGGATGACGTGCGGGCCGGAATCTCCAACCTGCGCGCGCACATCGGGATCGTGCGCTCCTTCGGCGTCACACCGTTGATCGCGATCAACGCCTTCCCCCAGGATCACGCGAGCGAGCATGCGGTGATCACCGACCTCGCCGACGAACTCGGCCTGCGGTGCGCGGTCACGACGCACGTTGCCGAAGGGGGCGCCGGCGCCGAGGACCTCGCGCGCGCGGTGCAGGAGGCGATCGAGGAGGAGTCCACCTTCGAGCCGACGTACCACCTCGACCAGACGCTGACCGAGAAGATCGAGGCGATCGCGACGAAGGTCTACGGCGCCGACGGCATCGATATCTCGGCGCCCGCCGCGAAGGCCCTGGTGCAGTACGAGCGGCTCGGGTATGGGGCCTTCCCGGTCGTGATCGCCAAGACCCACCTATCCATCAGCTCCGACCCGAGCAAGCTCGGCGCCCCGACCGGCTGGCGGCTCCCGGTGCGCGAGGTGCGGGCCGCGGCGGGCGCCGGCTATGTCTACGCAATCTGCGGCGACATGCGCACGATGCCCGGGCTCTCGCGCCACCCGAACGCCGAGCGCATCGATATCGCGCCCGGCGGGACGGTCTCCGGATTGTCCTAAGCGAGCAGGACTGCTCCGGAAAATCACCGGGCGCCGCAGCAATAACCGCGCCCGACCCCCGTTTCTAGGGGCGGGTGTCGTGCTGACGCTCGGTGTGGACGTCGCGCCCGGTCGTGCAGATCAGGTGCGCGACGAGAGCGGTCCAGCCGCTTTGGTGGGACGCCCCGAGCCCGGCACCGGTGTCCCCATGGAAGTACTCCGAGAATGTTGGGTGGGTCTCTCCCCACAGCGGACCCTGCGGCAGATGTGCCGGATCGCCCGGGCGCTGGCCGTGCTCATTGGGACGGAAGAGGTCGATCAGCCGCTGCTCCAGCGCGAGCGCGATGTCCATCAGGCCATGGATCTCGCCGGAACCGGTCGGGTACTCAAAGGAGAGGTCCTCATCGGCGGCGTAGGTCCGCAGCGCGTCGGTGAGCAGCAGATTGACGGGGAACCACACCGGGCCACGCCAGTTGCTGTTGCCCCCAAACATCCCGTTGTCGGATTCGCCCGGCGTGTAGGCCATCGGCAGATCCTGGCCACTCATCGTCACGCTCGTCCCGCCTCGGTACGCCGCCGAGAGCGAGCGCAGCCCGAAGGGCGAGAGGAACTCCTCCGGGTCGAGCATCCGGGTGAGCACCCGCGGGAGTTTGTCCGGCGAGACCATCGACAAGGTGACCGCTGAGCGCCCTTCGCGCTCGCTGTGAATCACGCCGCGGGTGACCTCCGGCCGCCGGTGGCGCAGCCAGTCCAGGCGCGCCGAGAAGTCGGTGAGTTCCTCTGCGACCCAGTCCGGTTCGTGCGCGACGGCCATGAGCGGGAGGAGCCCGACCATGGAGCGGACCTTCAGCGCCTGCGTATGCCCCTGGTGGTCATCAACGACGGTGTCATAAAAGAAGCCGTCTTCCTCGTCCCACATCGAGATCTCACCGGTGCCGACGTGGTCGAGAGCCTGGCTGATCGTGAGGAAATGCTCGAGGAACTTGGTCGCGACCTCGTCCCACCCCTTATCGACGCGGGCGAGTTCCCACGACATCCGCAGCAGGTTCAGGCAGAAGAAGGCCATCCAACTCGTCGCGTCCGCCTGCTCCAGGCGCAGACCATCGGGCAGCGGCTCGGAGCGGTCAAAGGCGCCGATGTTGTCCATCCCGAGGAAACCCCCTTCGAAGAGGTTCGTCCCGTCGGCGTCCTTGCGGTTGACCCACCACCCGAAGTTCAGCAGCAGCTTGGTCGCGATCCGCACGAGGAAGTCGTGATCGCTCGCGCCGTCGAGGGCGTACACCTGCCAGGCCGCCCATGCGTGGACGGGCGGATTGACGTCGGAGAAGTTCCACTCGTAGGCGGCCATCTGCCCGTTGGGGTGCATCGCCCACTCGCGGCAGAGCAGGACCAGTTGCTCCTTGGCGAAGGCGGGGTCGATGTGCGCGAGCGCCACGCAGTGGAAGGCGAGATCCCAGGTCGCAAACCAGGGGTACTCCCACTCGTCGGGCATCAAGATGACATCGGCGAGCGAGAGGTGCTTCCAGTCGGCGTTGCGGCCGGTGCGTCGACTCGAGCGCGAAGGGGGTGGCGTCGGCTGCGCGGGATCGCCTTCGAGCCATTCGCGCACGTCGTAGCGGTAGACCTGCTTGCTCCAGTTGAGCCCAGCGAAGGCGCGCCGGGCGATCACCCGGTCCTGGTCGGTCACCGACGGCGGGATGATCGCGTCGTAGAAGTCGTCGGCCTCGACGCGGCGACGCTCGATGATCGCCTCGGCGTCGACGAAGGCGGCGCCGTGGTCGGGGGCTACGGCGAACTCCTTCAAGCGCATGAGCCGAAGGCGCACCGTGCGCGATTCGCCGGGCTCAATCCCCTTGTGCTGGTAGCGAAACGCCACCTTGGTCCCGACGCCTTCCCCGAGCAGCGAGTCATCGCCGTGGACGATCGCGGTGTCGATCGCGTCCTTCGGATGCGGGTGTTGCTCCTGACCGTCCCAGCCGAGCGCGGCGGCGTTGGACTCGTTGTCGCAAAAGAGCACGTCCGGCGTGCCTTCAGCGACGAGGTGGTAGTGGCCGAGCCAGTCGTGACGCAGCTCTACCGCTCGCGTCGCCTCCTTCTCCGGCAGCGCGGTGATGCTCGGGCGCCGCTCGTCGCGTCCCCACACCCAGGTGTTGCGAAACCACGCCTGCGGGATCACGTCGAGATCGGCGGCCTCCGGGCCGTGGTTCGTCGCGGTGATCTCGATGATGAGGTCGAAGGGGGATGCCTTGACGTGGCGCGTCGTGACATCGAAGAAGCGGTCGTCCGCGAGCACGCCCGTGTCGGCGAGCTCAAACTCCGGGTCGTCGTAGCCGCGTTCGGCGTTGACCCGGACGAGATCCTCGTAGGGATAGGCGGCCTGCGGGTAGCGGTAGAGGTACTCGGAGTAGGAGTGGGTCGGGGTGGCGTCGAGATGCCACCAGTACTCCTTGACGTCCTCGCCGTGATTTCCCTGCGGGCCGGTCAGGCCGAAGAGGCGCTCCTTCAGCCGGTCATCGTGGCCGTTCCAGAGGGCGGTCGCGATGTTGAAGAACCCGTACCGGTCGGTGAGCCCCGCGATGCCGTCATCGCCCCACCGGTAGGCGCGGCGGTGGGCATGGTCGAAGGGGAACGCCTCCCAGGCGTCGCCCCCTTCGGAGTAGTCCTCTCGGACCGTCCCCCATTGGCGGGCCGAGAGATACGGGCCCCACACGCGCCAGTCGTCCTCGGGGCGCGGGCTGACCGCAAGTCGGTCATGCTCGGCAGTCAGGCCAGTGGGAGTGTCAGTCACAAGCAGATGAGCATAAATCAGAGGCGTCGCATGCACAGAACCCGATCACGGTCGTCACCCGGGGCGATCCGAAGGGCGCGCGGCACCCGGCCGATCTCGTCGTACCCTGCGCCGGCGTAGAACTCGCCGAGGCCGGTGCCCGATCGGTAGTCGAGGGTGGCGATCTCGGCGCCGTTCCCGCGAGCGACGCGGTGGATGCCAGCAATCAGCAGACTGCCGTGGTTCATCCCGTGGCGGCTCGGCTCGGTCATCAACGCTTCGACATTGACCACGTGGCGTACGAGCGGTGAGGCGGACCCGACGACGAAGCCCACGCCGATCAGTTCCCCCTGAGTGCCGGTGATGGTGACCGCCGTGGTCGTCCCGCGGGCCATCGCACCCTGATGCTTCGACAGGGCTGCGGCCACCTCTTCGCGCGGAGCGCCCGGGAGGAAACCGACCGCTCCCCCGGCGTCGTTCACGCGTTGCCAAAGGCTCACCACCGCCTCGGCCAGTTGCGGCTCGAAGGTGGTCCAGGCACTGATCCGCGGCGACGCGAGCACCACCCAGGTCCCCCCTTCGTCCTCGTGATCGAACTCGGGGACAGGAGACATCCCGCAGGCCTCGGCGGCGAACCGGGTGACAACATCCTGGGGCCTCGCCCGCAGCCGCAGGGGGAGGTCGGGGAGGTACTCGACGGCGTGGGCGAGGGCGAGCCGTAGCGCGCGGGTGGCGACCACGGAGCCATCGGCAGAAGGGAGGAGGCGCACCGAGAGGACGATCTGGTCCTCGGCGCGGCGCAGGTCGATCCCACCGACGAGACCGCCGCCGGGAGTGGTGTCTTCGATGATCCACGGACCGTACCCGTCCTGATCCCACTGGGCGGCCCACGACCCCAGCGCACGGCGGGCCCGGTCCTCGGGGTCGCCGTCAGCGCCCGACCCGAAGAGCTCGGCCAGGGCGGCGGCCTGTCCCACGTCGGGTCGGTGGAGGCGCACCCCGGCGCGGCTCACCCCGGTCGGCACCGGGTGGGCCGCGGGCAGGTTGACGACGGTGGGGGGAAGAGTCACGGGGTCGATCATGGCCTACGCCAACGCTTCGATGGGCCCTGATCGCCCCGCGATGCGAGGATGGGTGGCGATGACCACCTCCGACGAGCCTGCGCGCCAACCCCCTTCCCCGGCAAGCCTTGTCGTACCCGAGGGAGCCGGGCCAGATGAGGTCTATGACGCGGTGGTGGACTGGGCGGGCTCGCGCGGGATCACGCTGTATCCCCACCAGGAAGAGGCGATCCTCGCGGCCCTCGGCGACGAGCATGTGATCCTCGCGACGCCCACCGGCTCCGGCAAGTCGCTCGTGGCGACCGCCGCGATCGCCCACGCCCTGGCCTCGGACCGCGTGTCCTTCTACACCGCGCCGATCAAGGCCTTGGTGAGCGAGAAGTTCTTCGACCTGGTGGCGGCCTTCGGAGCGGAGAACGTCGGGATGCTGACCGGCGATGCGGCCGTCAACGCCGACGCGCCGATCATCGCGTGCACGGCCGAGGTTCTCGCCAATATCGCTCTGCGAGAAGGCAGTCGCGCTGACGTTGGCCTCGTGGTGATGGACGAGTTCCACTACTACAGCGAACCCGACCGCGGGTGGGCCTGGCAGGTGCCACTGCTCGAACTCCCGCAAGCGCAGATGCTGCTGATGTCCGCGACCCTCGGTGACGTCTCCTTCTTCGTCGATGACCTCAAAAAGCGCACCGGCCGCTCGGTCACGGTCGTCGATGACGCGCCGCGCCCGGTCCCGCTGACCTTCTCCTGGGCGATGACTCCCCTCGCCGAGACCCTCGAGGAGATCATCGACTGGCGGCGCACTCCGGTTTACGTGGTCCACTCGACCCAGGCCGCGGCGGCGGAGTACGCGACCTCCCTTCGGACCATGAAGCTGCTCACGCGTGAGGAGCAGACCGCGATCGCGCAACGGCTGGCGGGAGTGCGCTTCGCTGCGGGCTTCGGTCGGACCTTGGCTCCCTTGCTGCGCAGGGGTATCGGCGTCCATCACGCCGGGATGCTGCCGCGCTATCGGCGCCTCGTCGAACGCCTCGCGCAAGAGGGCCTGCTGAAGGTGATCAGTGGCACCGACACCCTTGGCGTCGGGATCAATGTGCCGATCCGCACGGTCCTTTTCACCGGGCTGACGAAGTTCGATGGTCAGCGGCATCGGGTGCTGAGGGTCCGGGAGTTCCTCCAGATCGCTGGGCGCGCCGGGCGGGCCGGCTTCGACACCGACGGCTACGTGGTGGTGCAAGCTCCCGAACACGTCATCGACAACGCGCGCGCTCAGGCCAAGGCCGAGGCCGACCCCAAGAAGCGTAAGAAGTGGCAGCGCAAGCGGGCGCCCGAAGGGTTCGTCGTGTGGACCGAGGACACCTTCACCAAGCTGACGACCGCTCCACCGGAAACTCTGCGTTCCCGGATGAAGGTCGATGACGCGATGATCCTCAATGTCGTGGCCCGCCCGGAGGATCCCGTGGCGGTCTTGTCGCGCCTCACCCGTCACAACCATGAGGACGCGCGGAACCGGGCTCGACTGGCGCGCAGGGCAATTCGCCTCGGACGGGCGCTGCTGGACTCCGGGGTATTGGTGCGCCGGCCCGAGCCGGATGCTGCCGGCCGCACCGTGGAGTTGACGCTCGACCTGCCGCCGGACTTCGCGCTCAACCAACCCCTCGCGCAATTCGCGCTCGCCGCGCTCGATGTCGTGGATCCGGAGTCCGAGACCTTCGCCCTTGACGTCCTCTCAGTGATCGAATCGGTCCTCGAAGCGCCACGCCCGATCCTGCTCGCCCAGCAATTCGCCGCCCGGGGCGAGGCGATCGCGCAGATGAAGGCCGACGGGATCGAGTACGACGAACGGATGGAGCTGCTCGAGGAGGTCACCTGGCCGCGGCCTCTCGCCGAACTCCTCGAGGCCACCTACGCGATCTACCGCCAGACCCACCCGTGGCTCCACGAGGACGCGCTCGTCCCGAAGTCCATCGTGCGCGAGATGTGGGAAGCGGGGATGAGCTTTTCCGATTTCGTGCGCCGCTACCAGATCGGCCCGCGCGAGGGTCTCGTCCTGCGCTACTTGACCGACGCCTACCGCACGCTGACCCGCACCGTTCCCGAGCGATTCCTCACCGAGGACCTCGAGGCGATCATCGACTGGCTCGGCGAAACCGTGCGCCAGACCGACTCCTCCCTGCTCGATGAGTGGGAAGCCTTGATGGAAGGGGGCGACGCGCTCGCCGCGTCGTCCGCCTCCGGCGAGGCCGCCGCTCCTCCACGCCCCCTCAGCGCGCGGACGGCCGCCCTGCGGGCGATGGTGCGCGGCGCGATGTGGCAGCGGGTGGCGCTCGCCGCCCGCGACGATGTCGATGAGCTCGCGGCCTTGGAAGCCGCCGCTGCGGCGCTCGCCGACGATGACCGCCGGCCGATCATGACCCGCCATGCCTGGGACGAGGCGCTCGGCGACTACTGGGACGAACACGAGGAGATCGGCCAGGACGCCGACGCCCGCGGTCCCGCCCTTCACCGCACGTCCGAGACCACCGGCTCTCCGCCCGGGGTCGCCGACCACCGGGCCGACGAAGGGGGCTCAGCTCGCCTCTGGTTGGTCACCCAGACGCTCGCCGACCCCGAGAGCAACCACGATTGGGTGATCGAGGCCACCCTCGACCTCGACGCCACCGATGCGGTCGGCGAACCCGTCCTGCTCACCACCGCCCTTCGCCGCCTGACCTGAGCCCGGCGAGGTGCCCGCGGCTGGCAGGCCGCCTGTGGGACGCTTCGCGTATGAGCACCGAGTTCTCACTGGAGGACGTCCGGCGGCGCGGCGTCGAGACCACCGGCATCGAGATCATCGAGGAGTCCGAGCGCACCGCGAAGCCGCGAGACCTCTTCTGGCCGTGGTTCGCCGCAAACATCTCCGTCTTCGGGATCTCTTACGGCAGTTGGGTTTTCGGATTCGCCGGGGGGATCTCCTTCATCCAAGCCACGATCGTCACGATTGTCGGAGTGATCGTCTCGTTCCTGCTCTGCGGGATCGTGGCGGTCGCCGGGAAGAAGGGGTCGGCGCCGACGATGATCCTCTCGCGCGCCTCCTTCGGAGTGCTCGGGCAGAAGGTGCCGGGCGTCATCTCCTGGCTGGTCTCGATCGGGTGGGAGACCTTCCTCGCGATCATGGCGACCCTCGCGACCGCGACGGTCTTCGCCCAACTCGGGTGGGCCGACGGCACCGGCGTGAAGGTCATCGCGATGATCGTCGTCGCCGCGCTCATCGTCTCCGCCTCCGTCGCGGGCTATCACGTCATCATGCGGATGCAGTCGGTCCTCACCTGGATCACCGGCATCGTCACGATCGTCTACATCGCGACGACCTTGCACCGGGTCGATCTGAGCGCGGTGATGGCGCATGAGGCGGGATCGGCCGGGGCGATGATCGGCGCGCTCGTGATGGTGATGACCGGTTTCGGTCTCGGGTGGATCAATATCGCCGCGGACTGGTCGCGCTATCAGCGCCGCGATGCGAGCTCTGGGGCAATCGTCTTTTGGAACACCTTCGGCGGAGCCGTCGCTCCCACGCTGCTCGTCCTCTACGGCCTGCTACTCGTCGGCTCGATCGGCAATGACCCCTTCCCTGGCGGCGGGATCGACGCCGCGACCAGCGAGGCGATGACCTACTCCGGCGCGATCGCTAACGACCCGATCGGGACCCTCGCGACGATCCTGCCGACCTGGCTGCTCGTGCCCTATCTGCTCGCCGCCGTCCTCGCGCTCGTCTCCGGGGCGGTGCTCGGCATCTACTCCTCCGGCCTGACGCTGCTCAGCCTCGGCGTGCGCATCCCCCGCCCGGCCGCTGCCGGGATCGACGGGATGATCCTGACGGCCGGCGCGATCTGGGTCGTCTTCTTCGCGCAGAGCTTCCTCGCCCCCTTCCAGTCCTTCCTCATCACCCTCGGGGTGCCGCTCGCGGCATGGGCGGGGATCTTCATCTCCGACCTCGCGCTGCGCCGCGAGGACTACGACGAAGAGGCGCTCTTTGACGCGCGCGGACGCTACGGCGCCTTCGACTGGATCTCGATCGGCACGCTCATCGTCTCCTCGCTGATCGGGTGGGGCCTCGTCGTCAACTCCTTCGCCGCCGACGCCGCGTGGAACAACTGGCAGGGCTACCTGCTCGAGCCGCTAGGCCTTGGGACCTACGTCGCCGATGGCGCCTACTGGGAGGGGACCTTCGCGTACGCGAACCTCGGCGTGATCGTCGCGCTCGTCCTCGCCTTCGTCGTCACCTATATCGCCCGGCGGCCGGTCGTCCGGCGCCAGGAAGCCGGACAGCTCGCTGACCAGAAGGAGACCGCCGATGTCTGAGCCGACCCTGCCCGACCTCCGCGACGCCTGGCTCATCGTGATCGACCCGCAGCGCGTCTTCGCCGACCCCGAATCCGAGTGGGGCTCACCGATGTTCGGCTCGATCGTCGGGCCGGTCCATCACCTCGCCGAGTCCTTCACCCCCGAGCGCACGGTGGTGACGCGCTGGCTCCCGGGCGGGCGAGAGGGGTCGTGGAGCGACTATTTCGAGCGCTGGCCCTTCGCCGATCGTCCCTTCGACGATCCCCTCTTCGCGCTGGTCGGGCAGTTCGAAGAGTTAACGGATCGGCCCACGATGGACGCGACCACCTTCGGGAAGTGGGGTGCCGACCTTGAGCGGATCACCGGCGAGCTCCCGACGCTCGTGCTCGCCGGGGTCTCCACCGACTGCTGCGTCATCTCGACCGCCCTCGCGGCGGCCGACGACGGGGTGCGCGTCGTGATCGCGACCGACGCCTGCGCCGGCTCGGACGAGACCAACCACGCCGCCGCCCTTCGCGTCATGGACCTCTACGCCCCGCAGATCACCCTCACGACGACGAGCGAGATCCTCAACGCTCGATGAGCGGCCCGATCCCTCCGGGTGGGCCAGTCGAGAGCGGCGCGGAACCGCCGGTCGTCGTGCGCCGCTCACGATCCGTGGGGCTGATCCTCACCGGCATCTTCGGTTTCCTCGCCGCGCACCTCACCTGGTACACGCTCCGCAGCGACGAGGGTGGGCTCATCGGCCGCCTGCTCGCCGTCCTCTTCGTCGCGATCTTTGCCGGGATTGCGCTGGTCGGAGCGCGCCTGCTGATCCGGGCGCCGCGGATCGTCGTCACCCGGGAGACGATCACCACCGCTCACTATCCGGGACCGTCCTCAATCCGCCTCGCTGACGCCACCTCGCTGGCCTTTTCTCCCGCCGCCCGGACGACCTGGACCGCAAGCACCTCCCCTGCCCCGGGGGTGCGCCGTCTTGATGCCTCGCTGCGGGTGTCGAGCGCGGACGGGACGGTCACCTTCGAGAGCAGTCAACGGGCGTGGCCCGCTGTCGTCGATTACCTCTCGACCTGGGCGCAGCGTCGACCGGACCTGCTCGTCGATGACGCGACGGCGCACCTCTTCGCTGAGGTCCGGGCTCACCGGCCGCAGCCGGGTGCACTCATCAGCAGCCCGAAGGCCAGGTCGGCGAGCTCAGCGGTCGAGCGCCTCCGCGGTGGCGCGATCGTGCGGCTGCTCATCCTCTGGACGCTCTGGGTCGGTGGGCTCACCTGGCTGTGGTTCACCGCTGTGACGTCAGCGCTGCGCGACGTGGTGGGGCTCGCCGAACTCGCGCCCTTCATCCTCGGCCTGGCTGTGCTCCTTACCGCGATCTCCTGGCTGCCGATGGAGATCGGCCGAGTGATCGCATACGGCCTCTGGCAGGCCGCCCGGGGAGACCCTCGATGGCTCTTCCGACCGACCGCAGACGGCCGCTATCACTGGCTCGCTTCGGGCGGGCGAAGCCTTGCCCGGACGGACGCCGACAGCACCGGCGCCCTCGGGACCGCGATGCGGTGGGTCCTCGTGATCGCCGCCTGGGTGGTCTCCACTCTGCCGATCGCCTTCATCGCCGCGGCGGCCCTGCACGCCGCTCGTTAGAGCGGGCTCGCGGACCTCACGCGCTCGCGAAGGGGGTGAGCTCAGCAGCGAGATCGGGATGCACCTTGGCGTGCACGCGCGTGCCCTGCTCGGTGTGCTCCTCGTCGAGGATCTCGGCCTCTTCGTGCAGGCGCGAGACGAGATCGCCCCGTTCGTACGGCAGGAGCGCGACGACCATGATGTCGGGGCGCGGCAGCTCATCGGCGACGAGTTCAAGCAACTCGGGGATGCCCGCGCCGGTGCGCGCCGAGACGGCGATCGCGTGGCGCTCGTGCCGCAGGATCCGATCGACGACCTCGGGGTCGGCAGCGTCGGCCTTGTTGACGACGATGACTTCCTTGACATCGGCGGCGTCGACGTCGGCGAGCACCGCGCGGACCGCGCTGATCTGCCCTTCGGGGTCCGGGTGCGAGCCGTCGACCACATGGAGCAGCAGGTCGGCGTCGGCCACCTCTTCGAGCGTGGAGCGGAAGGCCTCGACCAACTGGTGCGGCAGGGCACGCACGAAGCCGACCGTGTCAGCGAGCGTGTACTCCCGGCCGTCGGGGGTCTCGGCGCGGCGCACGGTGGTGTCGAGCGTCGCGAAGAGTTGGTTGTCGACGAGGACCCCAGCATGGGTGAGGCGGTTGAGCAGCGTGGACTTGCCAGCGTTGGTGTACCCGGCGATCGCCACCGACGGCGTGCCGTGGTGCTTGCGCCCGGAGCGCTTGGTGTCGCGGTGGGTCTTCATCTCGGCGAGCTCGCGCTTGAGCTTGGCGATCCGGGTGTTGATCCGGCGGCGGTCGAGCTCGATCTTGGTTTCACCCGGTCCGCGCGAGCCCATGCCCTGACCGCCGGCGGCCTGCCCACCGGCCTGGCGGGACATCGACTCACCCCACCCGCGCAGGCGCGGCAGGAGGTACTGGAGCTGGGCCAACTCGACCTGCGCCTTACCCTCGCGGCTCTTGGCGTGCTGGGCGAAGATGTCGAGGATCAGCGCGGTCCGGTCGATCACCTTGACCTTGACGACATCTTCGAGCGCGCGGCGCTGGGACGGCGCAAGCTCGGTGTCGCAGATGACGGTGTCGGCACCCTCGGCGATCACGAGGTCGCGCAGTTCTTGGGCCTTGCCCGAGCCGAGATAGGTGCTGGGGTCGGGGCGCATCCGGCGCTGCAGCACGCCGGCGAGGACCTCCGACCCCGCGGTCTCGGCGAGCGCGGCGAGCTCACGCAGGGAGTTTTCGGCGTCGAGGGCGGTGCCCTCGGACCAGACGGCGGCGAGCACGACGCGCTCGAGGCGCAACTGCCGGTACTCGACCTCGGTGATGTCTTCGAGTTCGGTCGACAGGCCCTGGACGCGCCGCAGCGCCGTGCGCTCCTCGCGGTCGAACTGGTCGCCGTCGTAGAGCGCCCGCTCGGTGACGAAGCCGTCGTCGCCGTCGGCGAGGGCCTGGGCACGTCCGGTCAGCACGCCCCCTTCGTCGGCAGCCTCCTGCTCAAGGAAGCCATCGGCGTCGAAGGGAGCATCGCTCGCGTGGTCGGTGGTATTGCGGATGGGTTCAGTCATGTTGAGGTCTAGTTTCCCATCCCGCACCGACAGCGGCCAATGAGTTTCCTCCCCCTCCTCCCCTCTTCCCCCGTCTTTTCGCAAATGCCCGGGCATTTGCGGCGAAGGATGCCCGGGCATTTGCGAAGGACACCGGGGGGAAGGAGGGGGCGAAGGGGGTCAGCCGTGGGCGCGGGTCCGCACGTCGGTCGCTCCGGCGCGAAGGGCGTCGGCGGCCTGGTCTTCGTCGGCCTGCTGGCTCGCGATCTCGGCCTCCACCCGCCGGATGTAATGCTCGACCTCGCCGGCCTTGGTCGCCTCATCCCAGCCCAGGATGTCGGCGACGAGATCGGCCGTCGTCCGGGCCGCCTGAGCCCCGCGGTCTGGGGTCTCGATCGAGATCCGGGTGCGCCGGGTCAGCAGGTCGTTGAGGTGCAGCGCCCCCTCATGCGTTGCGGCGTAGACCATTTCGGCGGCGAGGTACTCCTCGGCGCCAGCGAGGGGCTCGGCGAGCTCGGGCCGCTCTTCGATCAACGCGAAGATCTCGGTGACGAGCGAGCCGTATCGGTCGAGCAGGTGCGTGAGGCGCCAAACCGGCAGCTCGTGCCGCCGCGAGAGGGTCTCGAGTTGGTTCATCAGCGCCTGGTAACCCTCGGCGCCGAGAAGGGGGATGTGCTCGGTGACCGAGTCGGGGACGCCAGGTGAAAGGTCCTCGCGGGCGGCATCGACGGCATCGGCTGCCATCACCCGGTAGGTCGTGTACTTGCCGCCCGCGATCGAGATCAACCCCGGCTGGGGACGCGCGACCGCGTGCTCACGCGAGAGTTGCGAAGTCGCCTCGTCCTCACCGGCGAGCAGCGGGCGGAGCCCGGCATAGACCCCTTGGATGTCGTCGTGGGTGAGCGGCTGGAGGAGCACCTCGTTGATCTGGCCGAGCAGATAGTCGATATCGGCCTTGGTCGCCGCCGGGTGCGCCCGAGAGAGCTCCCAATCGGTGTCGGTCGTGCCGATGATCCAGTGCGTCCCCCACGGGATGCAGAAGAGGACCGAGGTCGCGGTGCGCAGGATCAGGCCCGTCTCGGAGGAGATGCGGTCGCGTGCGACGACGATGTGGATCCCCTTCGAGGCACGGACATGGAAGCGCCCACGCCCGCCAGCCATCGTCTGGATGTCATCGGTCCACACGCCCGTGCAGTTGATGACAACCGACGCGTCCACCTCGACCTCGCGCCCGGTCTCGACATCGAGCACGCGGGCGCCGACGACTCGCTCCCCGGCGTGGTTCAGCCCGACGACCTTGGCCGAGCTGAGGACCGTCGCACCGTACGCCGCGGCCGTGCGCACCACCGTGAAGGTGTGCCGCGCGTCATCGGCCTGCGCGTCGTAGTACTGCAGGCCGCCTTGGTGCGCCGAGGGCTTCAACCCCGGGACCAGGCGACGCACGCCCCCCTTCGTCAGTTGCTTGGTGCGCGGCACCGACCGGGCACCGCCCATCGTGTCGTAGAGGGTCAGGCCCGCGGTGACGTATGGCCGCTCCCACACCCGGTGCTGCAGCGGGTAGAGGAAGGCAACGGGCTTGACGAGGTGCGGCGCGATGCGGGTCAGCATCAACTCGCGCTCCTTGAGGGCCTCGCGCACGAGGGCGAAGTTCATCTGCTCGAGATAGCGCACGCCGCCGTGGAAGAGCTTGCTCGAGCGCGATGACGTACCCGACGCGAAGTCGCGTTGCTCGACGAGGGCGACCTTCAGCCCACGGGTCGCCGCGTCGAGGGCAACGCCGGCCCCGGTCACGCCGCCACCGACGACGAGGACATCGAAGGGGGTAGACGCCAACGTCTCCCAGGCCTGCTCGCGGTAGGCGCCATCGAGGCGAATCGGTACCGGCATAAAGCGAACTCCCTGCGCTAGCAACGGCTGTTTCCCACTCCCACCGTAGACGGGCGCTGCCGTCGTGGCGATGGCCGAAGGGGTGAAGGTCCTGTCACACCAGACGTGACTCACGGGTAACTAGAGGGCAAGATGGCGCCCATGTCTGCGCTCACCCGCCTTCTTGCCCTGACCGGCCTCGGGATTGCCGCCGCCGGAGTGGCGGCCTACCGGCGCCCACCTGCACAGGTGCCGGTGACCCCCTTCCCCGACGACTTCAAGTGGGGGGTGGCGCTGGCCGGTTTCCAATCCGAAGGGAGCAGCCCGGACAGCAACTGGAGCCGCTATGTCGACGAGGGCGCGCCGATGATCCGCACCCCCTTCGGTGACGGGCCGCAGTGGCTCACCCGCTTCGAAGAGGACATCGCGCTCGCTGCCGGGCTCGGCGTCAACACCTTCCGCTTCTCCGTCGAGTGGGCGCGGATCGAGACCGCACCGGGCGTGATCGATGAGGACGGTTGGGCCTTCTACGACGCGGTGGTCGACACCCTTGAGCGCCATGGGATCAGCCCGATGATCACGCTCGACCACTGGGTGTATCCCGGGTGGGTCGTCGACAAGGGACGGTGGCAATGGGACGGCGTCGTCGACGCGTGGATGGGCCACGCCGAGCGGGTCGTGCGCCGCTACGCAGGGCGCGGCGCCACCTGGATCACGATCAACGAACCGCAGTACTACCTCGACTGCGAGAAGAAGAACCTGCACCTCACCCGCCGCGAGCAGCACGTCATGCAGACCCGGTTGTTGGAGGCCCACCGCCGGGCCTACGCACTGATCCACGAGCTCGACCCTGGCGCGCTCGTCTCGAGCAACCTCGCGTGCGTGCCCGCCCCCCTTCACCTCATCAGTGACGCGTGGTTCTTCGACCGCTGCGGCGACACGCTCGACTTCCTCGGGATCGACTACTACTACGGCCTTGGCCTGGATAACCTCAGCGCCCGCTTCGACAACGTCGGCGAGTACTGGCGGATCACGATGCAGCCCGAGTCGCTGCTCTACATGCTGCGGATCTACCACAAGAAGCGCCCCGACCTCCCGATCTGGATCGTCGAGCACGGGATGCCGACCGACAACGAGCAGCCGCGCTTCGATGGCCTCACCCGCGCCGAGCACTTGCGCGATCACATCTACTTCCTCCAGCGCGCCGCCGATGAGGGGATCCCGGTCATCGGCTACAACTACTGGTCCCTGACGGACAACTACGAATGGGGTTCGTACCGGCCGCGATTCGGGCTGTACTCGGTCGACGTCTTGGGTGATCCGAGTCTCGAACGCCGCCCAACCGATGGCGTCGATGCCTACCGTGAGATCATCGCCGAGCGCGGGGTTCGCGCCGACTACCAGCCCGTTAGCAGGCCGGGGTTCGGGATCTTCTCCTCGCCGTGGGAGACCACGTTCGGACGACTGATGTAGCGCCAGAGCCCCGGAGGACCGATGACCCCGCGTGATCGCAAGGCCGACCAGACCTACGTTCTTGCCGTTGATCAAGGGACGACGAGCACGCGGGCGATGATCTTCGATCACGGCGGGCAGATCGTCGCGGTCGACCAGGTCGAGCACGAGCAGATCTTCCCCAAGGCGGGGTGGGTCGAGCATGACGCCTACGAGATCTGGAAGAACACCCGCAAGGTGATCGGTGGTGCGCTCGCCGAGGGCAACTTCAACTCCAGCCATATCGCCGCGGTCGGGATCACCAACCAGCGTGAGACCGCCGTCGTGTGGGAAGCCGACACCGGCAAGCCGATCCACAATGCGATCGTCTGGCAGGACACCCGCACGCAGGCCATGGTCGACGAACTCGCCAAGGGCAGCGACGAAGGGGTGAGCCGGTACCGGTCACGGGTCGGCCTGCCGCTCGCGACCTACTTCGCCGGGCCAAAGATCGCCTGGATCCTCGATCACGTCGATGGCGCCCGCGAGCGCGCCGAGGCCGGGGAGCTGCTCGCCGGGACGATCGACACGTGGGTCTTGTGGAACTTGACCGGCGGGGCCAAGAACGGCGGCGTCCACGTCACCGACGTCACCAACGCGTCGCGCACGATGCTGATGGACCTTGAATCCCTCTCCTGGGACGAGGAAATCTGCGCGGACATGGGCGTGCCCGTCGCGATGCTTCCCGAGATCCGCTCGTCCTCGGAGGTCTACGGCGAGTGCAAGCCGGGTGTCCTGGCGGGCGTGCCCGTCTCGGGGATCCTCGGGGACCAGCAGGCGGCGATGTTCGGCCAGGCCTGCCTGGATCGCGGGACGGCGAAGAACACCTACGGCACCGGCAGCTTCATGCTCCTCAACACCGGCGAGGACATCGTCCACTCCGGCAATGGCCTGCTCACCACGGTCTGCTACCGCCTCGGGGACGATGCTCCGGTCTACGCGCTCGAGGGCTCGATCGCCGTCACGGGCTCCTTGATCCAGTGGCTTCGCGACAACCTCAAGATCATCGACTCCTCCCCCGAGGTCGAGGACCTCGCCCGGAGCGTCGACGACAACGGCGGCGCCTACTTCGTCCCCGCCTTCTCTGGCCTCTTCGCCCCGCACTGGCGCCCCGATGCCCGCGGCGCGATCGTCGGACTCACGCGGTACTGCACCCGTGCGCACATCGCGCGCGCGGCGCTCGAGTCGGTCGCTTACCAAACCCGCGATGTCCTCGAAGCGATGCGCGATGACGCCGAGCGCGCGGGCGGTTCGATGACCGAACTCAAGGTCGACGGCGGGATGGTGGCCAACAACCTGCTCATGCAGTTCCAGTCCGACCTGCTCGGCGTCGATGTCGTGCGCCCCGAGGTCGCCGAGACGACCGCGCTCGGGGCCGCCTATGCCGCGGGCCTCGCGGTCGGGTACTGGGAAAACACCGAGGCGATCGTCGACAACTGGGCCGAAGGGGGTCGCTGGTCCCCCGAGATGAAGGAGGGCGAGCGCGAACGCCTCTACCGCCAGTGGAACAAGGCCCTCTCGCGCACCCTGGACTGGGTCGATGACGACATCGAGGCCGTGAGCGAAGAGGCGTAACCCCCTTCGGCCCCGCGCGTGTGCCCCCTTCGTCGCGGGAAACTCCCGGATTCCCGCGGAGTTCCACGAGAATCCCGGAACGTCCGGGGACGCCCACCGCGCAGCCGGCCGAGGCGGGAAGGGAGACCACGGGCGTTTCGGCGCGCGGCCCGGCCCACATAGCCTTAGTCCCGTGAGCAGAAGCACCCCCACCAAGGTCACCGTGGTCGGCGCCGGGAGCGTCGGGAGTTCGCTCGCGTACGCGTGCATGGTGCGCGGCAGCGCCGACGAAGTCGTCCTCTACGACATCGACAAGGACAAGGTCGACGCGGAGGTGCTCGACCTCGCGCACGGTTCGCAGTTCGCGCGCTCCCGCAAGGTCAGCGGCGGCGCGGACCTGGCGCTCACGGCGGACTCAGATCTCGTCGTCATCACCGCGGGTGCCAAGCAGCACCCCGGCCAGACCCGGCTCGACCTCGCGGCGACCAACGCCGAGATCCTGCGCACCCTGATGCCCGCCCTGCTGGAGCAATCCCCGCACGCGGTCTACATCCTCGTGACGAACCCGTGCGATGTCTTGACCGTGATCGCCCAGCGCGAAAGCGGCCTGCCCGCCTCCCGGGTCTTCTCCTCCGGCACCGTCCTAGACTCCTCCCGCTTGCGGTGGCGCCTCGCCGAGTTGAGCGGTGTCGCCGTCACGTCGGTCCACGCGAGCATCATCGGCGAGCACGGCGATAGCGAGTTCCCGCACTGGTCGCAGGCCCGGATTGGTCCGGTCGCGCTACGCGATTGGCTGGTCGACGGCAAGCGATTCTTCGACGACACCACCCTCGATCGAATCGCCGACGAGGTCGTCCATGCTGCGTACACCGTCATCCAGGGCAAGGGCGCGACGAACTGGGCGATTGGCCTCTCCGGCGCCCGCATCGTCGAGGCGGTCCTCGGCGACGCCAAGGCGATCCTGCCCGTCTCCTCGGTCTTAAGCGGCCAGGAGGGCATCGACGGCATCGCCTTGTCGCTGCCATCGGTCGTCGGGCGCAACGGTGTCGAACAGGTCCTCGATGTCCCCCTCGACGCCTACGAGCGCGGCCGTCTTCACGCCAGCGCCGAGGCCCTCGCGACCACCCTCGCCTCCCTGTGAGCGAGCACTACTTCACGGCGCAGCCCGCGAGCGACGGCGAGCGTCGCCCGCTTCGCACTCACCTCGCCGGCCGAGCGGTCGAGGTCGAAGTGGCGGGCGGGATCTTCTCTCCCGGCGGGCTCGATAAGGGCACGGCGGTCCTCTTCGACCATGTCCCTCCCCCGCCCGCGGCCCCAGATCAGAAGGGGGTCTACCTCGACCTGGGCTGCGGCTGGGGACCCATCGCCCTCACGCTCGGGCTGCTGGCGCCCGAAGCGCAGGTGTGGGCGGTCGACGTCAACGAGCGTGCGTTGGACCTCACCAGGCGCAACGCCGAGGCGCTCGGCTGCGACAACGTGCGCACCGCCCTGCCGAGCGAGGTCCCCGAGGACACCCGCTTCGACCTGATCTGGTCCAACCCTCCGATCCGGGTCGGCAAGGCCGTTGTCCACGACATCATGTCCACCTGGCTCCCCCGCCTCACGCCGGGCGGCGAGGCCTGGATGGTGGTTGGCAAAAACCTCGGGGCCGACTCACTCCAACGCTGGATCGGCGAGAGTTTGCCCGAGCTGAGCGCCGAGCGGATGGCCTCGGCGAAGGGCTTTCGGATCCTGCGCGTCACCCGCGACTGAGGCGAAGGGGGCTCAGCCGAGGAGGTTGGTCTCGCCCTCGGCGACGAGTGCGGCCGGGCCAGCGAGCTCGACTTCGTGGTTGGGCAGGGCGCGCACGGTGAGCGTCCCACCGGGCACATCGACGGTCCAGGTCGCGCCGTCCTGCACACCCCCTGCCCAAAAGCCGACCGCGAGCGCGGACGCCACCACACCCGTACCGCACGACCGGGTCTCGCCGACCCCGCGCTCGTGGACGCGCATCTTGAGGTGCCCCGGCCCGAGTGGCCGGACGAACTCGACATTGCTCCCTTCGACCGGCGTCGGGCGCACCAGCGGCGCCTTGGTGAGGTCGATCCCCTCGAGATTCACCTCGGGCGGAAGCGCGACGACAGTGTGCGGGTTGCCGAGGTCGAGAGACAGGGCGCTGTAAGGCTCGTCGATCTGCTCGAGTTCATCGACGTGCACGAGCGCGTCAAAGCCATCCGCCTCGGCCTTCTCCGGATCAGTGAGGCGCCAGGTCCCCATGTGCGTCACGATCTGATCGCCCTCGAAGCGAATCCGCCGCACCCCCGCCCGGGTCGCAATGGCGAAGGGGGCATCGCTCACCAGCCCCTCGCGGCGCAACCAGGCCGCGAAGACCCGAGTCCCGTTGCCGCACATCTGCGCCACCGACCCGTCAGCGTTGCGATAGTCCATGAACCACGGCGCCTCATCGACCATGGCGCGGACCTCAGCCTCCTCGGCAGCGGCCGTCGGGACCACCCGGATCACCCCGTCGCCGCCGATGCCAGCGTGCCGGTCGGCGAGCAAGGCGACCTGCGACGGGGCGAGATCGAGCTGACCATCGAGGTCCGGGACGATGACGAAGTCGTTTTGCGTCCCGTGACCCTTGGTAAAGCGCATCGTCATGGCTCCATTGTCTCCGATGGGTCGGCGCCAGCGGCCCCGGCACCCCGCTCGATCACCGCGAGCGCTGCGTCCACGAGGTCGGGACGGTCGGCGTCGAGCCAGTGGATCCGAGGGTCCGCGCGGAACCACGACTCCTGGCGCCGGACGAGCCGGCGCGTCGCCTGCGCGGTCTGCTCGATCGCCTCGGCTTCGCTGAGTTCGCCATCGAGCTGCGCCAATGCTTGGGCATAGCCGATCGCGCGGGGCGCGGTCCGCCCTTCGCGCAAGCCTGCGGCATCGAGAGCCTCGACCTCGGCGAGCATCCCGTGCGCCCACATCCGGGCCACCCGGGCGTCGATCCGAGCATCAAGCTCCGGCCGCGGCAGACGCAGACCGATCATCACCGTCGGCCGGAGGTGTTCGCGGCGCGGCATCGTCGCCGAGAAGGGGCGACCGGTGAGTTCGATGACCTCCAGGGCTCGCACGATCCGGCGCACATTGCGCTCCTGGATCGCCTCTGCCGCAACGGGATCCACCGCGAAAAGCCGATCGCGCATCGCCTCGACGCCCGCCTCGCAGGCCTCGTCTTCAAGCCGACCCCGAACGGCCGGGTCGGTCGGCGGGATGTCCAGGTGGTCGAGCGCGGCTCGGACATAGAGCCCCGACCCGCCCACCAGGATCGGCAACCTCTCCCACGCCTGGATCGCGGCGATATCGGCGCTGGCGGCTGCCTGGTACGCCGCGACGCTGGTTTCGTCGCGGACCCCCAGGACGTCGAGTTGATGATGCTCGATCCCCTGACGCTCGCCGACAGGGACCTTCGCGGTCCCGACATCCATGCCGCGATAGAGCTGCAGGGCATCGGCATTGATCACCTCACCTCGCGACGCGAGCGCCAGCGCGATCCCGAGATCGGATTTGCCGGTCGCGGTCGCTCCGACGACCGCGACGACCTCAGCGGGACCCTGCGGCGTCACGGTCAGTCGGCGTCGCCGTCGGGCTCGTCGGCGTCGTCATGGCCGAAGGGGTCGCGATCAACACCCGGCATCCAGGTATGCCCCGGCGTGCCCCACCCTTCGGCTCGGACTGCCTTCTTCGCCTTCTTCTGCCACTTCGGCAGGAGCCGGTCCACGTAGAGGAAGCCCTGCAGGTGGTCGTACTCGTGCTGCATGCACCGCGCGAACCACCCGGTCGCGGTGAAGGAAATCTCGTTGCCGTCCTGGTCGTACCCGCTCACATCGGCGCTCGCTCCACGCCGAAGGGGGAAGGAGTACCCCGGCACCGAGAGGCACCCCTCGCTCTCCTCGTGGCGGTCGGGCTCGCCGTCAGCGGGCCGGCTCGCCTTCACGTAGGGGTTCACGATGTGGCCGATCGTCGGGACCCCGTCGTCGTTGCGCATATTCCAGGTAAAGACCCGCAAGCCCACGCCGATCTGCGGCGCGGCGAGACCGACCCCATGGGCGGCGTCCTGGGTCTCATACATATCGGCGATCAGCGTGCGCAGGTCCTCGTCGAACTCGGTGACGTTGGCGGCGCGGGTGTGGAGCACCGGTTCTCCGGTGATCACGATGGGGCGAATGGTCATGGGCGTCATCGTTCCAGCACCCTTCGTCAGCGCAAAAAGCAAGGGGGTCCGCTCGCACCTCACGGCGCGGCGGACCCCCTTCACTGAGCGTCGGGACGCGGATCAGGCCTTAATGGCCGAGACCTCGATCTCGATGGTGATCTTCTTGCTGACGAGCACGCCACCGGTCTCCAGCTTGGCGTTGAAGTTCAGGCCCCAGTCCTCGCGCTCGATCTGGGTCCGAGCGGAGAAGCCGGCGCGCAGGTTGCCGTAGGGGTCCTGCGCGACGCCACCGAACTCGACGTTGAGCTGGACCGGGCGAGTCACGTCCTTGATCGTGAGGTCACCGGTCAGGACGAAGCCCTCCTCGGAGACATCGCTGACGCCGGTGCTCGCGAAGGACATCGTGGGGTAGACCTCGGAGTCGAAGAAGTCGCCGGCGCGCAGGTGAGCGTCGCGGTCGGCGCTGCCGGTGTCGACCGAAGCGGTCTGCATCTGGGCGGTCGCGCTCGACTCGGCGAGGTCGTCGGCCACCGTGATGGTGCCCTCGACGTCACGGAAGACGCCGCGGACCTTGGTGACCATGGCGTGGCGGGCGACGAAGGTGACCTCGGTGTGCGCCGGGTCGAGGTTCCAGGTCCCGGTCGGGATCTGCAGGGCGGTCGCGACAGAAGACATGTGGTGATTCCTTTTCATGAAGGGGGTGGGTCGTGGACCCGTCTGAGTACTCCCCTATCTTGGTTGAAAGTTCAACAGTTTGTCAAATCCGCCGCGTCGCACCCCTGCTAAGCACTACCGTGGCCTCGTCACCGGCTGAACCCTCGGCCGCACCATCGAGCGAAGGATGTCCCACCCCATGAGCATGTTCGACAACCTCAAGGACAAGGCCGCCGAGGCCCTGCGCGACAACGCCGAGAAGGTCGAGGAATTGAGCGACAAGGCCCTCGACAAGGCCGAGGAGATCGCCGAGAGCCGCGGCGTCGGCAAGGACCACGTCCAGCAGGGTCGCGACTTCATCGACGGCAAGGTCGGCAACGAAAACGCCTGACCGGCGAGGACATGACGAAGGGGGCGGCGCTCGCCGCCCCCTTCGTCATGCGTGTTTTAGGCGCCGCAGGCTGGAGCGCTCGGCGCCACCTGCACGGGCACCCCGATCTGCGGCATCCCGAGCGACACCGCGGGCTTGCCGGCAGGTTCGGCCTGAGCGGCCTCCCAGGCGTCGCCACCGCGAGTCCGGCGCACCTCATAGACGCCCCCGTCCAGGGCCGCGTCGGCCACGAGGTGATGGGGCGCGCCATAGGTGACCCCGACGGTGACCAGGTCGCCCGGACGAGGGCGCTCCGCTCCATCGGGCACCGCGAAGTGGACGAGGCGGTTGTCCCGGGCGCGCCCGGACATCCGCGCGGTCTCGGTGTCCTTGCGCCCTTCGCCGGTCGCGACGAGCACCTCAAGGTCGCGGCCCTCCTGCTCCCGGTTACCGGCCCAGGAGATCTCCTCCTGCAGGGCAATGAGCCGCTCGTAGCGCTCCTGGACGACGGCCTTAGGGACCTGGTCGTCCATCGTCGCCGCGGGCGTGCCGGGGCGGATCGAGTATTGGAAGGTGAAGGCCGAGCTGAAGCGGGCCTGTTCCACGACTCGCAGCGTCTCCTCGAAATCGTCGTCGGTCTCGCCGGGGAAGCCGACGATGATGTCGGTCGTGATCGCCGCATCCGGGATCTGGGCGCGCACGCGATCGAGGATCCCGAGGAAGCGCTCGCTGCGGTATGAGCGGCGCATGGCCTTCAGGACCCGGTCCGAGCCGGACTGCAGCGGCATGTGCAGGCTCGGCATCACATTCGGCGTCGCGGCCATCGCGTCGATGACGTCGTCGGTGAAGGCGGCCGGGTGGGGGCTCGTGAAGCGCACCCGCTCAAGCCCGTCGATCTCGCCGCAGGCGCGCAGGAGCTTGCCGAAGGCGAGGCGGTCGCCGAACTCGACGCCGTAGGAGTTGACGTTCTGGCCGAGCAGCGTCACCTCGATCACGCCCTGGGCTACCAGGGCCTCCACCTCGGCGAGGATCTCGCCGGGGCGCCGGTCTTTCTCCTTGCCGCGCAGTGCCGGGACGATGCAGAAGGTGCAGGTGTTGTTGCAGCCCACCGAGATTGACGTCCAGCCGCTGTAGGCGGAGTCGCGCCGCGTGGGCAGGGTGCTCGGGAAGGTTTCGAGCGACTCGAGGATCTCGACCTGCGCCTCCCGGTTGTGTCGGGCGCGGTCGAGCAGCGCAGGCAGGGAGCCGATGTTGTGGGTGCCGAAGACCACGTCGACCCACGGGGCCCGCTGGACGATCGTGTCGCGGTCCTTTTGCGCCATGCAGCCCCCGACCGCGATCTGCAGGTCTGGGTTCGCGGTCTTCGCCGGGCGCAACTGGCCGAGGTTGCCGTAGAGCTTGTTATCGGCGTTCTCGCGGACCGCGCAGGTATTGAAGACGACCACGTCAGCGGTCTCGGGGCGCTCGCCCGGGGCGATGCTCGCGAGGTCGACATAGCCCGCCGTCTCGAGCAGCCCGGCGAGCCGCTCAGAGTCGTGGACATTCATCTGGCACCCGTGCGTGCGCACGTCGTAGGTGCGGGGCCGGGTCGAAGGGGGCGTTGCTGAGGTCGTCATGGCGCCTACCAGGGTAGGCGACGCGCAGACCCCCTTCGATCCGCCAAGGGGCAAGCAGCGGCCGGGGTTCGGCTAGGCGAGCCGGGTGACCGTGACGCCGACCTTCATCTCGGCGAGATCGGGTCCGGCGTACATGCCGCGGAAGGGGGCGACGTCGTCGTAGTCCCGCCCCCGGCCCACCACGACGTGATCGAGGCCGACCTCGTTGTCGTTGGTCGGGTCGAAGGGGTGCCACCCGCCGTCCCACGCTTCGATCCAGGCATGGGTCTCCCCCGCGACGTGCTCGCCACGCGCGCCATCGCCACGGAAGGGGGTGTACCCGCCGACGTAGCGGGCCGGGATCCCGATCGAGCGCAGCGCGCCGACGGTGATGTGGGCATAGTCCTGGCACACGCCGCGACGCTGCTCCCAGGCTTCGGCGCCCGTCGCGTGGACCCCCGTCGCCCCCTTGGTGTAGGTCATCGCCGCGTGCACGTCGGCGCTGATCCGAGCGGCGGCCGCGCGGGGACTCTCCTCCGAGCGGGCGTGTTTCGCCATCTCAGCGAGCTCCTCGTCGGGCCGGGTGCGACGCGTGAGCTCGAGGTACTCGCTCAGCCGGTCTCGGACATGGTCCGCCTCGACCGCGGCCCAGCCCGCACCCATGTCACCGAGCAGGCCATGGGCGGCCTCCGCCGGGACGAGGGCACGCTCGACGATGCTGCTCGCCTCGATCTCGAGGACCTGGTGCGGGCTTTGCGACTCGATCGCCATGACCGAGGTGCCCCAGTGGTCCTTATAGACATGGCTCCAGGTGAGCGGCTTGACCCGGATGCGGGCTTCGAGCGTGGTCTGGCCCGGTTCGCTGACCGGCGTCATCCGCAGCTCGTTGTGCGAAACCCGGACCTCGCCCGCGTAATGCATCTCGGTGCGGTGGACGATGCGGTGCCGCCGCGTCGTGGTGTTCACAGGACCTCCCCCGTCCACTCCTGCACGGGCGCGGACTGGAAATAGCGCTTGGCGATGGCCTCGGAGGCATCGCGCACGGTTTGTTGGACCCGCTCCATCTGGACGGGCAGGTCGGCGAGGACATCGTCGGGCCGCCGGTATTCGAGGGAGGTGCGGGTGCGCCCGAGGATGCGCCGTGCCTCATCGGAGAAGCCCACGCCCCGCCCTTCGTCCGGGGACAGCGCGGCAAGCCGCTCCTCCGCCGCGCTCAGCGCCGCCACGACGGAGCGCGGGAAGCGACGGTCGAGGGTCAAGAAGGCGGCGGCTGTCCGGTCGGTGATGACGCCGCGCATCGTGCGAAGCATCGCCTGCTGCGCCCCGCAGGTCGCGAGGACCGCACCCCAGGAGGGCCCCCCTTCGGGCCACGAGCCCGTCGCGACGATCCGCGCGGTCATATCCGCCCGCTCGAGGTACTGGCCGAGGAGGAGGAAGTCTCGCGCTTCGTCATGACTCATCGTCGAATCGGCCACTCCCGCAACGAGAGCGGCCCGCTCACGGACCCACCCGAGGTGGACTTGGGTGACCTGGCGGGTGCCGAGCGCGGTCCACCGATGCCATGAGGTGTTGATCGTCTCCCACAGCTCGGTCGAGACCGTCTCGCGGGCGCGACGGGCGTTCTCGCGAGCGGCGAGCCAGGACCCCGAGATCGAGCTCGGGTTGGTCTGATCGAAGACGAGGAGACGACCCACCTCGTCCAGGCCGACTCGACCCGGGTACGGGTAGCCCATGACCCCGGTGAGGACCATGTGGGACCAGACGTGCTCATCGGCGCTCGGCTCTTCGAGCAGGGCGAGCCGCAGGACATCGATCAACCGAGCAGTGCCATCCGCGCGCTCGATGTACCGGCCGATCCAAAAGAGCGAGTCCGCGATCCGGCTGAGCATCAGCGCGCTCCCCCTTCGGTCATCGACTGAGATTGAGACTGGGACTGAGACTGGCCGACCTGCTCGGGCAAGACCGTGGGGCCGGGCATGAGGATCACTTCCTTGTCCTCGGTGTCCGATGGCACGCGCGTATAGGGCCCGGCGAGCACCCAGGTGTCCTTGGACCCCCCGCCCTGGCTGGAGTTGACGACGAGCTGGCCCTCCGGCAACGCGACGCGCGTAAGGCCGCCGGGCAGGACGCGCACCTCGTCCCCGTCGTTGACGGCGAAGGGGCGCAGGTCCACGTGCCGCGGCCGGAGTTGGCCGTCGATCAGCGTCGGCACGGTCGAGAGTTGGACAACCGGCTGCGCGATCCAGCCGCGGGGGTCAGCGAGCAGCGCCGCCCGCAGGGTGTCCAGTTCCGCGCCGGTGGCATCGGGCCCGATGACAAGGCCCTTGCCACCAGAACCATCGACGGGCTTGACGACCATTTCATCGAGGTGGCTTAAGACATGCCCGAGGGCGTCCGGCTCGTTACAGCGGTAGGTGTCGACGTTGGGCAGGATCGGGTCCTCGTCGAGGTAATAGCGGATCAGAGCGGGCAGGTAGGAATAGACGAGTTTGTCGTCGGCGACACCATTGCCAATGGCGTTAGCGACGGTGACGCGGCCAGCACGAAGGGAGGAGACCAGACCGGTCACTCCGAGCATCGAGTCGCGGCGGAAGTGGACCGCGTCGAGGAAGTCGTCATCGATCCGGCGGTAGATGACATCGACCCGTTCCTCCCCGTGGGTGGTGCGCATCCGGATCTCGCCGCCGCGCACCACCAGGTCGCGCCCTTCGACGAGTTCGACGCCCATCATCCGGGCGAGCAGCGTGTGCTCGAAGTAGGCGCTGTTGTAGACGCCCGGCGTCAGCACGACGACGGTGGGATCGGTCTGGCCCTCGGGGGCAGCGGCCCGCAGGGCGTCGAGCAACATCCGCGGATAGTCCCCGACGGGCCGGATCCGCATGGTGGCGAAGGCTTCGGGGAAGACATTGGCCATGGCCCGACGGTTCGCGATGACATAACTGACCCCGGACGGCACGCGGACGTTGTCCTCGAGGACGCGGAAGGTCCCCTCTTCGTCGCGGATCAGGTCAATCCCGCCGACGTGGACGCGCACCCCATTGGGCGGGCGCATCCCGGCTACCGCTCGGTGGAAATGCGACGAGGTCGCGATGAGCTGCCACGGGATCAGGCCGTCCTCGACGGCTCGGGGCAGCTCACCCTGGCGCGAGTAGATGTCATCGAGGAAGGCTTCGAGGGCCCTCACCCGTTGCGCGACACCGCTTTCGACGTGCGCCCAGGTGTCGGAGTCGATCACGCGGGGGACGGCATCGAGCGGGAAGGGACGCTCCTCCCCGGCGTGATCGAAGGTGACTCCCTGATCGAGGAACATCCGGGCGAGCGCATCGGCTCGCTCCTTGAGGTTTTCCGGCGCCATCGACCGCAGCGTGTGATGGATCGGTTTGTACGGCGCGCGAGCCTCTCCGAGATCGTCGAGCATCTCGTCCCAGGCTCGCGCCGGGGCATAGTCGCCGAAGAGTCCGCTCGTTAGGTCGATCACGACGACGAACGTAGGGCACTCGTGTTGCGAACGTGTGACACGGGGCCGCGGACCTGCATCACAATCTCTGATCGGGTCAGTCGCGACGGTGCTCCGGGGCGGCGTCGAGGGCCTCCCCGATCACCTGGCGTGCAAGCTCCCCCGGGTAGCCCTTGCGGGCGAGCATCCCGGCGAGCCGCCGGGTTTGGACCTGGCGGTCGAGGCCATGCAGGGAGCGCAGCCGCTTGGCGACCAAGGCCGCGGCGCGCTCACGCTCCTCCTCCGGGTCGATCTGGTCGAGGACCTCGGCCGCGACCTGCTCGTCGACCCCCTTCGTGCGCAACTCGTGCGCGAGCGCTCGCCGGGCGAGGCCTCGTCCGGCCTGTTTGGAGCGGACGAAGAGGTGCGCGTACGCCTCATCGTCGACGAGCCCGACCTCTTCCATCCGGTCGAGGACCTGGGCGGCGACATCATCGGGACAGTTCTTGCGGCGCAGGGCCTGCTCCAGTTGAGAGCGGCTCTTCGGCGCGCCGGTCAGTTGCCGCAAGACGATCGCCCGCGCGACGGCGTGCGGGTCGGCCTCGGGGTCTTGCTCGGGTGGCGGTGGCGGTGGCGCCGCTGCAGCGAGCGCCGCGCGCAACTCATCGAGAGTCGGCGGGGCGCTCGCCGCGGGGTGATCGGACGTCATCGACGCGCGTTAGAAGTCGACCGGGGTGTCCAGGTCCTCTTCGACGACCGGAGCGACACCGACGCCCAACTTGGTCTTGATCTTGACCTCGAGCTCGTCGGCGAGCTGCGGGTTGTCTTTGAGGAAGTTGCGGGCATTTTCCTTGCCCTGGCCCAGTTGGTCGCCCTCGTAGGTGTACCAAGCGCCGGCCTTGCGCACGAAGCCGTGCTCGACGCCCATATCGATCAGGCCGCCCTCGCGGGAGATGCCCTGGCCGTAGAGGATGTCGAACTCCGCCTGCTTGAAGGGCGGGGAGACCTTGTTTTTCACGACCTTGACCCGGGTCCGGTTACCGACCGGGTTGGTGCCGTCCTTCAGGGTCTCGATGCGGCGCACGTCGAGGCGCACCGACGCGTAGAACTTCAGCGCCTTACCGCCGGTCGTGGTCTCCGGCGAGCCGAACATCACGCCGATCTTCTCGCGGAGCTGGTTGATGAAGATGGCGGTCGTGCCCGAGGTGTTGAGCGCACCGGTGATCTTGCGCAGCGCCTGGCTCATCAGGCGGGCCTGCAGACCGACGTGGCTGTCGCCCATCTCGCCTTCGATTTCGGCGCGCGGTACGAGCGCGGCGACCGAGTCGATCACGATGATGTCGAGAGCGCCGGAGCGGATCAGCATGTCGGCGATCTCCAGGGCCTGCTCACCGGTATCTGGCTGGCTGACGAGCAGGGCATCGGTGTCGACACCGAGCTTTTTGGCGTACTCCGGGTCAAGGGCGTGCTCGGCGTCGATGAAGGCGGCGATCCCGCCGGCCTTTTGGGCACTGGCGACGGCGTGCAGGGCGACGGTGGTCTTACCCGAGCTCTCCGGGCCGTAGATCTCGACCACCCGGCCGCGGGGCAGGCCGCCGATGCCAAGGGCGATGTCGAGCGCGATCGACCCGGTGGGGATCGTCGCGATCGGCGGGCGCACGTCGTCGCCGAGGCGCATCACCGCACCCTTGCCGTGAGACTTCTCGATCTGTCCCATGACCGCGTCGAGGGACTTGAGCTTTTGTTCGTGGATCTTGCTGTCGATGGCGGTGACGTCTGCCATGGCCTACCTGCTTCCTCGTTGTCATCGAGCGCGCCCACCGGCGACCCGGGTCACGGTTGGTCTTGTCGTGATGCTCGGGTCAGACGCTAGGTGCCGGTACCGACAACGTCCGCCAGCCGCCATGAACTGTGGACACCTTCGGTCCTCGGATCAGCACCTGTGGATGAGCGTAGCCGAACGCGTGTTCGATTGAGAGCAGGGGCGCGCGACACGCCGAGGTGAGTTTTCGCGCCCTTCGAGCGAAGGGGGTGCGCTTAGGCCCGCAGCAGCCGCCCGATCCGCCTCGAGGCGCCCCAGACACCGACCGCGCCCAGCGCGACGAGGTACCCGACATGCCAGAGCAGATCCCAGCTCACCTCACCGAGGAGCAGGCCCCGCTCGAGCGCCACGCCGTGGTAGAGCGGCGTCGCCATGACGATCGGCTGGACCCAGTCCGGGTAGGTGGCGAGCGGGAAGAAGGTCGCCGAGAAGAGGAAGAGCGGCTGGATCGCGAGCATGATGTAGTCGAAATCGACCCAGTTGCGCATGAAGGTCGTCGCCCACATCCCGACCCCGGAGAAGGCCAGTCCGATGAAGGTCGCCGCCGGCACCGCGAGCAGGGCCCACCACGACTGCACGACCCCCACCGCGACGGCGACGATCAAGAACATCGAGGCGTAGAGCGCGCCGCGCAGTTGCGACCAGAGGATCTCGCCGACCGCGATATCGCGCGGCTCCACGGGCGTTGCGAGCATCGCGTCATAGAGCTTGGCGTAGCGCAGCTTGAAGAAGACATTAAAGGTCGAGTCCATCACCGCGCCGTTCATCGCCGACGACGCGAGGAGCGCGGGCGCGACGAAGGCCGCGTAGGTGACCTGGGCTCCGGTGTCGGTCGTGACGTACGGGATCAGCGCGCCGAGACCAAGGCCGAGCGAGAAGAGGTAAAAGACCGGCTCGGCGAAGCCGGTGAGCAGCGCCACCCAGCCGCGCCGGAAGGCGACCACATTGCGACCGAAGACGGCCGCCGCGAGGCCCAGACCAAACGGGGGCACGAAGTGGGCGCCGCGCACCGGCGCGCTGGTGTCTTTCACGGGCGCGCTCATACGATCAGCCGCTTCTTAAACCCAGTGAGCGCAAACCACACCCCGCCGGCGACGAAGGCGATGAGCACGAGGAGATGCAGCCAGAGGATGCCGGAGTCGCTGCCGCCGAGAGAGGCCGCGCGGCTGAGTTCCACCCCGTGCCAAAGAGGCGTCGCCCAGGCGATCGGTTGGAACCAGGTGGGCAGTTGAGCGACCGGGAAGAACGCCCCGGAGAAGAGCATGAGCGGGGTGACGACGAGGCGGTAGAGGACGTTGAAGCCGTTATCGCTCTTCAGGCGGGCCGAGAAGCCGAAGATCGGGGCCGCGAAGGCCAGGCAGGTGAGCGTGCCGATCGGGATACAGAGCAGAGCCCACCACGACCCGAGCGCCCCGAAGGCCGCGCAGATCGCGACGAAGACCGTCGAGGCGACGAAGCCGTGGAAGCCGACCACGAGGAGTTGGCCGAGCACGATGTCGCGGATTCGCAGTGGCGTGGCGAGCATCGAGTGGTACATGCGATTCCACTTAAAGAGGCCGTAGACCGGGTAGGTCGACTCCCCCACGGCGACCATCATCGCCTGGACGGCGACCATCGCGGGCGCGACGTACATCAGGTACGGGACGCCGTCGATCCCGCCAGCTGCTCCGTCGACGAGGCTGCCGAGCGCAACCCCCATCGCGAGGAGGAAGAGCAGCGGCGAGAGGAAGCGCGAGAAGATCGAGCCGCGCCAGGTCCGGGCGTAGACCCGCCAGTGGTATTCGGCGACGACGCGCAGGCCTTCGCCGAAGGGGAGGCTGCGCGGCTCCCCCTTCACCTCCGTCACGGCCTGCACCCGCGCGAGTCTGCCACGGCTCTCGCGGACGCCGCGACGCGGAAGCGGCCATCGGGCGCGGAAATATCCCCGCCCGATGACCACAACCCCGTCCCTCGGCGAAGGGGGACCCGCTAGTCGATCAGCGAGCGCCCGGTCAGGTGGAGGAAGACATCTTCGAGGGTGCTGCGCCGCACCAGCGCCGAGACCGGTTCGAGGCCCCGGGCGCGCGCGCGTTCGAGGGCGGCGTCGCCGTCGTCGGCGTAGACAAAGACCCGATCGGGCAGGGTTTCGGCCCGCTCCCCGATCCCCTCCACCAGGCCCGCGACCTCAAGATGATCCTCGACATCGAGTCGCAGCTCGAGCACCTCGCGAGTCGAGTGCTCGGCGATGAGGGCCCGCGGGGAGCCCTCGGCGACGATCCGGCCGTGGTCCATCACGACCAAGCGGTCGCAGAGTTGCTCGGCCTCGTCCATGTAGTGGGTCGTGAGGATCAAGGTGACGCCGCTCCTCTTCAACCGGAAGAGGCGATCCCAGAGGATGTGCCGCGCCTGCGGATCCAGGCCGGTCGTCGGCTCGTCAAGGAGCAGGATCTGCGGATCGTTGATCAGCGAGCGCGCGATCGTGAGGCGCCTCTTCATCCCGCCGGAGAGGGGTTCGACCCGCGAATGCCGCCGCTCGGTGAGTTGGGCGAAGTCGAGCAGTTCCTCGGTCCGGGCGCGCACCTGGGCCTTCGGCAAGCCGAAATAGCGTCCGTAGATGAGCAGGTTCTCCTCGACCGTGAGGTCCTCGTCGAGGTTGTCTTGCTGTGGGCAGGATCCGATCTGCGCGCGGATCGCCGGGCCGTCGGTCCGCGGGTCGAGGCCGAGGACGCGCAGTTCGCCGCTACTCGGTGGTGAGGTCGCGGCGATCATCCGCATCGTGGAGGACTTGCCGGCGCCATTGGGGCCGAGGAAGCCGAAGGCCTCGCCGGGCGCGACGTCGACGTCGATCCCGGCGACGGCGGTGAAGTCACCGAACCGCTTGGTGAGGCCCCGCGCGGTGAGGAGAGGCTCGCTCACGGGAGGTCCTTCGGCACGGGAAGGGGGTCACGGTCGCGTCCGAGCCAGCGCTCGCGCGGGACCTGGAGGTCTTCGACGAGCGCCAGCCACACCTCGCGCGGCGGTACGCCCTCGGCGAGCGCCTGATCGACCGTGCGGTCACCGAGTGCGGACAGGTGGTGGCCCCGGGCGAGGGTCGGCGCTTCCTGCGCTCCGAACTCGTCCTCCATCAACACCCAGAACTGGCTGATCCGCACCGCCCGAGTCAACCACGCCCGTCCCGACTTTGCTTAAGCACGTCCTCGATGCCGACCCTGGAGGGTGAGCACCTAGGCGGTGCTTAAGCAAAGTCGGGAGGAAGGGGGTAAGGAGGGGGCGGAAGGGAGCGCGCGTGACCCCCTTCGTGGCATGCTCACGATTTGTGAAGCTGATCACCTCCACCGATGTCCCCACCTCCCTGGCCCGGGTCGAGGACCCGCAGCGCCCGACCGTGCGGATCGGGCTGATCCAGCACCGGTGGCGCGAGGACCGCACCGAACTCATCGAGGCCCTGCGCGACGGGATCCGACAGGCCGCCGAGGCCGGGGCGCAGATCGTCTTCCTCCCTGAAATCACCCTGCTGCGCTACCCCGCCGACACCCTCCCGACCGGCACCCCGTCGCAGATCGCGGAGTCCCTCACCGATGGCCCGACGATCACCTTCGCCCGCGACGCCGCCCGTGATTTCGGCGTCCACGTGCACACCTCCCTCTACGAGCGCGCCGATGCCGCCGACGGCGATGACGTGGTCGACGGGCTCGGCTACAACACCGCGGTCGTGGTCTCCCCCGACGGCGAGGTCGTCGCGAGGACCCGCAAGACCCACATCCCGGTGACCGCCGGGTACTACGAGGACAAGTACTTCCGTGCCGGGCCCGCTGCGGGCGCCTACCCAGTGCACGATGTGGCCCTCGGCGAAGGGGGCGAAGTGCGCCTCGGCCTGCCGACCTGCTGGGACGAGTGGTTCCCCGAGGTCGCTCGCGCCTATTCCATCGAGGGCGCCGAGGTGCTCTGCTACCCCACCGCTATCGGCTCCGAACCCGATCACCCCGAGTTCGACACCCAGCCCCTCTGGCAGCAAGTGATCACCGGCCACGCGATCGCGAACGGGCTCTTCATCGTGGTCCCCAACCGCCTGGGCGCCGAGGGCCTCATCACCTTCTACGGCTCGAGTTTCGTCGTCGATCCGTACGGCCGAGTGCTGGTGCAGGGTCCGCGGGACGAAGAGGCGGTGCTGGTGACCGATCTCGATCTCGCCCAGCGCAAGGATTGGCTGGACCTCTTCCCCTTCCTCTCGACCCGACGCCCGGACTCCTACGACATCCTCACCGAACCGATCCGCCCGGAGCATGTGCGCATCGACCCCAACGCCATGACCCACGGCACCGAGGTCGAGCGTTGATCGACGCGCCGGACTGGCGGATGCCCGCCGAATGGGCGCCGCACGAGCGGACGTGGATGGCGTGGCCGAGTGCTGGGTACACCCTCGGTGACACCGACGAAGAGGTCGAGTCAGCCCGCCGCACCTGGGCTGCCGTGGCTCGGGCGGTCGCCGGTTTCGAACCCGTCACCGTGGTCGCGACGCCCGATGACGCCGACCTCGCGCGCCGCTACCTGACGGAGGGCACGGACACCCCCTTCGCCATCGAGATCGTCACCGCTGCCCTCGACGACGCCTGGATGCGTGACATCGGGCCGAGTTTCGTCCTTGGACGCGGCGGCGAGCTCGGCGCGGTCAACTGGGTCTTCAACGGTTGGGGCGGCCAGCACTGGGCGAGCTGGGAGCACGACGCACAGATCGCGACCTTCGTCGGCGAACAGGCCGGCGCCTCGGTGATCGACTCCCCGCTCGTCAATGAAGGAGGCGGCATCCACGTCGACGGAGAGGGCACGGTGCTGCTCACCGAGACCGTGCAACTCGACGCGGGCCGCAACCCGGGCATGTCCCACGCCGAGGTCGAGGCCGAGCTCGAGCGCACCATCGGCGCGACCACCGCGATCTGGCTGCCGCGCGGGCTGACCCGCGACTACGACGAGTTCGGCACCCGCGGGCACGTCGACATCGTCGCCTGCTTCAGCGAGCCCGGCACGGTGCTGCTGCATTGGCAGGAGGACCCCGACCACCCCGACTACGAGGTGAGTCGCGCGGCCGAAGAGGTTTTGCGCGCCTCCCGCGACGCCGCCGGGCACCCCCTCACCGTGGTCAAGGTCGCCGCACCGCGCACGCTGGCCGATGACGAGGGCCCCGTCGACTGGTCCTATATCAACCATCTGGTCTGCAATGGCGGCGTCGTGGCGTGCGTCTTCGACGACCCGAACGACGAGCAGGCCCTGGCCACCCTGAGCGCCGCCTACCCAGGGCGCCGGGTCGTGGGCGTCGACGCTCGCCCCCTCTTCGACCGCGGCGGCGGCATCCACTGCATCACCCAGCAGCAGCCTCTTCGCCCCCTGACCTAAGGGGTCAGCGGGCGATGTCGAGGTCGCCGAGCGATCCCTGACGCTGGAGTTCGCGCAGGCGGCGCGCCACCCGATCCCGCAGGGTCCACGGGTCGATCGTGTTGAGGTAGATGCGGGTACCCCCTTCGAAGCCCGCGAGCGTCGAGATCCGCCACTTGAGCACCGCCCGCAGCGGCATGTCCTCCGCCACGTCGCGAGGCTGGTGGTGCCACTCCTCGTTGCACGGGACTGCTGACCCGGTGGCGGCATGAGCCGCGTGGAGCAGATCGGAGAAGTCGCGGCGCACCTGCTGCGACAACTCCCATGGCCGGCCCGGGACGCTGGACCACACCTCGATCGCGGGATAGCGATGACCCACTCCGGCGGTCATCACGGCGTGCTGGTTCCGCGCGATCACGAGGTCGTGGGTCGCGGCATAGCGCGGGCCCCACCGGTCGTAGAGATTGGGTTCGCTGCGAAGTCGATCGATCTGCACCTGAAGGTCGGGGCCGTGATCGTCGACGGCGACCAGTTGCTTGTGCAGGTGGTCGAAGGAGGCACCGGCCGGGCGGAGCCAATTCTGGAAGACCGAGACCTGCCGCGCATACGGATTCGCGGCGTAGAGGTGTTCGAGCGCGTGGATGGTGAGGCCGATGTACTGGTCGTGCTCGTCGGGGGTGAGGGTCCCCGATGAGGCGAGTTCGTCGTCGTAGGCAGCCCCATCGACATAGTGGCGCCGGGCGACAACGACATCGTGGCAGCCGGCAAACAGGCCCATCGTTCGCTCCCCCAGGTCCTGCCCGTCCCAGTCCTCGGGGCGCTCCCCCGCCGCGCGCATCCTCGTGCGCACCAGGGCATCGAGGTGGGCCCTACCCGCGCTGGAGGCGAGATAGGCGCGATGGCGACGTTGCGCGGCCGGAGTCGGTTCGTAGCCGTGATTGAGCCGCCAGTACTCGTACGAGACGATCTCGAAGAGGTTCGGGAAGACCCGGAACTCGGCGAGGGTGTCGAAGAGGCGCTCCGCTGGCACCCCGTCCAGCGCGGTGAAACGCTCGCCGCGGCGCACGATCCGGCGCCGCTCGGGCGTGGTCTCCAGGTACCGGCGCGAGCAGAAGGCGCACCACCGGCCATCCTGAGCCGGGTCAAGGCGCTCGCGCGCTTCGCGAGGGGGCGCCAAGGGGCGGTTGGCACGCCCCGGCACGGTCCACACCTGGGTCCCGGTGAAGGGGTTCACCTGCTTGACCGTCCCATCGGCCATCCGGGTCAGGTGGGGCCCGGCCCAGGGCACCGACGGCTCGTGGCTCACACCGACCACCGTAGTCGCGAGCGCAACGCCGACCAGCGCAGATGCAGCAGTTACTCTCCGGTATGGCACGTTCACCGCAGAACGCACGACCACTTGCCCCCAACCCCAAGTACACCGACCACCTCACCGGTCGGCGGGTGCTCATCACCGGAGCCGCTCGCGGTATCGGCGCAGGACTGGCCGATCTGCTCACCGCCCACGGAGCCCAGGTAGGCCTGGCCGGCCTCGAACCCGAGCACCTCGCCCAGGTCGCCGCCCGCAACCACGCCCCGTGGCGGGAGTGCGACGTCGCCGATGCTGAAGTGGTGCAACGCGCGGTCGACGAGGTGGTCACCGAGCTTGGCGGGCTCGACATCGTGGTCGCTAATGCCGGGATCGCCAAGCAGCTACCGATCATTGGCGGGCAGGACGGCGTGATGGAGGCCCACCTCGCCGTCAACACTCTCGGCGTCTACTACACGTTGCGCGCCGCGGGCCCGCACATCAGTCACCCGCGCGGGTACGCCCTCTGCACGGCGTCGCTCGCCGCCGCAGTCCACCTCCCCCTGCTCGGCGCCTACTCGGCCAGCAAGGCTGCGGTCGAGGCGATCGGCAACACGCTGCGCCAAGAGATCAAGCCCACCGGCGCCAGGGTCGGGGTCGCCTACTACGCCGAGCTCGATACCGATATGACGAGCCGCGGCTTCGCGACCGACGCGGGCCGCAGGTTGACGGGCGGGAAGACGATCAGCGGCGTGGCCCCCTTAAGCGTGGGCCTGCGCGCTCTCGAGCGCGGCATCGCCCGCCGCTCGCGCCGGATCGGCGCCCCATTCTGGGTCCCCGCGGTCGTCCCCCTTCGCCACGTCGCGCAGCGCGTCATCGAGCTCAAGCCCCTGCCCGACCTCGCTGAATCCTTGGAGATCGCCCGCACCGAGCAGGTCGAGTTCACGACCGCTCAGCCGAGGGAGCGTCGATGATCGCGCGGATCGCCCCGGGATCGCTCCGGGACCTCGGGCCAGCGCGATGGGCCTTCGCCCGCGCCGCTGGCCGGGTCATGGGGACCGAGCCGCCCGCGATCTTCACCACGCTCGGCCGGACGAAGGGGGTCTTCACCGGCTGGTTGCACTTCGCTGGACGTCTCATGCCCTTCGGCTCGTTGGCGCGCCGCGAGAGTGAACTGGTGATCCTCGTGGTCGCGCAGGCTCGCCGGTGCCGCTACGAGCAGGAGCACCACCGGATGCTCGCCCGACGGGCGGGGCTGACCCCGGCCGAGATCGAGGCGCTCCTTGGTGGGCCAGCCGTCAGCACCTTCACCATGCGCGAGCAGATCCTGCGCGAGAGCGCCGAGGCGCTGGTGGCCCGCAAAGATCTCACCGACGAGCAGTGGTCCCGCCTTCGATCGGTGACGAGCGAGCGGGAAGCCATCGAGCTCCTCCTGCTCGCCGGTCACTACGACATGCTCGCGACGGTGCTTACGACCCTGCGGGTCGAGCCCGATCGCCCGCGCTCACTCCCCACGAACTGACCGGGCCTCGGGCGAATCGGTGAGGACCGTCATTACAACCCCGGGCCGATCCCGACCGCTTGTCGGTGCTCGGTGGCAGGCTGTCCGGTGATGACCGACTCCGACGACGTGCTGACCCGCTTCTCCCCGGCGACCGCCGCGTGGTTCCGCAGCAGTTTCGCCGCGCCCACGCAGGCCCAGGCTGGGGCGTGGGACGCGATCAGCGCCGGCCGCCATACCCTCGTCGTCGCCCCGACCGGCTCCGGTAAGACCCTCTCGGCCTTCCTCTGGGCCCTCGATCGACTGGCATCGACGCCCCCGCCGGAGGACCCGATGGCGCGTTGCCGGGTCCTCTACGTCTCCCCGCTGAAGGCCCTTGCCGTCGACGTCGAGCGCAACCTGCGCGCTCCCCTGGTCGGGATCGGACACGCTGCCCGGCGCCTCGGTCTGCCCGTCCCCGATGTGCAGGTCGCGGTGCGCTCGGGCGATACCCCGGCCAAGGAACGCCGAGCCTTCGCCAAGGCTCCGACCGACGTCATGATCACGACCCCGGAGAGCCTGTACTTGATGCTCACCTCGAGCGTCCGCGAGGCGTTGCGCGGGGTCGAGACGGTGATCATCGACGAGGTCCACGCGCTCGCCGGGTCCAAGCGCGGCGCCCATCTCGCCCTGACCCTGGAGCGCCTGGACGCGCTGCTTCCATCCCCTGCGCAGCGCGTCGGGCTGTCGGCGACGGTTCGACCGGTCGACGAAGTCGGCCGCTACCTCGCTGGTGGCCGGCCCGTCGAGGTCGTCCAGCCGCCCTCGGCCAAGGAGTGGGAGCTCGAGGTCGTCGTGCCCGTCCCCGACCTCGCCGAACTCGGGCAACCGACCGGTGACTTAAGCGGCCTCGCCGCCGGAGAAGAACCCCGCGCCTCCATCTGGCCGCACGTCGAGCAGCGCGTCGTCGACCTCGTCGAGAGCCGCCGCTCCACGCTCGTTTTCGTCAACTCCCGCCGCACCGCCGAGCGCCTCACGACCCGGCTCAACGAGATCTGGGCCGAGCGGCACGCCGAGACCGACGAGGACGAAGGGGGCGAGCCGACGCCCATCGACGGGATCATCGAGCCCGCGAAGCATCGCCCGCCCGCCGAGATGATGGGCCAGGCCGGAGCAAGCGCCGGTGCCCCGCCGATCCTTGCTCGCGCCCACCACGGGTCGGTGAGCAAACCGCAGCGCGACGAGATCGAAGAGGAACTCAAGGCCGGACGACTGCCGTGCGTCGTCGCGACCTCGTCGTTGGAACTCGGGATCGATATGGGCGCGATCGACCTCGTCGTCCAGATCGAAGCGCCCCCGTCGGTCGCCTCAGGTCTGCAGCGGGTCGGTCGTGCGGGCCACCAGGTCGGCGCGGTCAGCCACGGGGTGGTGATGCCGAAGTACCGCGGCGACCTGCTCGTGAGCGCCGTGGTCGTCGAGGGGATGCGCGCCGGGACAATCGAGTCCATCGAGGTTCCGAGCAACCCGCTCGACGTGCTCGCCCAACAGATCGTCGCCATGTGCGCGATGGATGACTGGACCGTCGAAGAGGTGCACGCGCTCGCCCGGCGCTCAGCCCCCTTCGCCGCCCTCCCGCTGCCGGTCCTTCACGCCACCTTGGACATGCTGGCGGGCCGATACCCGTCGGAGGATTTCGCCGAGTTACGGCCACGGATCGTCTGGGATCGCACCGTCGGGACCCTCACCGGGCGACGCGGTGCGCAACGCCTCGCCGTGACCAGCGGCGGGACGATCCCCGATCGCGGGCTCTTCGGGGTCTTCCTCGCCGGCGGCGAGGGCCCGGGCCGCCGGGTCGGCGAACTCGACGAAGAGATGGTCTACGAGTCGCGCGTCGGCGATGTCTTCACCCTCGGCACGACCTCGTGGCGGATCGAGGAAATCACCTACGACCAGGTCCGCGTCACCCCCGCTCCGGGCCAACCGGGGCGGCTGCCCTTCTGGCACGGCGACCAACTCGGCCGCCCCGCCGAACTCGGCGCCGCCCTCGGCCAATTCGTGCGCGAAGTGGCCGTGCTCGATGACGAAGGGGGTCGCGCTCGCCTCGCCGCCGCCGGGCTCGACACGTGGGCGGCCGACAACCTGCTGACCTACCTGCGCGACCAGCGCGAGGCGACCGGCGTCGTCCCCGACGACCGCCGGATCGTCGTCGAGCGCTTCCGCGACGAACTCGGCGACTGGCGGGTGGCGATCCACTCCCCCTTCGGCGCACCCGTCCACGCCCCCTGGGCCCTGGCGATCAGTGCCCGGATGCGCGAGCGCTACGGCGTTGACGTCCAGGCCATGCACGGCGATGACGGGATCGTGCTGCGCCTGCCGGACCTGGATCTCGGGTGGGACGAGGTGTGGGAGGAGCCGAGCGCGGACACCCCTCGCCCCCGGACCGCACGCGACCTGGGCCAGGAGATCGTCGAGTTGATCCGGCTCGAGCCCGACGAGGTCCACGATCTCGTGACCGAGCAGATCGGGGGCTCCGCGCTGTTTGCCTCCCGGTTCCGCGAGTGCGCGGCGCGAGCGCTCCTGCTCCCCCGCCGCCGCCCGGATCGGCGCCAGCCGCTGTGGCAGCAACGCCAGCGGGCGGCCTCGCTGCTCGAGGTCGCAAGTCGTTATCCCGACTTCCCGATCGTGCTCGAGGCCGTGCGCGAGTGCGTCCAGGATGTCTTCGACGTCCCGGCCCTGACCCAGCTGATGCGCCAGATCGACGGACGCGAGATCAGCCTCGTCGACATCGAGAGCCGCACGCCCTCCCCCTTCGCTCGCTCGCTGATGTTTGGCTACGTCGCGCAATTCCTCTACGAAGGGGACTCGCCGCTCGCTGAGCGTCGAGCGGCGGCGCTCACCCTCGACCCGACGCTGCTCGCCGACCTGCTCGGACGTGGCGATCAGGTGGCCCTCGCCGACCTGCTCGATCCCGACGCGGTCCGCACCACCGAAGCCGAGCTCCAGCACCTCGCGCCGAGCCGACATGCTCGCGACGCGGAGGACCTGGTCGACCTGCTTCGGGTCCTCGGACCGCTATCCCTCGCCGACCTACGCGCCCGCTCGCGCGATGACGTCGAGGTGCCTGCGGCCCTGGCCGGCCTGGAGGACAGCCGCCAGATCATCCCCGTCCGGATCGCTGGGGAGGATCGCTGGGCGGTGATCGAAGATGCCGGTCGGCTGCGCGATGCGCTCGGGACGGCGGTCCCGCCTGGGGTCCCGCAGACCCTGCTGGACCCGGTCGCCGATCCGCTGGGTGATCTCGTGGCGCGCTATGCCCGCACGCACACCCCCTTCACCGTCTCGGACGTCGCGACCTGGCTCGATCTCGGGCCGGCGGTCGTCCAGGATGTCCTGCGCCGGCTCACCGCTGACGGACGGCTCGCGACCGGCGACCTGCGTCCTCCTGACCTGGGGGGAGGGACCGGCGCCGATTACTGCGACGCCGAGGTGCTGCGCATGCTCCGGCGGCGCTCGCTCGCCGCGCTGCGCCAAGAGGTCGAACCCGTGGCCGCCGAGCGCCTGATCCAGTTCCTGCCCGCCTGGCAAGGAGTCGGTTCTCGGATGCGCGGAAGTGACGGACTGCTACGCGTCATCGAGCAACTAGGCGGGGTTCCGCTGCCGATGAGCGCCTGGGAATCACTGATCTTCCCGGCGCGCCTCACCGATTATCAGCCGAGCACCCTGGACGAACTCATCACCACCGGCGAGGTCCTGTGGGCCGGCCACGGGGCGATGCCCGGCGACGACGGGTGGGTCTCCTTCCACCTCGCCGAGACCGCGGAGGTCACCCTGCCGATCCCGCAGGTCGAGGATCTCGATGAGACCGCGCGAGAGATCCTGGCCGCACTCGACGGCGGCGGCGCCTACCTCTTCCGCAGCCTGGCGGACGGCCTCGGGAGCACCGACGACACCCGCCTGAGCGACGCCCTATGGGATCTGGTGTGGCGCGGAGTGGTCACGGGTGACAGCGGGGCTCCCTTACGGGCGATGCTTCAGGGCGGTCGCACCGCCCACCGCCGCCAACCGGTCGCGGCCCCGCGCGGTCGCTATGGCGGCCGGCCACGTCTGGGACGGGTCAGTCTGCCGAGTCGCACCGGACCTCCGCGGACCGCCGGTCGGTGGTCCCGACTGCCGGTCGCTGCGACCGAACCGACGGTTCGGACCCACGCCCTGGCCGAGGGTCTGCTCGACCGACATGGGGTGCTTACTCGGGGCGCCGCGACAGCCGAGGAGGTCCCCGGCGGCTACGCGCGGATCCATCGGGTGCTGAGCGCCGCCGAAGAGGCAGGGCAGGTCCGCCGCGGCTATTTCGTCGAGGGATTGGGCGGCTCCCAGTTCGCCACCGCCGGGGCCGTCGACCGACTGCGGGCCGACGGGGGACGGGGCGACTCGCCCGACGCTGGCTCCGCGATCGTGCTCGCGGCCACCGACCCCGCAAACCCCTTCGGCGCAGCACTCCCCTGGCCCGACCGGCCCGAAGAGGGCGGTCACCAGCCGGGACGCAAGGCCGGAGCCCTGGTCATCATCGTGGCGGACGCTCTCGTGCTGTACGTCGAGCGCGGCGGGCGGACGGTGCTGACCTGGTCCCACGACCCGCAGACACTGACCGTGGCGGCCCGCGCGCTCGCGCAGTTGGTGCACTCTGGGCGCATGGCGCGCCTGACCGTCGAGCGGATCGACGGCTCTGCTGCGCTCGGCTCGGAGCACCCGCTCGCCGCCGCCCTCACCGAGGTGGGTTTCCATGCGACGACGCGCGGACTGAGGCTGCGCCGTGCCTGAGGGCGACACGCTCTGGCGCACGGCGCGGCGGCTCAACTCCGCCCTCGCCGGCGAGACTCTGGAGCGCGCCGACCTGCGCTGGGGCAATCTCGACGGCGCCGTCCTGCGAGCAGACGTGACGACCGAGGTCGTCGCCCGCGGCAAACACATCCTGCACCGGACCGCGGGCGGGTGGACGCTGCACAGTCACCTGCGGATGGAGGGCCAGTGGCGGGTCGCGGCACTGGGATCGAGCGCCGAGGCCGCCGCCCTTCGGCGCCATACCTTGCGTGCCGCCGTGGGCACCAGCCAGTGGACGGCGCTCGGCCTGCGTCTTGGCATGCTCGACCTTGTGCGCACCGACCAGGAGCACCGCCTCGTCGGTCACCTCGGACCCGATGTCCTCGGCCCGGACTGGGACGCCGCGCAGGCTGCGGCCAACCTCGCCGCCGCTGGCGCCGCAGCATCGGAACTGACCATCGCCGCGGCTCTGCTGGACCAGCGGCTCCTTGCTGGGGTTGGCACCTACTGGGCGAGCGAGGCCCTCTTCATCCTGCGAATCCACCCCTGGCGGCCCGTGAGCGAGATCGACGCGGACACCCTGCTGACCCTCACGACGAGGATCCACACGCTCATGTCCCGCGGCGCCCGCAACGCGATCCAGTCGAGCACGGGCCTGTTCCAGCCCGGCGCGACGAGTTACGTCCACGGTCGCTCGGGGCGTCCGTGCCGCCGGTGCGGGACCACCGTGCGGGTGGCGATGGCTGGGCAGGCACCGCGCGAGCGGACGATCTTTTCCTGCCCTACCTGTCAGGGTGGTTTGGCCCCCACCGACGACGGTCGCCCGCAGCGCCCCCTCGGCTCCTCCCCCCGGCGCTCCTAAGATCCCACCCCGCGGCTATGACCCGGAGCCGGCCGAAGGGGGCGAGCCGAGGACGCTAGAAGAGGAAGCCGGTGGCCTCGGGCACGGCGGAGTGCAACACGACCTGCGGGTCGCCGCCGTACTGATCTTCCCCTCCCGATTGGAGGTCAGCGGTGATCACCGAACCATCGACGGCGATATTCGTCGGGGTCATCTTGCTGCGCCCTGGCTGCTTGGTCTCTAGCGCGGTCTTGACGGCCTCGACCGACCCATCGGTCGCTACGCACACCCGCGAGGACATCTCACCCTTGGCCTTCGTCTCGGTCACGAGCGCGATCGCCGTCACGTGATCCGGCACATTCACCCCGGCTCGCGCACTATCCGGGACAGCATGGAGCGTCACGACTAGGGGGCGCTCCCCGATGCACGGACGGAGGTCGCTGGCCCCCGTGTCACCGAAGAGGTCACCCCGCCCGCGCTCGAAGGTCGGCGCGCGGGGCGCGCCCTGCGTTGAGACGAAGAGGTCGTCGGTAAGCTCCACCCGGGGGCCGGGCACCGGACCCTCCCCGCCGGAGACGACATCCCCCGAGCGGGTCATGCCACACTCGCCGCCTGTCCAGGACGCAGCCACCGTATCGAAGAGCTCTTGACCTGGAGCGACGATCCCCGCGCGCAGCGTGACAACCGAGTAGGTAGCGGAGGGGATGAGCCCGGCGCGAAGGTCGTCCCTGTCCGCTCTGCAGGTTCCGGACGAGCGAGCCACTTCGTTTGGCATGGCGAGGTCGAGCAGGGTCGGGCCCAGGTCCAGGTCACTGGCCTGATCCACGTCGAAGGACTCGCGGTACTGGGCCAGGTCGACGTATCGGAAGGACACTCTGCCGTTGAGGGAGACAGCCTCCCAGTCCATGGTCTCGACGGCCCGCTCGAAGGTCGTCCCACCAACCTTCTGATCACCGCCGCGCGACATCATCACGAGAGCGACCCCGGCGATGAGTGCGACGAGGACCGTCCCTCCCGCGATGATCCCCGCGATGAGCGGCAGCGAGCTGTCCTTCTGCGCGCGTGGCTGACCAGCAGTCACGGATCCCCCTGGTGTTTCGTTAACTGTTAGCGGCCCGTCGCCCCTTACGCCGCAGAAGCCTCCGCGGTCGCGGCGCGAACTGGAAGGGCGACCGGAGCGGTCATGGCTTCGATGCGCCGGGCGCGTCCGGCGAGGTCGTGCAGCACAACCGACATCGGCAGGTCGAGGGCCAGGCAGATCGCACCGAGCATCTCCGAGCTGGCTTCCTTCTCTCCCCGCTCGATCTCGCTCAGGTAGCCAAGGGACACCGAGGCCTGGGCGGCGACTTCGCGCAGGGTGCGTCCTTGTGCCTTGCGGTATTCGCGCAGGACCTCGCCAAGTTCTTCCCGGAACAACATCGCTTGTTAGGCCCTCCCTTCGCGCCTCGCACCGCTTCGCCTGGTGTGACCTACGGTACCTAACCGCCTCGGCGGGATGCGCTCGACCCGCGCAGGACATCTCGCACCAGGTCGATCGCCGCGGCCGCAGCCTGGGCCCGCACCGCTGCGCGCTCGCCGCTCAGCGCGAGTTCTTGCACCTGCTCCCCCTTCGCCCCGGCGACCGCGAGGAAGACCGTCCCGGCGGGGTGACCTTCGGCCGGACCGGGCCCGGCGACACCGGTCGTCGCGACCCCGATGTCGGCACCGACAGCGCGGCACACCCCGTCAGCCATCTGCGCCGCGACCCGCGGGTCGACGGTCCCCACCGCGCCGACCAGCGCGGCATCCACCCCGAGGAGATCGACCTTGACCGCGGGGTCGTAGGCGACGATCGCGCCTCGGAGTACGCGAGAGGCTCCTGGCACCGCGACGAATCCCGCAGCCACGAGCCCGCCGGTCAGCGACTCGGCGCACCCGAGGTGGAGACCCTCGGCCCGCAGCGCCTCGATCACTTCGCTCGCTGAATCGTCAGCCATGGCGCTAGTGCCCGCGCTCGGCCTCGCGGGCGCGCTTGCGGGCCGACCGCTCGCTCGTCTGACGTAGCACCGTCGCCTTGAGGATGTAGTCCACGGCGGTCACCAGGGTCACGATCACGGCGAGCGCCAAGACGATGTATCCGATCGCCTCCCACAGCCCCGACCACGGCAGCACCCACAGCGGCGCCATCAGGATCCCGAGCGCCATCGCCTGCAGGAAGGTCTTCACCTTGCCCCCGCGGCTTGCGGGCATCACGCCATGGCGGATCACCCACATCCGCATGAGCGTGATCCCGAGTTCGCGCGCGAGCACGACGATCGTGACCCACCAGGGGATGATCGCGATGAGCGACAGGCTCACGAACGCGGCTCCGGTCAACGCCTTATCCGCGATCGGGTCGGCCACCTTGCCGAAGTTCGTGACGATCCCGCGTTTGCGGGCGATATCGCCGTCGATCCGGTCGGTGAAGATCGCGACATTGAAGACCGCCCAGGCCGCCCACCTCGATGCGGCATCCTCGCCGCCCGCGCGAAGCAGCAGCCAGACGAAGAGGGGGACGAGCAGGATCCGCAGGACGGTCAGCGCATTCGGCAGGTTCCACGGACTCGGTTCGATGGCCGCTGTGCTCACGCCCGGAGCTGGTTCACCGGGCTGAGCTGCGCTCGCTGGCCGCTCCGACCCCCTACCGGCGCCGCGGGGTTCGTCGGTCGTCACGCGCGGACCTCAGCGACGAGGTCGATGCCTTCGGTGTCCATGACGGTGGCCGGGACGAATTCTCCGATCGAAGGGGGCTCGCTCCACCCCAGGAGCACGGTGACCCCATCGACATCCGGCCCCTGATGGGCGGCCCGGCCGATCACGTCGCCGGTCTCCGGGTCGTACTCCTCGACCAGCACGATGACGTCTTCGCCGACGCGCTCGGTAGCGCGTTGGGCGGTCAGCTCTTCGACGAGCGAGGTGAGACGCTCGACGCGCTCGGTGATCACGTGGGCGTCCAGGTGGCCGTCGAGGGACTCCCCTTCGGTCCCATCCTCATCGGAGTACCCGAAGACCCCGACGACGTCGAGGCGGGCGCGGGTGAGGAAGTCGATGAGTTCCTCGACGTCGGCTTCGGTCTCTCCAGGGAAGCCGACGATGACATTGCTGCGGATCGCCGCGTGCGGCTGGCGCTCCCGGATCCCGGCGATCAGGTCGAGGAAGGCCTCGGTCCCCCCGAAGCGGCGCATCCGGCGCAGGAGGCTGCTCGACGCGTGCTGGAAGGAAATGTCATACCAGGGCATGACGCCGTCGGTCGCCGCCAGCGTCTCGAGGAGTCCGGGGCGGATTTCGGCGGGCTGCAGGTAGGAGACGCGGACCCGCTCGATGCCCTCGATCGCGGTCAGCTCGGGGAGCAGCGCGCTCAGCAGGTCCAGATCGCCGAGGTCCTTGCCATAGGACGTGGAGTTCTCGGAGACGAGGAAGACCTCGCGCACGCCCTGCTCGGCCAGCCAGCGGGCCTCGGCGAGGACATCGTTCGGGCGGCGCGAGACGAAGGAGCCGCGGAAGGTCGGGATCGCGCAGAAGGCGCATCGCCGGTCGCACCCGGAGGCGATCTTCAGCGGCGCCCAGGGGCGGTCGTCGAGGCGAGCCCGCGGCAGGTCGCTGGCCCCATGCCCGGGGACGGCAACCCCCTTCGCGTCGGCGGCGTCGGCCCGCTCGAGCGGGGTCAGGGGCAGAAGGGAGCGGCGGTCCCGTGGGACGTGTGACTCGACCTGGCCCCCGGCGAGGATCTCGCCGAGGTGGGTCGAGAGGTCGGCGTAGGAGTCGAACCCCAGGACGGCGTCGGCCTCCGGCAGTTCGGTGGCGAGCTCGGCGCCGTAGCGCTCGGCCAGGCACCCGACGGCAACGACCGCTTGGGTGCGCCCCCCTTCGCGCAGGCCATCGGCCTCGAGGATCGCGTCGATCGAGTCCTTCTTCGCCTGCTCGATGAAGCCGCAGGTGTTGATCACCGCGACATCGGCCTCGGCCGCGTCATCGACGAGGTCCCAGCCGGAGGCCGCGAGGCGTCCGGCGAGCTCTTCGGAATCGACCTCATTGCGGGTGCAGCCCAAGGTGACCAGGGCGACGCTACGGGTCGAAGGGGACATGCCCTCACTCTATGTGGCGCTGCCCGAAAACGTCGGGCCCGGTCCCCGTCGGAGCACCGGAGCGGCCGCTGCAAGCGGTGGGCGGCCGATTACGCCGACACGCCGGAACTCACCCCGCGTGTCGGCGACTCAAGGCCCGGGGAACGCCGACACGCCGGAACTCGCCTCGCGTGTCGGCGTAACCGGTCGGTCTCAGGTGCGGCGCATCGCCGACATGGCAACCAGGCGCGAGATCACCATCGCGATGTAGAAAACGCCCGCGATCTGCTCGATCATCACCACGGCCCGGGCATGGGGACGCAGGGGGATGATGTCGGTCGAGCCGACGCTGGTGAGGTTCGCGACCGACCCGTAGAGGATCTCGTGGAAGCTCACCCGCAGATCCCCCGCGTAGTTCGTAAACGAGCCGGGCCAGATCTCCTGGATCGCAATGAAGGTATAGGCGAACGCGAAGACGAAGACCGTGAAGGCGGCGCCGACGGCGAAGAGTTCGTCCTTGGTGACGAAGCGGTCCGCGAAGATGTACTGCACGAGCGCGTAGCCGGTATAGAAGTAGAAGAACGACAACAGCAGGTGGGCGATCACCACCACGGGCGTGTTCTGCGGATCGATGACGCTCCACACCTCCAGCACGATGGCTGGAAGGGCGATGAAGAGCGCGAGGCGGGTCAGCGCTGGCGTCGAGCGGACCGTCCACACGGCGAGGGTGAGCGCCGCGAGGCTGAGACCGGCAAAGATCGCCCGGGCATGCTGGCGGCCGTCGAACCAGGGCATCAAGACGATGATGAACATCTGCATCAGCAGCAGCACCGCTGAGGGTTGCTTGCGCACCAGCGCCATCGCGTAGCGGCGACCCGTGAGTTTCTCATCGAGTTCGTACCACTGCTTGGACGCCATGCCCGCCACTCTAGAGTCTTCGCCCCGGTCTCGACCGGACCGTCAGCACGTTGGGGTCATCGATTGAATGAGGCGGACTAACCGGTCGACACGACGCCTCGTGACGTGCCACGGGCGCTTCGCTGTCCCGAGAATCGTGCGGATCTCCACCAGGTCGCGGCAGTGGCGGGGGGAGAGGTCGGCGCTCGCCGAGGAGAGCTCGAGGGCGGCCATGGGCAGATTCATCGTGAACGGCCCGACGAGCGGTTGTCGGCGCAGGAAGGATGCGAGGGACTCGTCGCTATCCCCGAGCGCCGCCGGCAGGTGCTGTCGAACGATGCGGTCGAGGGTGTACCAGGCCCATTCTGTCGGTGAGGTTGACGACATCTGCTCGCCGGAGCAGTTGCCCCGATCGGGGCCGTGGTCGGACGAGGAGCCGCCGGATGCGCGGGACTTCACGGTGACTATGCGGTAATGGGCAGCCTGCCAAAGGGCCATTGTGTGTCCCCGACCTCCCGTTTATTGGTGTTATTGCTCAGCGGATTTCGCCAAGAAGAGACAGTTTGCGCTACTTCAGTCTGCAATGGGGCTTTGGGGGTCAGTGGCCTTTCCCACGATCGCCTCCTCCCGAGCCGCCGCGCCCCCTCCCCTCGTGGGCGCCGCGGGGCATCGAGCCTCGCCGTTAGGCTGATGAAGTGAGTCACGGCCCCCTTCTTTTACCCACCCTGGTCATCGCCGCGGTGCTGATCTTCAGCGCCGTCGCGAAGTTGCGCCATCGTCAGCCGGCGCAGGACGCCTTCGTTTCACTCCGCCTGCCGACCTGGCTCAGCAACTCCCCCGTCCCGCGGTACCTCCCGATCATCGAGCTGATCTTGGCCGCCGGGCTGCTTCTGCTCCCACCTCCCGCATCGGTCGTAGTGGCCGCCGCGACGATGCTGCTGATGCTCGGCTACCTCCTGGTCGTCGTGCGGGCGCTGACCTTCGACGAGCCAGTCACGTGCAACTGCTTCGGCGAACTCGGGTTGGGCCTGGTCACGCGAGCCACGGTGTGGCGCAACCTGATCCTGGTCGTCCTCTCGCAGTTCGCGGTCTACTCGGCGATGACCGGCGCGATCCTTCCCCGGCTCGCTGCGGCTCCGGGCGTGACCTGGCTCTGGCTGGCCCTGACGATCGCGGTCGCCGCCGTCGCCGTCTTGATCTTCGGCACCCCGGGACGCTCCGCTCGCGAGATCGCCTACCTCGATCAGGACGGGGACGAGGCCGAGCTTGATTACCTGCGCCAGGCGATCCCCTTCGGCGTGCTCAAGACCGAGAAGGGGGACAACGTCACCCTGCAACACCTCGTCGTCGAGCGCGCGTGCCTGCTGATCTTCGTGAGCTTCGGCTGCGGCGGCTGCCAGCGGATCACCCCGCAGGTCGAGGGCTGGGCCGAGCAACTTGACCCGGTCAGCGTGCGGGCGGTGCTCTATGGGGAGCCCGAGAACTACTACGAGGGCTCGCAGCCCCTGCCTTCCGACCTCGTCCTCTTCGACCCCAACGGTGTCGTCGGACTCACCTTCCAGGTCGGCACGCCGAGCGCGGTGCTCCTCGGCGCGGACGGGATGCTCGCCGGTGGTCCGGTGATTGGTGAAGAGGCGGTGACGACCTTCGTCGCCGATATCCGCGAGCAACTTCACGCCACGCTGGGCCCCGAAGAGGTCAGCGAGGACGCCAGCTAGCGCGCGTCCCTACTCGCGGCCGGTCAACCCCCAGGCGTCCTCATCGGGGTCGTCGTCGACGGGGATCTCGGTGCCGATCGGGTCGGTGGCATACCGGTCGGGCGAGGCCGACGAGGTGAGGTCCACCTCTTCGGTCGACTGCTCGGTCGGTGCGGGAGGCGGCGGCTCCTCCCCCTTCATCAGGGACAGGATCCCGGCGAGGTCATCGGGGCCAACGAGGACCTCGCGGGCCTTGGACCCTTCGGACGGGCCGACGATCCCCCGGGATTCGAGCAGGTCCATCAACCGGCCCGCCTTGGCGAAGCCGACGCGCAGTTTGCGCTGGAGCATCGACGTCGAGCCGAACTGGGTGGTGACGACCAACTCGGCGGCCTGGAGCAGCACGTCGAGGTCATCACCGATGTCATCGTCGATCTGCTTCTTGGGCGCCTCGGCGACCACGTCCTCGCGGTAGGTCGGCTTGAGCTGCCCGGTGACATGCCCGACCACTTCGTGGATCTCGGACTCGGTGACCCACGCGCCCTGGACGCGCATCGGCTTGCTCGTGCCCATGGGGAGGAAGAGGGCGTCACCTTGGCCGAGGAGCTTCTCGGCGCCGGGCTGGTCGAGGACGACGCGGCTGTCAGCAAGCGATGAGGTGGCAAAGGCCATGCGGGAGGGGACGTTGGCCTTGATCAGACCGGTCACGACATCGACCGACGGGCGCTGGGTCGCGAGGACCAGGTGGATCCCCGCCGCCCGTGCGAGCTGGGTGATCCGCACGATCGAGTCTTCGACATCTCGCGGCGCGACCATCATCAGGTCGGCCAACTCGTCGACGATCACGAGCAGGTACGGGTAGGGGGCGATGACGCGCTCGGACCCTTCGGGCGCCTTGACCTTGCCCGCGCGCACCGCCTTGTTGAAGTCGTCGATGTGCTTGTAACCGTGGTTGGCCAGGTCGTCGTAGCGCATGTCCATCTCGCGCACGACCCACTGGAGCGCCTCGGCGGCCTTCTTGGCGTTGGTGATGATCGGGGTGATGAGATGCGGGATGCCCTCGTAGGCGGTCAGTTCGACGCGCTTGGGGTCGACCAGCACCATGCGGACCTCGTCGGGCGTGGCCCGCATGAGGATCGAGGTGATCATCGAGTTGACGAAGGAGCTCTTACCCGACCCGGTGGCGCCGGCGACGAGGATGTGGGGCATCTTCGCGAGGTTGGCGATGACATATCCCCCTTCGACGTCCTTGCCGACGCCCATCACCATCGGGTGCTCGTTGTGCCGCGCGACATCGCTGCGCAGGACATCGCCGAGGCAGACCATCTCCTTGTCGGCGTTCGGGATTTCGATCCCGATCGCGGACTTGCCGGGGATGGGGCTGAGGATCCGGACATCGGCCGAAGCGACGGCGTAGGCGATGTTCTTCGACAGGGCGGTGACGCGCTCGACCTTGACGCCGGGGCCGAGTTCGACGACATAGCGGGTGACCGTCGGGCCGCGGTGGAAGCCGGTGACCTGCGCATCGATCCCGAACTCGTCCAGGACATTGGTCAGGGCAGCGACGACGCGGTCATTGGCCTGGGAGCGCGCCTTGTGGGGGGCGCCGTGCTTCAGGGCCGCCGAGTCGGGCAGTGCGTAGGTGACATCGCCGGCCAGGGCGAGTTGCTCGACCCGCTGGGGCAGTTGCTGCGTGGGCGGCGGCTGAAGGGGGGCATCGCTGGCTGGGGTCGCGGCCGCGGCGCCCGGGGCGAGGACGCCCGGGGCGGTGGGGCGCTTCTCGCCGGGGCGCGGGCCGGGCTGCGCTGGTTCGGCGCTCGACGCGGTCGGGTCCGAGGTGCTGTCGAGGATCTCGTCGAGATCGCCGCCAGCCCGCTTGCGTCCCTTGCGCGGGCGGGCCGGACGCTGACCCCCTTCGACGATGGCGGCCTGCTCGTAGGGGGTGTCGCCGTCGCGCTCACCGGACACACCGTCGTCGTAGTCGCGGCGGCGCCGACGGGCTCCGCGCAGGGCGGCGGCCGCGGGGTCATCACTCGCGTCGTCGGGCTCCTGGCCGGTGATGGCCGCGCGCAGATAGGCCAGGCGCTCGGGCAGCTGGTGGACCATGGTGCCCGCCAGCAGCAGGAGCGCGAAGATCGTGAGCAGGATCAACAGGATCAGCGTCGGCGTCGTGGTGAGCGCGGTCGCGAGCGGATCCGAGGCGAGGAAGCCGATGATGCCCCCGGCGTCGCGCATCCCGTCGGCGCCGGCCGGGGGCTGCGGGATCCCGGCGGCCAGGTGAGTGAGGCCGCAGGCGGCGAAGATCAGCAGGGCGGTGCCGAGGCCGTATTTGGTGTTGGCGGCTTCCTCCGACGGCGCGCGCATCAGGCGGATGCCAGCGAAGAGGAGGATCAGCGGCAGCGCGTAGGCCACCCGCCCGAAGGTCCCGGCCGCCACGGCGTGGATCACATCGCCCGCGGCACCCGAGAGGCCCCACCACTCGCGGGCCGCGACGACAACAGCGATCGCGACGAGGAAGAAGCCCCACCCGTCGCGGCGGTGGTCCGGCTCGGGCGGCGAGTCCTGCTGCCCGGCGCGGCGAACGGTCGATCCTGCGGCACCGGCGATCCCCAGCCACGTGCTGCGCAGGGCGCGAAGAGGGAGCGGCAGCCCTCCGCCCTTCGCCTCGGCCTTCTTAGGCGCGCTGCTGGTGGACGGCTTGCGACCCGAGGGCCTGGTTTGGCTGGAACTGCGACCCGTCCCCCGCCCGCTCGAGGCGCGGCTGGTACCAGCGCGAGAGCGCGACGACGTGGAGGGACGAGTAGCCATGCTGGCAGATTAGGCCAAAGTCACCTCAGACACACGTGTCACACGCGCATCACCGGCAACTAGCCTCGCCGCCCCTTCGGCCGCGACGTCGCCTTCCGTGGAGGACTCTCCCCCTTCCGGCGTGGAATTCCCTCCAACGGAGCACCCCCGGGCCCATGGCCTGCACGGGACAGCGGTCAACCGCTCATCAAGCGGATCCTGAGCCGCTTCATAATGTCCGCTCGGGCATCGGCGGACAACTCATGACGGGGACGGGTGTCTTGCCATGGGGCATTGTGGGGAAGGGGCTCGATCTCGGGTCTGCGAGGGATCACGTGGGCGTGCACATGGGGCTCCTGGTTCCCAAGGATGGCCACGTTGACCCGGGCGACACCCTCCTCCGATCGCAGCGCACGCGAGACCACCTGGATGTCGCGCATGAAGCGCGACAATTCGCCCTCGGTCAGCTCTTCAAGATGATCTCTGTGCTCCTTCAGCGAGACGATCGCTCGGCCCGGGAAGCGTCCGTCGTCATAGAGACCGACGACCGAGACACCCAGACTGACAATGGGGCTCCATAGGGTAAACCCACAGGTAAGACATGGAGCCGTGGTGACCTCGTCGGCCCTCGTCTCAACTAGCACTGACATGAAGACGCATCCGGAGGTGGTCGGCCGCCGACAGTGCCAAAGAAAGATCCCAGCGTGGTGCTTCCATCATGCGGTGGACAGCACCACTCGACACGTTGAGGCCGTCAGCCAACTCGTCGATGGACTCAGGATTTTCATCGAGACGCTTGATAACCGCGCTGCGGATCGAGTCCCCTAACTGTCTCGTCGCATCGTTCATACTGTCCATCACCTCTCTTGCGATCGAACATTTGTATCGCATGTGTCTGACAACGCTCTAGAAGACGAGCAACGCACGCGTCCTCCCCTGCAACTCGCCGAAGAAGAAGAGGGACTCGAGGTGCGATTGGAGGTCTTGCGCTTGACGCCTCGCCTGCTCGAACTCTTCGACGGCGGCGCCGTCGGAGCGCCCTCGCCGCACCGCGTCGCGCCACTCAGCGTTCCCGCTGGCCTTGAGGAAGTAGTCCACAACAGCGATGACACCCTCGATTGCTTCCCTTCCCTTGTCGTCGAACCTGCTGTAACCCTGCACCAGTCGCTCCAGTGGCGTCATCGCGAACTGCGCACGAAGGTCATCGGCGGTCGCTTTGTGCCAGCCATCGAGGCCGCAGGTCACGAGCGACATGAGGGTCCCGGCGAAGACCACCTTGCGGCTGATCACAAGCTTGAGATACCGCAGGCCTGAGACTTGCTCGCCATCGCGGGCCTTCGCCTGGTAGTCGACGCTTAGCGTCCTCCAGTATCGAACTACGTCGTTGAGCAGGAAGCGCGGCGCCTTGTCGGGGTCCGACGCAGGCTTGGGTCCAACGTGGAGGTACCTCTCCAGTGCAGCACTCACCACTTCGGCATGCACCTCGGAGTCCATCAGGCTCGTCGACTCCTCAAGCAGGAGCATTCTGCGCGTCAGGGAGTGGTTCGTATCCGCCTGCAGCCCGATCTGATCGATCATCTCGAAGGCACCAACCGCGGTCCCGAACAACCCGGAGGCCCCGGGCTGGCGCACGTCGTGGCCTGCACCTGTCCCCCAGTCACGGCGTATCGCGTCCGCTCGCTTTAACAGATCGATCGTGGCGCGGGGATCTCGAGGCAATTCTCGTGCGAGAACGAGGTAATCGAAGTCACTCTCTGCAGTCATCTCTCCCCGCGCCAGTGACCCGAAAGCCACAACGTCGAGCCCACCTCCTCGGTGGGACCGGAGCGCCTCGCGGGCTGATTCAAGGCGTTGCGCTGAGGTCGCGCGGGACTGGGCAACTGAGGGGAAGCGACCCGACGCGATGAGGCGCTCAAGCTCCGTCTCATCGCCCATAGATCAACGGTACGGGGCCCAGGGCCCCGGCGGAGCCTTTCCACACTCCCCTCTGGCGTGGAATTCCCTCCAGCGGAGCACCCCCGGGTCCGCTGTCGGATCGGGCAGCCTCCGGGTGACGGTGGGAACGCCCGGATTCCCGGGCGCTCCCACTGTCACCCAGTCACCGTGGATCTCATCCGGTGAGATAGTCCGGGCCCGGCGTCGACAAGGGCCCGGTGGGGTGGGCTATGTTTCCGCCCAAGGTCATGAGTGCCAGCATCAAGCCCCGGCTTGCTGGTCGGCAACCCTCCTTCCGCGGTGGGGTGCTCCGGGTGACGACCTGGCCGGCGGGCGCAGTGCTCGCGCGGCAAGCGCGGGCTCGTGAGTGACACCTCGGGTCCCAGATCGGACCAGGAGTAGCGCCATGTCAGTGGCTCACGACACCACCGCCCTTCGCTCGACGGCCGCGCCCAGCCAGGACACTGCGTCGGCTGAAGCCCGCCCCTCGGCGCACTCTGGCGCGCCCCAGGCTCACCTCCAGGTCGCCGCCCCGTCGCTGGTGCCATCGACTCTCGCTGCGGGCCTGACCTGCCGTGCCCTCGATGGCCGAGTCGTCGAACACGCCAATCTCGACCACGCGGCATCGGCACCCGTCCTCGCCGCGGTGAAGCAGGCCGTCGACATCGCGTCCCAGACCTATGCGTCCGTGCACCGCGGCAAGGGCTACGCGTCGCAGATCTCCAGCGGCTCCTACGAGGCGGCCCGCGAAGAGGTCGCCCGCTACGTCGGCGCGCGCGAGGACGACATCGTGATCTTCACGCGCAACACGACCGATTCGATGAACCTGCTGGCCCGCGCGCTTCCGACGGGCACGGTCGTCTTCGTCTATGACTCCGAGCACCACGCGACGCTCCTGCCCTGGCCGCAGGCTCAGACCGCCCGCCTGCCGGTCCCCTACACCGTGCGCGACGCCGAGGTGAGCCTCGAGGACGCGCTCTCCACCATCCCGGCCGAGCACCGGCTGGTCGTCCTAACCGCGGCTTCGAATGTCACCGGCGAACTCTGGCCGCTCGAGCGCCTCACCCGGATCGCCCGGGACCATGGTGCGCGGGTCGTCATCGACGCCGCGCAGTTGGCTCCGCACCGCCCCGTCGACCTCGAGTCGCTGGGCGCCGACTGGGTCGCCTTCTCAGGACACAAGCTCTATGCCCCCTTCGGCGCCGGAGTGCTCGCGGGCCGTCGCGACTGGCTGGACCGCGCGGAGCCCTATCTCGCGGGTGGTGGTGCGACGCAGGAGGTTTCGCCACTGCGGACGAGTTGGCATCGAGGTGCGGCGCGGCACGAAGGGGGAAGCCCCAACGTCCTCGGCGCGGTCGCCCTCGCTGCCGCGTGCGCGACCTTCCGCCGCCATGGTGAGGCGATCGAGGCCCACGAGAGCGCCCTCTTCGCTCGCTTGCGCGAGGGGCTCGCGGGGATTGACGGCGTGCGCACGTACAGCATCTTCGGTGAGGACCACGAGCGAGTGCCCGTGATCACCTTCACGATCGAGGGCCTCGAAGCGGACCTCGTCGCCACGGCCCTGTCCCTCGAGCACGGCATCGGCGTGCGCGATGGCCGCTTCTGCGCGCACCTGCTCGTCGACGAATTGCTGCGGCGGGAAGGGAGCGACGCTCCGGCTGCGGTCCGCGTGAGCCTTGGCCTCGGCAACCGCCTGGAGCACGTCGAGCGACTTATCGCGGCCGTTCGTTCTCTGGCAGCCAACGGCCCGTCGCGCCGCTACACCCGCGACGCCGAGGGCGCCTGGCGCGCCGACGGCCACGAAGTCGTCGCTGCCCCGTCCCCCTGGTAAATGCGGGTAACGCACCGTGGGTCCCAGAAACTCTCCGCGCGCTGCCCTTCGCTCTGGAGACTTCCACCCAGACAACCTACAGCCCGACACTGGATGATGGACGAGATTGTTACTGGGGAGTCGGGGTCGGGTCCGATTGTGTTACCGTGAAGCGTTGGCGGAATAGTAGCGAGCCTACTCTGATGCGCCCCCGTAAGTTGTCTACACTCAAGGACAGAATGGACATGTCTAGAGGACAAGCGCACGTCGCTGCGGCTTCACGTCCCATCTCCCGACGCTCTGTCGCTAAGGGCACCGCATGGTCGTTGCCGATACTCGCCTTCGGTGCAGCGGCACCCACCTTCGCCGCCTCTCTTCGAAAAGACCCTGGCATCAACGGTTGGGTTCGAAACACTCCTCGATGGCAGGGCGGGTGCGGTTACACCTTGGAGGTCGACTCGACCATAAACGGGGTAGGTCCCGATGGCGCTCCTTATGGCCTCTATGTCTATGACATCACCGACGACTCCGTCATCGCAGATCCGAAGATTACCTACTGGATCATCGGCAACCAGACCGCTGCCTGGACCAACCGAAGCGGACACTCCTCGTGCTGGGAGTACGAGGGTCGAGGGGCTTCGGCGAGGAAGGCCGACGGATACATCTACACGCCGTACACTTGGACCTACAACTGCGCGCTGGACCCCGAAGATCGGCAGACTGATGCTTTGGGTGTCGAGCGGCTCTATCTCGGCGGCTTCCACGTCCAAGCCTCCTTTACCCAGGGTTTTAACTGGTGTCGCAACGTGACCTACTGGACGCAGCGGTTCATCACGATTGACCCCGACGGCCCAAACAGTCCGCAACCAGCCGAGGAGCTCACGTTCGAACGACGCAACGGCACTCTCGGCCCATTCCGGAGCGGGGCCCGCGCCCAGCGGATGGATGTGGAAAAGACACCCTCCACCCGTTCCGCAGAGTCCGCGGCACCGAAACTGACGAGCGAACCGTCCTGATTCGCAGATCTCGATGACGCGCCCACCGGTGCGATTAACACCGGTGGGCGCTTTTATCTCTGCTCCACACTCGCTAATCGAACCCTACGCCTCGATGACGACCGGGATGATCATCGGGCGGCGGCGGATCTTGCCGCCCACCCAGCCGCCAATCGCCCGGCGGATGACCTGCTGGAGCGCGTACACATCGGTCGCCCCCTTCGAGGCCGCCTCGTCGAGCGCAGCAACGATCTTCGGCCGCACCTGGTTGAAGATCTCGGCGTCCTCGGCGAAACCGCGCGCAGTGATCTCCGGGCCGGCGACAACCTTGCCGGTCGTGGAGTCGACCACCACGACAACCGAGACGAAACCCTCGTCGCGCAGGATTCGCCGGTCCTTCAGCATCTCCTCGTCGGCCTCGCCGACCGAGGACCCGTCGACATAGACGTATCCGGCAGGGACGGCGCCGACGATCCGAGCCCTTCCGTCGATCAGATCGACGACGACGCCGTCTTCGGCGAGCGGGATGTGATCAGGGTGGACACCGGTCGCGACCGCGAGGTCCCGGTTCGCGACAAGATGACGCCACTCCCCGTGCACCGGCAACACATTGCGCGGCCGCACGATGTTGTAGACGTACAACAACTCACCAGCGGCTGCGTGACCCGACACGTGGACCCGCTCGCTGCCACCGCTGTGGACGACGTGTGCGCCGAGGCGCATCAGACCGTTGATCACCCGCCAGACCGACCCCTCATTCCCGGGGATCGGCGAGGACAGCAACATGATCGTGTCGTCCACGCCGACGTCGATGCGGTGGTCCCGGTTCGCCATCCGGGCCAGCGCCGCCATCGGCTCGCCCTGGCTCCCGGTGCAGATCAGCACCACCTTGTCGTCGGGCAGATCGCTCAGCTTCTTGACGTCCACGAGCACGCCGTCGGGCACGTGCAGGTGACCGAGTTCAGCGGCAATCTTCATATTGCGGACCATCGACCGGCCGACGAAGGCGACCTTGCGGCCCGCCTTCTGCGCAGCGTCGAGCACCTGCTGCACCCGGTGCATGTGCGAGGAGAAGCACGCGACGATGATCCGCCGCTCGGCGTGCCGGAAGACCTTGTCGATCGCCGAGGAAATGTCGCGCTCCGGCGGCACGAACCCAGGCACGGTCGCGTTGGTCGAGTCCGTAAGGAAGAGGTCGACCCCTTCCTCCCCCGCTTTGGCGAAGGCGCGCAGGTCAGTGATCCGGCCGTCGAGCGGGAGCTGATCCATCTTGAAGTCGCCGGTGTGCAACAGGGTCCCGGCCTCGGTCCGCACGAAGACCGCGAGCGCATCGGGGATCGAGTGGTTGACCGCGATGAACTCGCAGTCGAAGGTCCCGAATTCCTCCCGCCCCCCTTCGCGCACCCCGAGGGTGAAGGGGGTGATCTTGTGCTCCTTGAGCTTCGCCTCGACGAGCGCCAAGGTCAGTTGCGAACCGACCAGCGGGATATCCGGCTTGTGCGCGAGCAGATAGGGCACCGCCCCGATGTGGTCCTCGTGCCCGTGGGTCAAGATGATGGCCTGGACGTCATCGAGACGATCCAGCACCGACTCGAAGTCCGGCAGGATCAGGTCGACGCCCGGCTGATGATCGTCGGGGAAGAGGACCCCGCAGTCGATGATGAGCAGTTGCCCGTCGTGCTCGATGACCGTCATATTGCGGCCGATTTCGCCGAGGCCACCGAGCGGGGTGACGCGCAGCGCCCCCTTCTCAAGCGGCGGCGGCGTGGCGAGGTCCGGGTGGGGGTGGCTCACAGCAGACCCGCTTCACGTAGTCCGGCGCGCAGGATGTCGAGGTGCTCCGGCGGACCCTCCACATAGGGCAGCCGCACGCTCGCGTGCTCGATGACCCCCAACTCGACGAGCGCCGCCTTGGCCATGATGGCGCCCTGAGAGGTGGTCATCAACGCATCGACGGCGGGGATCAGTCGGCGGTGAATCTCCCGCGCGGTCGCGACGTCGCCCGCGTCCATCGCCGCAACCATCTCGGCGTACTGGCGGCCCGCGACGTGACCCACGACCGAGACGACGCCGGTCGCCCCTTCGGCAAGCAGCGAGAGGTTTTGCTCGTCGGCGCCTGAGAACCACAGCAGGTCGGTCGCGGCCATCACGTGACTGGAGGCCCATGGCTGCCCCTTGGCGTCCTTGACCGCCGTGATCGTCGGCTCTGCGGCCAGCTCGATCAGCGTCTCCGTGGTGAAGGGGGTCCCCGTGCGCCCCGGGATGTCGTAGAGCATGACCGGCAGGTCGGTCGTGCCCGCGACGGTGCGGCAGTGCTCGATCAGTCCGGCCTGAGTGGGCTTGTTGTAGTACGGCGAGATCAGCAGGAGGGCGTCGGCGCCGGCGTCCTGAGCGCGGCGGGCCATGTCGACGCTGTGAGCGGTGGCGTTAGAGCCGACGCCCGCGGTGACGGCGGCGCGCCCAGCGGCGGTCTGCGCGACGAGCGAGACCATTTCGATGGACTCCTCGGCGGTCAGGGTCGGCGACTCCCCCGTCGTGCCGTTGACGACGATCCCGTCGTGCCCGAGATCGAGGAGGTGCTCGACGACGGCCTTCGCCCCCTTCGCATCGATCGAACCGTCGGGACGCATGGGGGTGACCATGGCAGTAATGACCCGGCCGAAGGGGGTGTGCAGGCTCGCCTCAGACATGGGATGAGGTTACCTGCCCGCAACCGCGCCCGTGGTCTCGTGCCGGGGCAATCGCCACCGGACGCACTAATAACCGCGTCCGGTGTCGATAGGCGCGTCACCGGCGCTGGCGGGCCGGGTTGTCCGGACCAGTTGCTAGCGTCGCCCGTATGCGTCAATACCTTGATCTGCTCGAGCACGTCCGCGACCACGGGGTCGAAAAATCCGACCGCACCGGCACGGGGACGCGCTCGATCTTCGGGTACCAGATGCGCTTCGATCTCGCGGACGGTTTCCCCGTCCTGACGACCAAAAAACTCCACCTGCGCTCGATCATCGGTGAACTGTTGTGGTTCCTGCGCGGCGACACCAACATCGGCTGGCTGCACGAGCGCGGCATCACGATCTGGGACGAATGGGCCGACGCTGACGGCGATCTCGGGCCGGTCTACGGACACCAGTGGCGCTCCTGGCCCACCCCGAGCGGTGAGCGGGTCGACCAGATCGCTCGCGTCATCGAATCGATCAAGACCAACCCCGACAGCCGCCGCCACATCGTCTCGGCGTGGAATGTCGCCGAGGTCGACGACATGGCGCTGCCGCCGTGTCACACGATGTTCCAGTTCTGGGTCGGCCCTGGGCGCGAAGGGGGTCCGCCGCGCCTGTCGTGCCAGCTGTACCAGCGCAGCGCCGACGTCTTCCTCGGCGTCCCCTTCAATATCGCGTCCTATGCGCTGCTCACGATGATGGTCGCCCAGCAGACCGGCCTCGAGCCCGGCGAATTCGTCCACACCTTCGGCGATGCCCACCTCTACCTCAACCACCTCGAGCAGGCCGACCTTCAACTCAGCCGCACGCCCGGCCCCCTTCCGACGATGCGCATCGCCGCGCGAGAGAGCATCGATCAGTACGAGTTGGAGGACTTCGAACTGGTGGGGTACGACGCAGCTCCGTCGATCAAGGCACCGATCGCGGTATGACCACCGACCGCCCCGTCGAGGACGCCCTGCGTGGGCGGGTCCCCCTCACCGCCGCGTCCTACGCCGTGATTACCCGCGGCGACGGAATCGATGGCGAGGTCCTGTTGCAGTTGCGCTCGGCCACCGACTTCATGGACGGCTGGTGGGCGTGCGGCGCCGCCGGCCACATCGAGGACGCCGCAGCCGCTTCGGTCGCCCTCGCGACCGAAGTGCGTGAGGAACTCGACGTCGAGGTCGTGACCGCGCGCCCGCTGACGGCGCTGCAGCGAGGCTGCCTGATCTCACCGCTCGAGCAGCGCGCCGACTACTTCTTCCACGTCACCGAACTCTCCGGTGAGCCCCGCCTGGCCGAGCCCGACAAGGCCGCTGAGCTGCGCTGGTGGCCGCTGCGCTCCCTTCCCGATCGGGTCGTCCCGCACGAGCGAGTCGTCATCGAGGCGCTGGTGCGCGAGCTCGAAGGGGGTGAGGTGGTCCCCTCGATCATCGAGGTCGGGTTCGACCAGCACCTCACGCTCGTCGCGGCGATGGGGACGAACCGCGCGATCGGCGTCGACGGCGGTATGCCCTGGCATCTGCCAGAAGACCTGCGCCACTTCAAAGAGGTGACGATGGGTGGCGTCATGGTGATGGGTCGGCGCACCTGGGATTCGATCGGCCGGGCCCTACCTGGGCGCACCACCATCGTCGTGACCAGTGACCGCTCCTGGTCGGCGCCGGGGGCGGAGGTGGCCCACTCCCTTCCCGAAGCCCTGTCCATCGGTGGAGATCGGGAGGTCTTCATCGTCGGGGGCGGCGAAATCTACGCCCAGACCATCGGGGTCGCTTCCGCTCTCGAGATCACCCATATCGACGCCTCCCCCGAGGCGGAGGTCTTCTTCCCCGAGATCGACCCGGGCACCTGGCGCGAGGCGGCCCGGGAACCGCGCGACGGGTTCGCCTTCGTCCGGTACGAAAGGATCCCCCTTCACCCCTTGCCCAGTGAAGGCTAATCCTTCATAGTGAATGGAATGAAGGCTGTGGCTTCACTTCTTGGCGATGTAGTGGGCTCCCGCGAGGCGCCCGACCGAGCCGCGCTCCACCGCGGCCTGGTCGAAGCGATGGAGCAGTCCAACGCGGACCGCAGCCCCATCGATCCGCTCCACCTGACCGTCGGGGACGAATTCCAGGCCGCCTACACCACGGTCGGTGAGGCGATCGGAGCAGCTGCAGATCTCCAGCACCGGCTCCGACCGGACATCGATGTGCGGATCGGCATCGGCTGGGGAGGGATCACCCGGCTCGACGCGACCATCCAAGACGGGCCCGCCTGGTGGTCTGCGCGACGAGCCATCGAAGAGGCGAAGACCCTCGCTCACGAGCGACCGACCGCCCATGTGCGGGTGCGATATCAGCGCGAAGACCCCAGTGGCCCGCCAGAGTCGGCGATCAACGCGGCCCTCGACGCTCGCGACTGCCTGATCGCGAGGATCCGCCCCCGGGCTGCTCGGATCCTGCACGGTCTCGCCAGGGGTCATTCGCGCAGTGAGATCGCCGAACGCGAAGGGGTGAGCGCCTCGGCGATCTCCCAACAGATCACGACCAACGACCTGGAGACGATCCTGCGCCTTGACGCCGCCCTGGAGGAGGTCACGTGACGATCCTTGCTGCTGCGCTCGTCGCGATTGGGGTCGCTGACCTCATCCCACGCCGTCGCTACGCCCTGACGGCTGCCCTCGCCGCGCTGCTGGTGGTAACCGCGCTCGTCACCCCTCACTCGGTCGCTAGCTGGGTGGTCCTTGCAGTGGAGGTCGCCGGCGTGACGGCGTGGATCCTCCTGCGGACCGTCCCGCGGGGCCGCGAATGGCTCCCCCTCACCGTGCTCGGCGCCACCATCGCCACCCCGGTGCTTTGTGCTCCGTGGATCTCGGTCAGCAGGTCCGCACTCCTGGATGACCTTTTGAGCGGTGGCCAGGGCCCCTGGCGGTGGTTCGAGGCTGATCGGGCAATCCTCGTCGGTAGCCTCTTCCTCACCATGCTCGCGACCGGCAACACGATCGTGCGCCTCGTCCTCGCTGCAGTCGGGGCCACTCCCCCGGAGCGCAGCCATCGGCCTGATCCGAGCAAGACACTCAAGGGTGGACGCATCCTCGGCCCGCTCGAGCGGGTCTTCATCCTCGGACTCGGCCTCGCCGGACAGTTCACCGCTGCCGGACTGGTAATCGCCGCCAAAGGACTGATCCGCTGGCCAGAACTGACGGCTCAAGCCGACCCGCACCACGTCCCACCCGGCCCGGCTGCACACGGCGAGCCAGATCCGTGCCCGCCCGAGGCCGCAGCGGCGGGGCCTTCGATCGGTCCAGACGAAGAGGCAAGCGTCGCCCCCTTCGCCCAGGCCGTGGCGGAGGAGGCCGCGCCCGCGGAGCCGCCGGTGCGGCGCGCGAGCATCGAAGACATCACCGAGTACTTCCTCGTCGGCAGTTTTGTGTCCTGGCTCGTCGCTCTCACGGCCTTGGTCATCGCCCACCCGTAGAGTCGCGCGACCTCGCCGCGGAGGGGACGAAGCGCTGGGGCCGGTTCAGGGAAGGGGGATCACCGCGACGGCGGGCTCGACGAGGCTGCCGAGCCAGACCTGGCCGTCGTGTTCACGCACGCCCGTCGCCATGTGCCAGTCGCTCGCGTCGGCGGTGAGGTCGTGCACGAGCGTCCCGTCGCTGGTGTGCGCCAGCGCTCGGACGGTGCGCTTCGGCGAGGGCTTGAGCGCATCGGGCAGGTGCAGGGCGAGCGAGCGGAGCCTCGACGGACCGGCCTGAAGCCGCGTCAGCACGGGATCCGGCGGAGAGGCGATCGCGCTCCAGATCAGCCCGTCACTGCCGCGCGCGATGTTGTCCGGGTACCCGGGCAAGTCGTCGGCGAGGAGCTCGCTCGCGGTCGGCTGCGTCGGCTGGCCCTGGCGACCACGGCGAGTACCAGGGAGCGGCTCACCCCCTTCGAGCCTGACCCGGCGGATCCGACGCAGCGCCGTCTCGGCGACGTAGACCTCGCGCTCGTCCGCGGACAAGGCGACCCCGTTAGCGAAGGCGAGCCCGTCGAGGATCGTCGTGACCTCACCGTCGGGACTGCGACGGAAGAGGCGGCCCGAAAGGGTGTGCGAGACGAGATCGTTCTTCCACTCCGCGACTCCCCAGTGGCGGGAAGAGTCCGAGAAGTAGATTGTCCCGCCGTTCGCCACCGCCGCGTTGTTGGTGAACTTCAGCGGGACGCCATCGACCTCGGTGACGAGCTCCTCGATCTCTCCTGAACCCGTCTCGAGCGCGAGCAGTCCGCGCTCGGCGTCACAGATCAGGAGGCGGCCATCCGGAAGCCACTCCAGGCCCAGCGGGCGTCCACCGGTGAGCGCCACCCGTTCGCTGTGCCGTCCGTCCGGGGTGACCGCGACGATCGCCCCGTCCAGACAGCCAGTCCAGACTCGACCATCGGGACCGATCAGGACGTCTTCTGCTCCGGGACCCGGAACCGGGAGGACTCGCAGGCTTGTCGTCATGCCCTGCAAGGTATGACCCCACCCCCTCCGAGCGGAACCCCCTTCTCAAAGGATGTATAGCGCCGTCACCGGCGACTACGGGATACATCGACCTAGCGGGCGTTGACCCCCAATACATCCACTCGGGCGAGCGTCAGGTGGGCTCAGCTGCGGCGGTGAAGACCTCTGTGTGCAGGTTCGCGGGCTCGACACCGTCGCTCCGGAGCCACCCCTCCACCGCGGTGACCAGCCCGGCGGGCCCGCAGACCCACCAGTGATCCGCTGCGCTGGCTATCGGCCCCTGCCCACCACCAGCGATCGCTCCCGTCATCCCGTCGACCCCAATCAACTCCGCCAGGCGCTCTCTCGTCAGCCGCCCGGCCACGGATTCACCCGCTGGCGCCGCCCGCGTCCAGATCGGCCGCACGGTGAGATCCCTCGGGCAGCGAGACTCCAGATCGAGCAGGTCAGCGAGGCCGATCGCGCAGAGCGGGTCCCGGTGCGACAGGATCACGGTGATCCGGTGGCGGGCATCCCGCTCCAGCAGGTCGGTCACCACCGACATCACCGGCGTCACCCCCGAACCCCCAGCGATCGCCACGTGTCGCTCCCCAACGCCCGAGTGGTCAGCGAGGACGAAATCTCCCATCGGCGGCAACACCTCGATCACATCACCGACTCGCACCTCGTGGACGAGCCAGGGCGACATCCGGCCGCCAGGGACTTCAGAGGCGGCGATCTGCAGCGTCTGGGTCGCAAGCGCCTGCGCGGGAGAGAGATAGATCGAGTACGACTGGCGCACCTCTTCCCCCTTCACCACCGCACGCAGCGTGACGTACTGCCCGGCCCGGAACCGCAAACAGGTCGAGCGCAAACTGTCCGGGACCTCGAAGGTGAGGACCACGGACCCGGGGACCGGGTGGCGCACGCCCGACACCGTCAGGGCGTGGTAGCGAGGCGGTGGGGCCGAAGGGGGTACGAGCAGGCTCATCGCGACCAAGGCTGCCACCTATGCTGAACCGGTGCCTACCGACCCCACGACCTCGCCGATCACGACCGAGCTGAACGAGCGCGTCGCCACCATCACGATCAACCGGACGCATCGCCGCAACGCCCTCGACCTCACGAGCCTCAATCTGCTCCACGATGCGGTGGTTGCTGCGCACGAAGGGGGTGCGCGCGCGATCATCCTCACCGGAGCGGGCGGGCATTTTTGCGCCGGGGCCGACCTGACCGAACTCGAGGACGTCTCCTTCACTGAGCGCCTCGCTGTCGTCTTGGACCACCTCGCGACCCTCCCGATCACCACGATCGCCGCGATCTCTGGGTCGTGCATGGGACTTGGGATGCAACTCGCCGTCGCGTGCGATCTGCGTGTCGTCGCCGACGACGCCCGCTTCGCCGTGCCGGTCGCCAAGTTGGGCCTCATGGTCGACGCGTGGACGGTAGACCGGGTCATCCGCTTCTTCGGCGAAGGGGCAGCGCGCCTGATGGTGCTGACCGCTGAGGTGTTGGACGCCGAGGACGCGTGGCGGCTCGGTTTCGCCCAGCGTCGCGGTGGGCTCGATGTTGCGCAGTCGCTCGCTGCGCAGGCCGTCCCGCTCGCGCCGCTCAGCCAGTCCGGGTCGAAGATCGGCTTCGACATCCCGGCCGGTGGCGATCACGGTCCGTACGTCGAGGCCTTCCATCGCGCCTGGGCCAGCGAGGACCTCGCCGAAGGGCAACGCGCTTTCGGCGAGCGGCGCCAACCGGTTTTCCAGGGCCGATGAGCGGGCCAGCCACCCCCGGGCAGGGGCACGACCACGGCCAGGGCCACCGGCACGAAGCGGGACTTGACTCGGATCGTGGGCCGAGCGCCGATGCCAGCGTCGGGAAGGCCGGCCTGAACGACCTGCCCGCGCTCGGCATCGTCCAGGCCGCCGTCTGGCAGGAGGCGTACGACGGCATCGTGCCGCCAGAGGTGCACGCGGCCTTCCAGCCGGCGGCGTTCGCTGCGGGGTGGCGCGAGTCCGTCAGCAATCCGCCACCCGGGGTCTACGAACTCCTGGTCGCCCGCGCTGGCGGACAGGTCGTCGGCTTCGCCGCGATCGCCCCAAGCCAAGACCCCGACGCGGGCCAGACGACCGGAGAGATCATCGCCCTCGGGGTCCATCCCCACGGTCGGCGCCAGGGACACGGCTCTCGCCTGGTCAATGCGTGCGTCGATCGCCTTCGTGAGGCGGGCGCCGAGCATGTCGCCGCCTGGGTCCTCGTCCCGCATGAACAGACCCGCGCCTTCCTCGCTGCCGCTGGCTTGACCCCCGACGGGGCGTACCGGGACCGCGTCGTCTCCCCAGATGGCGCCACCGCCCGCGAAGCCCGGCTCGTTGCCCACATCGGCGCGGCTCCTGACACTCCGGCGCCTCAGTCACCCGGCGCACCCCCTTCCGCCGGCCCCTCCCCTCGGTCCGACTCACCCCCTTCGCCCGAGTGACCCTGACTGCCGCGCAACGCGACGCCCGTCGGCAAGGGCTGTCCGTCGGGGTTGCGACTGGGGCGTACGGCGTGAGTTTTGGGGCGCTGTCGGTCGCGGCGGGGTTCGATATCGCGCAGACGATGGCCCTGTCGCTGCTGCTGTTTAGTGGCGGGAGTCAGTTCGCGATCATCGGGATCGTCGGGGCTGGGGGTGGCGCGGGCTCGGCGATCGCGGCGTCGACGCTGCTCGGTGTGCGTAACGGCCTGTATTCGCTCGAGACCTCGCGGATCCTGCGTCCGCGAGGCTGGCGGCGCCTGGCCGCGGCTCATCTCACGATCGACGAGTCGACGGCCGTGGCGCTCGGTCAGGAGGAACCCGCGGCGCAGCGGACGGGCTTCTGGGTGACCGGTCTCGCCGTCTTCGCGCTGTGGAATCTCATGACGCTCGCGGGCGCGGCGCTCGGCAGCGTGATCGGCGATCCCCGTACTTACGGCCTCGATGCCGCTGCGGCGGCGGCCTTTTGTGCGTTGCTCTGGCCGCGTTTGCGGACGATGGACGCGCGGCTCGCGATGGTGATCGCCGCGCTGATCGCCGCCGGATTGAGCGGTGTCCTGCCCCCGGGGCTACCGGTGCTCGCCGCGACCGCGGCGGCCGTGCTGATTGGTTCGCTTCGCCCCCACCGAGATGGACCCAGCCCGCACGACGCGTCCCCCGGGACCGACATCGCGCACGGACGACAGGTCGGTGGGCCCGACGCCCGCGGACTCCCCCACCTCGACGGGGAGGATCCGACGCCATGACGCTGTGGATCACCGTGCTGGCCTCGTGCGCCCTGGCCTACGCGCTGAAACTCGCGGGCTATCTCGTCCCGCCATCGCTCGTCGACGGACCGCGCCGGTCGTCGATCATCAGCCTTCTGCCCGTGGCCCTGCTGACGGCGCTGGTTGTGGTCCAGACCTTCGGTGGAAGCGGGGGCGTCCTGGTGGTCGATGCCCGCGTCGCCGGGGTCGCGATGGCGCTCGTCCTGCTGGCGCTCGGGCGGGGCTTTATCACGGTGGTGGTCGCGGCGGCCGTCGTCACCGCTGGCCTGCGCGCCCTTGGCTGGGGATAGCGCCACCCCCTTAGGCTTGGGCGGGTGACCGAGTCGACACCTGCCGCCCCCACCCCTTCGAGCACCTCCAGGATCAAGGTGGCCGTTATTGGCGCCGCCGGGCGCATGGGCTCGGAGGTCTGTCGAGCCGTCGACGAGGCTCCGGACACCGACCTCGTCGGGCGCTACGACGCGGGCGATGAGCTGGCTGACCTTGGCGGCGCCGATGTCGTCGTGGAGTTTTCCGTCCCGAGCGCGAGCCCAGACAACGTCGCTTACTGCGTGTCGAAGGGGGTCAACGTCGTCGTTGGCACCACCGGCTGGACCGAAGAACGGCTCGCGACGCTGCGCGATCAGGTCAGCGCGGCGCCTTCACCAACCGGCGTCCTGATCGCCCCGAACTTCGCGATCGGCGCGATCCTGATGATGCAGTTCGCTCAGCAGGCCGCCCGCTTCTATGAGTCGGTCGAGGTGATCGAGTTGCATCATCCGCGCAAGGTCGACGCTCCGAGCGGCACCGCAGCCCGCACCGCCGAGTTGATCGGATCAGCCCGGGCCGAGGCCGAGCTCGGGCGGATCCCGGACGCCACCGAGGACGATCCGGACGGCGCCCGCGGCGCCCGGATCAGCGGTGTCCCGGTCCACTCAGTGCGGCTGCGTGGGCTGGTCGCCCATCAGGAGGTGCTCTTCGGCGCTGAGGGCGAGCAGCTGACGATCCGGCACGACTCCTTCGACCGGGTGTCGTTCATGCCAGGAGTGCTGGCCGGGGTGCGCGCAGTGGCGGACCATCCCGGTGTCACGGTCGGCCTGGAGCACTATCTCGGCCTGTAACTCGCCCGGCGTCCCGCTGGCACGGCGCTGATTCGCCGACACGCCGGAACTCACCCTCCAAACCTGCATTCCCCGCCCGGCCAAACGCCGACACGCCGGAAGTCGAGCGCCCAACCGACATTTTCGCCCGCGTCCAGAGCCCGCCCCGGTCCCTAACGCCGACACGCCGGAACTCACCCTCCAAACCTGCATTCCCAGCCCGCCCAAACGCCGACACGCCGGAACTCGGGCTCTAAACCGACGAAACCCCACCCCCGGCTAGGCGCCGACACGCCGACAGACGCGCCAACCAGTTCACCTTCCGTTCACCTTTGGGCTATAGTGAGATGAACGCAAGATGAACAGGAGGTGTCCGATGACCGTAACGACGATAACCAAGCCGACCCGCACCCCGCGCATGACCTGCACCTGGGTGCCCGTACGCGGCGCTGACGGCCGGACCCGCATGGAGATGCGTTGGACGGTTCCCACCGCCAAGCACTCCCGCCACGCGGCCTAACGCTTTCGCAAGACCCTGCGGCGACTATCCGCCGCACCCGCCCGCTTCCCAGCGCGGCGCCGAAGGGGGCCTGCTCACCTTCGGTTCACATGGTCCTCGCAACACCTCGATATGAGGAGTTGCGAGGACCATGTCTGTTTTGGAGCCAAGGCGTCGGCCGGTTCGGGTTGATCGGGATCTGATCGAGCGGATCGTGGGGGTGTTCGAGGAGTCGGGCTCGGTGGGTGCCGCGGCGCGTGAGGTGGGGTGTGCGCACTCGACGGCGCGACGGGTGCTGGTCGGGGCGGGGTTGTTCCCTCAGGAGCCGCAGCCGTTGGGTAAGCCGCAGGCTCGGGCGTTGTTCGATGAGCTGGTCGGGCAGGGCGTGCACCACTTGCAGGCGGCGCGTCGGGTCGGGGTCAGTGTGAGGACTGGGTCCTACTGGATGCGGGGGATTCGTAGGAGTCACGGCCTGCGGATTTACCCGGATGGGCGCGTCACCGGACACCGCTCGGGCCAGGCCGCTAGGAAGGGGCCTGTGAGCGTCATGGACGAGGTTGTCGGCACGGGCCGGTTGTTGTCGTTGCAGGACCGGATCACCATCGCTGACGGGCAGGTAGCGGGGTTGTCCGCCCGGGCTATCGCGGCCCGGTTGGGTAGGCCGGCGTCGACGGTCACCCGTGAGCTGGCCACGTATCGCGACCCAGACACCGGCCGGTACGCCCCGCACCGGGCGCACCAGCGCGCGGCCCGGTCCCGGGCCAGGCCGAAGGCGTCCAAGCTCGCCCAGGACGGGCCGTTGCGCAGCTATGTGATCGACGCGTTGGCTCGCAAGCTCTCACCAGAGCAGATCAGCCACAGGCTCGTGGTCGACTACCCGCATGAGGAGGCCATGCGGGTGAGTCACGAGACGATCTACCAAGCGTTGTACTTCCAGGCCCGCGGCGGCCTCAAACGCGAGGTGCAGGCCGCGCTACGAACCGGCCGGGCGGTGCGCAAGCCGCAGGCCCGTGGGGTACGCCGCCCGAGGTTCGTCGACCCGATGATCATGATCAGCGACCGCCCCGCGGTCGTGCAGGACCGGGCGGTCCCGGGCCACTGGGAAGGTGACCTGATCATCGGGCAGAACTGCGCCTCCGCGATCGGGACCCTGGTCGAACGCACCACCCGGTACGTGATGCTGCTGCACCTGCCAGCCACGCACGACGCGATCACCGTGCGTGACCAACTCGTCGCGGCGATGAACACCCTGCCAGCGCACCTGCGTGGCTCGCTGACCTGGGACCAAGGAGCCGAAATGGCAGCCCACGCGAGCTTCACAACAGCCACCGACATGCCCGTGTACTTCTGCGACCCCGCCTCACCCTGGCAACGCGGATCGAACGAAAACACCAACGGGCTGCTGCGCCAATACTCCCCCAAAGGCACCGACCTCAGCGTCCACAGCCCCGCCGACCTCGAACACGTCGCCCAAGAACTCAACGCACGACCACGAAAGACACTCGACTGGGCAACCCCAGCCGAGCGCCTTCGTGATCTACTCACCAACTAGACAAACCACACGGTGTTGCAACCACCACGTGAATCCGCCCACCACCCATGTGAGCAGGCCCCCTTCGCTGTCCTCACCCGGCGAAGGGGGTGGGATGCGAGAGCCCGGGCCGCACGCGCTGTGCGTCCGGCCCGGGCTCTCGCTACGGAATCAGATCAGTCGTCCGAGGACTCAGGTCCACCGTCGTTGCGGGAGCCACCCTCGGACTCTCCGCCGCGCTCGGCGTCGCCGTGGTCGTTGCCCGAGTGGTCGTCGCCACCGCGGCGACGGCGACGGCGTCCACCGTCACGGCCGCCTTCACGACGCTCACCGCGGTCGCCACGCTCGCCGCGACCTTCACCGCGGTCACCGCGCTCGCCACGGCCTTCGCCGCGCTCACGACGCTGACCGCGCTCCTCGCGGGCCTCGGAGGCAGCGGCCTCATTGGCCGCCTGCTGCTCTTCGGTCAGCACCGCAGCCAGCGAGAGCTTGCCGCGCGGGTCGATCTCCTTGAGCTCGACCTGGACCTTCTGGCCCACGCCGACCACGTCATCGACGGAGTCGATCCTCTTGCCACCGACGAGCTTGCGCACCTCGGAGATGTGCAGCAGGCCGTCCTTGCCGGGCAGCAAGGAGACGAACGCCCCGAAGGTCGTCGTCTTCACGACCGTCCCGAGGAAGCGCTCGCCGACCTCCGGCATCTGCGGGTTGGCGATCGCGTTGATCGCGTTACGCGCAGCGTCGGCGGACGGGCCATCGACCGCACCGATGAAGACGGTGCCGTCGTCCTCGATGCTGATGTCGGCGCCGGTGTCGTCCTGGATCTGGTTGATCATCTTGCCCTTCGGGCCGATGACCTCACCGATCTTGTCGACCGGGACCTGGACGGTGATGATCCGCGGGGCGGTCGGGGCCATCTCGTCCGGAGCGTCGATGGCCTCGTTCATCACGTCGAGGATGTGCAGGCGCGCGTCGCGAGCCTGGGTCAGCGCGCCAGCGAGCACCGAGGCCGGGATGCCATCGAGCTTGGTGTCGAGCTGGATCGCGGTGACGAACTCGCGGGTTCCGGCGACCTTGAAGTCCATGTCACCGAAGGCGTCTTCGGCGCCGAGGATGTCGGTCAGGGCCGCGTACTCGGTCTGGCCGTCGACCTCGTCGGAGACCAGACCCATCGCGATGCCCGCGACGGCGGCGCGCAGCGGCACACCGGCGTTGAGCAGCGACAGCGTGGACGCACACACCGAACCCATCGAGGTCGACCCGTTGGACCCGAGGGCCTCGGAGACCTGACGGATCGCGTAGGGGAACTCCTCGCGCGGGGGTAGCACCGGCATGAGCGCACGCTCGGCGAGGGCCCCGTGGCCGATCTCGCGACGCTTCGGCGAACCGACGCGACCGGTCTCACCGGTGGAGAAGGGCGGGAAGTTGTAGTTGTGCATGTAGCGCTTCTTGGTGATGGGGCTGAGCGAGTCGATCTGCTGCTCCATCTTCAACATGTTCAGCGTGGTGACACCCATGATCTGGGTTTCGCCCCGCTCAAACAGCGCCGACCCGTGCACGCGCGGCAGGACCTCGACCTCGGCGCCGAGGGCGCGGATGTCGGCGAGGCCACGGCCGTCGATGCGGACCTTGTCGCGCAGGATGCGCTGGCGGACCAGCTGCTTTTGCACGGTGCGGAAGGCAGCAGAGAGCTCCTTCTCGCGACCGGCGAAGGGGGCATCCTCCGCACCAGCGAGGTCGGCGATCAGGCCGTCCTTGATCTCGGAAAGGCGGTCCTCACGCTCGGCCTTACCAGCGATCGTCATGGCCTTCGCGGTCTCGTCAGAGACGGCCTTCTCGACAGCCTCCAGCGCGTCCTCTTCGTAGTCGAGGAAGCGCGGGAACTCCTGGACCTCCTTGGCGGAGCCAGCAGCCATCTCGGCCTGCGCCTCGCAGAGGACCTTGATGAACTTCTTGGACGCCTCGAGGCCCTCGGCGACGACCTCTTCGGTCGGGGCGGTCTTGCCCTGGTTCTTCACGAGGTCCCAGGTGGCCTCGGTGGACTCGGCCTCGACCATCATGATCGCGACGTCGTCACCGACGATCCGCCCGGCGACGACCATGTCGAAGGTCGAGCGCTGCGCGTCGGAGAAGTTCGGGAAGGCAACCCACTGGCCGTCGATGAGGGACACGCGGGTCGCGCCGATCGGACCCGAGAAGGGCAGACCGGAGATCTGGGTGGACGCGGACGCAGCGTTGATCGCGAGCACGTCGTACTGGTGGTCGGGGTGGATCGACAGCACCGTGATGACGACCTGGACCTCGTTGCGCAGGCCCTTAACGAAGGACGGGCGCAGCGGCCGGTCGATCAGGCGGCAGGTGAGGATGGCGTCGGTGCCGGGACGACCCTCGCGGCGGAAGAAGCTGCCCGGGATGCGCCCCGCGGCGTACATGCGCTCTTCCACGTCCACCGTGAGGGGGAAGAAGTCGAAGTGTTCCTTGGGGTGCTTGCCAGCGGTCGTGGTCGACAGCAGGCAGGTCTCCCCATCGAGGTAAGCGGTGACCGCTCCGCCGGCCTGCTTGGCTAGGCGTCCGGTCTCGAATCGGATGGTACGGGTGCCGTAGGCGCCGTTATCGATAACGGCCTCGGCGAAGGTGATCTCTGGACCCTCCATGGGCCCTCCATTTCTCTTAAAGCGATCTACGCGCATCGTCGTTGTGCACGCAGCGTTTTCATCGGGTGGCCCGTTGCTGGGCCGGGGCGAAGGGGGCTGATCCCCCTTCTCGTGGGAGCGAAGGCCCCCACATACGCGAAGAAGCGGCTCCCTTTGATCGGGAACCGCTCTTCACGACACTTATCGGCGCAGACCGAGACGCTTGATCAGCGAGCGGTAGCGCTCGATGTCGGTGGTCTCGAGGTAGCGCAGCAGGCGGCGACGACGACCGACGAGCAGCAGCAAGCCGCGGCGGCTGTGGTGGTCGTGCTTGTGCTCACGGGAGTGCTCGGTGAGGTCCTTGATGCGCTGGGTGAGGAGCGCGACCTGCACCTCGGGGGAGCCGGTGTCGCCCTCGGTGGTGGCGTACTCGGCCATGATCTGCTTCTTGACATCAGCGGTCAGCGGCATGCTGCGACACTGCTCCATTTCTTGGTTTCGTTGCGCGGCGCGCCCGGGCTGGTTCACCGGGGCTCTCTTGACCCGCGGCCGTTCGTACGGCGGGGTCAAGGTTACCGGACGGCGGGGTCCGCGCCCTAATCGTCACCGACCCGAGCGCACCATCGCTGCGTCGAAGGGGGCAGGCTGGGGACCGATGACCTCCACCGTATCGAGATTTGGGAGCACGACCGACGTGACCGAAGCCCCCCAGCCCGCCGCCCCCGCCATCGAAGCCGCCCTCTCCCCTGTGCTGCGCGGCCCCCTTCCCGTGCGCCTCATCGCCTGGGATGGGTCGGCGGCCGGCCCGCCAGATGGTCCGACCGTGCACGTGCGCAGCCCGAGGGCGCTGCGTCGTTTGCTCTGGTCCCCCGGCGAACTCGGCGCGGCCCAGGCCTTCGTGACCGAAGAGGTCGATGTTGACGGTGATCTCGGGGCTGCCCTCGACGCGGGACGCGCCGAGGTGGCGCGGCGCGGTCTCGGCCGACCGAACCCGGTCGACCTGGCGCGCACGGTGGTCGGTCTCGGGCGCCTGGCCCGTGAGCATGGGGCGATCGGCGGCCCCCTTCCTCCGCCGGATAGCCAGGCCGTGCTGAAGGGGCGGCGGCACAGTCGCGAGCGGGACCGGCGCGCGATCAGCCACCACTACGACGTGACGAGCGATTTCTATCGGCTGATCCTCGACCCGCACATGGCCTACTCCTGCGGCTGGCACGAGAGTCCGGAGGTGACGCTCGAGCAGGCCCAGGCGGCCAAGCTCGAGCGGGTGTGCCGCAAGGTGGGACTTCAGCCAGGGCACCGCTTCCTCGACGTCGGCTGCGGGTGGGGCAGCCTAACGCTCTGGGCCGCCGAGCATGTGGGGGCGCAGGTGACCGGCGTGACGATCTCCGCCGAGCAGCGCGACTACATCGAAGGGGAGGTCCGTCGCCGCGGCCTGGGCGATCGGGTCGAGGTGCGCCTGCAGGACTATCGCGAGATCCGTGACGACGGCTTCGACGCGGTCGCCTCGCTCGAGATGGGCGAACACGTGGGCCAGGCGAACTACCCGAGTTATGTCGACGTCCTGCGGCGCTCCGTCCGGCCGGGCGGCCTCGTCTTGATCCAGCAGATGTCGCGGCGGAGTCGGCCGGGCGGGGGCGCCTTCATCGAGTCCTTCATCGCCCCCGACATGCACATGCGTCCGCTCGGCGAGACGATCGAGCTGATCGAGTCCGGCGGCCTGGAGGTGCGCGGCGTCGAGGCGATGCGCGAGCACTATGTCGCGACGGTCCAGGGCTGGCGTGAGCGCTTCGATGCCAATATCGAGGCGATTCGCGAACTCATCGGTGACGAAGGGGTGCGCGTCTGGCAGTTGTATCTCGTGGGCGGCCAGCAGGCCTTCCGTGATGGCCGCATGGGTGTCGATCAAATCGTCGCGCGCCGACCTCACGAGATGTGACTCTTCCCCGACCCCCTTCGGCGGCGCTAGGTTAAGGCTCCACCGCGCCGCCGGGGTGGGCGCAGGGCCCGCTTCGCCGGCTCGCCTCAGGGCAGGGAGCGTGCCATGACCAGTGCACCAGCGTCCGCAGCACCAGCCGGGTTCCACACGGCCAAGGTCATCCAGCTCGCCACCGTGGCGGCGCTCGGCGGCTTCCTCTTCGGCTTCGACACGGCCGTGATCAATGGCGCCGTCGGCGCGATGCGCGAAGACTTTGCGCTCAGCTCGGGGATGACCGGTTTCACGGTGTCCTCCGCACTGCTCGGCTGCATGGTGGGCGCCTATCTCGCCGGGCGGCTCGCAGACCGGATCGGGCGAATCCGCGTCATGGTGATCGCAGCCGTCCTCTTCACCGCGTCGGCGCTGGGGTCTGGGCTCGCCTTCGGACCCGCGGACATGATCTTCTGGCGCATCCTCGGCGGGATCGGAGTCGGTGCGGCCTCCGTGATCGCCCCGGCGTACATCGCCGAGATCTCCCCCGCCCAGATCCGCGGACGGATGGGCTCGCTCCAGCAACTCGCCATCGTCATCGGCATCTTCGTCGCCCTGCTCTCTGACTACGCGATCGCCGCCGCCGCGGGTGGGTCGAACGAGCCGCTGTGGTTCGGCATGGACGCCTGGCGCTGGATGTTTATCGCCGAGGTCATCCCGGCGGTGATGTATGGCGTGCTCGCCTTGACGATCCCCGAGTCCCCGCGGTACCTGATCAAGCTCGGTCAAGAAAAGCGGGCCCGCGACGTCCTCGCCCAGGTGCTCAGTGACGGCATCGAGGTACGGATCCGCGAGATCAAACGCACGATCGTCCAGGACAGCCGCTCGACCTTCGCGGACCTCAAGCGGTCTGGAGGCGGCCTGCTACCGATTGTCTGGATCGGCGTTGCGCTCTCGGTCTTCCAGCAGTTCGTCGGGATCAACGTGATCTTCTACTACTCCTCGACGCTCTGGCAGGCCGTCGGATTTACCGAGTCGGACGCGCTCGCCCAGACCGTCATCACCTCGGTCACTAATATCGTCGTCACCCTCGTTGCGATCGCGCTCATCGACAAGATCGGCCGCCGCCGGCTGCTGCTGATCGGCTCGGTCGGGATGACGCTCACCCTCGGCACGATGGCGTGGATCTTCGCGCGAGCGCCGATGGTCCCTCAACTCGATGAGGCCGGTCGGGAGGTGCTCGAGGACGGGGTGCGCGTGCTCTTGCCGCAACTCACCGACACCTCCGGCCCGATCGCCCTCGTCGCGGCGAATGCCTTCGTCGTCTTCTTCGGCATGTCCTGGGGCCCAGCGGTCTGGGTGCTGCTCGGCGAGATGTTCAACAACACCATCCGCGCTTTGGCTCTCGGAATCGCAGCGGCGGCGCAGTGGCTCGCGAACTTCGTCATCTCGACGACCTTCCCCCCGATGGCCGACGTGGGTCTGTGGTTTGCCTACGGTTTTTACACCCTGGCCGCCCTCGTCTCGATCTTCTTCGTTTGGAAGTTCATCCCCGAGACGCGCGGCATCGAACTCGAGGACATGGCCTAAGGCGGTCCTACACGTTCGTGGTGCGTCGCGCGCGTCCGGCAAGTACGTACGCAATGGTGCCCACTGCTGCTGCCGACCGCGACGGCAAGCGCGAAGCCGGCCAACCCCGCCACCACAGTCAAGGAGGGATGGAGGCTTGAAACGTGTGAAGCGGGTGGGGTGATCGCCCCATCTGACTCACACCTTGTGGTCGTGCTGGGGTCAGGCCACGCCAGGAACTCGGGCCGGGCACCTCGGCCCGCACGGGCGAAGCGCTCCGCGAAAGCCTCGGGAGCGCAGTGTGAGGAAGAGGTCGACGGCGAGCTCGCACCTGCCGTAGACGATCTCGACGTGGCCCGCCCGGAGCGTGACTCTGCCCGCTCGCGCCGCCCGGCGGTCCCGTCGGCGGTCGTCTTGAGCCGACGCTCCCGTGTGGAAGAGGACACCGTCGCACTCGAGGATGACGCCAAACTCCGTCCACTCGGCATCGCGCCGAAGGAGCTCGCCCGGGCCACCCGCCCGCGCCTGGAGCGTCGGTTTCGGCAAACCGTGAGCGAGGACCACTCCGGTGATGGCCTCGTACTCGAGGACGCTCTCAACTCCCACGATGATTGGCTCGAGCGCCGTCATGATCAGCGCTCGATGCGCATACCGCCCGCGACGCCCGAGCGCGTCGAGCACCTGATGCGCGGTCACCGCCGGGCTGTGTACCCAGCGCGCGAGCAGATGCACGATTTCCCGCCACTGACTTGGGCTGTACTCAGCGCAGCTATCGAGCACCGTGGTTGCCGCCGAGGTCACTGGGAGACCTCGGCGGTGGACGACCTCCATCGCGCGCCGCCGTACAACTCGCGTGCCCGTGAGTCGGCGCACCTGGCGGCCGGTGACCGCGCCCGAGATGATCGCCGGGGGTGCGGTCAGGACACCATGGAGGTAGGCGGCGCTGTCCCCGGTCAGCGCTCCACCTTCTCCGAGGCGCAGCACCAGCGCGTTAGCTCGCGCCATCCAGGTCATGGGTCCCGAGTACGCATAGAAGATCCCGGGGGCGATCCGGGTCCATTGACCGTCGGTTACTCGCCATCGGATGGCCTCAATGCTCATGCCTGCCATGCGAGCCTGCCGGGTTGCGATGACGCCGTGTTGACGCCGAAGCAGGGTGGGCAGATCCATCGACATACTCTGCCCAAGCTGCCAGACCCACATCGGGACTTATCCACAGGGCGCGGGGCCTCAGCGCTTAACGTGTGGATTGGATGGGGTGATCACCCCATCCGATCCACGCGTTCTTACCCCGGGCCAGGAGAGATTCCGCCGCCTTCGCTCGTGGGCCGGTCACTGCTCCAACTGCGCGACAGGGGTGTCAGGGAATGAAGGGCGTTCGCCGCGCAGGCGATGGGACTCGCCGGTAGTCGGTGGCCTAGGCTCAGGGGGGACATCCTTGACTGGCACAACGCCGGTGAAGGCACCGATCTACGAGCAACAAAGGGGCTGCGAGTAACTGTGACTGAAGGACACATCGTCGTCGGAGTCGATGGATCGAACGATGCCCGCCGAGCGACCACCTGGGCCCTCAGTTGGGCCAAGGCCGCTGGGATTCCCGTCTCGTTGATCGTCGCCGAGCCCATCCCACCGGGCCGCACGCCCGACTCCCCCGGTCTCGGCGAGAAGGCCCAGGCCACGCTCGACGAGGAGATCGCCCACTTCGCGGGCGCTGCCGATGGTGTCGAGGTCAGCGGTGAGGTGGCGATCAGCCATCCCGTGACTGCCCTCGTCAACGCCAGCCAGAGCGCGGGTGCGGTCGTGGTCGGTACGCACGGCAAGGGTGGCTGGAAGGGCACTCTCGTCGGGAGCGTCTCCGGCAACGTCGCCGCCGCGTCGCACAGCCCGACGGTCGTGCTGCCGACCGGGGCACCCGGCACCTACGACCCGGAGGGCGCGATCGTCGTCGGCTACGACGGATCCGAGGCCGCCTCCGAGGCCGCTGCGCTCGCGATCGAGGCTGCCGCGGCCGAAGGGCGGGTCGTGCGCCTTGCCCAGGCCGACACCGGGGTGAGTTCTCCCGATGAGCCGCTCGAGAACCAGGTCGCCGAGCTGCGCGAAGCGAACCCCGGGGTCGAGATCGAGTTGATCAGCGAGCGCACCCAGGCCGTCGAACTCCTCACCGACCTCTCTCGTGACGCGGCCTTCGTCGTCGTCGCGAGCGCGGGTCACGGTGGCGTTCCGGGCTTCCTGCTCGGGTCGACGACGCGGGCGCTGGTGCAAAGCGCGCAGTGCCCGGTCCTGGTCCTGACCCGGCGCTCGGAAAAGCTCTGGCCCCTCGCGACGTCCTAGCGCGGGGCGCGGACGCGGTAAAAGTCATGGGACGCGGAAAGATCCGCGTCCCATGACTTTTTCCCCGCCACGAACGAGCGAAGGGGGCCAGCCGCGCGGCTGGCCCCCTTCGCTCGTTCGTGGCGGGGGAAAAGTCATGGGACGCGGAAAGATCCGCGTCCCATGACTTTGTCCCCGCCACGAACGAGCGAAGGGGGCCAGCCGCGCGACTGGCCCCCTTCGCATCGGGGTCGGGCAGAGACGATCAGAAGTTGATCATGTGCCCGACGATGCCCTCGACGGACTCCTTGACGGCCTCGGAGAGGGTCGGGTGCGCGAAGACATTGCGCGCCACCTCATCGGCGGTGAGGTCCCACTTCTGCGCGAGCGTGAGGACCGGCAGCAGTTCGGTCACATCGGGGCCGATCATCGCGGCACCGAGGATCTCGTTGTGCTCGGCGTCGGCGATCACCTTGACGAAACCGACGGTCTCACCAAGGCCCGCGGCCTTGCCGTTCGCCGAGAAGGGGAAGGTCGCCGTCTTGACGTCGTACCCCTTCTCCTTGGCCTGCTCCTCGGAGTAGCCGAAGGAGCCGATCTGCGGGTGGCAGTAGGTCGCCCGGGGGACGAAGTCGTACTCGACCGGCATGGTCTCGGCGCCGTTCATGTGCTCGGCGGCGACGATGCCCTGCGCCTCGGCGACGTGGGCGAGCATGAGCTTGCCGGTGACATCACCGATCGCATAGACATTGTCGACATTGGTGCGGCAGTACTCATCGATCGCGATGGCGCCCCGGTCGGTCGTCTCGACGCCGATCGCGTCCAGGCCGTATCCCTCCAGGCGCGGGGAGAAGCCAATGGCCGAGAGGAGTCGGTCCGCCTCGAGCGTCTGCTCCTCGCCGTCCTTGCTCACCGTCACCTTGACGCCGGAGCCGGTGTCCTCGACCGACTCGACCTTGGTGCTGAGCAGCACCTTCACGCCGAGCTTCTTGTACTGCTTCAGTAGCTCCTTGGAGACGTCGGCATCCTCGGTGGGGACCATCCGGTCGAGGAACTCGACGATGGTGACGTCGACGCCGAAGTTCGCCATGACGTAGGCGAACTCGACCCCGATCGCCCCCGACCCGGCGATGATGACCGAGCCCGGGAGCTGGTCGTCCAGGATCGCCTCTTCGTAGGTCACGACGTTCTTGCTGACCTCGACCCCGGGGATCATCCGAGTGACCGCGCCGGTCGCGATGATCAACTTATCGAAGGTCAGCTCGCGGCTCTCGCCATCATTGAGCTCCACGGTCATCGAGGTCGGCGAGGTGAGCGTCCCCCACCCATCGATCTCGGTGATCTTGTTCTTCTTCATCAGGAAGTGGACACCCTTGACGATGCCCGCCGAGACCTGGCGGCTCCGCTTGTGCGTCGGCTCGTAGGACATCGTGACCTCGCCCTCGATGCCGTACTTCTTCTTCTCGTGCGTCAGCGTGTGCGCGAGATCGGCGTTCTTGATCAGGGCCTTGCTCGGGATACACCCGACGTTGAGGCAAACCCCGCCCCAGTACTTCTTCTCGACCACCGCCACCTTCAGCCCGAGCTGAGAGGCGCGAATCGCCGCGACATAACCACCTGGACCGGCACCGAGCACCACAAGATCAAAGTCAGCCATGTGGATCAGCCTAATGGCTGGTGTGATCTAGGGCGCATGGGCATACGAGAAGGGGGTGAGGCACCCCTTGGCGCCTCACCCCCTTCGGCCCGTACTGGCTACTTCTTGGAGCCCTTCTTGGGCTTCTGGCAAACGTTGCCGACATCGACGGTCTGGCCGCGGTCGACGACGACCTCGCGGGTCGCGAGGACCCGGTCGCGCTTGTCGACACACGAGAGGGTCCACGACTCCTTGATCCCGGTCTCGATCTTCGGGTCGGGAGCGAGGAAGCGCACCTCGCCGGTCCAGTCCTCGGCGGCGTTGCCCCCTTCGTAGTTCTCCACCACGACCGTGTACTGACCGGGCTTGGGGTCGATCAGCACCGCGACCTCGGGGTTCGCGAGGCTCGCCGCCGAGCCGACGGTGTTGCCGTCGGCGTCAAGGATGTAGACATCCCAGTCGGCGCCACCGGGCCACCCGACTCGGACCTCCGCCTTGGCGTTGTCGTACTTCGGCATGCCCTCGATGGTGAAGGTGGTCCGCTCGCTCTGGCCGACCGCCGGGGTGCCCTCGGGGTTGGTGAGGGTGATCGTCGGCTGCTGCGGCGCCAGCGCGTCGCGACCCCAACGCCCCGCCACGAGCGGCCGGGTCGAGGGGTTGACCGCCCACCGGAAGTTGCCGGTCTTCGGGTCGAGCGCGGAGGTGAGCGTGTCGGCGTAGGTGATCGGTTCACCGACCACGCCGCCGGGCTGGATGACCGGCGAGGTCTGGCTGGTGAAGGACTTGCTGAGCAGGAGCCGGCGCGAGGCCGGGGCCTTCCCGACGATCGTCGAGTGGTACTTCGGGTTCATGTTCGCTTCGGCCATCCGCAGGTAGGCCTCGCGGTTGCCGCCCTTCCCGGCGCCGGCGGCAGGCGCCTTGCCGAGATACTCGGCGACGACCGCGTCCTCGTAGGCCTCATGGAAGCCGTTCGGGCTGATCTCGAAGGTGAAGCCGAGCCCGCCAGTGATCCAGTAGCTCCAGTCCTCGGTCGAGCCGGAGGTGTCGTAGAGCTGGTAGGACGCCTGGTTGGTGTACCCGTTGGCGTTGGTCATCGACTCGCCGAGAGCCTTGTAGAGCGGCTCATCGGGCGATGCGCCGGTCGAGGCGATCGACGGCGGGCGCAGCACCAGGTTGGAGTACGTGTGGTTGCTGATCAGGCCCGTCACCTGGCGCGAGCTGATGAGCTTGCGCATGTTGTCCGTCTCCGGCTCGCTGCCCGGACCGTCTCCGCGGAAGGTGTCGCTGCTCCAGGTCGCGCTGGCACCCGGGCCACCCCAGAATCCGGGGAAGTTGCGGTTGAGGTCGGTGCCCCGCAGACGCCCGGCAGGGTTGTCATCGCAAGTCCCACCGCGGAAGCGCTCGGGCGTCGCGCTGGAGATCGAGCAGTTCTTGCGCTTCATCTCGTAGTCGAACTGAGAGAAGTTGCCAAGGGGCTCGGCCGAGCGCGAGACGTGGAACCCGTCGGGGTTGACGACGGGGACGAAGATGACCCTCTCGTTCTTGACGATCTTGGTGATCCGGGCATCCCGCCCGTAGCCCTGCAGGAGGTCGTAGGCGAACTCCATCGTGTGATCGACGGTCGGCCACTCGCGGGCGTGGATGGCCCCCATCATGACCAGGACCGGCTTGCCATCTTCGATGTTCTTGGCGTCGGTCGTAACCTCGAAGCCGCGCACCGTGCGGCCGTCGACGGTGCGGTTCGGCAGGGTGAAGGTGCGCACGAGGCCCGGGTAGCGACGGGCGAGCGCATCGATCTCGGCGTTGGTCTCGTCGAGGGTGCGGTAGGTGGTCCGTCCGCTGGGTAGGCCAGAGCGGGTGACCCGGCGGTCGTAGGCGCGGTCCTTGGCACGGTTGGTGCGCACGGTCTTGGCGAGGTCGGCGTCCTTGACCTTCCACGAGAGGCCAGCATCGCGCAGCTTCTTCTCGTCAGCCTTGCTGTGCAAGATGACCTGGAGGCCCTTCGGCGTCACCTTGCTCGTCACGTCCAGGCCGAGGCCCGCCACCTTGGTGCGGGCCTTTTGCGAGGTCACCTCGACGGTGACGAGTTTGGTCGTGTAGTCGTCATCGGCGCTGGTCGTCGGGGCCGTCGGCGCGGCAGGGGCGGACGCGCCAGCGAAGGTGGGGGTGGCGGCGGCCAGTAGGGCCCCGCTTAAGACGACCGCGGTGGCGGCAGCACGAGTTCTGGTGACCATGGGGTGTCTCCTCCGACAGGGGTGCCATCGATCGATGGCCGGGCGCCCCGAGGCTACTGTGACTTAGGCCACACTGGGGAGTTTTTGACTCGCCGAGCGGCGAGCGGTCACCCCCTTCATCCCGTCAGGCCAGGTCGGGGAACCAGATCGCAATCTCGCGCTGCGCCGCCTCGACCGAGTCGGAGCCGTGGACCACGTTCTTGGTGACGTTGTGGTTCCACTCGCGGCCGAGATCGCCGCGGATCGAGCCGGGCGCGGCCTCGGTGGGATCGGTCGCGCCGGCCATCACGCGGAAGGCGCGGATGCAACTGTCGCCCTCGATGACGATGCCGGCGACCGGCCCGGAGGACATGAACTCCACCAGCGGCTCGAAGAAGGGCTTGCCCTCGTGCTCGGCGTAGTGCGCCTGCAACTGCTCCACCGTGGGCGTGAACACCCCGAGAGCGGCAAGCGTGTACCCCTTCGCCTCGATTCGGCGGATCACCTCGCCGGTGAGGCCGCGGGCGAATCCATCGGGCTTAACCAGGACCAGAGAGCGTTCGATCGTCACGCGCTCACCCTAGCGCTACGTGCTCTTGGCCTTGCGGGCCGCCATCATCGCGTCGACCTGACGCCCCTTGATGACGCAGAGCAGGTAGAGACCGCCGAAAATCAGCGCGATGAGGGCCATCATCGGCACCCAGATTGCGCTCGCCAGGGTCAGCAGTTGCACGATCCAGCCGAGCAAGATCCCGCCCGGGCGGTTCATGAGTCCGGCGGCGATGATCGCGAGGATCGCGACGCCGGTCATGATGAGGAAGGGGGTGCCGGAGTGCTGCACGGACTCGCCCGCGTTGCCTTGGAGGCCCCGTGCGACGAGGGCGCCAAAGAAGATGACGATCGACTGCCCGCCGAGCACGGTCGCGAGCATCCTCCAGGTGAGCTTGCCGGCAGTCTGCATGATGGTGCAGTTTACGCGGCTGATTGCCGGTCTCCGACGCCACGCCCTCCGAGCTAGTTGAGCGGGCGGAAGGGGGGCACCGCGCCGCCCTCGTGGATCGTCGTCACCATGTCCTGCAGGGCGGTCAGCGCCACGCGCTGCGACATCGGGCCGTAGGAGACGCGCGCGACACCGAGTTCAGCGAGTCGGGCGAGGGGTGGGGTCCCGGGCAGTCCGATCAGGGTGAGGCGCTGCGGACCGAGCTCGCTCACGAGGGCCTCGACCTGGGACTCGGTGAGGGGGCCGGGCACGAAGACCACGGGGGCGCCCGCGTCGAGATAGGCACGACCCCGCTCCATCGCGTCGGCGAGGACCTCGTCATCGGAGCGGTCGCCGCGGCGCAAGAAGGTGTCGGTGCGCGCGTTGAGCACGAAGTCCGGCACGCCCTCCGCCTGCGCGGCCGCCATCATGTCGGCGACCTGCTGGGCAGCCTCGGCGACGGGCTTCATCTGGTCCTCGATGTTGGCCCCGACCACACCGATGCCGATCGCGCGGCGGATGGTCTCGGCGGCGTCGCCGTATCCCCCTTCGAGGTCAGCGCTGACGGGCAGGTCGGTGGCCTCGATGATCCGGGCGACCATCGCGAGCATTTCGTCCAGCGGGATGACCTCGCCGTCGGGGTACCCGAGGGTCGCCGCGATCGAATGGCTCGCGGTCGCGAGCGCGACCGTGCCGGGGGTCTCGGTGACGACCTTGGCGCTGATGGCGTCCCAGACGTTGACGACGGTGAGTAGTTCTGGGTCTCGGTGGAGGTCGAGCAGGCGGGTGGCAAGCGCAGCGGAGTCCATGACGATCGAGTCAACCACCTCGCGCCGACACCCCGCTATGCCGGGTCGGCCCCTTCGGCCCCGAGGAGCATCCGGACCTCCGCGGCGGTGATGATCGAGCCGGTCGCGAGCACCGCGCCAGCCACTCCCCCTTCGTCGGCGAGCTCGGCGGCCCGGTCGAGCGCGTCGGGCAGCTCGGGGACGATCGTCACGCGGTGCTCACCGAGGATTTCGGAGGCGATCTCACCGAGGGTCTGCGGCGACATGGCGCGGGCGGAGGTCGTGCGGGTGACGACGACCTCGTCGAGCACCGGGTCGAGCGCCTCGATCATCTCGGCCGCGTCCTTGTCCTTAAAGATCGCGAGGACGCCGACGAGCCGGGTGAAGGTGAAAGAGTCCGCGATCGCCGCAGCGAGCGCCCGCGCTCCGTGGGGGTTGTGCGCGGCGTCGACCAAGACCGTGGGCGAGCGCCGGACGATTTCCAACCGACCGGGCGAGGTCGCGGCGGCGAGGCCAGCCTGAAGGACCTCCTCGGTGATCCGCTGCTCTCCCCCGCCGACGAAGGCCTCGACGGCGGCGATCGCGAGCGCGGTGTTGCTCGCCTGATGCGCGCCATGAAGGGGGAGGAAGAGGTCGGGGTACTCCCCCGTCAGACCCTTGACGCTGATCTGCTGGCCGCCGACGGCGACCTCGCGGGCGGTGACGCCGAAGTCGATCGACTCCATCGCGACGCGGCGCGCGCCGACCTCTTCGGCGCGCTCGACGAGCAACGCCGCGACGTCGGGCTCTTGCACGCCGATCAGCGCGATCCCGTCGGCCTTGATGATCCCGGCCTTCTCGGTGGCGATATCGAGGATCGAGTCGCCGAGGAAGTGCTGGTGGTCGAGCCCGATGGGGGTGATCACGCTGACGTCGGCGTCGACGACATTGGTGGCATCCCACGACCCACCCATGCCAACCTCGATAATCGCGACATCGACGGGGGCGTCAGCGAAGGCGGCGTAGGCGATCGCGACGATGACCTCGAAATAGGTCATCCGCGGTCCCCCTTCGGCCACCGAGCGAGTGTCGACGGCGTCGACGAAGGGGGCCACGTCCTCCCACGCTGCGAGGAATGCCTCGCGGGTGATGAGCTCGCCGCCGATCGAGATACGTTCGCGGATGTCGTGCAGGTGCGGGGAGGTAAACCGCCCGGTCTTGAGGCCCATCTCGCGCAGGACCGACTCGATGATCCGGGCGGTCGAGGTCTTCCCGTTCGTCCCCGTGATGTGGATGACCGGGAAGGTGCGCTGCGGTTCGCCGAGGAGGTCCATCACGGCGGTGATCCGAGCGAGGTCCGGCTCGAGATCGTGCTCGGGAGTGCGGGCGAGGATCGACTCTTCGATCTCGCGCATGCGCTTGCGCAGGTCGAGTTGGCGGGCGGCCTCACGCTGGGCGGCGTCGGGGGCAGGGCTCATGGGCGCGATTGTCTCAGGCCGAGGTCGCCCCCTCCCACCCCCTTCGCAGATGCCCTGGCAAAGGCGAAGGGGGTGGGAGGGTGCGGGTTAGAGGCGGGTGACCTGGATGCGGGCCTTTTCGCCGTCCGTGAGCTCGGCCTCGCTGACCCCCTCGCCGAGGGCGAGGTCGTCCAGGGTGCTCGACGCGCCGAGTTGGGCGGCGAGCGTCTCTCCCATCACGAGCCCCTGGTGCGCCTGGATGGCCTCGATCACCCGCGCAGACCCGGTCACCGTGAGCGAGATCCGGTCCGAGACCTCCAGGCCGGCTTCGCGGCGGGCCTGCTGGACCGCACGGATGACGTCCCGGGCGAGGCCCTCAGCCGCGAGTTCTTCGGTGACCTCGGTGTCGAGGACGATGAAGCCGCCCACCGACGCCGGCAGCATCGCGGTGGCGCGGTGGCTCCCTTCGTCATCGCTCGCGACCGTCTCGAGGGTGTACTCCCCCTCGAGCAGCGCGAGCCCGCCGGAGATGACCGTGCCGTCCTCAGCGACCGACCAGTCGCCGGTCTTGCTGCCCTTGATCGCGTGCTGGACCTCGCGACCAAGGCGGGGGCCGGCCGCGCGGGCGTTGACGACGAGACGCTGACTCACGCCGAAGTCCTGCGCGGCGGGGTCGTCCAGGTCGAGCAACTCGACGGCCCGGACATTGACCTCGTCGGCGATGATCGGCGCGAAGGGGGCAAGCGCGGCGGCGTTCGGCACGACCACGGTGAGGTCACGCAGCGGGAGCCGGTTACGCAACTTGTTGGCCTTGCGCAGCGAGCTCGCGGTCGAGCACACGGTGCGAGCGGCGTCCATCGCGACGACCAGCTCGTGGTCGGCCGGGAAGTCCTCCGCCGACGGCCAATCGGTGAGGTGCACCGAGCGGCCCCCGGTGAGGCCCCGCCAGATCTCCTCGGTCGTGAGCGGCAGCAGGGGGGCCGCGACGCGGCAGAGCACCTCGAGGACCGTGTAGAGGGTGTCGAAGGCCTCCTGCGCGCGGGCCACCTGGTCCGCGTCATCGCTGCTCGCCCAGAAGCGCTCGCGCGAGCGCCGGATGTACCAGTTGGTGAGGACATCGGTGAAGGAGCGCGTCGTGTCGCACGCCCCGGCGATGTCGTAGGCGTCCATCTGGGCCGTCGTCTGCTCGACGAACTCGCGCGTTTTTGCCAGCAGGTACTGGTCCAGCGGATCGGTGGAGGCTGTCGACCACTTCGCCTCATAACCGCCAAGAGCATTGGCGTAGAGGGAGAAGAAGTACCAGGAGTTCCACAAGGGGATCAGGACCTGGCGGACCCCTTCGCGGATGCCCTGCTCGGTGACGATCAGGTTGCCGCCGCGCAGGATCGGGCTCGACATCAGGAACCAGCGCATCGCGTCGGCGCCGTCGCGGTCGAAGACCTCCGAGACGTCGGGGTAGTTGCGCAGCGACTTGCTCATCTTCTGGCCGTCGTTGCCAAGCACGATCCCGTGCGAGAGGCAGGTCTGGAAGGCCGGCCGGTCGAAGATCGCCCCGGCGAGGATGTGCATCGTGTAGAACCAGCCGCGGGTTTGCCCGATGTACTCGACGATGAAGTCACCCGGGAAGTGGTGCTCGAACCAGTCGGCGTTTTCGAAGGGGTAGTGGACCTGGGCGTAGCTCATCGACCCGGAGTCGAACCACACGTCGAGGACGTCTTCGACGCGGCGCATCGTGGAGCGACCGGTCGGGTCGTCCGGGTTCGGGCGGGTGAGGTCATCGACGAAGGGGCGGTGCAGGTCGGGCGCGCCGCTGGGGTCCGAGGGGTCGCGCGGGATCCGCCCGAAGTCCCGCTCCAACTCCTCGAAGGAGCCGTAGACGTCGATCCGGGGGTAGTTCGGGTCGTCGGAGCGCCACACCGGGACCGGAGAGCCCCAGAAGCGGTTGCGGGTGATCGACCAGTCGCGGGCATTTTCCAGCCACTTGCCGAACTGGCCGTCCTTGATATGCGCCGGCACCCAGGTGATCTCCTGGTTCAGCTCGAGCAGCCGCTCCTTGACGGCCGTCACCTCGACGAACCAGGACGACACCCCCTTGTAGATCAGGGGCTGCTTGCAGCGCCAGCAGTGCGGGTAGGAGTGGTCATAGTTTTCCCGGCGCAGCAGCACGGTGCCGGGCGCGACCGAACCCGCCTCGTCCAGCCCGCGAGTGGCGGCCTTCAAGTCGTCAATGATCGGCGCGTTGGCGTCGAAGACGAGCATGCCCTCGTAGTCGGTGACCGGCGCGGTGAAGCGACCGTCCTTGCCGACCGGCATGACCGCGACGATCCCCTCACGGTCGGTCACCACCTTGTCGTCCTCACCGAAGGCTCCGGCCGTGTGGACCAGCCCGGTGCCGTCGGTGGTCGTGACGAACTCGGCGGGGACCAGCCGGAAGGCCTTGTCGTGCCCGAGGTAGTAAGTGAAGGGGGGCGTGTAGGTCCGGCCGACGAGCTCGGATCCGCGGTAGCGGGCGACGATCTGGGAGTCCAGACCCTCGCCCCCTTCGTCGGTCAACTCCCGGGCGTAGTGCTCGAGGCGCTCGGCGCCGATCAGGTAACGCTCGGGGGTCCCCGTGAAGGACGATTCGACGACGACGTACTCGATGTCCTCGCCGACCATCACCGCGAGGTTCGAGGGCAGCGTCCACGGCGTGGTGGTCCACACGAGAGCGAGCGCGCCAGAGAGCGGGTCGTCATCGGTCGTCGTCTCCAGGCGATAGCCGACCGTCACGGCCGGGTCGCGCCGGATCTTGTAGGTCTCCTCGTCCATCCGCAGCTCGTGGTTGGAGAGGGGGGTCTCGTCCTGCCAGCAGTACGGCAGTACGCGGAAGCCTTCGTAGATCAGGCCCTTGTCGTAGAGCTGCTTAAAGGCCCAGATCACCGACTCCATGAAGTCGGGGTTCATCGTCTTGTAGTCGTGATCGAAGTCGACCCAGCGGGCCTGACGGGTCACGTAGTCGCGCCACTCGCCGGTGTACTTCATGACCGACTCACGGCAGGCGGCGTTGAACTTCTCGATGCCGAGCTCGTGGATCTCGTCGGTGGTCTTCAGGCCCAGCTGGCGCATCGCCTCGAGTTCGGCAGGCAGACCATGGGTGTCCCAGCCGAAGCGGCGCTCGACCCGCTTGCCGCGCATCGTCTGGTAGCGCGGGACGACGTCCTTGACGTACCCGGTCAGCAGGTGGCCGTAGTGCGGGAGGCCGTTGGCGAAGGGGGGGCCGTCGTAGAAGACGAACTCGTTGTCGCCGTCGACGCCCGCGGGACGCTGGTCAATCGAGGCCTGGAAGGTGTTGTCGGCCTCCCAGTAGGCGAGGACTTGCTCCTCGATCTGCGGGAAGGACGGGCTGGCGGGGACGCTCTCAGCGTCGTCGGCGTGGGAAGCCAGGGGGTACGTCACGGGTCAAGTCGTCCTTGTTCGAATCGCGTGCGGCGGGTCAACCGGATCGCTGATCGAGGACGACATCCCTGCCGCGGTACCACCCCGCTTGCCGCGCTCCCCCTTCGCGAGAAGGGGGCGTCACGACCGCTCGTCACGCTGTCGAAGGCTGTCTCGGGCCCACCCGCCCGGTTCTACTAAGGCCCCGCGTCCCCGTCTCTCGAAGGGGGTCGGTGTGCCGGTTCTTCCGGGGGCTCGCCGCTGATAACGGCTCAAACGCCTGACCGCAAGTGTAGGGCCAGTGGCCGCAGATGGAACAATCACCGGCATGGCTACCGAGCTCGACCGACAGCACGCCTGGCTCACCCACGAGGAGTTGGGCGAGGTGCGCGGCCGCGTCCCGATCCTGTACGTCGTCGCGGTCCCGGTCCGCGTGGACGCCAATGGCGCAGTGAACCGCGTCGGCTTGCTGCTGCGGGTCTCGGACACGGGGACCATGGAGCGCGAGCTCGTGGCCGGTCGCGTGCTCTATCACGAGCGGATCCGCGATGCGCTGCTGCGCCACCTCGAAAAGGACCTCGGCGCGGTCGCCCTCCCCCAGGTCCCGGCGAGCCCGACCCCCTTCACCGTGGCGGAGTTCTTCCCGACGCCCGGAGTGACCGCCTTCCACGACCCGCGCCAGCACGCGGTGGCGCTGTGCTTCATCGTGCCGGTCGCGGGCGACACTGCGCCGCAACAGGATTCGCTCGAGTTGGCCTGGCTTACCCCGCACGAGGCGGCCTCGACCGATGTCGCCGCGGAGATGGCCGGTGGGCACGGTGCCTTGCTCCGGCAGGCGCTCGCTCACCTCGGTCACGCGCTCTAGCGGCCTGCGAGGGGTGCACTGCACCGCACCCTTCGCACCCCTTCCCGCCAGGTGGCCTGCGGAAGGTGCACCTCACCGCACCCTTTACACCCCTTCCCGTCGAGTGGCCTGCAGAAGGCGCACCTCACCGCACCCCTGACACCCCACGTGCGAAGGGGGTCAGCCGGTGAACTCGTCCTTCTTGCGCTTCATGTCCGCGAGGTCCTTCGCGTAGGCCTCTTCGTACGTCGGCGCGGTGCCGCCGAGACGCGCGGGGAGGAAGCGCAGGTCTTCGCCGGTCATCGGGGGGTACGCCGCGATCGTCTGGTCGAGCAGGCGCTTCATGATCTCGCGCAGTTCTTCGGTGCGGGCCTGCGCGTCGTCATCCGGCCCGATCACCATCGGCTCACCGATCGTCACGTGGATCGGGATGCCGGAGCGCTTGAGGTTCTTCGGGACGTCCTTGGTCCAGAGGCGCTGGGCGCCCCAGACGATCGTCGGCAACAGCGGGACGCCAGCCTCCTGCGCCATCCGGACCGCGCCGGTCTTGAGCTCCTTGATCTCGAAGGAGCGCGACATCGTCGCCTCGGGGTAGACCCCGACGATCTCCCCGCGCTTCAACGAATCGACCGCCAGGCGGAAGGATTCGGCGCCGGCGTGCCGGTCGACCGGGATGTGCTTCAGCGCGCGCATGATCGGGCCGGTCTTGGAGTTGCTCCAGACCGACTTCTTGGCCATGAAGCGGACCCAGCGGTGCCGTCGGCGGCAGGCCATCGCGGCGAAGAGGAAGTCCGGGTACCCCGTGTGGTTGACGGCGAGCACGGCTCCGCCCCAGCGCGGGACGTGCTCGCGCCCGGTGAACGTAAACTTCAATCCCAATCCGAAGAAGGTGGGGCGGGCCACCGCGACGATCATGCGGTAGACCGGTTCGGGCTCGAAGCGCCGCTGCTTGGTCGACATGGCGGTAAGCCTACGGCCCAGCCGTCCACCGATTCGGTCGGATGCGCTGGCAGGTGGGAAGATCGGCGCCATGACGAACGCCAACACCACTCCCCCTTCGATCCCGGATCGTCCGTCCCTGGATGGGCTCGAGGAGAAGTGGGGCGCGGTATGGCAGGAGCAGGGCACCTACGCCTTCGACCGCGACGGTGACGCGGAGCAGATCTTCTCGATCGACACGCCCCCGCCGACCGCGAGCGGCAGCCTGCACATGGGCCACGTCTTCTCCTACACGCACACCGACTGCATGGCCCGCTACAAGCGGATGACCGGGTTCAACGTCTTCTACCCGATCGGGTGGGATGACAATGGCCTCCCGACCGAGAAGCGCGTCCAGAACTACTACGGCGTGCGCGGCGATTCTCACCTGCAGTACGACCCGGACTTCGTGCCCCCCTTCGAAGGCACGACCAAGACGATCAAGGCCGCCGACCAGGTCCCGGTCAGCCGACAGAACTTCATCGACCTCTGCGACACCCTCACGATCAAGGACGAAGAGGCCTTCGAGTCCCTCTTCCGCCGGCTCGGTTTCAGCCTCGACTGGTCGATCAGTTACCGCACGATCGATGACCACAGCCGGGCGACCGCGCAGCAGGCCTTCCTGCGCAATCTCGCGCGGGGCGAGGCCTACACCGCCGAAGCGCCGGGGCTGTGGGATGTGACCTTCCAGACCGCGGTCGCCCAGGCCGAACTCGAGGCGCGCGACTACCCGGGCGCCTACCACCGCGTGGCCTTCCATCGCGAAGGAGGCGAGCCGGTCTACATCGAGACCACCCGCCCCGAACTGCTCCCGGCCTGCGTGGCGCTGATCGCCCACCCGGACGACGAGCGCTACCAGGACCTCTTCGGCAGCACCGTCACCTCACCCCTCTTCGGCGTCGAAGTGCCGGTCGTCGCGCACGGCCTCGCCGAGCAGGACAAGGGCGCCGGCATCGCGATGTGCTGCACCTTCGGTGACCTGACCGATGTCATCTGGTGGCGTGAGCTGCAACTGCCGACCCGCTCGGTGATCACCCGCAACGGCCGGATCCAGGCCGAGACGCCGGAGTGGATTACGGACGAAGGGGGACGCGCGGTCTTCGCCGAGATGGCCACCAAGACCGTCCACTCGGCGCGCGAGGTGGTCGTGGCGGCGCTGCGCGAATCCGGCGACATGGACGGCGAGCCGGTCAAGACCTCCCGGAAGGCCAACTTCTACGAGCGCGGCGAGCGCCCGCTCGAGATCGTGACGAGCCGCCAGTGGTACATCCGCAATGGCGGGCGCGACGCCGACCTCAACGAGGCGCTGCAGGCGCGCGGCGACCAGATCGCCTTCCACCCCGACTTCATGCGTGCGCGCTACAAGAACTGGGTCGCGGGACTCAATGGCGACTGGCTGATCTCCCGCCAGCGCTTCTTCGGCGTGCCGATCCCCGTCTGGTATCGCCTCGACGCCGAGGGCCAGCCCGAGTACGACGCGCCCATCGTCCCGCGCGAGGACCAGCTGCCGGTCGACCCTGCCGCCGAGGCTCCCGAGGGCTTCGAGGAGTCCGAGCGGGACCAGCCCGGTGGGTTCACCGGCGACCCCGATGTCATGGACACCTGGGCGACCTCGTCGCTCACCCCGCAGATCGCGGGCGACTGGCGCGGCACCGGGGGTGACCCGGACGGCCTCTGGGCCAAGGTCTTCCCGATGGACATGCGCCCCCAGGCGCACGACATCATCCGCACCTGGCTCTTTGCGACCGTCGTGCGCTCCCACTTCGAAGAGGGCTCGGTCCCGTGGAAGAACGCGGCCATCTCGGGCTGGATCCTCGACCCGGACCGCAAGAAGATGAGCAAGTCCAAGGGCAATGTCGTCACCCCCGAAGACGTCGTCGTCACCCACTCGGCCGACGCCGTGCGCTACTGGGCGGCCTCCGGTCGTCTCGGCACCGACGCCGCCTACGACGAGGGCCAGATGAAGGTCGGTCGGCGCCTCGCGATCAAGCTGCTCAACGCGAGCAAGTTCGCCCTCGGCTTCGGCTCGGTCGACGCCGATGACCTGCGCTCCGAGGTGACCCACCCCCTCGACGCGGCGATGCTGGCCCAGTTGGGCCAGGTCATCGAGCGGGCCACGGCCGGTTTCGAGAGCTGGGACTACACGCGCAGCTTGGAGGTCACCGAGACCTTCTTTTGGACCTTCTGCGACGACTACATCGAACTCGTCAAGGACCGCGCCCACGGGGCCGACAATGACGCGGGCACCCGGTCTGCCCGTGCTGCCCTGCGCCTTGCCCTCGACGCGCTGCTCCGGCTGCTCGCCCCCTTCCTCCCCTACGCGACCGAAGAGGTCTGGTCGTGGTGGCAAGAGGGTTCGGTGCACCGCGCGACCTGGCCGGTGCTCGCCGAGGTCAGCGTCGAAGGGGGCGACCCGGCCGTGCTCGACGCCGTCGGCTCCGCGCTCGGACAGGTCCGTAAGGCCAAGTCCGACGCCAAGGTCGGGATGCGCAGCGAAATCACCGCAGCGACCTTGACCGCTCCGGCGGCGACGATCGAGCGGGTCAAGATCGGCGAAGGCGACCTGCGCGCTGCGGGCCGCCTGACCGGCTCCTTCGACTACACCGAAGGCGAAACGATCGCCCTCACCGACGTCGAGTTGATCCCCTTCGTCAAGCCCCCCAAGGCCTAAGGGTCCCGCCCTGGTGGCGTCCTACTTCGCGGCTGCTTCCAGCGTCGCCTGGGGCGCCACCAGATAGCGACCGCCTTCGTCGACGACATAGAAGGTACTGACCGGCAGATCGCCACCGGCAACCGTGACGAAATGCACCGCACCCTCCTGCTGCGACGGCGACTCCGTGACCTCAAGGGAATCCACGCCGGCCGAGCTCACCCCACGTGAGATCTCCCGGGCCAGCTGCAGACCCGCTGCCTCATTGTCCTTGAGCACCCACGGGCAGACATCAGGCTCGTCCTGCGCACTCACCGACGCTTGCAGGAACTGGGTGGTCGCTGCGGTCGCCGAGTCCGCACCGGACGCGCATCCCGTCGACGTGCACGCCGCAGGCATCAAAGGGAGCGCGGCACCACCGACGATGAGCGCTGCGATGGCGTTGCGAGCACGTGCCATATCTACCCCCGGAGGCTCCGGCAGGCCCCGCTCGATGCGGGACCTGATCATCGCCAGACTAGCGCTGGGCGGAGCGCTGCAGGGGCTCCGCCGACGGCTGGCGCCCGAAGGTCGGCAATTGTAGGCGGTGGGTTTCGTCGGCGCGGGCGCGACGGTGCCCCGTCGGCCGGATCACCAGCCATGGGTGCCGCCAGCCGCCAAGGGCCAGTTCGCGCCGGGCGAAGTCGTCGACCCCGAAGTCCGTCACGGTGCCCGCGTGCGGTTCGTACACCTCGAGGGAGCCACGCACCGGGCCGGGCAGGATCAAGGTGACGTGGCGAGGCAGCTGGGCATTGCCGACATAAAGGATCGCGGGCTCCCCTTCGACAACGACCTCGGTGAGCCGCCGGTGGATCCGCGCCAGCGCACCGGCGCCGCGCGGCCGTAGGGCATCGAACTCGTAGCTCGTGCCGGGCAGGGACCCATAGGTCTGCATCTCGGTCCGCAGACCCCACGGCGGCGTGCCGAGGGCGCGCGGCCACGGTGGGTTGACCCCGCCTCCGACGCGTCGGAAGCGATTGGTCCGCGAGCGGACGACCCCTTCGTAGGCGGCGAACCGCTCGGCCTCATCCCGGCCCTGCGCGCCGGGGACCGGTGAGCCTTCGCCGCTGACGATCCAGCGGGCGAAGGGGGGATCGACCAGCATGCGCGCGACCGCCGCGCACGCGGCGCCGCAGGTCCTCGGCGATTGCTGGCGCGGCGCGGGTTGCCCGGCGGTCAGCCGGAAGGGAGCGCTCACGGCCGACGATCAGGCCGAACGCTTGCGCTGCCGCTTCGGAGTCTCATCGTGGCGCACGATGGTGGGCAAGACATTGTTGGCCACGACCTCGCCAGTGATCACGACGCGCTCGATCTCGTCGTCGCTTGGGACATCGAACATCACCGGCATCAGGACCTCTTCGAGGATCGCGCGAAGGCCACGGGCGCCCGTCCCCCGTGAGAGCGCCTGCTCGGCGACGGCCTCGATGGCTTCCTCGGTGAACTCCAACTCGACGCCGTCCAAGTCAAACATCTTCTGGTACTGCTTCACGAGGGCATTGCGCGGCTCGGTCAGGATCTGCACGAGGGCGTCGCGATCGAGCGGCGAGACGGTCGTGATGACTGGCAAGCGCCCGATGAACTCCGGGATCAGCCCGAACTTCATCAGGTCCTCGGGCATGACCTCGACGATCGAGTCGGCGAGATCGGTCGGGCTGTGGAGCTCAGAACCGAAGCCCAGCCCCTTCTTGCCGCGCCGCGACTCGATGAGCTTTTCGAGACCGGCGAAGGCGCCGCCGACGATAAAGAGGACATTGGTCGTGTCGATCTGGATGAACTCTTGGTGCGGGTGCTTGCGGCCACCCTGGGGCGGGACCGAGGCGGTCGTGCCCTCGAGGATCTTCAGCAGCGCCTGCTGCACCCCTTCGCCGGAGACATCACGGGTGATCGAGGGATTCTCGGACTTGCGGGCGACCTTGTCGACCTCGTCGATGTAGATGATCCCCTGCTCGGCCTTCTTGACGTCGTAGTCGGCGGCCTGGATCAGCTTGAGCAGGATGTTTTCGACATCCTCGCCGACATAGCCGGCCTCGGTGAGCGCGGTCGCATCGGCGATCGCGAAGGGGACGTTGAGCATCCGGGCCAGGGTCTGGGCGAGATAGGTCTTGCCGCACCCCGTCGGGCCGATCAGCAGGATGTTGCTCTTGGCGATATCGACGTGGTCCTCATCGCGCTTGGCGGCGATCCCGTCGCTCGCCTGGATGCGCTTGTAGTGGTTGTACACCGCGACCGCGAGGGCCTTCTTGGCCTTCTCCTGGCCGATGATGTAAGTCTGCAGGAAGTCGAAGATCTCGCGCGGCTTCGGCAGGTCGGTCAGCCCGAGGTCGCTGCCCTCGGCGAGCTCCTCTTCGATGATCTCGTTGCACAAATCGATGCACTCATCGCAGATGTACACACCCGGCCCGGCGATCAGCTTCTTGACCTGCTTCTGCGACTTCCCGCAGAAGGAGCACTTCAGCAGGTCGCCGCTCTCGCCGACTCGTGCCACGTCATCTCCCCTTCATCGCCGTTCACCCCACCGTCGACGGTGGGCTCGTGGTCCGACGGTACCCGTCGGCACCGTCAACCTCGATCTATTGAACGACGGCCGACCGCGGCGCGTCGCGCTTGTCCGCTCACAGCGCAATCGGACAGGCGCTTACCGGCGACGGACCACCACGACGAGCACTCCGATGGCCACGAGGGCCAGCGCTGCGCCCCCGCCCAGAGCGGCCGTGCGCCAGGATCGAGCGGTTCCCGGCGCCACCGTCGCGGGGCCGGTCAGCGCGCCGTCGCCCTTGTCGGGCACCGTTCCGGGGCCCAACTGGGCTTGGACGTCGGCGAGGGCGTTCGACGGGTCCGCGCCGTCAATGCGGGAGGACCCGCTGCACACGCCGGTAATGAGGCGACCGTTGAACTGGGAAGCAAAGACGAGGTACCGGGCGCCATCCCCTTCGAAGGTCACACCGCACGCCGTGTCCTGTGCGGCCGAGTCGACCGTCACGACCGGCGCGTGCTCCCCCTTCCACTCCCGATGCACTTGGAAGGTGAAGGTGTTGGTGGTCCAGCCACGCTGCACGCTGATCACGGAGACCTCGGCAATGAGGTCGGCGTCCGGGAATCCCTGCCCCGGATCCACAGGGACACAACTGCACGCGCAGGCCTGGGGCGCCGCAGCCACCCCCGCGAGCAGCGTGATCAGTACCGTCATCAGCGCCAGGAGAATCCGTTTCATGGCGCTTTGACGCACGGATCAGGCCGACCGGTTCCGCAGAGGGGAGCGCTCCCCCTTCCCGCGAATCGATGGACGCCGCCGCCGCCAGTGACGCCCGGATACCTCGAGCCAGCAGGGATGAGACGCGCGCAGCCCCCCTCCGGATCATTCCGAAGGGGGCTGCGCGAAGGGGGTCGATGCCGAAGGGGGATCTCAGTCCTCCAGTGAGGCCTTCCGCGGAGTCAAGACCTGGTCGATCAGGCCGTACTCCTTGGCCTCGGCAGCCGAGAGGATCTTGTCGCGCTCGATGTCGCGGCGCACCTCCTCGACGGACTTGCCGGAGTGCTGGGCCCAGGTCTCCTCGAGCCACTCGCGCATCCGTAGGACCTCGTTGGCCTGGATCTCGATGTCACTGGCCTGCCCGTAGTCGCCACCGGCGAGGGCGGGCTGGTGGATCATGATCCGGCTGTTCGGCAGCGCGAACCGCTTCCCCGGAGCACCGGCCGCGAGGAGCACCGCCGCCGCGGAGGCGGCCTGCCCGATCACGAAGGTCTGGATGTCCGGGCGGATGTACTGCATGGTGTCGTAGATCGCGGTCATCGCCGTGAACGAGCCACCGGGGCTGTTGATGTACATCAGGATGTCGCGCTCGGGCTCTTGGGATTCCAGCACCAACAGCTGGGCGATGATGTCATCCGCGGAGGCGTCGTCCACCTGCACCCCGAGGAAGATGATCCGGTCCTCGAAGAGCTTGGTGTAGGGGTCCATCCGCTTCATCCCGTAGGAGGTGCGCTCCTCGAAGTTCGGCAGGATGTAGCGGCTTGACGGACCCGGTCGCATGGGGGCGTCGCCCGGCATGTGCAGGCGCGCCTGGGGGTCAAAGTGCATGGTTACTCAATCTCCTTGGCTGTATCCGACGCGCGAGGTCAGTCGGTGACCGGGTTGTCGCTGGAGCGGCCGCCGGCCTGCTCGGCGCTGGCGAAGACGTGGTCGACGAAGCCGTATTCCTTGGCCTCTTCGGCGCTGAACCAGCGGTCGCGGTCGGAGTCCTTCTCGATCTGCTCAACGCTCTGGCCGGTGTGCTCGGCGATCAGCTCGGCCATCTGCTTCTTCACGTAGAGCATCTGCTCGGCCTGGATCTTGATGTCCGAGGCGGTACCGCCGATGCCGCCCGACGGCTGGTGCATCATGACCCGCGCGTGGGGGGTCGCGTAGCGCTTGCCGGGGGTGCCAGCGGAGAGGAGGAACTGACCCATCGAGGCGGCGAGGCCCATGGCCACGGTCGCGACGTCGTTGGGGATCCACTTCATCGTGTCGTAGATCGCCATCCCCGCGGAGATCGATCCTCCGGGGCTGTTGATGTAGAGCCAGATGTCCTTATCGGGGTCCTCGGCTGCCAGGAGCAGCATCTGCGCGGCAATCGCGTTGGCGTTGTCGTCACGCACATCGGAGCCGAGGAAGATGATGCGCTCTCGAAGGAGGCGCTGGTAGATGTGGTCGTCGAGGCCCATCCCGGCCTGGGGGCCGGCGCCGACGATCTCGGTGCTGTTGCTCACGCTCACTCGCTCTCGCGGTCGGTGGTTGTGCTCTGCGCGGGGCCCGCCACGGGTCGCGCGAATGCCTTGTCAGTGACCCTAACGCGCAAGGGCGCTCGATCCATCCCGCCCTCGCAACCTGTTCGCCCACAGCGCAACGTCGGTGCCGATCGGGCGGTGGTCGGAAGGGGGATGCGTCTCCCCCTTCTCGCTACTCGGTGTCCTCGTCGGGCTCGTCCTCGGGCGGTTCGGTGACGAGCAGAGCGAGGCCGCGGTGGCCGCCGAGCTCGACGTGGAAACCGTGCAGCCGGTCGACCTCCCCGAAGGCGGAGCCGTCGCCCATGTCCATCAGCGTCGAGCCCGGGACCAAGTACTCGCTGATCACGGTCCCGGCGATCGGCTCGGCGGAGAAGTTCAAGACGGTGAGCTGCTTTTGTCCGGGCCACTGCACGTACTCGTGGACCATGACGAGCATCGCCGGGTGCGAGACCTCGGGGATGTCGATCTGACGGGTCGTCGCGATCCCGAAGTACCCGCGCAGGTGCAGGATCTCCTTTAGCCGGGTGACGAAGGAGCGGGGGTTCTCCAGCTGCTCCGGGAGCGAGCCGTAGAGCACCTGCCCGCGCGGCATCCCGCTGGTCGAGGCCGTCGCCTCCGGGGCGATCCCCATCAGGTCGTACGCGCCGCGGTGGATCCAGCGGGTATCGCCGGTCGTCAGCAGGTGCTCGATCTGCTCGCGGGGCAGGGTCGTCGCGCCGACGAGGTCCCACCCCGAGAGCGCAAAGACCCCGGGCTGCAGGGCGTTGAAGCCCGCGAGCAGCAAATGCGCCTGGGTGACCCGCTCGACATCCTCCTCGGTCATCGACGCGGGGTCGGTGATCCCCAAAGACGCCGCGATGATCGACGCCGTGGTCGAAGCGATCCCGTTGGTCGTAAAGACCGCGTTGTACGGAGCGTTGTCACCGGTCAGCACCTCGGTGAGCTCGGCTCGGATGGTCTCGGCGAGCTCGGCGCCGGTGATCTCCTCTCCGCGGAAGGGGTAGATCTGATCGGCGTGCTCGCTCGCGAAGTGGACGAGCTCGTAGGTCATCTCATCGTGGTTTTGCAGGGCGTGGACCAAGGACACCGCCTCGACCCCGATCTCCATCGCCTCACGCAAGGTGAGCCGCAGGAACTCCGTGTCACCGGTCGCCATCGCGTGGTGGTACGCCGGACGGTTGACGAAGTCGTAAGAGAGGTCGGCGCCGGCCTTGGAGGTGTCGAGGATGTCGTCGATCGAGAGGTTCAGCTCCTGGAAGGTGAAGCCCCCGACCTTGCGCACCATCGAGCCGATCAGCTGGTTCGCGGCCTCGCTGAGCGGGTGGCCCTCGGACCACGCCGGGGAGTCTTCGGCCGACTTCTCGACACCGAGGAAGCCGTTGGCGTCCAGTCGTAGGCCCCCGGAGCCGAGGTCTCCCAGCGAGTGCAGGGCGTCGCCGATCACGAGGCGCATCCCGGCGAAGGTGGGATCGAGCCAGTTGATCGAGGGCTGCCCCTCCTTGAAGTAGTGCAGGTACACCCAGCGGCGGCTGATCCCATCGGGACCGGTCACCGGAGAGGTCGCGCTCCAGTTGGTGTCCTTTACTCCCGGCACCTGGAAGATCACCCGTTGCAGCCGCCCAACGATGTAGCCCGCCTCGGCGAGGGACTGCTCGGCCTCTTCGTCGAGATTGACCGAGTCGCGCCCTTCGGGCACCTCGGGGAGGAGGTGCCAATCCTCCGGCGGGATCGCCACCATGTGGTAGATCCCCGGGTAGTCCTCCAGGCCCATCTCGGCGAGGCGGAAATCCGCCCCCTTCCCCGTGTGACCAGGGACGATGTCGTCGAGGATCGTCCCGTCGTGGGCCGCGGCGACGACGCACATATCGCGGAAGTCGTCCTCGGTGCCGAAGAGCGGATCGATGTGGGTCCCGATCCGATCGAAGTGACCGTCGATGCTCGGCGTCATATCCCAGCCCGAGATCCCGCCGGCGGTCTTGACCGGCCCGGTGTGGATCGCCTGGATCCCGATCCGCTGGAAGGTCCGCCAGAGGTCCTGGTCGGCGAGCGTCGCGAGGAAGGACTCCCCCGGCCGGGTGATCATCGAAATCGGGTAGGCGGTGAACCACACCGACGCCGTCTGCACGGCCGCGCGCGGATCCGGCGTCGCGTACGGGTTTTGCCACATGCTCCCCAACCCAGTGAACTGGCGGGAGATGTCCTTGGCATCCTGCAGCATCGATTGGCTGCGCAGCCACGCCACGTAGATCGGGTTCGTCCCGACCGGTTCGCTCGGGCGCATCACCGAGCGCGCCCCCTTCCCGCGCAGTCGAGCTCGCGGACGAAGGGCGCGGGGCCGGGCGGGGTAGAAGACCTGAGCGAAGTTGGGCTCGGAGGTCTCGTTGTCGAGCGCCTCCGGAGCGTGCGCTTGCTCCTCGTCGGACTGGGCGTCGGGGTCGGCGGGCAGCACGTGCTCCTCAGGGGGGGTCGCCATAACGACCTACCCTATGACCCCGCCGGGCCCGGCGAGCGACCGTCAGACCGGATCGAAGTCGCCCGCGTCGCCGACCGGTGTCCCGAGGTGCTGGCGGGCCCATTTCGGGACCACGAAGAGACCCTCGGCCTCCACCGTGACGCGCCCCTGGTCATCGCGTAGCTCGCCGCGAACCAAGGTCTTAAAGCCCAACTCCTCCTCGACCCAGGCGACGCAACTGAGATCGCCGAGCGGGGTGGGACGCCGGTAGGTGCAATTGAGATACGCGGTCATGCCCGGCCGGCCGATATGCGCGGGTAGCAGGCCAAGCACCTGGTCAAGGACCGTCGCGACGATGCCACCGTGGACATGCATCGGTGGCCCCTCGTAGGGGGCGCCCAGGCTGAAGAAACACTCGGCGCGGCCCCGCTCGGGATAGGTGATGTGCAAAGGGGGCGCGATCGGGTTACGCAGACCGATCGCCGGATTGCCGTGATCGCGCAGGCGTCCATCACTGGAGGTTTCCAGGCCGAGCGGGGTGTCCTGCGCCGTCGCGAGCAGCCGCTCGGTGAGCGCCCGAACCTCGGCGGCCACGGCCCGCAACTCCTCCGGCTCGACGCGCGTGCGCACACACGCGTCGATGAGCGGCCGGATGCTCTCGGCGAGCTCGCCGTAGACCTGCTCCTGCGCGGCCAGGGCCGACGGGTCCTCCACCGGGAAGGGGGAAACGATCAGCCCACCGGTCACGTTGCAGCCATCCTCATCGTTGAATCGTCATGGGGCGTAGCGCGATCGGTCGGCCGACGGGCCCACCGATGCCCGCCATTGTCACCACGCGCGCTCCCCCTTCGCGCCCGGGTGTGACCGTCATCACGGACGTGGAGTCACGTCGGTTAGGGGGTGGGGGCTGGCTCTCGCTCGGGGCGGGGGGTCAACGTCGTGACGGTCGCGAGGGCGATGAGCAGCATCCCGGCAACCAGGAGCAGGGCCCGCAGGATCCCGACGTGGTCACCGAGGAGCCCGAGCACCGGCGGGCCGGCGATGAAGGCCGAGTAGCCAATCGTCGCGACGACCGACATGCGGGCGGCGGCGCGACGCGGATCGTCCGCGGCGGCGCTCATCCCGACGGGGAAGCCGAGGCTCACCCCGAGCCCCCAGAGCACGGTGCCGAGGTACGCCAGCGGTACCGACCCGAAGACCACGAGCACCGAGCCGATCCCCGCGAGGACGAGCATCGGGACCAGGACCCGGGTGCGGCCCCAGCGGTCGAGCCACGCGGTGCCGAGGATTCGACCGGTCGTCATCGCCGTGAGGAAGAGGGCAAACGCCACCACCCCGGCCCACGCCGGCACCTCGTGACCGTCGACGAAGGCCACCGCGATCCAGTCGTTCGCCGTCCCCTCGGTGAAGGCCGCGACCAGGACAAAGAGGCCGATCGCGAGCGTTCGAGGCTCCATCCACGCCGAGCGAGCCGAGGGTGAAGGAGGCCCGTCGCCCGTGCCCTCACTTCCCGCCGCCGCGACCGGCCGGTGCGGCAAGAAGGAGCGACGCGCGCGCTCGGCCACGACCAGCACGATCAGCCCGACGACGCTCAGGTGGAGCAGGATCGGGACCTCCGCCCAGACAAGGACGGCACCGAGGAGCGCCGCGAGCACCGTCCCCCCAGAGAAGAGCGCGTGATAGAGCGGCATCGTCGCGCGGCCGCGGGCACGCTCGACGACCGTGCCTTCGAGATTCATCGCGACATCCCACAAGGAGATGCCGATCGAGGTGATGAAGAGGGCCACCGAGACGAGCCACCGATTCTCGGCGACATCGACCCCAAGGCCGATGCCGATGATTCCGGTCACCGCGAAGGCGGCACCGGTCATCACGGTCGCCGCGGCGCCGATCCGTTCGGCGATGCCGCCGGCGAGTGGAAGGGCGAGCAGCGAACCCACCGCGCCGGTCAGCAAGGTGATCCCGAGCTCGCCCGAGGTCAACCCCAGCTGCGCCTTAATATCCGGCAGGCGAGATGCCCAGGTCGCGAAGGCGATACCGGCGAGAGCGAAGGCGACGAGGACGGCCCGATGGGCCGCCCTCGTGCTGTCGTGCGAAGGAGTCAGGGTCAGTCCTGCGGGCCCTTATCGGCGTCCACGACGACCTCGCCCTCACCGTCGGTCGAGTCGTCAACGACCACGTCGTCCGCGCTCTCGTCGGTGACCTCGGCATCCTCGATCGGGGCCTCGTCGACCCCTTCGTCGTCGGCCTGCGGGACGAGCTCGTCCAGGTTCACGGCCTGGCCGTCGGTGTCGGTGATCGTCGCCTTGTCGAGCGCGGCCGCGAGGCCCTTGCGGCGAGCGACCTCACCGACAATCGCCGGGACCTGCCCCTGCTGGTCGACCATCTGGGCGAACTGGTTCGGGTCCATCCCGTACTGCTGGGCCTGCATGATGAGGTACTCGATGATCTCGGGCTGGCCAACCTCGACCTCTTCGGCCTCGGCGAGCGCGTCAAGGACGAACTGAGCCTTCATCGCCTTGCGGGTCTGCTCGTCGACCTCGGCGCGGTGCACATCGTCGTCGAGCTTGTTTTCCTGCTCGAGGTGCGAGTGAATCTCGGCCTCGACGAGGCTCTCGGGCAGGTCAACCTCGGTCTGGTCGAGGATCGCGTCGAGGACCTTGTCGCGGGCCTGGACGCCCTGCTCGAAGCGCTTGGCCTGCTCGACCTGCTTGGTGACATCGGCGCGCAGTTCCTCGGCGGTGTCGAACTCGCTCGCCAGCTGGGCGAACTCGTCGTCGACCTCGGGCAGCTCGCGGACCTTCACCGACTGGACGGTGATCGTGCAGTCCGCGTCCTGGCCGGCCTTGTCGCCGCCAGCGAGCGGGGCGGTGAAGGTCTTGGTCTCGCCCTGGGTCATGCCGACGAGCGCGTCGTCCATGCCCTCAAGCATGTTGCCCGAGCCGACCTCGTAGGAGATGCCCTCGACGGCGTCGATCTCCTCGCCGTCGATCGCGGCCTTCAAGTCGATCGAGACGAAGTCGCCGGACTCGACGGCGCGGTCCACACCGGTCAGGGTGCCGAAGCGCTCACGCAACTCGGTGAGCCGCTCCTCGACGTCCTCATCGGTGACGGCCACGGTGTCGACCTCGATCGCGAGGCCTTCGTAGTTCGGCAGGGTGATCTCGGGACGGGTCTCGACCTCAACGGTGAAGACGAGCTCCTGGCCGTCTTCGAGGGGGACCTCGGTGACCTCGACGTCGGGCTGGCCGAGCGGGCTCAGGTCCTCGGCCTCGACGGCCTTGGCGAAGAACTCGGGCAGGGCCTCGTTGACGGCCTCCTGGAGCACCGCGCCCTTGCCGACGCGCTGCTCGATGATCCGCGACGGGACCTTGCCGGCGCGGAAGCCGGGCACGCTGATCTGCCCGGCGATCTTCTTCAGGGCATCATCGACATACGGCTGCAGCTCATCACTCGGGACCTCGACAGTCATCTTGACCCGGGTCGGGTTGAGCTTTTCAACAGCACTCTTCACAGCAGGTACTCCACTTTGTCGGTTAGATAACGGTCTTTTGGCCTGCTCAGACCCACGCGACGCCAGTGCGAGGGTGGCGGGCAGCAAGTTCTTCGAAATAAGCGCGCGGACGCCCGGGGGCATCCACGACCGGTGCCCCACTCTAGCCGCCCGTGGCCTCCCGCCACGAAACGCGGGCTTTTCAAGGCGGCCAGTGCTCCCCTTCGGCTTCGTGGTCAACCGCCGACATACGCCGAAGGGGGCATCGCTCGATCGCGATGCCCCCTTCGGCTGTTGGTCGGGGTAGCCGGATTTGAACCGGCGGCCTTCCGCTCCCAAAGCGGACGCGCTACCAACCTGCGCCATACCCCGAACGGCCATGCGGCGATTCGTGCCGCAGCGACAACGGGCATTAGGCTAACCCGTGGTCCAGCACTGGCTGGCACCCGCCTCGCGGGCGTAGCTCAATGGTAGAGCCCCAGTCTTCCAAACTGGCTACGCGGGTTCGATTCCCGTCGCCCGCTCCACGCGAAGGAACCCCCGGCCAATCAGCCGGGGGTTCTCTTCATCTGGTGCGGATATCAGCGCGGGCGGGAGGCGCGGATCTCGGTGATCGAACGGCCCGCGAGCACGCCCTTGTCCTCAAAACCATCGCTCGGTCGCCACGACGGCCGCTCCCCCAGCACGACGTCATAGCCGCCGTGAGCAGCCAGCTGCTCGAGAGCATGCTCGGCGTAGATCGCGTGATCCGTCGCGATGAGCAACGTCCCGCCCGGCCGAAGGCGGTCGGCGATCAGGGTGAGGGTGTGTTGTTGGACGAACCGCCGCTTCGCGTGGCGGTTCTTCGGCCATGGGTCGGGGAAGAAGAGGTGAACCGCCTCGAGACTTCCCGCCGGAACCCACTGCTGCAGGTACTCGAGAGCATCTCCGCGGTGGACTCGCAGGTTGGTCAGGCCCGCCTCGTCGACGCGGGCCAGCATCCGCGCGACGCCCGGGACGTGGACCTCGGCAGCGAGGATGTTGTGTTCGGGGTGCTCGCTCGCGTACGCGATCGCCGCCGCCCCATGGCCGGAGCCAATCTCAAAGACCAGCGGCGCAACCCGGCCGAACGCGGCGTCCTGATCCAGCGGCCCATCCGGCACGCCGTAGCGGGGCATCAGGGTGTCCATCCGCTCCGCGGTGAGTGGCGACACCCGCCAGCGGGGGGTGAAGGTGCGCACCGACGAGACCGGGCGGCCCCCTTCGGTGAGTTCCGGGTCGACGATCGGGCTCCGGTAGCGGTGCGCGTTCGCGCCCTGGTTCGAGATCACGGCGCGCCAGCGTAGTCGCGCGGACCCCCTTCGCCCTATTCGCGCCAGAGCAGGATCGCGGCCCGATCATCCTCGGCGCCGGCGCGACCGTCGCTCACGAGATCGGCGACGAGACCCGAAAAACCAGCAGCCATCCGGGCCTCTGCGCGTCCGAGCATCCAGTCGATCCCGTCCTCGATCCGCATCCGTCGGGACTCGACCACCCCGTCGGTGCAAATCAGGATCGCGTCCCCGCGACCGAGCACGCCGCTGACCCGCTCATAGTGGGCGTGCTCGACAAAACCCAGCGCCGGGCCGCGGGCCCCATCGAGGGCGCTCCACCGCCCCCGCCCAGCGTCGTAGTACATCGCCGGGATGTGCCCGGCCGTCCCCACCTCGAAGGCACCGTCGACCAGATCGACCACGAGATGGACCGCCGTGGCAAAACCCTCGCGCCCGCCATAGCGCGCGAGGTAGGCGTTGGCGGCCGCGAGGACGGCGCCGGGCTCACCGCCACCCATGACCCCGGTCATCGCCCCCGAGAGGACGAGGGCGCGTGTCCCAGCCCGCTGCCCCTTGCCGCTCACATCGGTCAGGAGCAGTTGCAGGATGCGCTCGTCCTCATCGAGCACGGTGACGTTGAAGTCTCCGGAGAAGGCCTGGTCGTGGGCGGTCGCGATGGCCCGCTCGGCGCGCCAGCCCGGCGGAAGGGAGGGAATCTCGCCGAGGTGGGAGAGCTCATCGCGCAGATCGCTCAGCATCCGGTCGCCGCCGAGGCCGTGCACGCCGTGCCGGGAGCGGGAGACCGACACGGGGTACATCATCAGCATCGTCGCGACGACGACGGCGCCCTCGTGGTACGGAGAGTCGGCCCACTCGATCATCACGGCGACGGCGAGCCAAAAGACGGTCACCGTGTAGAGCACCCGCAGCCGCGGCAGGGTCAAAAAGACCGCACCGATCACGACCCAGGGGATGAGCCCGGCGATCGGGACCCACCGCGGCCAGAGCAGGTGCGCGATGGCGGTCGCCGAGACCAGGCCGCAGATCACATCCAGGCGCGCCTCACCGCCCTGCGTCGTCGTCGTGCGCGTCGCGACGTGACGAAGGGGCGGGACGAGGCGCTGCGTGCGCCGGGCCTGTTGGACCATTAATCCATCGGAGGCAGCACGCGGTCGGTCTCCCACGCGAGCACCATGTCGATGCGACGCTGGTGGCGCTCCTCGCCGGTGAACTCGGTCTCGAGGAAGACTCGGACCATCTCCTTGGCCTCTTCGGCCGTATTCATCCGCCCACCGATCGAGATGATCTGGGCATCGTTGTGCTCCCGGGCGAGCCGGGCCAGTTCGGTGTTGTAGCAGAGCGCCGCGCGGATGCCCCGGACCTTGTTAGCGGCCATCTGTTCCCCGTTGCCGGAGCCGCCGAGGACGATCCCGCGACTGCCGACGTCCTCGCGGACCGCGAGCGCGGTCCGCAGCACGAAGACCGGGTAATCATCGACCGGGTCGTAGGCGTGGGGCCCGTGGTCGGTCACTTCGTGGCCCAGTTCGCGCAAGTAGGCGATCAGGTCCTGGTGGAGTTCGAAGGCGGCGTGGTCACCGCCGATGTGGACGCGCATGGGATTGGTCTCCTTGATGACAGGCAAGTTGGTCGGTCGGGGGCCCGGGTGTGGCGCCGGTCCCCCTTCATCGGTCGTTATTTACAAGATCGGATCACGGGTTCGGGACCTCTTCAGCTCGAAGAACCCGTCCGTCCCCGCGACAAGGAGGCAACCATCCCAGAGTCGGCCAGCGGCCTCCCCCTTCGGAGCGGGTGAGACGACCGGGCCGAAGAAGGCGACCTCCCCGACGGCAATCACCGGGGTTCCCACATCATCGCCGACGAGCGCCAGGGCCCGGTCGTGGCTCTCGCGGACCGTCGCATCATAGGAGGAGTCCGACGCCGCGTCCGCGAGCTCCGGCGGCAGGTCCAGGGCGGCAAGGGCCGCGGGGATCGCGACGGCGGGATCCTGCTCGCCGCGACGATGGATCTGCTCCCCAAGCGCGTCGTACAGGGGCTTGGTGATCTCGTCGCCGCGAAGGGCGCGGGCGGCGGCGATGACGCGCACGGGCGCCCACGCGCGCTCCAATAGCTCGGCGTATTCCTCGTCCAGCTCACGCCCTTCGTTCAGCATGGCGAGGCTCATCTGCGACCACGTCACCGTGACATCGCGGACCTTTTCGACCTCCATCAGCCACCGGGAGGTCATCCAGGCCCACGGGCAGACGGGGTCGAACCACATCTCGACGGTGGCGTGCTCGGCGTGTCGCGGATCGGTCATGGGGTTCATCCTGACAGAGCCGTGCCGCTGCTGCTTGCTCGCCGACGCCGGGCCGGATCCGAGGCGCAACGCTCAGGGTTCGTTAGGGATCGCGTGCCAGGATGGGAGGTGAACCTACGGGCGGCCCCCTTGCGCCGTGCCCCGTCAACACCGAACAAACCGCATCACAGCCACACCAGGAGGACGTGTGCCCGGCACCAACCTGACCCGCGACGAAGCGGCCGCGCGCGCTGCGCTCATTGAGGTCTCGCACTACGACATCACCCTCGACCTCACCACGTCGGAGACGACCTTCGCGACGACGAATTCGCTCACCTTCACGTGCACCGAACCCGGCGCGGAGACCTTCCTTGACTTCATCGGCACCGTCGAGCGGATCACCCTCAACGGCGTCGACCTCGACCCCGCCGAGCACTTCGCGGACTCGCGAGTGCGCCTGCCGGGCCTTGACGCGACCAACGAACTGACGGTCGTTGGCACGGGCACCTACATGCACACCGGAGAGGGCCTGCACCGCTTCGTCGATCCGGTCGATGACGAGGTCTACCTCTACTCCCAATTCGAGGTGCCCGACAGCCGCCGGATGTATCCGGTTTTCGAGCAGCCCGACCTCAAGGCCGAGTTCACCTTCCACGTGACCGCGCCCGCGCACTGGGAGGTCGTCTCGAACGCGCCGACGCCGGAGCCGACGCCAGCCGGTGACGGGATCGCCACCTGGGACTTCCCCCGCACCGAGCGGATCTCGAGCTACATCACCGCGCTCGTCGCCGGCCCGTACGCCGTGATGCGCGACAGCCTCACCTCGCGCCGGGGCGAGGTCCCCCTCGGGATCTTCTGCCGTCGCTCCCTCGTCGACCACCTCGACGCGGACAACCTCTTCGCCCTCACCAAGGCGGGCTTCGCCTTCTTCGAGGACGAGTTCGACCAGCCGTACCCCTTCACCAAGTACGACCAGATCTTCACGCCCGAATACAACATGGGCGCGATGGAAAACGCCGGCTGCGTCACCTTCAACGAGATGTACGTCTTCCGCTCGAAGGTGCCGGACAGCCTGATCGAGCGTCGCGCCCTCACCGTCTTGCACGAGCTCGCCCACATGTGGTTCGGCAACCTCGTCACGATGCGCTGGTGGAACGACCTCTGGCTCAACGAGTCCTTTGCCGAGTGGGCCTCGACGACCTGCCAGTCCGAGGCCACGGAGTGGGTCAACGCATGGACCACCTTCTCGACCCACGAGAAGGCCTGGGCCTACCGCCAGGACCAACTCTCCTCCACGCACCCGATCGTCGCGCCGATCCGCGATCTGGAGGACGTCGAGGTGAACTTCGACGGGATCACGTATGCGAAGGGGGCATCGGTCCTCAAGCAACTCGTCGCCTACGTCGGCCGCGAGCCCTTCCGCGACGGTCTGCGCACCTACTTCGCCAAGCACGCGTGGAGCAACACGACCCTCGATGACCTCCTCGACGAGCTCGAGGCCACCTCGGGGCGCGACCTGCGCGCCTGGTCGGCCCTGTGGCTCGAAACCGCTGGCGTCAACACGCTGCGCCCGGTCCTCACCGTCGACGAGCGCGGCCTAATCGCCAACGCCGACATCGAGCAGACCTTCGCGCCGGGCTACGAGACGCTGCGTCCGCACCGCCTCGCGGTGGGTCTCTACGACCTCGTCGACGGCGTCCTTCATCGCACCGAGCGGATCGAGCTCGATGTCGACGGCGAGCTCACCCCCGTGCCGCAGCTGATCGGTCGCCCGCAGCCGGACCTGCTGCTCGTCAACGACGATGACCTCGCCTACGCGAAGATCCGCCTCGACGAGCGCTCGCTCGCGACGCTGCGGGCCAACCCGCGCGCCTTTACCGATTCGCTCCCGCAGTCGCTCGCGCTCGCGAGTGCCTGGGACATGACCCGTGACGCCGAGATGGGCGCGAGCGACTACGCCGCGATCGCCCTGTCCGCCCTCCCGGGCCTGACCGACTCCAACCTGATCAAGAGCCTGCTCGCGCAGATCGGGACCGCCGTGCTCACCTACAGCGCCCCGGATCGCCGCGAAGCACTGCGTCGGCGGGTCTTGGAGACGCTGCGCGATCTCGCCGGCGCCGCCGAGCCCGGCAGCGACGCCCAGCTCCAGCTCGTCACCGCCTGCGCGGGCCTGATCGCGAAGGGTGATGATGTCGCCTGGGTCGAGGGGCTCCTCGACGGGAGCGCGCCGCTCGACGGGCTCGATGTCGACACCGACATGCGCTGGACGCTGATCACCGCTCTGCTGGCCTCCGGCGTGGCGGACCGCTCGCTAGTTGATGCTGAACTCGAGCGCGATGGCACGTCGACCGGCCGCGAGCGGGCCGCTCGCGCCGTCGCGACGGCCCCGACCACGGAAGCGAAGGAGGCCGCGTGGGCCGCTGGCGTGGAGGCACCCGATACCTCCAACGCGGTCGTCGATGCCTACGCGCTCGGCTGGGGCCGCGCGCACGACACCGACCTGCTTACCCCCTTCGTCTCGCGCTACCACGAGGCGCTGGAACGCATTTGGAGTGAGCGCACGCACGCGATCGGTGAGGGCATCGTGATCGGCTTCTACCCGATCGCGCTCGCTTCGCCGGCTCTCGCCGAGGCGACTCAGGCGTGGCTGGACGGGCACCCCGAGGCGCCCGCTGGCCTGCGCCGCCTCGTCGCTGAAAACCGGGATGCGGTCCTGCGCGCGGTGGCCGCCCAGGAGCGCGACGCCCAGTGATCTCCTCTGCCTTGGACAACGCTGAGGACGCGATCAACACCGCTACCTCGACGACCGAGAAGGTCGTGAGCTGGCTCCTCGGCGCACCGCTGCTCATCCTGCTGACGATCGTCCTCGCGGTCGTCGTGCGGGCGTTGCTCCACCGGATGATCGACCAGTTCGTGGCGCGATCGGTCAAGTCCAGCGAGAAGTTGCGCAAGGAAGAAGTCGGGCGCGGCGAGCGGGTCATCGCCGCCGCGACCGGCGCGGCCAAGGAACGTCACCGGCAACGGACCGAGACCCTGGGCTCGCTTCTCCGCTCGATCAGCACCCTCGTGATCAGCGGGATCGCGATCGTGACGGTCATGGGCATCGTCGGCATCCCGCTCGCGCCGCTGCTGGCCTCCGCCGGCGTCGGTGGCGTCGCCCTCGGTTTCGGCGCGCAGTCGCTCGTGAAGGACTTCCTCTCCGGCATCTTCATGATCCTCGAGGACCAGTACGGCGTCGGCGACATCGTCGACACCGGCGAGGCGATCGGCACCGTCGAAGAGGTGACCCTGCGCGTGACCCGGTTGCGGGATGTGACCGGCACCGTTTGGTATGTCCGCAACGGCGAGATCATCCGGATCGCGAACCGCTCCCAGGGCTGGGCCACGGCCTCGGTCGACATCCCCTTCTCTTACCGCGAGGACGTCGACAAGGTGCTCGGCATCATCCGCACCGCGGTCCACGAGATGGACGAGGACGATGCCTGGCACGACAAGCTGATGGAGGAGCCGCGCGTGATGGGCGTCGAGTCGATCACCGGTGGCACGGTCACGGTCAAGATCCTGGCGCGGTGCGCCCCCGATGAGCACTGGGGCGTGCAGCGCGAGATCCGCCGTCGGGTCAAGGATGCCTTCGACCGCGAAGGGGTTGCCGGTCCCCCGATCCCCCCGATCGCGGCGACCACCGACCGCCCGTAAAGGAGCGCGTGGCACACTGCGGGACGTGAGCGTCCAGCCCGGTGACACCTTTTACGACCAGGTCGGTGGCCACGACACGTTCGTCGCCCTCGTCCGCGCCTTCTACGAAGGGGTGGCGGCTGACCCCGAGTTGCGGGCGCTCTACCCCGAAGAGGATCTCGGACCGGCCGAGGATCGCCTGCGGATGTTCCTCGAGCAGTACTTCGGAGGGCCACACACCTATAGCGAACAGCGTGGTCACCCGCGCCTGCGGATGCGCCACCAGCCCTTCCCGGTGACCCTCGACATGCGAGACCGTTGGCTGCGGCATATGACGGCCGCGATGGACCGGGTCGACCTGCCGGAGGCGCACGCCGAGGTCATGCGTGAGTACTTCATGCGGGCCGCGCACATGCTCGTCAACACCGATGACCGAGGTGCACCGTGACCGGTGGGGATACCCCCTTCGGGCTGACCCGCCTCCACGATCCCGACCAGGCGGCGGCGCATACCTGGTGGCGGGACGCCGTGATCTATCAGGTGTACCCGCGCAGTTGGGCCGACAGCGATGGCGACGGCATCGGTGATCTGCCGGGGATCACCGCGCGCCTGACGCACCTGGGCGACCTCGGTGTCGATGCGCTCTGGCTCTCCCCCTTCTATCGCTCTCCCCAGCACGACGCCGGGTACGACGTCGCCGACTACCGCGATATCGACCCGCTCTTCGGATCGCTCGCCGACGCCGACGAGCTCATCGCGCGGGCCCACAAGCTGGGCTTGAAGGTGATCGTCGACCTCGTCCCGAATCACACCTCCAGCGAGCACCCCTGGTTTGTCGAAGCCCTCGCGGGTGCGCCGGGCGGGCCCGAGCGAGCGCGGTACATCTTCCGCGATGGACGCGGCGACGGGAGCGAGCCGCCGAACGATTGGCGCTCGGTCTTCGGCGGCGAGGCATGGACCCGAGTGATCGAGGCCGACGGGCGTCCCGGGCAGTGGTACCTGCACCTCTTCGACGTGACCCAGCCGGACCTCGCGTGGGACAACGAGGAGGTGCGGGCCGAGTTCGTCTCGATCCTGCGGTATTGGCTCGATCGCGGCGTCGATGGTTTCCGCGTCGATGTCGCCCATGGGCTCGTCAAGGCGCCGGGGCTCCCGGACTGGCCCCATCGGCCGGGAGGACTGCTCGAGGTGACTTCGGAGTCCCCCTTCTGGGATCAGGATGGTGTGCACGAGATTTACCGCGAGTGGCGCACGGTCGTCGAGGAGTACGACTCCCCCGAGCGCATCCTCGTCGCCGAGGCGTGGGTGCGGCCCGCCGAGCGCGCGGCCCGGTATGTGCGCAGCGATGAGTTCCACCAGGCGTTCAACTTCGACTTCCTCGAAACGCCCTGGCGCGCAGCGGATTTGAGAGAGGTCATCGCCGAATCGCTGCGCGCCGGGGACAGCGTCGGGGCCCCAGCGACCTGGGTGCTGTCGAACCACGACGTGCTGCGGCACGCCAGCCGCCTCGGGCTCCCCCAGGACGGCGAACGACCCAACGGCATCACCGCCGACGACCCGCAGCCCGATGCCGAGCTCGGCCTGCGACGGGCGCGCGCGGCGACCTTGCTCATGCTGGCTCTGCCCGGCGGCGCCTACCTTTACCAGGGCGAGGAGCTTGGTCTCCCCGAGCACACCGCGCTCGACGCGCATTACCGGGAGGACCCGACCTTCTTCCGTACCTCCGGGACCGAAGTCGGCCGAGACGGCTGCCGGGTCCCGATGCCGTGGGCGGGTGATGCGCCGGGCTTCGGCTTCGGCCCCACTGGAGCAACCTGGCTCCCGCAACCGGCGGTGTACGGCGACCTCGCCGTCGACCAGCAGCGCGGCGTCGCTGGCTCAACCCTGGAGCTGTATCGCGAGGTGCTTCGCCTTCGGCGGTCGCTCGCGCTCGTACGCGGCGCGCTCGATGAGGTGAGCGGACTGGGTGACGACGTCGTCGCCTATGTCGTGACCTCGGGTGAGCAGCGCACCCTGGTGCTCGCCAATCTCGGCGGCGAGGCGGTCCCCCTTCCGCCCGAGGCCACCGTGTTGGTCTCCTCCGCACCCCTCGACGGGGAGACGGTGCCCACCGACGTCACGGTCTGGGCGCGGCTGCCATGAGGGCGCGGCCGGCCCGAGACTTCCCGTATTTCGATGCGCCCCCGCTGGCGCTCGCTCACCGCGGTGGTGCCGGGTATGAGCCAAATGTCGGGCACGAAAACACCGTGGCCGCCTTCGCCGAGGCCGTTGCGCTCGGCTATCGCTATCTCGAGACCGATGTCCACGCGACCTCTGACGGAGCGCTCGTCGCCTTCCACGACACCGTGCTCGACCGAGTGACCGACGCTGAAGGGGTGATCGCCGCCCTTCCCTGGAGCGAGGTCTCGAGCGCCCGGATCGGAGCGGGCCACGCGATTCCACTGATGGATGAGCTCTTCGAGACCTTCCCCGATGCCCGCTTCAATATCGACGTCAAGGCCGCCTCCGCGATCGAGCCCCTCGTCGAGGCGATCCGCCGCCATCGCGCGATCGACCGCGTGTGTATCGGGTCCTTCTCGGACTCACGCCTGCGGGCCGTGCGCCGCGCGCTCGGCCCAGATCTCGCGACCTCCGCCGGCCCGCTCGAGGTGGCCTCGATGCGGCTCAGCCCGCCCGTCCTCGACCGCCTGGTGCGCTCCCGCGCGCAGGCCCTGCAGATCCCGGTGAGCCACTCCGTCGGCGGCCGCACCGTGCGGGTCGTGACGCGCGGGCTGCTGCGCCTCGCCCACCGCCTCGGCAAACAGGTCCACGTGTGGACCATCGACGATGCCGAGGAGATGAACCGCCTGCTCGACCTCGGCGTCGACGGCATCGTCACCGACCGGATCGACACCCTGCGCGACGTCCTCGCCGCCCGCGGCACCCCGCTCTAGCCCCTCCCCCTTCGACCCCAGCCGCCGCGTCGATGTATTGCGCCGTCACCTGTGACCGCCGAATACATCGACCCAGCAGAAGGGGGAGGGCGATTTAGGCGGTGAGGGCGTCGATCACCTGTCGCACGGCGGTCGGGCGGCCGGCGACCGACCAGGTGGCGCCCGCGGTCTCGACCTGCACGGCCTCGCCACCGGCAGCGAGCACGAGCGCCGAGCCAGGCAACCAGTCCCAGTCGGGGACGCTCTGCTGAGCCCAGGCACCGAACCTCCCGGCGCTGACGGCCGCGAGATCGCACGAGCCGGACCCGAGCATCCGGATCGTCGCCGCGCCCCGCGCCGCCGCGAGCCACGGTTCGCGCAGAGCGGCATCCGCGAATCGGGTGGGGTGGATATAGGTCGCGAGCGCTACCTCGGCGAGCGGGAGATCCTCGAGTGGATCGAGCGTCACGCCATTGCATTGAGTGGGCAGATCCCGGCCCCCAAGCCAGGCTTCACCGACTGCCGGTTGATGGACCGACCCCAGGATCACCCCTTCGTCATCGCGCAAGGCGATCGCACTGCACCAATAGGCGGTGCCCGAGAGGAAGTTGTAGGTCCCGTCGACGGGGTCGATCACCCAGGTCCGGCCGGTCCGCGAGGCGGCGTTGGCACCCTCTTCCCCGACGATCCCGTCGCCTGGCCGGAGCAGCGTGAGCGCAGAAACGACGAACTCCTCGGCGGCGTGGTCGGCCTCGGTCACGACATCCGAGAGGTTCGACTTGCTCCTCGACGTCAGGCCCTCGGCGCGTAGATGCAACGCCAGGTGCGAGGCGCGCCGGGTGAGTTCGGCCGCGAGGGCCGCGTCATCGAGGTCGCTGGGGATCGTCGAGACATCGGTCCACTGGTCCACAACACCGCAGCGTAGTGGCGTCCCGAATGCCGACCGAAGGGGTCCTGCCCGCGGCCGCGTCGGGTCGTGCGGGTGGAGGTCCTCGCGTAACCTGCCTAGGTGCCATCCCCGACCACGACGAGCGTCCCGCAGACCCAAGGAATCTTCGGACCCGCATACCGGGTGATCACCATCGCGCTCATCGCTCTGGTCACCATCGTCGCCTTCGAGATGATGTCGATCAGCACCGCGATGCCGCTCGCCGCCGCCGAGCTCGACATGCTCCGCTCCTATGGCCTGGCGTTCTCGGTGATGTACACGACCCAGTTGCTCGGCAATGTGCTCGCGGGGGTCTGGACCGACCGCTCAGGGCCGATGCCATCGGTGTTCGCCGGTCAGATCCTCTTCGCCGCGGGGTGCGCCACCTGTGCCCTCGCGAACAGCAGCGAACTCTTCCTCGTCGGGCGCGCCCTCACCGGCTTGGGCGCGGGACTGCTCGTCGTGGCGCTCTACGTGGTGGTCGGGCGCTTCTACCCAGAGGTGCTGCGGCCCAAGGTCTTCGCTGCGGTGTCGGCGGCTTGGGTCCTCCCCGCGCTGATCGGTCCGGTCATCGCTGGGTGGTTGTCGCAGACCGTGTCTTGGCGTTGGGTCTTCGCGATTGTGGTACCGCCGGTCGTCCTCACCGGGTTCGTGATCTATGCGCGCCGATCGGTCGTGAGCGGCGCAGACTCCGAGGTCGGCGAGTCCTCTCGCGACCACGACGAGCACGTCCGGGCTGCGTGGTTCGGCCTCGGGCTCGCGGTCGCGGCCGGCATCTTGCAATGGGGTGCTCGCGAACTCGATCCCGAAATCAACCCACGGACGATCGCTGCGATCACCGGGCTGGTGGCGGTGCTCCTCACGGCTCCCTTCCTCATCCCGAAGGGGACCTTCCGCATGGCCCGCGGTCTGCCCTCGGTGATCCTCGCCCGAATGCTGCTCCCGGGCGCCTATTTCGGTTCGCTCACCTACGTCCCGCTCATGCTCGAACAGGTCCGCGGCACCGGTGTCACCACCGCGGGGCTCGTCCTCGCAGTGGGCGCGCTCGGCTGGGCGCTCGGAGCGTGGGCGCAGGGGCAAGATGCCGCCGCTCGTCGCCGCGATCGACTGGTGACCTTCGGCGGTGCGGCGATGGCAGCCGCCCTCGCTGGGATGGCGACCTTCGCCACCTTCGGCTGGCCGATCTGGACCCTGCTCCCACCGATGGTCGTCGGAGGCATCGCGATGGGCGCGGCCTTCTCCTCGGTCTCGGTTCTCGCCCTCGATCGCACTCCCGTCGAAGATCACGGGTCTACCGCGACAGCCCTCACGATCGGCGACATGCTCGGCAGCATCCTCGGCGTCGCAGGCGTCACCGCTGGCTATGCACTCCTTACCGGCGGCGGGGAGCACGTCTCGGGCTCCACCTTCGGCTGGCTCTGGGGCGGGCTCGCCGTGGTCGCGGCGGTGGTCATCCCCACCGGTCTTCGGATTGGGGCTCCCGCGCGTTAGCGGCGGGCGAGGACGTGGCCGAAGGGGGTCGACAGGCGTGTCCAGGGACCCTGGCGACGCACCTGCACCGGGGCGTCACCGACTAAGAATCCCAACGCGTGCAGCCCGAGCGCGCCACCGGCGGGAATGGCCGGATCGGTCGGTGTCGGGCGGGACCAGACGCGGCGACGCAGCTCGGCGACGATGGCCGCTCCGGAGCCTTCGGGTGCCCCCTTCGCGACCTCTTCGATCCCCTCACGGGCGGCCTCGGCAGCAGCGGTTGGCTCGATCTGGCCGACGTCCTCCCAGTCGGCGCGCGGCGGCGTCACCACCGCCCAGGGCTCGACGAGCGTGGACGGCGGGACCGGTAGGTCGCCGTTTGGGTCATGCGCAATCCGGTCGGTGATCGCGCCGATCGGGACCGTGAGATCGAGCTGCGCGGGCTCGGTAAGGCCCATGGTCCGCAGGCCGAGCACCAGACCCGATTGCGTCAGACCATCACCGGGCAGAACTCGAACCCAAGCCGCGAGCACCGTACCGACGGCCTGCAGGCGCATCCCCCCTTCGGGATCGAGGCGCTTGGCCCGCTGGGCGTACTGACCGAGGTCAGCTGCTGCCTCGGCGTCACCGAGACGGAGCGTGCTCATCGGTTCGCCCGGCGGAAGGCGACCGGTCCCCCGAGGTGGGCCTCCAGGGCCGCGCGTTCGGTGGCTGGCAGCCGGCGGGGTCGTTCGGTGGCGAGGTCGAAGGCCGCGAGGGTCGTCTGCGCGCGAGCGTAAAGTGCGTCGCCGACCCGCTCGGGATCGCGGATCTCGTACCCAATCCCGAAGCTCGCACGGCCGATCGAGGTCACCCACATGTCGATCTGCAGGGGCTCGCGACGATAGACCGCCGGGCGGACGTACTCGATCTCCTGGCGGGCCACGATCACGCCGCTATCCAGCATGGACTCGCCGCCCTCGGCTCCGAACCAGGCGTCGAAGGCGCTGATCCGCGCGTCCTCGAGGAGTCGGAGGTACTGGACGTTGTTGACATGTCCGTACGCATCCATATCGCTCCAGCGCAGAGCGACCTCGGTCGAGTACACGGCATTGGCGGCAGAACTCATCTGACCATTATCGGGGGACCCGCACGCCCCCTTCGTCACCAGGTCCGACCCGCACCGAGCAGGCGGCTTGTCCACACCCGCGGGAGGGACCGCTTCGTCGTCCCCAGATGGCTGCGCCGAGGAAGCGCCGTCGGTACCGACGCCTACCGTGGTCTCCATGACGTCTCCCTCGGCCACCGGCGCGATCCCCCCTTCGTCCGCCGACCCCGGCACCCTGCGCTCTGCCGCGACCGACACCCTCCGGCGGCTCGTCGGGCGCGATGAGGTGGATTTCCGCGATGGGCAGTACGAGGCGATCGAGGCGCTGGTGGCCGGACGGCAACGCGTCCTGGTCGTGCAGCGCACGGGTTGGGGTAAGTCCGCGGTCTACTTCGTCGCCGCGGCGCTGCAGCGAGCGGCGGGTTCCGGCCCGGCGCTAATCGTCTCGCCACTGCTCGCCCTGATGCGCGACCAGATCGCCGCGGCCGAACGCGCCGGGGTGCGCGCCGTTTCGATGAACTCAGCCAACGCCCAGATGTGGGACGAGGTCCGAGACGCCCTCGGCCGTGACGAGGTCGACGTCCTCCTCGTAAGCCCCGAGCGGCTCAACAACCCCCGCTTTCGCGACGAGCAGCTCCCCGATCTCATCGCGCGCTGCGGTTTGGTCGTGGTCGATGAGGCTCACTGCGTGAGCGACTGGGGGCACGACTTCCGGCCCGACTATCGCCGGATCAAGGATCTCTTGCGCGATCTCGGGCCCGGCACGCCTGTGCTCGCGACCACTGCGACCGCCAACGAGCGCGTGGTCGCCGATGTCGCCGAACAACTGGCGGTCGGCGGCAGTGAGGTCCTGACGGTGCGCGGACCGCTCGCCCGCGACAGCCTCCGGCTGGGCGTCCTCCCCCGGGCCGGAGCTGAGCAGCATCTCGCGTGGCTGGCCGACCACCTCGCTGACCTCCCCGGGAGCGGGATCATCTACACCCTCACCGTTTCAGCGGCCGAGGACGTCGCGGCGGCGCTGCGCGACGCCGGCCACGAGGTCGCCTCCTATACCGGCCGTACCGACGCCGACGACCGCGCCCGGCTCGAAGAGGAGTTGCGCCGCAACGAGGTCAAGGCGCTGGTCGCAACCAGCGCGCTCGGCATGGGCTTCGACAAGCCCGACCTCGGTTTCGTGGTCCATCTTGGCGCCCCTTCTTCGCCGGTCGCCTACTACCAGCAGGTCGGCCGTGCGGGGCGAGCCACCGAGCGGGCCGATGTGCTGCTCCTTCCGGGGGTGGACGATCAGGCGATCTGGACCTACTTCGCGTCGGCGTCGATGCCCCGGGAGGATCAGGCCGAAGGGGTGCTGCGTGCCCTCTCCGAGGCCGGTCGGCCGCTGTCGACGGCGGCCCTGGAGACCGCCGTCGACGTCCGCCGGACCCGCCTGGAGCTGCTGCTGAAGGTGCTCGATGTCGACGGCGCCGTGGAGCGAGTCAGTGGCGGGTGGGTGTCGACGGGCCGTCCGTGGGTCTACGACGCCGAGCGCTACGAGCGGGTCGCTCGCGCGCGGCGCGATGAGCAGCAGCACATGCTGGATTACATGGCGACCACCGGGTGCCGGATGGCCTTCCTCCAGGAGGCTCTCGACGACCCCACCGCTGCCGACTGCGGGCGGTGCGACCGGTGCGCCGGTCCGTGGATCGGGGCCGAGGTGGACGCCGGCCGGGTCGATGCCGCGCGGGCGCAACTCGCGCGCGTCGGGGTGGAGATCGAGCCGAGGGTCACCTGGCCGACCGGCATGGACCGTCTCGGCGTCGAGGTCCGCGGGCGGATCGCCGAAACCGAGCGGGTCGCAGGGGGACGCGCTCTGGCCCGGGTCACTGACCTGGGGTGGGGACAGCGCGTCCGCGACCTGCTCGCCGCCGATGACGCCCCGGTGACGGAGCCACTGATGCGAGCCGTGGTCGAGGTTCTTGCCGGGTGGGGGTGGTCGCAGCGTCCGGTGGGGGTCGTCGCGATGCCGTCACGGCGCCGCCCGCACCTACTCGGATCGCTGGCCGCGCAGATCAGCACCATCGGACGACTCCCCTTGCTCGGGACCATGGATCCCGCTCACGGGGGCCCGACTGGTGAGCCCGGTGGCAACTCCGCTTTCCGCCTGGCCGGTGTCTGGGATCGCCTGGTCGTCGGGCCCGACCTCTCGGCTGCCCTCGCCGCCAACCCCGGTCCGGTGCTGCTCGTCGATGATGTCGTCCATTCGCGGTGGACCCTCACCGTGGCCGGGCGCGCCCTTCGCCAGGCCGGTGCTGCCGATGTCCTCCCCCTCGCTCTGGCGATCGACGGCTAGGCCAGCGGGACATCGGAGGACCCGTCGGATCGCTTAGGGTTGAGCGCTGTGAGCGAATCAACGGATTCCACCCCTGACCTCCCGACGAGCGCCGACCCGGACCTGGCGCAACATCTCCAGGCGTCGATGGAAGAACTTCTCGACATCTTGACCTTGCGCGAAGTCGGAACGGCGACGATCAAGGTCGAGGGCCTCGATGAGGACGACTCGGAAGCGATCGGGACCTCGCTGGCGCAGATCTTTGTGGGGCAAAGCCAGCAGCAGCCGCATGGCCGCACCTTCGGCGGCCAGGTCCTTGCTCAGGGCCTGATGGCCGCCGGCGGAACCGTCCAAGACACCATGCCGCACCGCGTCCCCCACTCCCTGCACGCGTACTTCATGCGCCCCGGCGACGCGTCGCAGCCGATCCGCTTCTCCGTCGAACGGATGCGCGACGGCCACTCCTTTTCGACCCGCCGGGTCCACGCGATGCAAAAGGGCCAGCCGATCCTCGCGATGACCGCCTCCTTCCAGGATCCGGCCGGGGGTCTCGACCACCAGGACCCGATGCCCGACGTGCCGCGCCCCGAGGAACTGACCTCCCTGGCAGACGCCTTCGCCGGCATCGACCACCCCACCGTCGACCACATCCGGCGCCGCGCGATCGAGCACCGTCACGTCGAGGGTCACCTCATGGACCGCACCGGACCCCAGCAATCGCACCAGAGCGTGTGGATGCGGCCGGTCGGCAAGGTGCCCAACGATCCGCTGCTGAAGGCGGCGATCCTCGCCTACGCCTCGGACTTCACGTTGCTCGAATCGAGCCTGCGCCAGCACGGGATCAATTGGAGCGACCGCCGACTCCGCCCGGCGAGCCTGGACCACGCGATGTGGTTCCACCGCGAGGCCGAGCCCGACCAGTGGCTGCTCTACGTCCAGGAGTCGCCGTCGGCGCAGGGCGGCCGCGGCCTCGGGATCGGGCGGATCTTCACCGAAGATGGCGTGCTCATCGCCACCGTCGCTCAAGAGGGCATGCTGCGCATCAAGGAGTGAGCCTTAAAAAATCGGGGCGCGGAAATCGACGCCTGGCGCGGTAAAAACCGCGCCAGGTGACCGTGTCCGCGTCGGCAGGGTCGCCGCTCGTCGGTCCCCCCGCCGCTTCGCCCCTTAGTGTTTGGCCGCGCCGGTCGACGGGGTGGCCTTCGAGCGCGGGTGCCGGAGTACGACCACGCTGCGGGACTCGACCTGCAGCTGCGCGCCGGGCTCGTGGTGGATCTCCTCGATCTCACCTGCCGCGGTGTCGATCTCAACGATCCAGTTGTCCCCGTAGGACTCGGTCGGCAAGGTGAACTCTCCCGCGGCATCGCTGGCGTTAAAGAGCAGCAGGAAGTCGTCGTCGACGACCTTGCGGCCACGCTCGTCCGGCTCGGGAATCGCCTTGCCGTAGAGGAAGACCATGATCTGCTTGGCCATCCCGTCGCCCCAGTGCGCCTCATCCATGTGGCGGGCGTCGGGCTGGAACCACTCAATGTCGCCGATCGGAGACTCGCCGCCGTGGTCGGCGCGACCGGCGAAGAAGCGGCGCCGCTTGAAGACCGGGTGCTCCTTGCGCAGCGCGACGAGGGCTCGGGTGAACTCGAGCAGTTCACGCTGGTCCTCGTCGAGGTCCCAGTCGATCCAGGACAGCTCGTTGTCCTGGCAGTAGACGTTGTTGTTGCCCTGCTGAGTCCGCGAGAGTTCGTCCCCGTGCGCCAGCATGGGCACCCCTTGCGAGAGCATCAGGGTCGTCAGCAGATTGCGCTGCTGACGCAGCCGAAGGGCGTTGATCTGCGGGTCGTCGGTCGGGCCCTCGACGCCACAGTTCCACGAACGGTTGTGGCTTTCGCCGTCGCGGTTGTCCTCCAGGTTCGCCTCGTTGTGTTTCTCGTTGTACGAGACGAGATCACGCAGGGTGAAGCCGTCGTGGGCAATGACGAAGTTGATGGAGGCGAAGGGGCGCCGGCCGGAGTGCTCATAGAGGTCGGAACTACCGGTGATCCGCGAGGCGAACTCCCCCAGGGTCGAACGCTCCCCGCGCCAGTAGTCACGCACGGTGTCGCGGTACTTGCCATTCCATTCAGTCCACAGGGGCGGGAAGTTCCCGACCTGGTACCCACCGTCGCCGACATCCCACGGCTCGGCGATCAGCTTCACCTGGCTGATGACCGGGTCCTGCTGGATCAGGTCGAAGAAGGCGGAGAGCTTGTCGACCTCATGGAACTGCCGGGCGAGAGTCGCCGCGAGGTCGAACCGGAAGCCGTCGACGTGCATCTCGGTGACCCAGTACCGAAGGGAGTCCATGATCAGCTGCAGCACATGCGGGTTGCGCATGAGCAGCGAGTTCCCGGTGCCCGTGGTGTCGTAGTAATGCGAGAGATCGTCGGGGTTCAGCCGGTAGTACGACGCGTTATCGAGCCCGCGGAAAGCAATCGTCGGGCCGAGGTGGTTGCCCTCGGCGGTGTGGTTGTAGACGACGTCGAGGATGACCTCGATGTTAGCGGCGTGCAGGGCCTTGACCATCGTCTTGAACTCGGTCACCTGCTGCCCACGGGCTCCCGAGGCATAGGCGTTATGCGGAGCGAGGAAGCCGATCGTGTTGTAACCCCAGTAGTTCGTCAGGCCCTTCTCCTGCAAGAAGGTGTCTTGGACGAACTGGTGGACGGGCAACAGCTCGATCGCGGTGATGCCGAGTTTGGTCAGGTGATCGATGATTGCGGGGTGCGCGAGCGCCGCGTAGGTCCCGCGGATCTCGTCGGGGACGTCCGGGTGGGTCATCGTGAGGCCCCGCACGTGGGCTTCGTAGATCACCGACTCGTGGTACTCGTGCCGGGGTGGGCGGTCGTGGCCCCAGTCGAAGAAGGGGTTAATCACGACCGAGACCATCGTGTGCCCGAGATTGTCGGCCTCCGAGAGCACGTCGGGGTTGTCCGGGTCGTAGGAGAAGAGGGAGGGGTCGGCGTTGATCTGCCCGTCGATCGCCTTCGCGTAAGGATCGAGCAGCAACTTGCTGGGATCGCAGCGGTGCCCTTGGGCCGGATCGAAGGGGCCGTGCACTCGGTAGCCGTAGCGCTGGCCGGGCTGCAGACCCGGGATGTAGCAATGCCAGACGAAGGCATCGACCTCGGTCAGCTCGATCCGCTGCTCGGCTCCCTCGTCATCGATCAGGCAGAGTTCGATCCCTTCGGCGACCTCGGAAAAGAGGGCGAAGTTCACGCCGGAACCGTCGTAGGTGGCGCCAAGCGGATACGCATGGCCGGGCCAAAGCTCCACGGCTGCTCCTTATGAATACGGGTGGATCGGGGAGGATTCACCCTACCCGCCGAACGTGCCTGCCCCGAGGCTCTCCCACCACGCGCAGGACGCCCCCACCCGCAGGGGTGGAGGCGTCCCGATCGCGCTGAGGCGTTGATCACCCCGGCTTGGGCGCGCCCCGACGGGCGTAGCGCCACCACGTCACGCCGATACACATCACGGCCCAGGCGATCCCGATGGCGTAGAAGGGCACCGCGCCGAGGGTCGTGAGGCCGACACCGAAGAGGAAGGGACCGAAGGCGGCAATCGCGGCGGTCCACCCGATGACGCCACCGGCCTGGCGGCGCTCGAAGATCATCGGCATCTGCTTGAAGGTCGAGGCGTTGCCGATCCCCGAGAAGAGGAAGATCGCGAGCATCCCCCACAAGAACTTCGTGAAGCCCGAGTCCAGCGCGGCCGCCGACGAGGTGTCGGGGACGAGCGCGGTCATCGTGAAGGCGATCGAGATGACGAGGCCGATGCCCGAGATCAGGGTCCAGATCGCCCCGCCCATCCGGTCGGTCAAGGGGGCGAAGGCGAACCGCGCCACGGCCCCGATGAGCGGCCCGAGGAAGACAAACTTCACCGGGTCGGGCACCGAGTAGCCATCGATCAGGATCTGCGCCGAGGCCCCGGCGCCTTGGACGATCTCGCTATTGCCCGCTCCGTAGAGGTTGTTCATCAGCAGACCGAACTGAGCCGCGAGTCCGGAGAAGGTCCCGAAGGTCATGATGTAGAGCAGGGTCATCCACCAGGTGTCCTGGTTTTTGAAGATGTCGAACTGCTGTCGGATGTTGGCCGTGACCGGGACCGACTTGAGCATCGTCCAGGCGAGCAGGGCCCCGATGATCATCAGGGGGATCCAGACGAACGCCGCGTTTTGGAACCACACCTCGGTCGCTGGCTTGCCGGGGACGGTCATCATCTGGCTACCGCCGAAGATCGCCAGCCCACCGATGGCGATCAGGTAGGGAGTCGCGAGTTGCACGATCGACACCCCGAGGTTCCCCAGGCCCGCCTGCAGACCGAGCGCCGTCCCCTGCTTCGCCCGCGGGAAGAAGTAGGAGGTCGACGGCATGAACCCGGAAAACGCGCCGCCACCGATGCCGGCGAGGAAGGCGAGCGTCATGAGTTCCCAGTACGGCGCGGTGGGGTTTTGCACCCGCACGCCCCAGCCGAGCGTGGAGGCGATGAGGAGCAAGGTGGTGAGCGAGACCATCTTGCGGGTGCCCATGATGGGCGGCAGGACCATCCACACCAGCCGGAAGAGGCCAGCGGCGAGGCCGGGCATCGCCGCCATCCAGTACAGCTGGTTCTTCGTGAACTCGTACCCGAGGGCGTTGAGCTTCGGGATGATCGCGCTCGGCAGGAACCAGGCGATGAAGGCCAGGGTCAGACAGAAGGTGGTGATCCATAGGGTCCGCCAGGCGAGGCCGGAGTCCCACCGCGATGAATCTTCCGGATCCCAGGAGGTGAGCCACTCACCACCGCGGCGAGTGGTCTCGGCAGATGAACTCATGTGCGTGCTCTCTTCTTTCGACAGGGTGGAGGTGAAGGGGGTCAGCGCGCCACGGGCGCTTCGATGCGGTCGGCGAGTTCGGGGGTTTCACGGTGGAGCATCTTCACGATCGTGAGGTGCATCCAGATCGCGCAGACCGCGGTGAGGAGGAAGATCACGAAGAAGGTGCTCGAGGGGAAGCCGCTCCACTCCTTGGTGTAGGCAAACAGCGGCGGCAGGAAGAAGCCGCCAAGGCCACCGAGCATGCCGACGAGCCCGCCGACCGACCCGACGTTGTCTGGGAAGTACTCGGGGATGTGCTTGTAGACGGCGGCCTTCCCGAGGCCCATCGCGCAGCCGAGGAGGAAGACGAGCACGGTGAAGGGGACGATGCCGATCGCGTAGGGCAGGTGCTCGGTCGTGCTGCCGTCGGCGTGGTCAATCACGAGGTGTCCGTTCGGCATCATCAAGATCCCGGAGACCACCAACATCACGGCGAAGGTGCCGTACATGACCCTGCGCGCGCCGAACCGGTCCGAGAGGGTGCCGCCGACGGGTCGCAGCAACGACGCCGGGAAGATGTAGAGCGCCGTGAGGTACGCCGCGGTCTGCAAGGACACACTGAAGTTGTCCATGTAGTAGGTGGGCAGCCAGGCCGCGAGCGCCACGTACGCCCCGAAGAAGGCCACGTAGTAGAGGCTGAAGCGCCAGACGCGCAGCTGGCGAAGGGGGGCGAGCTGGTCGCGCAGTGGCTTGCCTTCACCAGCCATCCGATCGTGGTGAGGGGTGCCGAACCAGGTGACGGCCGCCATCACGACGAGCAACAGGGCATAAACGACCGGGACGAGGCGCCAGCCCCCTTCAAAGATCCCGAAATACACCGCCCCTGCGGTCCCGGCGATGATGGGAGGGCCGATGAACTTGGTGACCGATGCTCCGACATTGCCGGCACCGAAGACGCCGAGCGCGAAGCCTTGGTGCTCTCGAGGGGTCCACGCTGAGTTCCAGGCGATGCCGGAGGTGAAGGAGTTGCCCGCGAACCCCACGAAGAAGGCGAGGACCAGCAGCATCACGTAGCTGTTGGCGTGGGCGACGAGGTAGGCGGGGATCGCCGTCGCGAGCAGCAGGAAGGTCATCACCTTCCGGCCACCGATCCGGTCGGTGACGATCCCAACGGGCAGGCGCCACATCGACCCGTTGAGGACCGCCAAGGCGATGATCCAGCTCAGTTGGACCTCGGTGAGACCGAACTCCTTACTGATCGGCTTGCCGAGGATGCCGAACATCAACCAGACCGCGAACATCAAGGTGAAGCCCGCGGTCGAGACCGCAAGGACTCGGCGAGCTCCGTCGTGGCGTTCGGTGGCGTCAACGGCCGTCGACATGATCGATCTCCCTCGTGGTCTTCAGTCCTTTTAATTCCTCTAAGAAGGCACGGTACACCCATCCAGGGGATGCCCAAGACACGGCGGAGGTGTCGGCCGGATGATCTCGAGGGTCACCGGTGAAAAGGTCTCTGAACAGGTGAATTACGACATGATCGGCGCGCGAATTTCGCGACGGGCGCGCAGTGGCACGGACCGCAAAGCCGTGGCAGACTGACTCTCGTCCTAATCATCCAAACCCCCTGTCGACCGAAGAGGTGACGACGATCACAGTAACGCCGATGTCCACTGCGGGGGAGCCCACGCCCGGCCGGGGCACCGAACTCCTGCGCTCGGCCGTACGTCGCGACATCGTCGATACCCTCGCGAACCTGCCCGAGGCCACCGATGGAAGCGCCGAGGCCACTCGGGAGATCGGGCTCAGCGCGGCCGACATCGGTGCCAGCGTTGGCCTTCACCTCACCACCGCGCGGTTTCACCTCGACCAACTCGTCTCCGCGGGCGTCCTCGAATCGCATTTCCTGCGCACACCCGGAGCGGGCCGCCCTCGCAAGCTCTATCGGGTCGCCCCCGGCTCCTTGGCTCCGCCCGACGACCCGCCCGCTTTCAAGGCGCTGGCCGAGGTGCTCGCCGACAGCCTGGCTGCGAGCGCCGACGGGGCCGCGCTCACCCCGGAGGAGGCCGGCCGCCGTTGGGCGCACTCCCATCACGAGGAGCTCGTCGGCACCAGCAGCGATCAGGCCAGCACGCCTGGGGGGTGGATGGCCAAGATCGGCGTCATGGTCGATGTCCTCCATGAGTGGGGGTACACCCCGGAGCTTTCGATGAGCGACGGCGGGCGGACCGCCGAGATCGAGTTGCGCCGCTGCCCCTTCATCGAGATGGCCCGAGACCATCCCCAGGTGGTCTGCGCCGTCCACCGCGGCCTCATGCGCGGCGTGCTCGAAGCCTCTGGTGAAGAGGATGTCGAGCTCAGCTTGGAACCTTTCGTTAACGACACGACCTGTATGGCCCATGTGACCACCCGGGCGACCTTCGCCCCACGAGGAGGCAAGTCATGACCGAGACCACCGCCCGAGACAACACGCCCGGGATGGATGGGCGCCTGTCGAGCGCCCTGGTCGGAACCCGCCGGTTCTTTACGAAGGCCGGCGTCTCGGACGACGGGCGCACCCTGCATGTCGAAGGGGGCCGCTCCGGCGACAGCTTCTATCGGGACCGGTGGAGCCACGACAAGGTCGTGCGCTCGACCCACGGGGTCAACTGCACCGGCTCGTGTTCGTGGAAGGTCTACGTCAAGGACGGGATCATCACCTGGGAGGCGCAGCAGACCGACTACCCGAGCGCCGGGCCCGACCGCCCCGAGTACGAGCCCCGAGGCTGCCCTCGAGGCGCCGCCTTCTCGTGGTACACCTACTCCCCCACGCGGGTGCGCTATCCCTATGTCCGCGGCGTCCTGCTCCAGATGTTCCGGGAGGCCAAGCAACAGTACGGCGACCCGGTCGTCGCCTGGGCCTCGATCGTGCAGGATCCGGAGAAGACCGCAACCTACAAGTCGGCTCGTGGCAAGGGCGGGCTCGTGCGCTCGACCTGGGACGAGGTCGTCGAGATGGTCGCCGCCGCATATGTGTACACCGTCAAGCGCTGGGGCCCGGACCGGATCGCGGGCTTCTCCCCCATCCCGGCGATGTCCCCGGTGTCCTACGCCTCTGGTGCCCGCTTCAACGAACTCATCGGCGCCCCGATGCTCTCCTTCTATGACTGGTACGCCGACCTGCCCAATGCCAGCCCGCAGATGTTCGGCGACCAGACCGATGTCCCGGAGTCTGGGGACTGGTGGGATGCCGGTTACCTCATCATGTGGGGATCGAATGTTCCGCTCACCCGCACCCCGGACGCCCACTGGATGACCGAGGCCCGGTACCGCGGTCAGAAGGTCATCGCGGTCGCCCCCGACTACGCCGAAAACGTCAAGTTCGCCGACGAATGGGTCGCCGCCGACCCGGGCACCGACGGCGCGCTGGCGATGGCCATGGGGCACGTCGTGCTGAAGGAGTTCTTCGCCGACAACCAGGTGGACTTCTTCACCGACTACAACCGCCAGTACACCGACCTGCCCTACCTGATCACGCTCGAGCCCAGCGAAGAAGGGGGCTACGCCACCGGCAAGTTCTTGACCGCCGGGGACTTCGACGGCCCCGAGCACGACAGCGAAAACGCGGTCTGGAAGCCCGCGGTGATCGATGACGTCACCGACGACGTGGTGATCCCAAACGGCTCGATCGGCCACCGCTTCGGTGACGAAGGGGTGGGCCGCTGGAATCTCGAGCTCGGTGACACCACCCCCGCGCTCACCCTCTACGGGCGCAGCACAGAATCAGTCGAGGTGCGCCTCCCCCGCTTCGACAACGTCGATGGCAGCGCCAGCCACGAACTGCGTGGCGTGCCGGTGCGCCGGGTCGGCGACCACCTCGTGACGACCGTCTTGGACCTGATGTTCGCGCACTACGGGGTGGCCCGTGCGGGCCTGCCGGGTGCGTGGCCGACCTGCTACGACGACCCCTCGGTGCCGGCGACCCCCGCGTGGGCGGCCGAGATCTGCGGCGCCCCGAGCGAACAGATCGTCCGGATCGCCCGCGAATGGGCACGGAATGCCATCGATACCGGTGGCCGAGGCATGATCCTCATGGGCGCCGGGACCAACCACTGGTACCACTCCGACCAGATCTACCGCGCCATGCTCGTCCTCACGACCATCACCGGGTGTCAGGGCCGCAATGGCGGTGGCTGGGCGCACTACGTCGGTCAGGAGAAGGTCCGACCGATCATGGGATTCCAGCACATGGCCTTCGCGCTCGACTGGATTCGTCCGCCGCGGCACATGAACCAGACCGCCTATTGGTACGTCAACACCTCCCAATACCGCTACGACACCTTCGATGCGGACGCGATCAACGGTGCGACGGGCGCCTTCGCGGGCCGCAGCACCATGGATCTGCTCGCCCAGTCGGTGCGGCTCGGGTGGACCCCGTCCTACCCCCAATTCGACCGCAGCTCGCTCGATCTCGCCGATGAGGCCGAGGCGGCGGGGCAGCCGGTCGGCGAGTACATCGCCGGTCAACTGAAGAGCGGAGCCCTCCACTTCGCCGTCGAAGACCCGGAGGCCGAGGACAACCACCCGCGCATCCTCTCGCTGTGGCGGGCCAACCTCTTCGGGTCCTCGGCCAAGGGCAACGAGTACTTCCTCAAGCACCTCCTCGGCACCGACCACGCGGTGACGGCGAGCGAAGCCGCACCCGAGCACCGTCCCGAGCACATCACCTGGCCGGAGCGCGCCGCCGAGGGCAAGCTCGATCTGCTCCTCACCCTCGACTTCCGGATGACGAGTTCGACCCTCTTCTCCGATGTCGTGCTGCCGGCAGCCACCTGGTACGAAAAGCACGACATCAACACCACGGACATGCACCCCTTCGTGCACTCCTTCAACCCCGCGATCGCGCCGCCCTGGCAATCCAAGAGCGACTGGGAGACCTGGAAGGAGATCGCCAAGAAGTTCTCCGAGCTCGCCGCGACCCACCTTGGCACTCGCAAGGATGTCGTCGCTAAGCCGCTCTGGCATGACACGCCCGAGGCCATGGCGACGGTCCACGGCCGGGTCCTTGATTGGGCGAAGGGCGAATGCGAGCCGGTCCCCGGCAAGACCCTGCCCGTGCTCGCCGAGGTCGAGCGGGACTACACCGCGGTCTACGACAAGATGATCTCGATCGGCCCGCTCATGGAAAAGGTCGGGATGCTCACCAAGGGCGTCGCGTACGACGTCAAGCGGGAGATGGACATCCTGCGCGGACGTAACGGCACGGTCCGCGGCGGCGTCGCCGACGGCCAACCCTTAATGGAAACCGATATCCATGTCGCCGAAGCGATCATGCACCTGTCGGCGACCTGCAATGGCCACCTCGCGACCCAGGGGTTTAAGACCCTGGAGAAGCGGACGGGGACCGAACTCCACGACCTTGCTGCCGAGCACGAGGGCAAGCAGATCACCTTCGCCGACACCCAGGCGGCGCCGGTGCCGGTCATCACCTCGCCGGAGTGGTCGGGTTCGGAGTCGGGCGGGCGCCGGTATGCCCCCTTCACGATCAATATCGAGCGGCACAAGCCCTTCCACACCTTGACGGGTCGGCAGCAGTTCTACGTCGACCACGACTGGATGCTCGCGATGGGTGAGGCGCTGCCGACTTACCGTCCGCCGCTCAATATGGCGAACCTCTTCGGCGAACGTCCGCTCGGAGAGCAAACCGATGAGCTCGGCGCGACCGCGGTATCGGTGCGCTACCTCACCCCGCACAACAAGTGGTCGATCCACAGCGAGTACCAGGACAACCTCTTCATGCTCTCGCTCTCGCGCGGGGGCCAGACGATCTGGATGTCGGATCGCGATGCCGCGAAGATCGGCGTCGCCGACAACGACTGGATCGAGGCGGTCAACCGCAACGGGGTCGTCGCGTGCCGCGCGGTCGTGAGCCATCGGATGCCCGAGGGCACCGTCTATATGCACCACGCCCAGGACCGGCTGATCGACGTGCCGCTCACCGAGCGCGACCAGCGCCGCGGCGGGATCCACAACAGCCTCACCCGGATCTTGTTAAAGCCCAGCCACATCATCGGCGGGTACGCCCAGCTGTCGTACTTCTTCAATTACATCGGCCCGACCGGGAACAACCGGGACGAAGTGACGATGATCCGCAAGCGCACCACGCCCGTGCAGTACTGACCGCCCCGCCAAGACTTAGGAGCAAGCGATATGCGCGTCATGGCACAGATGGCCATGGTCATGAACCTCGACAAGTGCATCGGGTGTCACACCTGCTCGGTGACCTGTAAGCAGGCCTGGACCAATCGGACCGGTACCGAGTACGTGTGGTTTAACAACGTCGAGACCCGCCCGGGCCTGGGGTATCCACGCGGCTACGAAAACCAGGACGAGTGGAAGGGCGGCTGGACCCTCACCCGCTCTGGCCGGCTGACGCTGAAGGGCGGTGGCCGCTTCCACAAGCTGCTCAACATCTTCTCCAACCCCAAGATGCCGAGCATCCAGGACTATTACGAGCCCTGGACTTACGACTACGAGACGCTGCTCAACGCCCCGGCGCAGAAGAACTTCCCGGTCGCGCGCCCCTTCTCACTGATCTCCGGTAAGCAGATGAACGTCTCCTGGTCGGCGAACTGGGATGACGACCTAGGCGGTAGCCAGGAGCATGCCGTGAAGGACCCCATGCTCAAGGGCCTGCAGGACAAGGTGAAGATGGAGTTCGAGCAGACCTTCATGTTCTACCTCCCCCGGATCTGTGAGCACTGCCTGAACCCCAGTTGCGCGGCCTCGTGTCCCTCCGGCGCGATCTACAAGCGCAGCGAGGACGGGATCGTCCTCGTCGACCAGGACCGGTGCCGCGGTTGGCGCATGTGCATCTCGGGCTGCCCGTACAAGAAGGTCTACTTCAACCACAAGACCGGCAAGGCCGAGAAGTGCACCTTCTGCTATCCGCGCGTCGAGGTGGGCATCCCGACGGTGTGTTCCGAAACCTGCGTCGGTCGGCTGCGCTACATCGGGATCATGCTCTACGACGCCGACCGGGTCCTCGAAGCGGCCAGCACGACCGACGAACACGGGCTCTACGAAGCCCAGCGTGACGTCTTCCTCGACCCCTTCGACCCCGAGGTGCAGCGCGCGGCCGAGCAGGCCGGGATCCCCGCGGACTGGATGGACGCGGCCCGCCGCTCCCCCGTGCGCCGGCTCATCATGGATTACAAGGTGGCCCTGCCGCTCCACCCGGAGTACCGCACCATGCCGATGGTCTGGTACATCCCACCGCTCTCACCGGTCGTCGATGTCGTCGCCGAAACCGGCAGCGATGCCGAAGACCAGCGCACCCTCTTCGCCGCGATCGACGCGATGCGCATCCCGGTCGAATACCTCGCCAACCTCTTCACCGCTGGCGAGGTCGCCCCGGTCGACGCCGTGCTGAAGAAGCTCGCCGCGATGCGCTCGTATATGCGCGATCTGAACCTCGGCGGGGACGGGAACCCGAAGATCGCCGAGGCCGTCGGGATGAGCGAAGAGGATCTCTACGAGATGTTCCGGCTGCTCGCGATCGCGAAGTACCAGGACCGCTACGTGATCCCCACCGCGCACGCCGAGCAGGCCCACGCGCTGGAGGAGCTCGCCACCGAGTGTGCCGTGTCCGCCTTCGACGAGCAGCCCGGGCTCTTCGGCGAAGGATCGGGCGGCCTGACCCCGGTCGCGGTCGAAAACTTCGAGATGTTGAAGGAGCGTCAGACCTCCGACGAACTCATCGGCGGCGGGTCGAAGGCGGGACGGGTCAACCTGCTGAGTTGGGATGGTCGTGGTGTCCCCGACGGGCTCTTCCCGAGCGATGGCCAGACCTCGTCCACCCAGGGTGAGCGCCGATGATCCCGTGGCGACGGCACCGCCGCAGGACCCCCGCGCTGAGCGAGCGCGAGCTCGCCGACACCTGGCAGCTCGTCTCGGTGTTGCTCGACTATCCGGACGAGGCGCTGCTCGCTCGCCTGCCTGACCTGCGCGCTGTCGCAGCGCAGTTGCCGGGTGAGGTAGCGCAGCCACTCACCGCCTTCCTCGACCACCTGGCTGGCAGCGATCTGACGGACCTGCAGTCGGAGTACGTCGACACCTTCGACGTCACCCGGCGCTGCGCGCTGCACCTCACCTATTTCCTCCACGGGGACACCCGTAAGCGCGGCGTCGCGCTGGTGCAGTTCAAGCAGACGTATCGTCACGCCGGGGTCGTCCTCGGCGATGAAGACAGCGAGTTGCCCGACCACTTAAGCGTCGTGCTGGAGTTCGGCGCGAGCGTCGATCGCGACGCCGCGTGGAAACTGCTGAACGACCATCGTGTCGGAATCGAATTACTGCGCGCCGCCCTCGACGATCGGTCCTCGCCGTGGCGCCACGTGATCGCCGCCCTGCGCGCGACCCTGCCTCCCCTGGAAGGTGATGATCACGAGGCCCTCGCCCGACTCATCGCCGAAGGACCACCCCAAGAAGAGGTCGGGATCGACCAGGCGCCCTACGCCATGGATCCGGCCCTGTACGAGCCGGGCGGCGCGAGCAGTGGCGTCACCGACCTTGGTCAGACCATCCCCGTAGGAGCATCCCGATGAGTGTCTTTTTGTGGGTCATCGTCCCGTATCTCAGCCTGGCGATCTTCGTCGTGGGGCACTTCTGGCGGTACCGGTACGACAAGTTCGGCTGGACCACCCGCAGCTCTCAGCTATACGAAGACCGGCTCCTGCGGATCGGCAGCCCGCTCTTCCACTTCGGCATGCTCGGCGTCGTCATGGGGCACGTCATCGGCCTCGTGATCCCAAAGCTGTGGACCGACGCGCTCGGGATCAGCCCGGAGGTCTACCACTTCATCGCGCTCGCCGGCGGAATCCCCGCAGGGATCGCCGCGCTCGCGGGGCTGGCGATCTTGGTCTATCGCCGGCGCACCACCGGCCCGGTGTTTAGCGCGACGACGGTCAACGACAAGGTCATGTACTTCTTCTTGGCCCTGGTGATGATCCTCGGCATCTGGAACACCATCGCGGGGTCTCTGCTCAACCTGGGCGGGCACTACGACTACCGAGAAGGGGTATCGGTCTGGTGGCGCAGCATTTTCACCTTCATGCCCCAGCCCGACCTGATGGCGCAGGCGCCGATCGGCTTCCAGCTGCACGCCCTCACCGCGATGATCCTCTTCGCGATGTGGCCCTTCACCCGGCTCGTGCACGTCTTTAGCGCCCCGATCGGGTATCTCACCCGGCCGTACATCGTCTACCGCTCTGCCGATCAGCGTTCCGGCTACGGCACCGGCACTCACGCTCCGCGGCGCGGTTGGGACCGGCCCGAGCTGCAGCGCAAGCGCTAGTGACCACGACTGCCGATCCGCAGCGCACGCCCGGTACCTTTGCAGGGGTGACCCACGCCGTGCCTGCCATCCCGCCCCTCGTCGACATCGGGCCTTCGCTCGACGCCGCCCAACGCACGCGGTACGCACGCCACCTCCTGATGCCGATGATCGGCGAAGAGGGGCAGCGTCGCCTGCTCAACGCTCGAGTCGCCGTGGTCGGCGCCGGGGGTCTCGGTTCGCCGGCGTTGCTCTACCTCTCCGCCGCGGGTGTCGGTCGGGTCACGGTCATCGACGACGACTCCGTCGACCTGACGAACCTGCAGCGTCAGGTGATCCACGACGCGAGCGATGTCGGCCTCGCCAAGGTCGACAGCGCCGTCGCCCGGGTCCGCGAACTCAACCCGGACTGCCGGATCACCGGGATGCGCGCGCGGCTCACCGCCGAGACCGCGCGGGATCTGCTCGCCGGTCACGACCTAGTGCTCGACGGCAGCGACAACTTCCCGACGCGCTATGTGGTCAACGATGTGTGCGCCGAATTGGGCCTGCCCTTCATCTGGGCCGCGGTCTATCGGACCCAGGCGCAAGTGGCGCTCTTTTGGAAGGAACCCACGGTCCCCGGGGTCACCGGTGTCGACCTACGCGACCTCTTCCCCATCCCGCCGGATCCGACCGATGCTCCTGCCTGCGGCGATGCTGGCGTGCTCGGCCCGCTCGTCGGGCAGGTCGGCTCGCTGATGGCGACCGAGGCGCTGAAGCTGCTCACCGGGACCGGCGAGAGCCTGCTCGGACGGGTGCTCTACCTCGACTCGCTGACCTTCACCACCGCGCTTATCCCCCTTCGTCCCCGCAGCGCAGAACCCCCGGCGCGCACGCGCAGCCGGAGCGTCCCGCTACCGATGATCGGTCCGCGCGAGTTGGCGGCCTGGTTGGGACTACCCGGCACCAATGGCGCGGTTCCCCCGGAGCGACCGACGCCCTTCGTCCTTGACGTGCGCGAGCCGCAGGAGGTCGCGATGGGCCGGGTGCCCGGCGCTCACCCACGGCCGCTGGGAGATCTGCAAGATGACCCCACGTCGCACGAGGACCTCCCCCGCGATCGCGACATCGTCATCTACTGCAAGGCCGGACCCCGCGCGGTGGCCGCCGCGACCGCACTGCGCGATCGCGGCCTCACGAACCTCTATCTCCTCGATGGCGGGATCCTCGGGTGGATCGACCAGATCGACCCCACCATCCCGCGCTACTGACGACCAAGGCGTGATCGATGACCACCCATGAGGTGCCCGCGCCCCGCGCGCTGCTGACCTACGACGAGTACCGCGATGAAGTGCTCGCCTTGGTCTCGCCGACGCCACGCACCGAGAGGGTCCACCTCCGCGATGCTCTCGGACGGGTCCTCGCCGAGGACATCGCGTCGCCGATCGACGTGCCGCCCTTCGCTAACTCGGCGATGGATGGCTATGCGGTGCGCTGGGACGACCTCGCCGAAGGGGGCGAGACGCGCCTGATCGTGCGCGGCGATGTCCCCGCTGGCAGTCGCTGGGACCCGCCGGTGGCGCCCGGCGAGTGCGTCCGCGTGATGACGGGGGCTCCCGTCCCGAGCCTGACCGACTCCGTCGTCCCGGTCGAACTCACCGATGGCGGCCTCACCGAGGTGATCATCCGCGAACGCCCCGATCGGGGCCGCGGAGCCCACGTCCGCGGCGCGGGCGAGGATGTCTCCCGCGGGGCTCAAGTCGCCGCAGTGGGTGACCGGGTGGAGCCCGGCATCGTGTCGGCGCTCGCCGGGATCGGGATCGGTGAGGTCGAGGTCCGCGCCCGACCAGTGGTCGCCCTCGCCACCACCGGCGACGAGCTCGCTGCTCCGGGCACCGCTCTCGAGCGCGGCCAGATCTACGAATCCAATGGCCCGACCCTCGCCGCCCAACTGGCCACCCTCGGCGCCGAGGTCCTCAGGCGGGAACCGATCCGCGACGAGGTCGACGCCTTCGTTGCGGCGCTTGACGAGCTGGCGGCGCGTGCCGACCTCATCATCGTGACCGGCGGAGTGAGCGTCGGCGCGTACGACGTGGCACGTATCGCCTTGCAGGAGCATGCCGCAGCGACCTTCCGGCATGTGCGGATCCAGCCAGGCAAACCCCAGGGGTGGGCGCGGTGGCGGGGCCAGACCCCGGTCCTGGCCCTCCCCGGGAACCCCGTGAGCGCCGCGATCTCCTTCACCCTCTTCGGTCGCCCCATGGTCGAACGGCTCCTCGGCAGCCACCGCACCGACACCCTCACCACGGCGATCGCGGACGGGACGTGGCGCTCGCCATCGGGTCGACGCCAGTTTGTGCCGGTCTCCTTGCGCACGGACGTGGACGGTCGCCTGCTCGCCGCACCGACCCACCGGCGGGGCTCGGCCTCACACATGGTCACCTCGCTCGCCGGAGCCGACGCGCTGGCCGAGATCCCCGAGGAGACCACCGAGGTCGCTGCTCGCGACCTGATCCAGATTCGGAGCCTGACGTGACCGAGCACCCGCTGACCCATCTCGACGCCACCGGCGAGGCCCGGATGGTCGACGTGACCGGCAAGAGCCCGACCACGCGCGCCGCAACGGCCGCGGGACTGGTCCGCTGCTCCCCCGATGTCGTCGCGCTCCTTCGAGACGGGACGGTGCCGAAGGGGGATGTCCTCGCGGTCGCTCGCATCGCCGGGATCCAAGCCGCGAAAAAGACCCCCGACCTGCTCCCCCTAGCCCACGTCATCGGCGTCCACGGCGTGGTCGTCGACCTCGAGATCGTCGATCAGGGCGTGACCATCTCGGCGACCGTGCGCACGGCCGATCGGACCGGCGTGGAGATGGAGGCACTGACCTGCGTCGCGGTCGCTGGCCTCGCCGTCATCGACATGATCAAGGGGGTCGACCGCACGGCTCACTTGAGCGATGTGCGGCTGCTCGCCAAGGAGGGCGGGCGCTCCGGGACCTGGCGACGCGATGAGTAAGGCATCGGCCCCGGTGCCCTACGACGCAGTGATCGTCGCTGGCGGATCCGGCGAGCGCCTCGGCGGGGTGAGCAAACCCGATCTCGTCGTGCGCCAGGCGCGGCTCCTCGACCACGTCCTCGACGCAGTCGCGACCGCGCGCTCACGGGTCGTTGTCGGCGCCGTTGAGGTCCCCGACGGCGTCATCCGCACCAGTGAGGAACCGCCTCGGTCCGGGCCAGCCGCTGGCGTCGTCGCAGGCCTGACGGCACTCGGCGAGCCCGCCCCCTTCGTCGCCCTTCTCGCCTCCGACCTCGCGCATCCTGTCCCGGCCGTCGAGCGCCTGCTGGACGCGATGGATCCGGCCCAACCCGTCGATGGGTGGTGCCTCACCGACGGTGACGATCACCTCCAATGGCTCCTCGGCATTTACCGCGCGGCCTCGCTGCGAGAGGCGACGACGCGCCTCGGCGACCCAGTGAACCGGTCCATGGGCGCACTGCTTGGGAGCCTCGACCTCCACGCCGTCCCTGCCGACGATGAGCTCGTCGCCGATATCGACACCCCGGCGGATCTGCGCCGCCATCAACAAGGAGAACCGACATGAGCGACCTGGTTCAGGCCGAAGAGGTCTGGCACGACTGGATCGTTGACGCCTGCGGGCAGGTCGACATCGACCCCGCGAGCGTCGACGTGGGCGGCATTCACGACCTCACTCGGGTGATCGCGCACGAGTTCGAGCGGCCGATGGCACCGGTCGGCGCCTTCATCTTGGGCATGGCGATCGGTCGGCACCCTGACGCCGATCGAGCAGCCCTCCACGACGCGATCGAGCGCACGATTACCGAGCGGGTGAGCGAGCATGGCTGAGGTCCGGTACTTCGCGGCGGCTGGGGAGGCCGCCGGGGTGAGCGATGAGCACGTGAGCGCCGACACCCTCGGCGCCCTGCTCACCCTCGTGACGCAGCGCCATGGGCCGCGCCTCGGCTCTGTCTTGAACCGCTGCTCGGTGCTCGTCGACGGGTCCTTCTCGGCCGACCCGAAGACCCCCCTTCGGGCGGATTCCCGGGTCGATGTGTTGCCTCCCTTCGCGGGGGGCTAACCGCCGATCGCGCTCATCGGCCGCGGCGGCTGGAGGAATCCGGGGCGGTTGATCCCGTGACCAGCGAGTTTGCCCGCGACGCAGGTCCGCACGATCCGCTCGACCTCTTCGTCGGTCCCGTCGCTTCGCAAGATCTCGCGCAGATCGGATTCGCCCCGGGCGAAGAGGCAGGAGCGCAACTGGCCGTCCGCGGTGAGCCGGAGGCGATCGCAGGCGCCGCAGAAGGGCATCGTCACCGACGCGATGACCCCGACGACCGCCGCGCCGCCATCGACGAGGAAGCGCTCCGCGGGCGCGGCACCCCGTCCGGGAACCTCGGTCAGGGTGAACTCTTCGCGCAGGGCCGCCAGGATTTCGGCCCCGGTGATCATCTGGGAGCGCTGCCAGGTGTGCCCGCCGTCGAGGGGCATCTGCTCGATGAAGCGCAACTCATAGCCGTGCTCGAGCGCCCAGCGCAGCAGGTCGGCGGCCTCATCGTCATTGATGCCGCGCTGGAGGACGGAGTTGATCTTGACCGGCGCGAGGCCAGCGGAAGCCGCCGCCTCGATCCCGGCGATCACGTCATCGAAGCGATCCCGCCGGGTGATCTCGGCGAACCGCTCGCGCGAGAGGGTGTCCAAGCTGACGTTGACCCGGGCCAGCCCGGCTTCGTGAAGGGGGACCGCGAGCCGCTGAAGCCCGAGCCCGTTCGTCGTCATCGAGACCTCGAGTGGTCCATCCGGGCCGCTGATCGAGGCAACCCGAGCGACGACGTCGACGACATCGGGGCGGATGAGCGGTTCGCCACCGGTCAGTCGCACCTCGGTGATCCCGAGACCCGCAGCGATCTCCACGACCCGGACCAGCTCATCGGTGGTGAGCAGGTCCGGCTTCGCGAGCCACGGCACGCCCTCGGCGGGCATGCAATAGGTGCAGCGCAGATTGCAGTGATCGGTGAGCGAGACGCGCAGGTCACGGTGCACCCGGCCGTAGCGGTCCACGAGCGGCCCATCGGTCGGGACCGGGGCCGCACCGCTATCTCGTGGCGCGGGGTCGGGTAGGTCGATCAGCACGAGATTCCGGACCAGACGTGGGTGCCGTCGGCCTGGAACTGCCGCTTCCAGACTGGGAGGTCGTGTTTGACCGCCTCGACCACAGCCCGGCAGACCTCGAAGGCGGGAGCCCGGTGGGCGCTTGCGACCGCGGCGACGAGGGCGAGATCACCGACGACGAGCGTGCCGATCCGGTGCCCGATCGCGACATCGCAGGTCCCGTCGGGATCATGCTCGGCGAGGACGCGGGCCACGATCTGCTGGATCATCTGGGGCGCATCGGGATGGCAGGTGTATTCGATCCCGACGACCTCCCCCTCGGCTTCGGGGTCGTGGTCGCGGACCTGCCCGACGAAGGTCGTCACGGCGCCGTGACGTGGGGACTGCACGGCAGCAATCATCGCGGCCAGATCGAGCGGCTCGTTGCTGACCTCGGCGAGGACGCGGGCCATCAGTGGTCACCGCCTGCGAGTTGATCGAGGATGTGCGGGACGAGCGGGATGAGCACGGCGAGGCCCTCGCGGACCCCCTTCGGACTGCCCGGCAGGTTCGCCACGAGCGCACCGGCGAAGGCGGGCGCGATCGCGCCCTCCCCGGGATGGGCGTCGATGACACCGACGATGCCCCGGGTGAGGACGGCGTGCGGGGTGACCTCGGCGCCCTTCGCCCGCAGGAGTTCCGCCAGACCGGGGACCTCGCGGCTGATCACGTTGACGGTGCCCTCGGGAGTGCGATCGCGCGGTCCGACGCCGGTGCCACCGGTGGTGATGATCAGGCGGGCGCCGTCGGAGATGGCCGCGCGGATGGCCTCGGATACCGGGCCCGCGCCGTCGGGGATGATGTCGCCGCTCACGTCGTAACCGGCGGCGGTGAGGAGGTTTTCCGCCTCCGGTCCCGAGGCATCGGGTCGTGCCCCGCGCGCGGACCGGTCGGAGACCGTGATGACCCGAGCGAGGGTGCGGGTGGCGGTGGACTCTGGCACCACCACACGATACCTGTCGCGCTGCGCTCGACCCCAACGCCGCGGCCCCCACTGCACGAAGCAGGTGGGGGCCGCGGATGACGGGCGACGAGAGGTTAGAGCTGGCCGCCCAAGGTCACGCCGCCGTCGACGACGAGGGTCTGACCGGTGATCCAGCCCGCCTGCTCCGAGAGCAAGAAGGAGACCGCGCCGGCAATATCCTCCGGAGCGCCGAGGCGCTTCATCGGGTAGGCCGCAGCGACCTGCTCCTCACGCCCGGAGTAGAGCGCCTCGGCGAAGTTGGTCTTGACGACCGCGGGGGCGACGGCGTTGACCCGCACGTTCGGGCCCAGCTGGTAGCCGAGCTCGACGGTGAGGTGCATGACCGCCGCCTTGCTGACCGCGTACCACCCGATGAGGCCGGTCGCGCCGATCCCGGCGATCGAGGCGACGTTGACCACCGAGGTCAGGCCGCCCCCTTCGCCATCGGTCGGGCTCGCCGCGGTGCCCTTAGTGATCCACGAGGCCGTCGCGAAGACATTGGTCTCGAAGATCTTGCGCACCACATCGAGGTCGGCATCGAGCATCGGCCCGTAGACCGGGTTGATCCCGGTGTTGTTGACCAGCAGGTGCAGGCCACCGAAGGTCTCGCGGGCGGCCGCGATCACCTCGTCCTGGTGAGCCGCGTCGCTCGCGTTGCCCGGCACGCCGAGGGCCACGTCGGGGCCCCCGAGCTGCGCGACGGCCTCGGCGAGCGGCTCGGGCTTGCGACCGGTGATGACCACCTTCGCGCCCTCGCCGACCAGGTGCTGGGCGATCCCGAGGCCGATGCCCCGGGACGCACCGGTGATGATGGCGACTTTGCCGTCATGCAGACCCATGTGGGTGATCCCCTTCGTGGTGGTGGAAGAGCGGAGGTCGTCGGTTAGAGACCGAGGTCCCGGCCGATGAGTTCCTTCATGATCTCGTTGGTGCCGGCCCAGATCTTGTGTACGCGGGCGTCCTTCCAGGCGCGGGCGACGCGGTACTCGTTCATGAAGCCGTAGCCACCGTGGAGCTGGACGCACTCGTCGAGGACATCGCTTTGGACCTCGGCGGCCCACCACTTCGCCTTGGCGGCGTCGACGGCGGTGAGCTTGCCCTCGGCGTGCGCGGCGACGCAGTCGTCGACATAGGCCTCGGTGACCTCGACCTTGGTGACGAGCTCGGCGAGCTTGAACTTGTTGTGCTGGAAGGTGCCGATCGGCTGACCGAAGGCCTTGCGGTCCTTGGTGTACTGGATCGTCTCTTCGAGGATCTGGCGGGCGTTGGCGATGTTGGCGATCGCGTTGCCGAGGCGCTCCTGCGGCAGCTTTTGCATCATCGCGATGAAGCCCATGCCCTCCGGGCCGAGGAGGCGGTCACCAGGGACGCGGACGTTGTCGAAGAACAGCTCGGAGGTGTCGGACTCGGGCTGACCGACCTTGTCCAGCGGCTGGCCCTTGGTGAAGCCCTCGTCCTCCTTCTCCAGGACGAACAGAGAGATGCCCTTGGCGCCCTTCGACGGGTCGGTGCGGGCCGCGACGACCGCGAGGTCGCACTGGTGGCCGTTGGTGATGAAGGTCTTCGAGCCGTTGATGATCCAGTCGCCGGAGCCGTCGTCGGCCTTGACCGCGGTGGTCTTCAGCGAGGCGAGGTCCGAACCGCCGGAGGGCTCGGTCATCCCGATCGCCATGATCTTCTCGCCCGCTGCGACGCCGGGGAGCCAGCGCTGCTTCTGCTCGTCGGTGCCGAGGGCGACGACGTAGGGGGCGGTGATGTCGGAGTGGATCCCGAAGCAGGACGCGGTCGCCGCGTTGAACTTCGCAAGCTCCTCGGCGAGGACGGCGTTGAAGCGGTAGTCATCGATCCCGGCGCCCCCGAACTCCTCGGGCACGGTGAGGCCGAAGAAGCCCTGCTGGCCGGCCTCGAGCCACACCTCCCGCGGGATGGAGTGCTCGGCGATCATCGACTCGGTGCGCGGGACCAGGGTCCGCTCGACGAACTCCTTGACGGAGGAGCGGAAGGACTCGTGATCGGCGTCATAGAGGTTACGAGGCATTGATCTTCTTTCCCTTCGCGAAGGGCGTCGGCGCCGTTCGCTTTTTCTACGAGTAAGGAATCGGGGCTTGGCCGGCTGCGTGTGCGGGCACACAAAGATGACTAAGCGCTTGCTTAGTCTTGTCGACCCAGGGCATGCTGTCAACGTGACCAGCACCTCTTCCCCGGCCCCAGTCGTGACCCCGAGCTCAAACTCGGCCACCGTCTTGCGCCTCTTCGAGGCCGCGGCAGACGCCTTCTCTGCCAAAGGGTTTCACGCCACGACGACCCGGGACATCGCCTCGCGCGCCGGGCTCTCCCCCGCCGGGGTCTACGTCCACTTCGCGAGCAAAGAGGACCTGCTCTTCCAGTTGAGCCGCGAGGGTCACGAGGTCTCACGCGATTCGCTGATCGAGGCGGTCGCGGCATCGTCCTCGCAAACCGAGGCCCTGCGCGCCATGATCGGCGCCTTCGCCCGCTGGCACGCCGAGCAGCACCAGGTCGCGCGGATCGTGCAGTACGAGTTCCGCCACCTAAGCGACGAGCACCAGCAGGAAGTCCTCGCGCTGCGCCGCGAAATCGACCGGATCGTCGAACAGGTGATCACCGCGGGCGTCGCCTCCGGCGAGTTCACCGCCGTCGACCCCAAGGCCACCGCTCTCGCCGCCATGTCCATGGCCGTCGACGTGGCCCGCTGGTACCACCCCGGAGTGCGCCAGACCCCCGAAGAGATCGAGCGGACCTACGCCGACCTCGCGCTGCGCCTCGTCGGCGTCAACCCCACCGACACCTAAACCCCCTCCCCCTCCCCGTCCCGACTTTGCTTAAGCACGTCCTCGTTGCCGACCCTCCAGGGTGAGCAACGAGGACGTGCTTAAGCAAAGTCAGTCGAAGGGGGATTGACCCGATGATCGAACATGTGTTCGACTTAGAGGGTGTCCGCTGCAGCCGTCGTCGCCGAACTCGCCGCTCGGGTGCAGGCCATGGAGGCAACCCGCCCGGCCCGCACCGCGCTGGCGCTCGACGATGCCGGTCACGCCCTGCTCCCCGATGGCTTGGTCGCCGGGAACACCTACCTGATCGAGGGGTCGACGACCCTGGCCGCGGCCCTCGCCGCGAGCGCCTGCGCCCCTGGCTACTGGAGCGCGGTCATCGGGGTCCCGGCGCTCGGCGCGGAGGCCGCCCACGCCCATGGGCTTGACCTCGATCGCACCCTCCTCGTCCCCGACCCGGGCCCCGACTGGTGCGAGGTCGTCGCCGCCGTCATCGAAGCGGTTTCGGTCGTGGTGCTCACGCCACCGTCGCGGCCGAGCCCTGGTGAGGTCGCGCGCATCTCGGCCCGGTTGCGGGCCCGGACCGCCGCGCTGATCCTGCTCGCCGAGGATGAGGCCGGACCGGCGCGGGCCTGGCCTCGCGTCGCCTCCCGGATCACCTTGCACGGCAGTCGGTGGCGCGGGATTGGCGAAGGGCGCGGACACCTCACTGGTCGTGAACTCGGCATCGAAGTCACGACCCGCAGCGCTCCCCCACGCCGAGTCACCCTCATCCAGCAGATCGATGGCCTGCGCCGCCCGAGCGAGGGCAGCCAAAGCGCCGAAGGGCGCCGCGGCGTCGACATCCAGGTCGCGTCATGACCGCCTCGTTGGCTTCGGCCACCCTCGCGCACACCGAAGGCAGCCGCCGTCTCGTGCTGTGGTGCCCCGACTGGCCGGTGCGGGCCGCCGCCACCAGCATCAGTTTTGGCGAGCGCGTCCCGGTGGCGGTCTTCGCCGCCGGGCGGGTCCACGCCTGCTCGGCGACCGCGAGGCGGGCCGGCGTGCGGCGGGGCTTAAGGACCCGAGAAGCGCAGGCCCGCTGCCCGGACCTGCTTGTCCTGCAACACGATCCGGCTCTCGACGAGCGCGCCTTCGCACCCTTGGTCGCCGCGGTGACCGAGCTCGCGCCCGCCGTGCAGGTCCTACGCCCCGGCACCCTCGCGTTGCCGATCACCGGTGTCGCCCGCTATCACGGCGACGAGACGGTGGCCGCAGCCCTGCTCGCCGAGTGTCTGGTGGGACTTGGCATCGACGACCTGCGGATCGGGATCGCCGATGCCACCTTCACCGCCGAGCAGGCCGCCCGCCTCGCCGCCGCGCAGGAGTGGCGGGTCATCCCACCCGGCGGCGATGCCCACTTCCTCGCACCCCTGCCGGTCTCCTGCCTCGCTCGCCCCGAGTTGGAGAGCCTCCTGCGCCGCCTCGGCCTGCGCACCCTCGGCGAGTTCGCGGGGTTGGACGAGCACGATGTGCACCACCGTTTCGGCCCCGATGGGCTCGCCGCGCACCGCCAAGCGTCGGGCACCGAAGCCACCCCCTTCGTCGCGCATCGGCCCCCGCACGAACACGAAACGAGCGTGCACCTCGATACCCCCCTGCGCCGGGCCGAGCAGGTTGTCATGAGCTCTAAGGAGGCGGTCATCACGCTGATCCGAGAGCTCGACCGGGCGCGTCTGGCGTGTACCGCGGCATGGATCGAGGTCGGCGATGACGAAGGGCGGGTGACCGAGCGGCGTTGGGCCCACCCGGGGTGCTTCGACGCCCACGACCTGCTCGACCGGATCCGCTGGCAACTCGACGCCGAGCCCCCGGCCTCGCCGGTCGTCTCGGTGCGGATCGTCCCGGACGAACTCATCCCCGCCGGTGATCTCGCCGAGGGCCTCTGGGGCGAGCGCGCCGGACCACACGTGCAGCGGGCCGCGAGCGCCGTGCAGGGGATGCTCGGGCGCTCCGCGATCGGCACGGCGGCCCTTGCCGGTGGTCGGGCCCCCGGTGAGCGCCAGGTCTTCGTGCCCTGGGGCGATGCGCCCCCGCGCTCGGTCGCTGCGCCCTGGCCGGGTCACGTGCCGCCACCACAGCCAGCCACGGTCTATCCGCAGCCGCGCGAGGCGAGCCTGCAGGACGCCCGCGGCGAGAACATCGCGCTCACCGAGCGCGGCGCCCTCACCGCGACGCCGACCCACTGTCGCCCCCAGGCCGACGGGCCGATGCTGCCCGTCACCGCCTGGGCCGGCCCCTGGGAGAGCGAGCAGCGCTGGTGGGCGCCCGGCGAGACCCGCCGTGTCGCTCGCGTCCAAATCGTCGCCGTGGACGGCTCGGCCTGGCTGCTCGCGCTCGAGGGCGGGCGGTGGTGGACCGAGGCGCGCTATGACTAGGCGCGCCCGAGACACCCGAGTCGATGTATCCGGACGTCACCAGCGACCACGGGATACATCGACTGCGCGAGAGGGAGTGGGCTGATGGGGTGGGAAAACCGGCCCATGCCCTGGCGCGAACTCGAAGGGACCCTCTCTGGGACCAGGATCGGGCGGACCCGTCCCGACGGCAGCGACGCGCCGGGATGGTCCCACCACCGAGCGCCCTATATCCCGCCGACGCTCACCCCTTCGCCCTCGCAGGTGCCCTACGCCGAGTTGCACGCGCACTCCTCCTTCAGCTTCCTCGACGGGGCGAGTAGCCCCGAAGCGCTGGTGCAAGAGGCGGTTCGCCTGGGCTTGCGGGGCCTGGCCCTGACCGACCACGACGGCTTCTACGGCGCGGTTCGCCTCGCCGAGGCCGCCGAAGGCCATGACCTCCCGACGATCTACGGCGCCGAACTCTCCCTCGACGTCCCCGCACCCCAGGCCGGGGTCCCCGACCCCGCCGGTGAGCACCTCGTCGTCCTGGCCCGAGGCACCGAGGGCTATCACCGGCTCAGTTCGGCGATGACCCGCGCGCACCTTGCCGGGGAGAAGGGGGCGCCGCGCTACGACCGCGACGCTCTCACCGACGAGATCGCCGGGCACGTCCTGGTCCTTACCGGATGCCGGAAGGGTGCCGTGCCCGCCGCCCTCGGCGATGGCCTGCTCACCCCCTTCAACCATCGCGCCGCGGACCGAGCCCTCCATGAACTCATCGAGCGCTACGGCCGCGAGCAAGTCTTCGTGGAGCTCACCCACCACGGTCGGCCCGGGGACGACGCGCGGATCGACGCGCTCGCCGCGGTCGCGGACCGAGCCGGAGTGGGGGTCGTCGCGACCACCGGTGCGCACGCGGCGGCGCCCGACCAGGCCCGCCTCGCCCAGGTCGTCGCGGCGGTCCGGGCGCGCGGGAGCCTCGATGACCTTGACGGCTGGCTCCCCGCGGTCGGGCGGAACCACCTGCACTCCGGAGATGAGATGCACCGCCTCCTCGGCCACATCCCCGGGGCGATCGAACGGACGGTCGAGATCGCCGCCGAATGCTCGTTTTCGCTGCGCAAGGCGACGCCCCGCCTCCCGCGGCATCACATCCCGGCGGGCCACACCGCGATGTCCTGGCTACGCGAACTCGTCCGCCGCGGCCTGCCCTGGCGCTACCCCGAGGCGACGCCAGCGCACCACGCGCGGATCGAGCATGAGCTCTCGGTCATCGAGTCCAAGGACTTCCCCGGCTACTTCATCATCGTCCACGACATCGCCGCCTTCGCGAGTTCGCAGGGCATCCTCTACCAGGGGCGAGGGAGCGCCGCCGCCTCGGCCGTGTGTTACGTCCTCGGGGTCACCGCGATCGACCCGATCCGCTATGCCCTGCCCTTCGAGCGCTTCCTCGCGACGACCCGCGACGAGGAGCCGGATATCGACATCGACTTCGACTCCGACCGGCGCGAAGAGGTGATCCAGTGGGTCTACGAGCGGTACGGACGGCTCAACGCCGCGCAGGTCGCCAATGTGATCACCTACCGGCCGCGTTCGGCGGTGCGCGATGTCGCCAAGGCGCTCGGCCACTCCCCCGGCCAGCAAGATGCCTGGAGCAAGCAGGTCGGCCGGTGGAACGACCTCGCCGGCGGCGAGCACGAGATCCCCGATGATGTCATCGCGCTCGCCGGGGACCTCATGCACGCTCCACGCCACCTCGGGATCCACTCCGGCGGGATGGTCTTGACCGAGCGGCCGGTGAGTGAGGTCTGCCCGATCGAGCCCGCCCGCATGCCGGGGCGCACCGTGCTCCAGTGGGACAAGGACGACTGCGCCTGGATGGGCCTGGTGAAGTTCGACCTGCTAGGCCTGGGCATGCTCGGCGCGATCCAATACACCTTCGATCTCGTCGCCGAGCACCTCGGGGAGGAACTCACCCTCGCGAACCTGCCGAAGGAGGAGGCCGGGGTCTACGACATGCTCTGCCGCGCCGACTCGATCGGCGTCTTCCAGGTCGAGTCCCGCGCCCAGATCGGCACCCTGCCACGCCTTCGCCCCCGCTGCTTCTACGACCTCGTCATCGAGATCGCGCTAATCCGGCCCGGCCCGATCCAAGGCGGCGCGATCCACCCTTACCTGCGCCGTCGCACCGGCATGGACCCCGTCACCTACCTGCACCCCTGCCTCGAACCGGTCCTCGAGCGCACCCTCGGCGTCCCGCTCTTCCAAGAGCAACTCATGCAGATGGCGGTCGCGATCTCGGGCTTCGACGCCGACGAGGCCGATGCCCTCCGCCGAGCGCTGGGCTCCAAACGGGGCATCGAGCGGATCGCGGACCTGCGCGATCGCCTCTTCGCCGGGATGGCCGCCAATGGGATCACCGGTGATGATGCCGAAGAGGTCTACGCCAAGATCGCGGCCTTTGCGAACTTCGGCTTCGCCGAGTCCCATTCGCTGAGTTTCGCGCTGCTCGTCTACGCCTCGTCATGGCTGAAGTTGCACCACCCGGGCGCCTTCCTCGCCGGGCTGCTGCGTGCCCAGCCGATGGGCTTTTACTCCCCACAAAGCCTCGTCGCCGATGCCCGGCGCCATGGCGTCACCGTGCACCGGCCGTGCATCAACGCCTCGGGCGTGCATGCCGGGTTGGAGCCGCTCGAAGGGGGGCCGCGCCCACCGGGGGACCACGTCGCGGCGACCGGCCAGCCCGAGTGCCTCGCGACCGAGCAGCCCACGGTGCCCCCCTTCGTCCCAGGCACCGCCGATCCCACACCGCAGCACCGGCGCGACGGGGCGCTCGCGGTCCGGTTGGGCCTCGCCGCGGTCACCTCCCTTGATGTCGACACCGCGCAGCGCATCGTCGACGCCCGAGAGTCAGGTCCCTTCACGAACCTGATCGACCTCACCCGGCGGGTCGCGCTCACCGCCCCCCAGGTCGAAGCCCTCGCAACCTCAGGAGCCTTCGACGGGTTTGGCCTGACCCGCCGTCAGGCCCTGTGGGGTGCGGGCCTCGCCGCCCAACAACAACCGGGCCAGCTCGAAGAGGTCACTCCCCGGGTGGGAGCGCCCCGGCTGCCCGAGCTCAGCCCGGTCGAGGAGACGATGGCCGATCTGTGGTCGACCGGCGTCGCGACCGGAGACCACCCGATCGCGCACGAGCGCGGCTTCCTCGACGCGATGGGGGTCCTCGCGGCCTCGCAGCTTCGGGACGCGCGCAGCGGCTCTCGGATTCAGGTCGCCGGGGTCGTGACCCACCGGCAGCGCCCGGCGACGGCCGGGGGCGTCACCTTCATCAACCTCGAAGACGAGACCGGGATGACCAATGTGATCTGCACCGAGGGGGTCTTCGCCCGGTGTCGCCCGCACTCGGTGACCGCGCCCGCGCTGCTCGTCCGGGGCCTGCTCGAGATCCGCGATGGCGCGGTCAATGTGCTCGCGGACCGGCTCCAGCCGCTCGCCATCTCCGGGAAGGTGCGCTCTCGCGATTTCCGCTAGTCGACGACGATCCCGAAGGGGGTGAGCAGGCCCAGCGCTTCCGCCGGGTCGAGGCGTAGTCCGGTGACGGTGTTGTCGCGGGGGTCGAGGGTCAGTTCCACGCTCGATCGCAGGTCCGCATCCCGCAGGTCGGTGCGCACAAAACGGGCGCCCGCGAGATCGCAGCTGTCGAAGCGAGCCCGCCTAAGGTCCGCGTCGTCGAAGTCCACGCCGCGCATCCGGCAACCCACGAAGCGCGCTTCGATCAGGCTCATCCCGATGAAGGAGCTGTCGTCGAGCCGCGAGTCGACGACGGTCCAGGGTTCGGCGATCAGACCGGAGGTCCGGGTTTGCGCCCAGGCAACCCCGAGGGCACGGGAGTCGCGAATCGTGCACCCGCCCACGAGGGTGTCGGTGAGGTCGACGCGGCTGAGGTCGCTCTCAACCACCGTGCAATCGCGCAGGGTGCAGCGGATCAGCCCGGCGCCGACGAGAGTGACGCGCTCGAAGGTGCAGTCCTCGAACTCGACGTCGCTGACCCGCTCGCCCGGCTCCAGCCCACCCGTGAGGTGCTCACCGACCACCGACGTGGTGGCGCCGAGCACCTCACGGAGCGGGCGGGCTGACACCGGGATCAGTCGCGCGTCAGCTTGCGGTAGGTGACGCGGTGCGGGCGGGCCGCCTCTTCGCCGAGGCGCTCGACCTTGTTCTTCTCGTACGCCTCGAAGTTGCCCTCGAACCAGTACCACTTCGCGGGGTCCTCTTCGGTGCCTTCGTAGGCGAGGATGTGGGTCGCGACACGGTCGAGGAACCACCGGTCGTGGGAGATGACCACGGCGCAGCCCGGGAAGTCGAGCAGCGCGTTTTCGAGCGAGCCGAGCGTTTCGACATCGAGGTCGTTGGTCGGCTCGTCGAGGAGCAGCAGGTTCCCACCTTCCTTCAGGGTCAGGGCGAGGTTCAGCCGGTTGCGCTCACCACCGGAGAGGACCCCGGCCTTCTTCTGCTGGTCCGGACCTTTGAAGCCGAACTGGCTCACGTAGGCCCGGCTCGGGATCTCGACCTTGCCGACCTGGATGTGGTCCAGCCCGTCCGAGACGACCTCCCAGAGCGACTTCTCGGGATCGATGCCGCCGCGGGACTGGTCGACATAGGAGATCTCGACAGTCTCGCCGATGTCCACGGTCCCGGCGTCGGGCTCTTCGAGGCCAACGATCGTCTTGAAGAGGGTCGTCTTACCCACACCATTGGGGCCGATGACACCGACGATGCCGTTACGGGGCAGGGTGAAGGACAGATTGTCGATCAAGACGCGGTCATCGAAGCCCTTCCTCAGATCCTTGACCTCGATCACCTTGCTGCCAAGGCGCGGGCCCGGCGGGATCTGGATCTCTTCGAAGTCGAGCTTGCGGGTCCGGTCGGCTTCGGCCGCCATCTCCTCGTAGCGCTGAAGGCGGGCCTTGGACTTCGTCTGGCGGGCCTTGGCGTTGGAGCGAACCCACTCAAGCTCGGACTTCAGGCGCTTGGCGAGCTTGGCGTCCTTCTTGCCCTGGATCTGCAGACGCTCCTGCTTCTTCTCCAGGTAGGTCGAGTAGTTGCCCTCGTAGGGGTAGAGCCGGCCGCGGTCGACCTCGGCGATCCACTGCGCGACGTTGTCCATGAAGTACCGGTCGTGCGTGACCGCGACGACGGCGCCCGGGTAGGCGGCGAGGTGCTGCTCGAGCCACAGCACCGACTCGGCGTCAAGGTGGTTCGTGGGCTCGTCAAGGAGCAGAAGGTCCGGCTTGCTGAGGAGCAGTTTGCACAGGGCCACGCGGCGGCGCTCACCACCGGAGAGGTTGGTCACGGGCAGGTCCCCGGGCGGGCAGCGGAGGGCATCCATCGCCTGCTCCAGCTGGTTGTCGAGGTCCCAGGCGTCGGCGTGGTCGATCTCCTCCTGGAGCTTGCCCATCTCCTCCATCAGCGCGTCGAAGTCGGCATCCGGGTCGGCCATCTGCTCGGAGATCTCGTTGTAGCGGTCCAGCTTGGCCTTGATCTCGCCGGCGCCCTCCTGGACGTTTTCAAGGACCGTCTTGTCCTCGGTAAGCGGCGGCTCCTGCAGCAGGATCCCGACCGTCGCGCCCTTCGCCAGCTGCGCTTCACCGTTCGACGGCTGGTCGAGACCGGCCATGATCTTCAGGATCGTCGACTTGCCCGCGCCGTTTGGACCGACCATGCCGATCTTCGCGCCAGGGAAGAAAGACATCGAGACGTCGTCGAGGATGACCTTCTCGTTGTGCGCCTTGCGCGCTCGGGTCATGGTGTAGATGTACTCGGCCATGAGGGCAGGCTATCCAGGCGACCCCGTCCCGCCCGAATCCGCGCCCGAAGGTCAGCGATCGGTCATGCCGCCTCCCCACTGCCCGGCTCGTCCTCGGCGGCCGTCGAGGTCGTATCCACGGGCGGCTGAGGGTCCGAATCCGACGGCGGCGACGGCGCGGCCGCTTCGCCGTGGCGGACCCTGGTGAACTGACATTGACCGCGGCGCAGATCGGGACCGACCGTGTCCGCGGTGATCTCAGCCGTCGCCGATGAGCACCCGTCCTCGCGGGTCCAGGACGAGACGCGAAGACGACCGCTCACGATGACCGGCTGGCCCTTGGTGAGGGACGCGTGGACGTTCATCGCGAGCGCGCGGAAGGCCGCCACCCGGTAATAGCTGGGCGTCCCCTCGCGATAACTGCCGTCCGGCAGGCGCCAACTCTCGTTGACCGCGACCCGGAAGGTCACCATCGGCGCCCCGCTGCTCGTCGTGCGGGCTTCGGGGTCGGCCACGAGATTGCCCGTGATCGTGATGGGGGTGTCATACATCGCGTGCTCCTTCGCCCGATCACGCGCCTCGGCGGCGCGATCACCTCTTTTAGGATCGGGCGGAACTCAGCGCGCGGCCCTCGAAGGAGCTCGTTCGGTGGATAGCCGCCGGCATGGGTGACGCGCTGTGGACGGCCGCGGAGGCCGCCCGTCGGCCGTCGGCCCGCCCTTTCGACCGTCAGCCGCGAGCTTGTTCGAGCAGGTGCCGGGTATTGGCGTGCCGGGTGAGCACCCCGCGCACCGGGTCCAAGACCCGCTCGTCGGCGACCTCACGGATCGACTCGTGCAGTCGACGCTCGATCAAGGCGGCGCGGCGCTTGGCTCCCGCGCGAGCGGCGGCCCGAGCCACGGCGGCGAGCACCAACCCCAAGATCAGGCCACCGGCGACCAGCAACAAGGGCGTGGCGAAGGGGCCGACCTTGGCCGTCGGCAGCGGCGGCAACTGCAGCCAGGCGACCACCGCGGCCGCGATGAGCCAGACCGCGCCCACGATGACGGCGAGCGCGAAGAGATTTTGCAGGAGGCCCACAACGGTCCACCACATCGGACGCTTGTCCCGAAGGGGGGTGCGCACCACGGCCTGGTCCAGAGAGTCTCCGAGGTCATCCGCCGAGGGAACCGCCGCATCGGCGACCGCATCGGCCCAGCGCGATGGGAGCCACTCGCTGCTCTGCTCGCCGACCCGGCGGGTCGCGAGGTCGACCGCTGCCCGGGCAGCCGGGGTCGGCGGTGGGAGCGAGGAACGGCCCAGCACGGCGCGGATATCGGCCTCGGTGAAGTCCGGCGCCTCGCCGGTCTTGTCCAGGCGCAACCGCTTGAGCGGCGCCGGCTTAAACGCCCGCATCCATCGGCTAAAGGGCCATCCGGTCTGGGCCAGTGCTTCCATCACGAAATCGCGCCGCACGGCATCGACCACGGTCGGCACCCCCGCCGCGCGAGCCAACGCCACCACCAACTCCTGCTCGGAGCGCTGATCGATGTCGGCCTCGGTCCCACCGACGGAGCGCTTCAACTCGCGCGCGGTGGTCGTCAGGTCTGCTGCCAGCCGGTGCCGGGCGGCCTCGGCGGAGGAGACCGCGACGTGCAGGCGGTGGTGCAGTTCGTCGATCCCGGTCCCGTCCTTCACCGAGGTCGAGATCACCTGGGGGTTCGCGATGCCGTCGGCACGAAGGAGCCTCCCGAGATCGGATGCGCACTGCTCCCGGCCTGCTTCGGAGAGCCGGTCGACCTGGTTCAGGACGGCGACCATGACCGCGTCGTAGTCATTGAGCGCCGCCACGTAGTCCTCGTGGAGGATCGCATCGGCGTACTTTTGCGGGTCGGTCACCCAGACGAAGACATCGGCCAACTCGAGCACGCGGCGCGATTCCTCGCGGTGAGCCGCTTCGCGGGAGTCGAAGTCGGGCAGATCCAGCAGGACCAAACCGTCGAGATCGGAGGCGCTACCCCCTTCGACCCGGTGCCGGTTGGACACCCCCAGCCAGTCGAGGAGTTCGCTCGCCGGCTCCTCACCCCAGATCGCGGCGGTGGGCGTCGAGGTCATCGGGCGCTTGGCTCCCGCCCGCGCCACCTCGGCCCCGACGACGGCGTTAAATAGGCTCGATTTGCCGGAACCGGTGGCGCCAGCGAGAGCCACGACCGTGTGGCCGCCCACGAGCTCGATCCGCTCGGTGACCTTCTTCAGGACCGCCTCAGCGCGCTCGCGCGCCAGTGGGTCGAGTTGCTCTCCGCCCTGCCAGAGGGCGTCGCGCAAGGCCTCGGCCCGAGCCGCCAGGACCTCCCCAGAGACCGCCTTGACCTTCGCCTGACCTTTGATGAGGGGACTCACTGCGCTGCCTTCACTGCGTTGGCGGCCTGCGTGAGGCGCCGCACCTGCCCTTCGGTCACCGTGACTTCGCCGACGGCCCGGCCGTAGCGATCACGTTCGTTGGCGTACAACTCGGTCACGCGTTCATCGAGCAGTTTGCGGGCCTTCTTCGCCATATCGCGCACGGCCTGATCGCCGAAGATCGCCTCGAGCACCTTCTGCGCGAGGACCGTCGTGCCGCCGGCGATCGCGGCCTCGGGGGCCACCAGGGCGCCGCCGGTGTGCGCGAACGAGACCAGCATGAGGAAGAGGCCGATGCCGTTAACCCCGTAGGCCGCGATCCGTGCATTGGTGCGACGGTCGCTTCCTTCGGCCCGGACGAGGTCCAAGATGTCGCTCTGCCAATCGCGCACGATGCGCTCGACCTCTTCGCGTAACTGGCCCGACGACCGAGTGAGGCCGGGATTCTGCTCCAGCAAGTAGGGGCCGGCTTCGGTGGCCCGCCACTGGCGCGCGACCGACGCGGCGGCGGTATTGGCCTGCGCCTCGATCATCGCGGCCACGCCGGAGTGCAGGGCCTCGTCCAGCGGAGCGGAAGGGCGCGGATCCCCCTTCACCGCGGCCGCCACCCGGTCACGGAAGCGAGAGATGCCCTGCTCGACCTTGCGGAAGAACTCGCCGGTCCCGACGAACTCCTGCCAGCGGGCGAGGACTTCACCGCGAAGGAGCTGACCATCGCGCATGCCGTCCCGCACGCCCTCTTCGGCGCGGTCGTACTCGGCGTACGCGATCTGCTTCAGGGTGAAGGTCTGCTCCTGCTGGGCGGTGACCGCCTGCACGAGCTCGTCGGTCCGCTCCTCGAGTGAGCGCAAGGCTCCCCCGAGCGTCTGGCGGATCACGATGCCGCGAGCCCGCTGGTCGCTCGCGAGCGCGGTGAGCCAGGAGCGCAGCCGTGCGATATCGGCGCCCGGGATGAGACCCCCTTCGGTCAGGGTCGTCTCCGGGACCGTGAACACCGGCGAGGTCTCCAGGCCCTGATCGCGCAACATCTCGAGCAGATGGCCGCGCACCTCATCAACGGCCTCGCGGTCGATCCGGTCGAGCACGATCGCAACGGCGGTACCGCGCTGCGAAGCGGTCCGGAGCAGATCCCACGGAATCGCATCGGCGTACCGCGCGGCCGTCGTGACGAAGAGCCACAGATCGGCGGCGGCGAGCAACTGGTTCGCGAGTTCGCGGTTGGCAGAGACGACCGAGTCGATGTCCGGGGCGTCGAGGAGCGCCAACCCCGGCGGAAGGGCGTCGGCCGGGGTGAGTCGCACGGTGCCCGGTTCGGCCTTGACGGCGACATCGCCGGTGACGCGGGCGAGCAACGGAAGGACCCGGTTCGTCGTGAACCAGCGCGCATCCGACGGGTGGTGGATCAGGACCGGGGAGGTCGTCGTCGGCCGCAACACACCGGATTTACTGACCTCACGGCGCAGGACCGAGTTGACGAGCGTGGACTTGCCCGCGCCCGTGCTCCCCCCGACGACGGCGAGGAGTGGAGCGTCGATCGAGGCCAGCCTCGGGATCACGTAGTCATCGAGTTGGCGCAAGAGAGCCTCACGGTTGGCCTTCGCCTCCGCCGTAGACGGCACCTCCAGCGGCAGCGACGAGCGCTCCACCTCGTCACGCAGCATGGTGACGCGACGCAGCATCTCCGCTGTGTCGTCAGTTCGTATCACCATGCTGTTCACCCTACCTACGCCAGCGGGTGCTCCTCACCGTCGCCACGCGGGCCATAACGTGCCAAACCTCGGGTGATTTCGCCGGTTGAAGGGGGTGAAACTGCCCCCTCCCCTCCCTTTGGATACCTACTGGCGGGTACGGCCGCGACCGGCTCGCGGCGACCTTCGCACCTGTCGGTGCTCTCCCCTCGCTGCGCCCGTCGGTGCGCTCCCCTCGCTGCGCTCCCCTTGTGCGCCCCCGTCGGTGCGCCGTTGGCTGCGCCCCCGTCGGTGCGCCCCCGTCGGTGCTCTCGACCCGCTCGCACGCTCGCGTGTCGAGAGCACCTATTACTTCTGCCGGGGTTCGCTCGCGATACCGCTCGCGAGCTCGCGCTATCGCGAGCGCCCCCGGCAGGACTCGAACCTGCGACCTCGGGATTAGAAGGCCCTTGCTCTATCCACCTGAGCTACGGAGGCAACAGCCCGAGATGACACCACGGACCGAGACCCGAGTGTAGTGATTGCGATGACCTGCGATGATCGTCATATGCCAGCCCGAGTGGTCGTGACGACATGCCCCGTCATCGACGACCCCTCGCTCCTTGCCGTATTGGACGCCAGCGAGGTCGAGCGCGCCGATCGCAAACGCGAACCCTCGCCCTATATCAGCGCCCACGCCCTCATGCGCCGCGCCATCGGCGCCACCTTGGAGGTCGATCCTCGGGGCCTTCGGTTCGAGCGCCGGTGCGCCACCTGCGGTTCGGATCGGCACGGCAAGCCCCACATCGTCGACCGACCCGACTGGTCCTTCTCGCTCTCCTACACCGGCCGCGCCGCAGTCGTGGCGCTGAGCCCCGATGGGGAAGTCGGCGTGGATGTGGAGGAGATCGCCGAAGCGGACTTCGGTGGCTTCGATCAGGTCACCCTCGCGGCCAGTGAACTCGACGCGTTCGCCGATCTCACCGGCGAGGCTCTCCTTGTCGCGCGCGCTCAGGTCTGGGCGCGCAAAGAGGCGATCCTCAAAGCCACCGGCCACGGTCTCGTCGTCGACCCGACCGAGGTCGTCGTCACCGGGCCCCTCGAACCGGCAGCCCTCGTCGATTGGCAAGCCGACCCCGAGCCCCCGCAGGCGGTCGCGCTGAGCGATCTCGAGCGCGTGCCAGAAGGTCACCGCGCGGCCGTCGCCGTCCTCGCTGAGGGCCCGATCGAGGTGATCTGGCAGGGCGAGGGTTAACTCCTCGCCGAAGGGAGGTCACGTCGCCACCCCCTTCACCTCGGGATGGCGACGTGACCTCGCTCCCCCTTCGTCACCGCAGCGACCGACAACGGGGCCACGGGTCAGCGCAACGAGGTCCCCGCGAGTTGTCGGCGCCGGACGGTCATCGAGTCCAGGAGTCTGCGTTCGCACTCGAGCGAGGCCGGGTCAGCGGAACGCAGATGCATCCGGGCACGGAGCAGGGCGAGTTCGGTCGCGGTGTCTTGGAAGGCCTGCATCGTCTCCAAGCCGCGCTCGCCGCCGTTGAACTTGGCCCAGGTACGCGCTTCGCGGCGCTGGCGCATGGACGAGAGCATCACGACTTCGCCGACCGAGAGCCACCCGGTGTCCACGTACGGCTGCAGATGGACGGCGATCAGTCGCCCTTCGCGCGCGCGGACCCACACCACGAAGGCCATAAAACTCACGAGCACCGCCAGGCCGACGACATAGGCGAGGGCGAAGCTGCCCGGGCCGGCGATCGCGCTCAAATTCCACAGACCGTGCATGAGCACAGCGAGACACCACCCGGTGATCGGCGCGACGATCCGCACCAGGATCGAACGCGTCGACAGCGCAATCCCGATCCCGATCCCGGTCATGACCGTAAAGAGCGGATGGATGAAGGGCGAGGCGATCCCCCGCAGGACGAAGGTCTGCAGCAGCGCCTCGGAGCCGAAATCTGTGTACGCCTGACCCAGATAAAGGATGTTTTCGGTGAAGGCGAAGCCCGCAGCCACGATCCCGGCGTAGACGATCGCGTCGGTGAGCCCATTGAGTTCGCGCCTGCCGACGATCAACAACAGCACGAGGAAAAGGCCCTTGAAGGACTCCTCGGTGATCGGCGCGACGATCACGGCGGTGACGGCCCCGGCGGCTGACTCGTCACCGCTCGCCCCGAGGACGATCTGGGCAGTGGTGTTTAAGACCCCGGCAAAGAACGCCGCACCGAGCGCGCCCCAGCCGAAGGCGGTTAACAGATAGCGGGTGGGTTCGGCCTCGAAGCGGTCGAGCCACAGGAAGACCGGGATCACGATCCCGAGCGGCACCGCCGAGAGCAAGACGGCGAAGAGGCTGACGCGCACCCCAAAACTGGCGTTAAACGTCGCCGCAAAGACGCTCGCGAGCAGGGCGAACCCGACGACGATGATGCCGCCGAGCAACCATCGCCGGATCATCGGGCGGCCCGTGGGGTTCGGGACGGCATGCAGGGGCGCGTAGCGCGGGTCGTATGGTCGTTCGCCGCCCCACGATCCGCCGGTGCCTGGAGCGTGGGTCCCCGGCATATGGGTCCCCGGCGGTGTCGCGTTGGGCCAGTTCATGGGGCCAAGGCTATGCGAGAGCGCCGACATGGGGCCTGCCCGAACCATTCGCGCGCTTACCCCCTTCGCTGGTCGATATCCTTGCGCGGGTGACGACGAACCCCACCGACCGCAAACTGACCGACCGGATCGTCTGGATCGATTGCGAGATGACCGGACTCGACCTGGAGCAGGATGCGCTGATCGAGGTGGCCGCGCTGGTCACCGATTACGACCTCAACCAACTCGGCGACGGGATCGACGTCATCGTCCGCCCGCCCGCGGAGGCGTTGGCCCAGATGGGTGAGTTCGTCCGGGAGATGCACACCTCCTCGGGTCTGCTCGAGGAACTGGAAGGGGGCGTCACGCTCGCCGACGCGGAGGCGCAGGTCCTCGCGTACGTGCGGGAGTGGGTTCCCGAGCCTGGCAAGGCTCCGCTCGGGGGCAATACCGTCGCGACCGACCGCAGCTTCCTCGCCCGCGACATGCCGGCGCTGGAGTCACACCTGCACTACCGGATCATCGATGTCTCCTCGATCAAGGAACTCTCCCGCCGCTGGTACCCGCGGGCGTACTTCCAGGCTCCGGAGAAGCATGGCGGGCACCGGGCGATGGCCGACATCGTCGAGTCGATCGCCGAGTTGCGCTACTACCGCGAGGCGGTTTTCCGGCCCGAGCCGGGTCTCGACACGCCCACCCTGCGCGATGTCGCGAGCCGCCATGCGGTGACCCCCCAAAGCGACTGAGACGAGCGGCCCGCCAGCGCCTGCAGGCGGGCCATCGCGCGACAAACGAGAGGCGCCCCGGCTCTTGCCGGGGCGCCTCTCGTTTGGTGGTGCGCCATCAGGGACTCGAACCCCGAACCCGCTGATTAAGAGTCAGCTGCTCTGCCAATTGAGCTAATGGCGCGCGAGGAAGAACATTACATGACCTGCGGACGGGTGCGAAATCCGCTCCGCCCGAGGGCCACTCATGCCCCTCCTCGACGGACGGGGTTACCGGAAGCGGCCGTCGTCCTCGTCCTCGTCGTAGAGCTCGTCGTCGTGTCGGCGACGGTTCCTCATCGCGAGGGCCATGCCGATCCCCGCGATCACGAGGACTGCGGCGACGGCGATCCCGATCCACGCTGCGGGGCTCAACCCGCCGGACTCCGACTGCTCGGATTCGCCGGCCGCCCCGTCGGTGCCATCCCCACTCGCGGTGGTGGACTCCGACGCCGTCGGCGACTGCGTCTCGGTCGTCGCGGTCCCATCTGAGGTCGTGGTGGTGCCGCCCGGGCTCGTGGTCTCGGTCCCACCCGGACTGGTCGTCGCGGTGGGATCGGCCGGGCTCGCGGTCGCGGTCGGCGTCTCGTCGTTCTCACCCTCACCGGCCTGCGAGCCGTAAGTGAAGTTGTACGAACCGCTGACCGCGTGGCCGTCCTTGCTCACCACGCGATAGGCGACGGTGTACTTCCCCTCGGCCATTTCCGGGTTGATCGCCTGGTAGACCCGCGGGCCCTCCACTTCGGCCTTACCGGTGCTGACCTGACCCTCTGGCCCCTTCACCGTGACGGTGGCGAACTCCTTGCCGATCTCCTCGTTGAAGCGCAGCGTGACCTCCGGAGGAACCGCCGAAATCGTCGAGCCCTTCGACGGACTCGCCCCGATGAGCGCGGCGTGGGCAGAGGCCGGTCCAGCGCCGGTCACCAGTCCGGCGACGACCAGCGCCGCGGCAAAGAGCGCCGCAAACCAGGCACGAAGGGGGATCTGCGGGCGAGTCAGAGAAGCAGTCACTCCCCCATGGTGCCCCATGGTCATGACCACTCCGAACACCGATGTACGATGGTCGCCGCGCCGCCAACCGGATCCGTACCGGATGACGGCCGCCATGGTGGGTGTAGCTCAGCTGGTAGAGCATCGCGTTGTGGTCGCGAGGGTCGCGGGTTCAAGCCCCGTCACTCACCCCAAACGGGTCAGGTGTGAACTTGCGACCAAGGGTCCGCCCTTGGTCGCGGTTCGCGCCTGGCCCATCTTCTTCGCCTCGGCGGCCCAGCTCAGGGCGTCGGCATGGAGGCCGGGGACGCTCAGCCCGTCGTACGGGTTCCGGTAGCCGACGCAGACGTCGTTGTCCTCGTCTATGTAGATCGCCCTGAACAGTGCCTGGTTGCACAGCCTGCGGTTCGCGTCGTCGGCGTGCTCGTAGATGTCGGCGGCGTTCGACAGCAGTTTCAGCGAGTCATCGAGGTTCGCCCGCGCGTCGGCGTAGTGGCCGTGGTGAGCGTTGATCCGATGCTCGATGGTCTCCAACGACGCTGTGATCCGGTCCTGCTCCTTCTTGAGCAGGTCGAGCGGGATGGCTCCGGCGTAGTGAGCTTGGAGCAGCTTGTGCTGCTCGCCTTCGAGCTGGGTTCTTCGTGTCGCCAGGTCGGTGAGTTCGGCGGCTCCTTCGGCCATCATCTCGTCGAACCTGGCATGGAGCATGGCCGAGACCGCCTGGGTTGTTTCGGGGTCGATCTGCACCTTGGCGTAGAAGCGTTCGATGAGCCGTTCGACCTGCTCGATGAGCACCGCTTGCCGGGTGCAGTTGCCTCTGCCTCCGTGACGGCTGGCGCACACGAAGTACGGGTAGATCGTGCCCTGACTGCTCTTCGCGTTGCACACCAGCAGTCGCGAGCCGCACTGCCCGCAGAACACGGTGCCCTTCAAGTAGTGCTCGTGCACCTGCGTCGCGTCGGCTGCCGAGCGGTGCGTGCCGAGCACGGTCTGCACCTGATCCCACACCTCGTTGGGGACGATCGCCTCGTGCACGCCCGCGTACGTGACTCCCTGGTAGCGGACGCTGCCCTTGTAGTACGGGTTCGTCAGCATCCGATGCACCGACGACTTGCCGATGGGTCGGGATGGTCGTCGCGGCGACGCCGCAGTCGTGAGGCCGCGCGCCACGAGTTCGTGGTGGAGCTGGCTCGTCGTCCAGTCACCAGATGCGAACACCTGGAACGCCCACCGCACCAACGGGGCTCGTTCCTCGTCGATCTCGACGGTGCGTACCTCCCGCCCGAACTCGTCGCGCACGCCGACGTTGCGGTAGCCGATGGGTGCCTTCGTCACGGTGCCGCCCTGCGCCGCCTTCTGCGACAGACCCTTGACGACCTCGGTGGCAAGGTTGCGGGAGTAGAACTCGGCAATCGAGGACATGATGCCGTGCAGCAGCATCCCCGATGGGGTCTCGTCGATGTTCTCCGTCGCCGACACCAGCGTCACGCCGGCGTCCTTGAGCGCGAGGTGGATGGTCACGTCGTCGGCACGGTTGCGGGCCAGCCGGTCGACCTTATGGACGATGCAGTAGTTCGTCTTGTGCTTGGCGACGTACTGGATCATCCGCATCAGTTCGGGCCGGTCGGCCTTGCGCGCGGACTCGCCCGCGTCGACGAACTCCTCGATGATCGTTGCGCCGAGCTGGTCGGCCTTGCGCTGGTTCGCCTCGCGCTGCGCGGGGATCGAGAAGCCCTCTGCTTGGCCGCCCTTCTCCGCCTGCTCCTTCGTGGAGACCCGCAGGTACGAGACGGCGAATGATCCGGGGAACGGGGTGGGCGCTACGAGGCTGTCTATCGCGGTGCGGTCCGCGTCGATGATCGTCATGGCTCTTCTCCACAGTCACTGGTCCTGCCGACGCGGACGGTGTGACGGCGGATGTTGATCGTGAGAAGAGCCCGAAGGCTGTGGGACTAGGCCGAGTCGGCCACGTTTACTTTGCCTCGCCGTGGCGGCGAAGCGCTAGGACCACAACATCCGCCATCCGCGACGGATGCCTACATTCTACGACGACGTGCTCGCCGTGGCACGAGGGCGCTTCGATCGCGTCGCATCTTCAGAGCGGCACGAGCCAGACTGCTGGAGCGCCAGGCGGATCAGCAGCTCGCAGAGCTTGTCCAGGTCGGGCGGCTCGTGGAACTCGGCGCGGATCGTCAGCTCGCGCTCGCTCTGCTGGCGCTGACCGGTCTTCCGCTCATAGCGACGCGCCACGATTCACACCTCGCCGGTCTCCGGGTCGACGCCCGCGAAGAAGGCATCTTCTGCCTCCTGGCGCGCGTCCACCATGTCGATCACGAACCGCACGAAGTCCTCATCGCGATCCGTGATCGGTGAGTCTTCGATGGGTTGAGTGGGGTCTTCACCGGGCCAGCTCGTCTGGCGAGTCGGGCGGTCCCGGTCGAGCCGAGTGCCGCACGCCGCTACCCAATCGCGAAGGCGAGCGCGAGCGTCGGCGAAGTCGCGGTGCCAGCCCAGCGGCGCGGACCCGTTCTGCTCCGGGTCGTACGCGCACAGCCAGTGCAGGTGCAGCGCGGACAGCTCCCAGAGGAGTTCGGGGTGGCGGTGCCAGTACGGCGGTACGACGCTTGCGGGGAGTCCGTAGGTGTGGCGGAGCCAGTCCACCCAGCGGTTCAGTTCGAGCAACTCGGCTTCGAGATCGTTGGCGGTCAGCAGGTTCCAGTTGACCGGGTGAGGCGGCTCGGGCACATCGAACCGAGGTGATGCCGGGCCTGCCTCGGGCGGCGTGTCGTCGTGCTCAGGGAAGAACTGATCGGTCATCGCGACGTCGCTCACATTCCGATGGCGGTCGCGTTGGACGGCGCAGCCTGCTGCGGAGCGGCGAAAGCCGTTGCGTCGCGGCCGGAAGTGCGTTCGCTGCGGTCCACCTCGTAGCGGGTTCGGGCCAGGTCGTGACCGATGCGCGTCGCGATGAACTCCTCGCCTTCGTACCGCTGGCCACCTCGCTCGTAGGAGTAGTCGCGCACCCGTCCGTCGGCGATGATGTTGTCGCCCTTGGCGAGCCGCTCGGCTCCCTGCTCAGCAGCACCGCGATACGCGATGAGATCGTGGAAGGTCGTCTCCAACTGCGTGAAGGTGTTGTCGGGCTCCTTGCGGTAGTGCTCGATCCCGACCTTCATGTACAGCCGAGCATCACCGCGCTCGGTGTAGCTGAGCTGCGGGTCCGAGGCGACGAAACCGGAGATGGACTGGTGGGTGCGAATGGCCATGATGGCGTCCTCCTGAACTCGGGCGACCAGCCGTGTGTGGCCGCTGTGTCAGGCAGGTGCGCTCGCGCGCCCAGGTCCACGCTCAGGAGGCAGGACGACGACGCAGCAATGCTTCGAGTTCGTCGCGATTCCTGCGGAGCTGCGCGGCGTCGGGCCGGGTCGGCCAGGCGCGCAGATCGGTGACGATGGGTGGTGCGGAGCGGAGCATCGTGATGCCGGTGCCGAATGGCAGGGTCCGGATGCGGTCTGGCGGCAGGATCGGGACGCGGCGGATCGAGCGCTGGTTGGAGCGGGTGCCGTGGTCGCCGAGGGTGATGCTGTCGGTGTACTCGTCACGCTCACCGATGAGGGTGGAGAGGTCTTGGAGGTCGCGGCTGTTGGATGCGCCGCCGAGGATGATCTTGACGATGCTGGCGTCCCAGATCGCGCCGGCCTGATGCTCACTCCACCTGTCGCGAGCCTGGGCGAGGGACTGCAAGACGGGCATCGTCGTGATCCCGGTGCCGCCGCCTTCGGCCATGAGCGTGGGCAGTGACGGTAGCGGGGCAAGGTTTCCGATCTCGTCGAGCGCGAGCAACAGCGGCGGATCGAGTCGGGCTCCCGGCGAGCGTGCGGCGAGTCGGCGGGCGGTTTCGATGAGGTCTTCGACGAATGCCGCGACCAGTGACGCGGAGGCTCCTGCTCCGGCCCCTGTTGCGAGGAGGTAGAGGGTGCCTTGCTCGGTGAGGAAGGTCTCGGGGTCGAAGTGCTCGTGCGGGCCTGGAGTGACCGCGTCGAGTACGCGTGGGTCGGCGAGCGCGGCGAGTGCGAGGGAGACGCCTTGCCAGATGCTGTCGCGGGTCTTGGGGTCGGCGTCGATCATCGCGGCCAGGGAGTCGTCCCAGCCCCTCGCAGCATTCGGATGGGAGCTGAGGATCGCGACGGCCTCGGACGCGGCGCTGGGGTCGAGTGTCCACCTGAACAGTTCGGCGGGCGGGCGGCCGTCGAGCGCGGCGGCGTGCAGCAACGACTGGAGTGCGGTGCGGGTCTTGCCCTCCCAGAACCCGCCGGACTCGACCCCGCCGGCACTGAGGCCGGTGGCGGCGGCGAGTCCGTTGGCGCGGATCATCGCCGTCAACGGATCGTCGCAGCCGCGAATGGGTGACCAGCGCAGCCCGGCGGGGATGCGCTCGGCGAGGTGATGAGGGTCGAACACCGCGACCGGCCCACCCTTGCGCCGTCGGGCGCGGAGGGTCGCGGTGAGGTTGTCGGGCCTCGTGCTGGTCGTGACGACTGCACCGGGCGCGTCGAGGATCGCGTTGACGACGACGTGCAGGCCCTTGCCGGATCGTGGTGGGCCGATCAGCAGGATCGAGTCTTCGACCGATGCCCAGACCTTTGTGCCACGACTGGCTCCGAGGAGGTAGCCGACATCTTGCGGTGCTGGCGACTCCAAGGAGGGCCGCAGAGTGGCCGCGCGGTGAAGGAGCGCTTTCGCGGATGCGGCGGTCTTGACCTCGTGGCTGGTCGCGATCCCGGCCAGTCGGTGCGGGTCGGTCTCGGTCTTCCGCGTGTGTCGGCGCAGCACGATCCATACCCAGACGATCCCGGCGGCAAGTCCGCCGAGCAGCGCCGCGCTGACGAGCCAGTAGACGACTGGGTTGAGCCCGTCGGCAGCGAGCGCGGTCGCAGGGTCGCCGGGGTTGAACAGCACGGCGAGCCCCGCCGCTGCGCCAGCGTCGGGCTGGGGCGTGCCGGCGAGGAACGCGGCGACGCTGCCGGCCGCGCGGAGAACGAGAGCGATCCCGAACATGCCGATCAGGCCAATGAGGGCGGCGTTGGTGAGTTCGTCGCCCATGCCCCCGGCCTGCCGCTGGTTCATGTCAACCGCCGCACCGCGAGCGTGCCCGAGATACGTCCGAGCAAGATCACCTCGGACATGCTTCCGTCCGGCAGGTCGTCGAGGTCTATGAGCGTCCGCGCTTCGCCGGTTCCGGTGGCGTCGGTGTGGGAGGCGATCGTCGCGACGGCGACATCCTCGCCAGGCACGAACCCGCCCGCGGTGACCTCCGCCAAGCGCGGCACCCGTCGGACGTGACGACTCCGACGAGTCTCCGGCACCGGGGCCTCAGACGGTGCCGCCGCGCGTCGGGGCTTGCGGGTGCGGAGGATGTCGGTGAAGACGCTGCCGTCGCTCTCGCGAACTTCGACCCGGACCGCGATCGTGCGGTCCTTGGTGATGGCATCCATGAGCGGCCCGAACGTCGCCCGAGTCCACCCGCTCCCGTCCGGCGACGGAAACGATGCTCCATCGACCGTCGCGGTGAGCGTGCCGTCTTCGGCGACGGTGACGAGGACGTGCGGCAACTCGACCGGCGCGGTCGCATCGTCGTCGTTCGGGCCGGATCGGCGCGGGCCAGTGAGGTTCATCGGTGGCCTCCCGCGGCGCGGCTGCTGGTGTCGAACAGGGCGAGTTCGTCGGGGTGGAGCTGGTGCTGGCAGACGAAGCTCCTGGCCTTGATTCGCCACAGGCCTTGGCCGACGCCGAGGTTCGGCAAGAGCTGCTGCTCGGTACCGGTCAGGCCGAGGGCGGTCGCGGTCGGTCCGAGCTGGTCGGACTCCTGCCGGTACACGATCCGCGTCTCCGCATTCGCCAACAATGAGTTGGCCAGCGAGCGCATGGCAGAGCCTTGGTCTCCCACGTTGTCGAGGTCGGTGAGCTTGTGGAAGATCAGCATGTTCGCGATCCCGTAGTGCCGTGCGAGTCGCCAGTGCGCATCCATCCGCCGCAACAGAGCCGGGTGGGACATGAGCCGCCATGCCTCGTCGTAGATCACCCACCGCTGCCCGCCGTTTGGATCGAGTAGCGCGGACTCCATCCACGCCGATGAGCACGTCATCAGGACTGAGATGAGTGTCGAGTTCTCGGTGACCCGCGAAAGGTCGAGAGAGATCATCGGCAACGACGGATCGAACGCGACCGTCGAAGGCCCATCGAACAACCCGGCCAGGTCACCGGCGACGAGACGGCGAAGCGCGTGGCCGACGAGCCTGCCGTCCTCGGCCAACCGGCCGTCGGCATCCGCGCTCGGGGCGAGGATGCGGTCAACGACCATCGGCAGGATCGGCACCTCGTTCTCCCGCACCGTCTGCGTCAGGGCGATGTCGATCGCGGTGTGCTCCAACGGCGACAAGCCCCGCGCGAGCACGGTCTCCGCCAGGGCACCGATCAGGTCACGCCGCCGCGCCGCAACCGTCGAGGCCCACTGCACATCCGACAGGCCACTGGGCCGGTTGCCTTCATCGAGCGGATTCAGGCGCGTGTTGAGGCCGTGGCCGAGGACGATGGCGCGTCCTCCGACGGCGTTCGCGACGGCGGTGTGTTCGCCCTTTGGATCGCCGGGAACGTACACGCGCCGCCCGAACGGTAGCGACCGCGTGTAGAGGGACTTGGCCAGCGATGACTTGCCGGAGCCGACGATCCCGGCCAGCACCACGTTGGGTGCGGTGATGATGCCGCGTGCGTAGAGCACCCACGGGTCGTAGACGAAGCTCCAGCCCGAGTAGAGGTCTTGGCCGACGAACACGCCGTCGGCGCCGAGACCGCCCTCGGCGACGAACGGGTACGCGCCCGCCAGTGTCGCCGACGTGTCCTGATGCCGCGTCAGATGAAACCGACCTGGGGTGCGCAGCCGCGCAGCACCGGACTCGCCCGCCTTCGGCAGGTAGATCGTCGCGCGGCGCTCGGCGCGCTCCTGCTCAGCCTTCGCCTTCGCGGCGGCGATCGCGGTCCTGTGCTGCTCGGCGTGGAGCCTCGCCTCGGCCTTGCGGCGCTGCTTGCGGAGCTTGCGCCGCTCCTTCGACGGTGCCACCAGAACGGCAGTGTGCAGCCGCGCGCGATCCTCGGTCACCGCACCAGCCCCCGCGCCTGCTTGACCGCCGTGATCTTGGCCGGCTCGAACCACGACCCGTCTCGCTTCGGCGCGGGCAGGTCGGCCCGCTCTGGGGCGCCCGGCGACGAGTACGACACCAGCAGTTCCGGCCCACCCTGCACCGGCTCGGGCTCGATCTGTTCGGCGGCCTGGGTCTCTGCCTCCGGTTCGGTGTAGCGGCGCAGCAACGAGAGGTAGCCGACGTGCGGGTTGACGACCAGCGCGTAGTCGCCCGAGAGCGCCACCCGGTCGTTTGTTCCCTCGCCGGGCTCGTCGTAGACGTATCCGTTCTCCAGCGCGGCCTGCGTGGTCTCGTCGCCGTAGTCCCACTGCGCGAGGAAGTCCACCGCATCGACATGGCCCAGCTCGCCGAGGATGCGCAATGGCCGGTCGGCCTCTTCGCCCTGGAGGAACACCACGCTGACCCACCGCGACGGCGCGGCCTCCTCGACGGCGGGCTCGGGATGCCAAGCGATCCGCCCCGCAGCGATGAACCCCTCCGCGAGCCGGTCATACGCCCGGTCGACGAGACTCGCGGCCTGACGCAACTCCTCCGCAGTGGCGAGCGCGTCCCGCACTCCTGCCTCGTGGCTGCCGGCGTCGTTGAAGGCGTGCGCGGCCTTGCGCTCGTGAACATCAGCGATCTGGTCGAGCGCCTGCCGCAGCGACCGCATCCCCGAGGACAGGTCACCGATCACCCCGTACATCTCGGCTGGCTGATCGAACCCCCGGCTCGCGTGAGTGAGTCCGCGCAAGGCTTCGGACGCCTCAGCGGCATCGGCAGTCGAATCGAAGAACGTGGGCATGGTCGGCCTCCTCGCAAGTCGTGTGACCAGGAGGTGTGCTGCGATGACCCAGGCGCTGTCGAAGGCGGCTGATATACTTGATGGAGGCGTCGGAGGGAGGCACGAGGCAGTCACCGGCGAGAAGGAGAGCCACATGGACGACCCGCGCGACGAGTCCGGTAATGATGACGCCGTTGGCAGGCAGACCGCAGAGGATGGTCAGGTCAGGTCCGACGCGCTTGAGCTCGCAGCGTCCACGACCCTCGTCGAGGTGACGCCAGGCGTCGCAGTCGTATTCGGCGAAGTCCCCGACGGTCTTGAACTCATCAGCCTTGACATGGTGCCGTCCTTCGACCGCGCTCAGCTCTCCACCGCTCTCGGCTCCTTCGGCAACGCAGGCACGATCGTCGGGAACGTCGCAGAGGCTGTATCGAGCGCGCAAGGCCTCTTCCGCGTCAACGATGCGACGCTGTCTCTGTTGAAGAGCGGCGGGGAGATGGCAGCAAAGGACGGCGCCAAGCTCGGGGCGATCTTCAAGAACGGTGAACTGGTCGCCCAGGCGCGATTCATCCCAGCCTCCATGACGGCCGCCACGGCGATCGCAGCTATCGGCCCGGCCGTCGCCATGATCGCGCTCCAAATGCAGCTCGGCGAGATTTCCGGCCTCGTCCGCTCCAACATCCAGCTCACGACGCAGACGCTCAAGGCCATCCGAAACGAGCAATGGGCAGAGCTTGAAGGGCTGGCGGAGTCCGTCGATGAGGCAGTCAAGGAGACCCGCGAACTCGACGCCATCACAGACTCTGTCTGGGAGCCCATCGCTCCCAGCGGTCCCAACATCCGCAAGCAATTGAAGCTATACCGCAAGAACGTGGCAGGCCATGTCCAGGAACTCGGGAAGTTGGACGGTCGCGCTCGCCGCCAGTACCTCGAATCCAACGCCGAAGCAATCGTCTTCGATACCTACGCGCTTCTCAGCTCACTCAAGACCCACGCGGAGTACCAGGCTGTCCGGGCCGCCCTCGCCAGAACACGAAGCACCAACGACGAGAGCGAAGCGCAGCTCTTCGACCGGATCGCCCGGAACACTCCCGTCGAGATCGACGAGTCGCTCTCCGAAATCCGATCGCTGACCGAGTCGCTCGTCCGCGAGTTGCGGATCATCGCCGAACTCCCCGGCCGCGCCACCGTGCCTCTCACGAAGAAGCGAAAAGACGCCAAGGCTTCTCAACTCACTTGCAGGCAGCTCCTCGAAGCGATCGACCCTTTGGCCAACATGCTCCAGCCAGCAGTCGAGATGCCAGCAGTACCAGCGGCGGTATGCGCACCCGAAGGGCTTGAACTCGATCCGTATCTGCATATCCTTCGGTGGTTCCTTGAGGATGGCGAGACGCTTCGCAGCGTGGCCTTCCCATACGAAATGGGAACTCACAACTTCGCTGGCGTCGTGCCGGCCATTCTCGCCAGAAGGGTTGATGCGACCTGGGATGCGCTCGCGCCAGGAAGAGCCAGTGCCATCGTTGAGAAGTTCCCGTCGAGCACGTTCGTAGCGGTGACTGACCGACGGATCGTCACCGCTAACCCAGGGAACCTCCTAAAGCGAGGCGAACTCGGCCCGATCTACTCCCTGGATGACGTGCGGAATGTACGCGGTCGCTCGCACCGCGGAGCGGGCGTCCGACCCACTATCGACGTGGCCACAGAGGAGCGCGACCTGCATTGGATGTTCCCCGACGCCGCGGAGCACGAGGACATCGACAGCCTGGCGGCGGCTCTCTCCGAAAGAACGCCCCACGCTGTTTCGGCCCCGACAGCGATTGAAGGACTTGCCACAGCAGACTCCGCCATCGACGCCTAGAGATTGCGCGAGTGCAGGCATGAGTGAGCAGGAAGGCTTCCGGCCGACGGGTGGGCGGGCAAAGAGCGGCAAGTGCGCGCTGTGCGGGGCCCGGGCAAGACTCACCAAGGCACACGTGCCACCGAGAGCTGCATTCAACAATGGGAGCTTCTCTTGGGGCGGCACGACAGCAGGCAACCGACTTGCCCACGGGCGTCCACGACTCGGTGGCGCCAGCCTGTATGCGCATTGCGAACCTTGCCGGGCAGCCACATCCCCTTGGGATGACGAGTACATTCGGTGGGCCTACACCTTCGCAGGCAACCTGCTCCACTCCCAATGGAAGGGCGAGCGGACTCATATTGAAGGAAAGCTCAACGAGGTTCGCCCGGGCCGATTCATCCGCTCCGCGCTCGCGGGCATGACAGCGCTGACTCCGAAACTCATCGATTCACACCCTGACCTGGTCGGGGCCGTGCGGCATGGAGTCGCAGCCCCAGCGCCAGAGGGCATCCGGCTCTTGGCGGCGATCGCGCCGGACGGAGCGGCGGCGGTCCTTGAGGGAGCACACGAGGGCTTGGCCGTAAAGCTGTCGCGGGATGGTGGAAGGGACGATGAATGGACGACAACCACCACACCGACAATCTCTGCCGTGATTCACTTCCCTCCGTTCAGCTTGCTGCTCGCGGATCGCCAGCTGGTGAGCGCTTTGCCACATGCCGACTGCACGGACTGGCTAGAACTCGGGGTCGACGACCTCGCAGACGTGTCCCTGGTGCTTCCCGTGGTCGATCTGCCACGAACCCCAGACGCGCCGGTTCCTGTTTCGATGCTTCGGTTCATCGAGGCGCGAGCCTGATCCACTGCCGGAGCAAGGGTCGGGTCACGCCGCGGCGGTGGCGGTTGACTTAGACCCGGCGGCAGAGCGGGAGCGCGGCGGCAGTGAACGCGGCGGCTTGCTGGCCGACGAGGAGCCGGGTTTCGCAGGATGCCTGGATCGCGGCCTGCTCAATCGCGGCGACAGCGGCGTCGAGTTCCTCGACGGTGGGCGCGGAGACGGCGATGAGGCCGGTGTAGCGGAGGATGCCGTGACCGGCGGTGAGGTCGGCTTCTTGCTGGAGCACGTCGTGGTACTCGGCGGTCTGGGAGGCGTCCTCGATCTGGCCGATCTTCGCCCGCTGGGCCTGGTCCGAGATGTGCTCGACCTTCTTCTTACGAATGTCGCGAGCAGCGGCATCGGACCGCATCGGCGTGCAGATCAACGAGAACGACCGCTGGATGCCGGTGGACAGCAGCACCGGCGACAGGAACCCCGGATACACCAGCGACCGCGGCCACTCGCTGACCCAGAGCACGGCGTGGTGAGCGGAGTCGGTGCGCAGCTTGCCCCAGGTCTCCGTGACCGCAACCGGCCCCGCAGTCGCGAGGGACTGGCCGAGCCTTCCGTGGCGTTCCAGTGTGGCCGCGATCGCCGGGTCGTAGGCGGAACGCAGCATCACCGCGATCTGCCCCGGTGTCAGCCATCCCGACGGCGAGAGGTCGGCGGAGCGCAGCGCCGCGACGAGGGTGTTCATCTCCTGCCGCAGCACGGCGGCAGCACCGCGCATCCCGCCGCCGGCGGTCCTGATCTGCCGGGCACTGGTCTTCATGTCCAGCGACAGCGAGAGCGTGGTGGCGTGGCGTTCGCCAGCGGGTCCGGCGCGGTCGATGAGTTCGGCGTAGGTGTCGGCCGCCCAAGACCCGTCCGAGGTGCCGTGGGTGGCCCACCATTCGGCCAGTCCGGTGCCAGAGTCCGGCAGCGTGCGCTCCAAGACCTGAAGAGTGGCGATCCGCCCGGAGCGGCAGACAGTGGCCAGCACGCGGCCCCAGGAGCTGACGCGGCGTTCCTGCTCGCCCGGGTCAAGGAGCACGAACGCGGGATGGGTGACCTCGCACACAACGGTCAACGTGGCGGCGTGGGGGTCATGGATCATCCCTGCGCTGGTGTCGGGGTCGGTGTATTCACGCAGGCGCGCCATGTCGCCGGGCAGTGCGAGGGTGCCGACGGGGCGCGGGACGACGATCCTGCGTCGGTACAGCAGTTGCCCGCCGGTGGTGCGCCACAGCCACCAGCAGGCGATGGGCAGCCACTCCACGATGGGACGGCCTGCGATGGGTATCCAGGTCAACGCCGCGGCGAGCACCCAGATGGGGGCGGTGTAGGCGAGCAGCATCCCGCCGCCGGCGTAGAACGCGCCGATGAGCGTGGCTCCGCCGATGGCGAGCGTGAAGAGCTGGGTCAGCGACAGGCCGAGAAGGACACCGCGGCGGGTGAGGCGGGAGAACTTCACCGGCACGAGTTCGCCCGCAGTGGGACGGTCGTGGTTCGTGCTGCTCATCGTCTACTCCTTCGGTGGGCGTGGCGCGGGCGGCGGGGGCTGCTTCGGCGGCGGTGACGGGTCGCTGCTCGGCGGTCGTGGTGCCAGGCTCGACGGCGGTGCCGCAGGCGATGCTGCGGGCGGTGGCGGTGTCTGAGCGGCCGCGTCGGCGGCATGCTCGCCCTGGGCCCCTAGCGCGGTTCCGGCCTTCGGCCCGGCGGTCGCGGCACCCTTGGCAACACTCGCCCCGACCACGACCCCGGCTGCCACGGGACCGGCCGCGGCTGCACTGCCTCCGCTTGCCGCCGCTCCACCACCGGCGGCACCTCCGCCGCCCGCGGCGGGTGCCGGGGCTGGGGTCCTCGGCGGTGGCGGGGCGCTGCTTCCTCCACCGGAGCCTCCGCCCGCGTTCCCGCCGCTGCTGGTTCCGCCCAGCACCTTCTTCGGATCGCCGCCGCCTTGCGGCTTGCTCGGGACCGGGATCGGCCGGTTGAGGGCGCTCTTGGCATCCTGCTCGGAGCCGATCGCGTGGTACATGTCGAACCCGACGAACGCGATGAACTTGTACGTCAGGTACGGGGCGAACGCGGCCATCGCCATCAGCACGATCCCCGCGATGGGATCGCTGACCGAGGCGAGGTCGGCGTCGATCGGTGCGGAGACCTGGGTGATCGCGACGAGGAACATCACGACGAGCACGAGCTTGGAGCAGATCAGCGCGACGACGAACATCGCCCACTTCCCGATCCACCCCCGCGAGGCATCCCACGAGGCACCGCTGAACGCGAGCGGCGCGAACACGACCGCCACCAGCAGGAGCGCTTTCCGAACGAGGAGTGACAGCCACACGATCGCGGCGGCAGTGATCGCGAGGCCGGCCATGAAGATCGTGATGATCGCACCGACGCCGGGAGCGGCGATGTTGATCCCGACCAGCCCTCCGGCGAGGAGGGCGATCTTGTCACCCATCGACTCGGTGGTCTCCCCTGCGGCCTGCACGATCCCGATGCACAGCTGATCGACGACTTCCAGCAGCAGCGCCGTGAGCGTGATGACCACGAACGACCCGAGGACGGACTTCGCCAGGCCGAAGGCGGCGCGGGTGAGGGCGGTGGGGTCGCGGCGGATCAGTCCCGTGATGAGTTGGAGGCAGAAGAAGATCAGCATCACGAAGACCGCGATGCCGAACAGTAGGTTGTAGACGGCGAGGTAGCCGGGCTTGGTGACATCCACCAGGGTCGTGGTGTCGAAGACCGACCAGACCGCCTCGAACAGCCACCCCGCGGCGGCACCCATCGCCTGGGCGAGCCAATCGAACGGGGCCGCGACCAGAGAGGCGGCTCCTTCGCCGACGGCATCGCAGACCGAGGAGATCACGGGAACGTCGCACACGCCCATCACGAACACCAGCACTCTCGACGACGGGGCGGGTCAGACGGACTGGCCGACGTTCCAGAAGAAGTTGATGAGCGTCACGCTCGCGCCACACATCACCGCAGCACCGCAGGAGACGAGAACGCCGATCTTCCCGCGTGAGGCGAGGTGCGGGTTGGAGGAGTTCGCGCCGAAGCCCCACACAATCGCGGACACGATCAACGCCAGCACAGACAGGATCAGACCGATGGTCATCACCGCGCCGACGATCGTGCGCAGCTGATTAATCCCCGGCAGGCCGTTGGTGTTGGGGTCAATGTTGATGTCCATCGGCACCAGCAGAGGCGCGGACATGACGTTGGCGAGCAGATCGAACACGGTAAGTCTCCTTGGCGACGGGCGACCCGCCCACGAACTCGCAGACGGGGTACACGCCACAGGTGCGCAAGCGGTGCTCGGGGGGCTCGCCTCGCCCTTTCTGACGGCGCGCGTGAGCTTGATTGCGCGAGGCCTGCTGTCTGGGCGATCATCGTTGTGTGAGCGACGGCAAGTGGGACAAGGACGACCTCGTCCACGGGTCCACCGAGCGCGGCGAGAAGGTCACGGTCAAGTTCACGAAGGACGGCAACGAGGCCCTTGTCGCCCGTGGACACGTCCCAGACATCCAGCGCGACGTCGATCACGTCCACGCCTGGCAACAAAAGACTGGTGACCCAGGGCACCACGACATGCGGCACACGCGGAAGCTCTTCCCTGATGTCAAGGACAACTGGACGGTGGCCCGCGAAGCGAAGGCGCGGTTGGTGTCGCAGGCCGACCGGCTCGCGACATCGACGAACTGGAAGCAGGGTGGCGAAGAGTTCCGGCGTCTGCTGGACGAGTGGAAGTCTGTCGGGCGAGGCGAGAAGGCCACGGATGATGCCCAATGGGCGCAGTTCAGCGCGGCACGGGATCGATTCAACGCAGCACGCAACGCTCACTTCGACCGGGTCAAGCAGGAGAACGAGGCATCTCGCCGCGAGAAGGAACGTATCGTCAGCCGGGCCGAGGCACTCACCCATGCCAGCGATTTGAGGACAGCTTCGGACGAGTTGAAGCGCCTGATGGATGAATGGAAGCGCGCAGGTCGAGCTGGCAAGGAGGATGAGCAATCGCTCTGGAGCCGATTCGAGGCTGCCCGTAATCGCGTGTACGACCGCAAGAAGCAGGAGTTCGAGAGGCGACAGCGCGAGTGGGCGTCGAACAAGGCCGCCAAGGAACGACTCGTCTCGCAGGCGGAGTCGTTGGCGAACTCATCCGATCTGCGGTCGGCATCGGACCAGATGCGCAAGCTCGGTGACGAGTGGAAGCGGATCGGCCCGTGCGAGAAGGCCGACAATGACCGGCTGTGGTCGCGGTTCAATCAGGCCCGCACCCGTCTGAACGACCGCAAGAAGCAGGAGTTCGAGAAGCGGCAGCGTGAGTGGGCGTCAAACAAGGCTGCCAAGCAGCGACTTGTCTCGCAGATGGAGTCGCTATCACACTCCAGCGACTTTCGGGCAGCGAAGGATCAGGCCCGAGCCCTGGATGCGCAGTGGCGTGCCACAGGGCCATGCGCGAAGACGGACAATGACCAGCTCTGGCAGCAGTACAAGTCGGCGAAAGATCGTGTGTTCGAGGCGGCGAAGCGGGCCGGCGAACAACGGCGAGCTGAGGCGCGCCAACGAGCACAAGACCGTGTGTGGCGCCTGGAGGAACAACTGCGCAACGTCGAGGCAGCGATCTACCGTGCCAACGAGAGCTACTCACGAGCGCTCTCCGCTCGTTCGCCGTCCACGAGGAACCCCAACTGGATGACCATCGCCAACAATCAGCTCGCGCGCCAGTCTGCAGCCCGAGAGAAAGTCGCGTCGCTTGGACAACGGAAGTCCGAGGTGATCCAGAAGCTGATGGACGCGCGGTCACGGCTGAATCAGTTCTGACTGGTCAGGACTGTCTACAGCGTCTGGCCGAGGTTGAGGAGCCAGTTCATCCAGGCCACGCCGCCTCCGGCGAGGACAGCAGCGCCGACAGCAACCAGGACACCGACTCGGCCCTTGCTGGCAGTCGCGTAGTTGCCGTGTGCCGCGGCGATGGCCCACACGATCGCCGAGACGATCAACATGAGGACGGCGACTATCAGGACGAAGGTAAGGAGCGCGCCGACGACGGCGCGGAGGTCTCCGATGCCACCGAGCCCGTCGAAGTCGGGGAAGACACCCATCGTCGATCACCCCACCTTGACGGTGACGTGGAGGTGGTCGTAGTGGCCTCCGGTGATGGAGGCGGGGTCGTGCATCCCGCCGCCGTTGTAGGGTCGCCAGCCCTGGGCGTCGCGGGCGACGGACCAGATTTGGCCTTGCCAGATGAGGTACTCGACGCCGAGCACCTCGGCGTTGTCCTTCATCCAGTTGGTGACCTTCCAGCCGGCGTCGAGCTGGGCCGGGGTTGGTCGCTGGCCGATGCGGTTGCCGAAGGTGATGTCGCACGCCCGCCCGAGCGGGTGCTCGGACTTGGTGCCGGGGCGGGGTGAGTAGCAGCCCCAGCCGGTGTCGGGGAACGCGGCGAGGGTCTGTTGGTAGAGGTGGAGCGTGCGGGCGGTGATCTTGCCCGAGCTGGTGGGATCGTCGACGAGCCGGTCGGGGTCTCCATCGACACCGGTCGGCGCACCGGCGGTGGCGTTGTTGCAGGAGGCGGGTGATCCGCTGGTCGCCGTCGGCAGGTTCGCGGCCCCGTGCTCGTTGAGCCAGGCGGCGGCGTCGATGGCCTCACCGTTCGTGCCGCCGGGCCGGACCTCGAAGTGCAGATGTGCGCCGGTGCTCATGCCCGAGGAGCCGACATCGCCGATGTGCTGCCCGGCGCTCACCCGATCGCCAGGACGGACGTGGATGCCGCTCTGCCACATGTGCGCGTACGCGGTCGCGACAGTCTTGCCGTCGATGATGTGCTCGATGACGATGAGACCGCCGTACCCGCCGGAGAACTCCGCGACGGTCACGGTGCCGTCCGCGGCGGCGAGGATCGGGGTGCCGTCGGGCGCGGCGAAGTCGGTGCCGGTATGCAGCTTCCGCTCTCCCGTGATCGGGTGCACCCGCATCCCGAACGGCGAAGTCAGCACCCAGGTGCCCTCGGGCAGCGGGAACACCACCCGCGACGACGAGACTGCCGGACCACCCACGCCAACCGGAGTGCTGCCGCCGTTGGTGAGGGCGGCGAGGATGCTGTCGGCGACGGGAGCGTAGTTGCGGTACCGGTCGGGGAAGGCGGACACCTCGACGGCTTGGGCGGCTTCGCCGGGGTCCATCTGTTGCCAGCCGGGGATGTCGAGCAGGCCGCGCGGCGAGGGGTAGTTCGGTCCGGTCGGTCCACCGAAGAACGCCCGCGCCTGATAGTTCGGGTCCATCAACTCGGCGACGGTGCCCCACCCGGATTGCGGGCGCATCTGGAACAGGCCGAGGGAGTCGTGGTCGCCGCCGTTGCCGTCGTTCGGGTAGTTCGCCGACTCCGGGTAGGTGCCGGTGTTGGTGAGCATCCGCAGCGTGGACTCGGTGAGCGCGGCCATCAGCGCGATCTTGATACCCGGCTGGCCCACATCGGTGATGCCGTTGCCGACGGCGATGATCGTTGCCGCGTGCGTGAGCTGCTGACGGTTCAGGGTGAAGGTCTCGCCGTTCGCGGCGGTCACGGTGAGCGAGTCCGGGATCGGGCCAAGGTTCAGGCTCCCGGCAGGTGTGGCGCAGTAGGCGGCAGCGGGGTTCATCAGCAGCCCGACCCCGAGGAGCGCTGCGGCGGGGGCGAAGAAAAGCAGCGCCAGGGCTGCGATGGCGGCTTTGCGGAACACGACGCCAACCCCGTCAGCGCAGCGGGTTGTCGAGCTGCGAGAGCCGCAGCAGATGGCAGGTCGGATAGCTCGGGGCGCAGACGATGAACACGGTGAACGCGACCGGATGCTCGCTGGTCACCGGCTGCCCGTTCCAGACCCCGGCACGGTGCCGGGTGCCCTCGATCGTGACTGCCGTCGTCCCTGCCGCGAGCTGCGCCGGCTGAGTTTGCGCTACCGCGGACCAGGCGTCGGGGACGTACGCGGTGTCGATGGTGAGGTGCTGGCGGGTGGTGTACTGCCGCAGCTCGATCCAGGCGTCGCGGGTCGGCAGGTACGCGGCTACGTCGGATGCCAGCCCGGCTTGTTCGTCCCCACTGGGGTCACCGACCGCGAGGGGCGCCGAGGTGTAGTCCAGCGGCCACAGCCCCAAAGCCGTGTCCCACGCGAACAGAGCGGACGCGACCCCACGCGCGAAAATCTCAGGATCGGCCGAACGCGGAACCGCTGGAATCCGCGGTGGCCGGGGTGTGCTCGGGGCCACCGTCGGCGGTGCCGTCGTGACCGGGCCGGGCTGCGGGTCGTGCTGGGGGCTGGTGCTGTTGCGGGGGCCGGTGAGGAGTCCGTACACGCCGACGCCGGCGAGGATCAGCAGGATGATGCCGGCGGCGATGAGGGCGACGAGTCGGCGGCGGTTCCGAGGATCAGTGGGTGCAGGGCTCATGCCGAGCAGGTGCACACCCGACACCCATGCCAGCGGTCAGAGAGCCCGGAGTCGTGGCCGCTCCGTCGTGCCTTCGCGGGCGGCTCGGAGTGCGTCGGCGAAGCGGACGGTGCCGTCGGCGGTCGCGAGGAAGTTCTCGAACTGCTCGTCGGTCAGCTCGGCGGCAAGGGTGTCGGCGTCGTAGTGGGTCCACCAGTCGGCCAGCTCACCCCAGGTCTGCACGAACGCGCGCAGCGGGTAACGGACAGGTTGCCCATCTCCGGTGACAAGCGGCAACGGACGCGGTGGGGTGCGCTTGCCCTTCTTGATCGACTTCGCGCGAGCCACTGCTGCCTCGGCGCGGGCGTGCAGCTCTGCCTCGCGCCGCTCCCGCTCGGTGGTGTCGGCGTCGCGCATCGCCTGGTAGATCGGATGCACCGGGTCCCCGGCCTCGATCCGCTCCAGCCCGGCGGCAGCCTCGGCGCGCAACGCCTCGGGCTGAGCGGGGTTGTTGGCGATGTCTTCGAGGTAGCCGATCTTCTCCAGTGTCGTGTGCGATGCACCGCCGGGAATCATCGCCGCCGCCTGCTCGCGAGCCTTGCCGAGCGGCCCGTTCGACGGTGGTGCAAAGTTTGCACCACCGCCGTTTCCCGGCTGGTTCTCAGCACTGAACTGTGTCGCGGACTTGCGTCGGGCAGCGTCTTCGGCCATGACCTGCTTGAGTTCGCGGTACAGGCCGGCGGCTTCGAGCTGGGTATAGGGCTTGTGGAGCATGTTGTCGTCCTGCTCGGCGAGGAGCTGCCCGAGCCGGTCGGACAGGCCGCTGCGAACCCACACGTTGACGGTGCGCCAGCCGAGCTTCTTGATCGCGGCCAGGCGTCGTGCTCCGCACACGAGCACGCCGTCGATGGTGATCGTGAGCGGTTGCAGCAGGCCGTCGCGCCCGATGGAGGCGGCGAGGGCGTCGATGTCGCCGAGGTTGGCGCGGTGCCGGGTGCCGACGAGGATCGAATCGACGGTGCGGTCGAGCTGGATGCTGCCGATCTGTGGCTCGGTCACGTTGGCTCACCGCCTCCACCGCTCGGGGCGGCCAGTGCGAGGGCGAGGATCAGGTCGTCGTCGCGGAGCAGCAGGTCGAGGGTCTCGCCGAGCAGCAGCCGGAGCAGGACGCCGCGACCGCTGCTGGTGGCGACGTAGGCCGGGTGTGGGTTCCCGAGTAGCGCTTTCAGGAGCGCGGCCCAGGAGCGGCGCGGCAGGTCGAGCAGTGCCCGTGCGTGCTGATCGCGGCGCAGCGTCTCGTAGGCGGACTGGCGGCTGCCGGCCTTCATCAACGCCCCGCAGACGTGCTCGACAGCGGCCCGTGCGGTGTCGGTTGGCCAGTCGAGCAGGCACAGCATCGCGATGGCGTCCTCGGCCGCCAAGCCAGCGGACATGCACGCCTGCGCCGACCCGAGTCCCTCGCGCGGTTCCGGTTCGAGGTCGCTGGGACGATTGTCGGTGGTGTGGAACGCGGGATGGTAGTCGGCCAGTGCGGTGTCGCGTTCGGAGAACCGTTCGGGGTCGTGGAACGCCGAGACGTGCGCGCGGCGGGCCTGGTGCACCGAGCAGAGCAATCCTTGGGCGCGTTCCTCGTAGACGCAGGTGATTCGCACGGCGTGGGTGATGATCGCCCACGGATCGTTGGCCTGGCGGGTCGAGCGGTACTGCATCGCGTCGAACGCTGCCGTGACTGCTTCCCAGGTGTCGAGCTTGTGCTTCCTCGCCAGAGCGCGGTACTTGTCGGCGGCGAACTCCATCAGGTCGCGGGCTACCGGGTCGTGAACCCAGGCATCCTCGCCGCCCTCGGCGAGGCGATGGAGCAGGGCGCGCAGGCCCTCGCCGGTGGTGAAGTCCTCAGCCCCGTAGGCCGTCGGCTGCTCGGCGCTGGTGTGGGTTGGTGTGGTCATGGTGTCGGCACCTCCTGGCAGGCAGGTGCGCACTCGCTCCCATGAGCGCGTCTCGCATGCCGATGCCGTCGCAGCCATGACCTGTCACCACCGTCAACTCATCGAGACCCCAGGGCGGGACATCTGCGACGCCGGTGCGGTGCTGCGTCCGAACGCCGAGATCGGCGGCAACCGCCGGGCGCGATCCCCGAGACGACGAACACCGGCACCGATGGGGGTGCGGGTGCGGCGTGCGAGTTCGGCCTGGAAGTCGAGGCCACGACCTGCCGCGTGCGCCGAGTGCCGGGCGATCAGGTCGGTGGGGCGCACCCACTCCACGCCGCGCCCACGAACGAGCGCATGCTGCTTGTCGTCGCGGGCGACCTGCGCGGCCCGCACCGCCTCCGGCGTGCTCGTCACTTCGACCGACTCGGGGCGTTCCCTCGGCTCCTCGGGCACCAGCCGTGCCGGATCGGGCCTCGCGGGATCGTTGCGCTGCGGGTTGTCGGTGGTGTTCATGGGGTCGTCTCCTCCCGCTCGTCTGCGGTATCGGTGGTGTCAGTGAGGTGCGCGACGGCGAACCAGCGGCCCACGGTCGAGGGATGCACCCCGAGTTCGCGGGCGATCCGCTTGTTCGACCAGCCCGCCTCGCGCAGCTCCCACCCCAGAGCCCGCCGATCAGCCACACCGTCCTCGCGACGGCGAGGCTCCGTCTCGTCAGACGGCAGCGCAGGCATCGACTCCGTAGCGGCCGTCGAGAACGACGCGGCGTCGGCAGGTTCTTGGTCGTGGTCGGTGGTGCGGGTGAGGATCACGGTCAGGTGCGTGATGGCGAGCAGCACGACGGGCGGCACTGCGGCGACCGAGGCCGCGAGCATCCTGGGCACGTCGGCGTCTGCGGCGACGGCGGCGTGAATGGCGTTTGCCGTCACCGAGACGAGCGCGCCGCCGACCAGCAGCGCCCACGGATACCAGGCCGAGCGTTGCCTGGCGAGGGCGACGACGGCGACCGTGGCGACGACGATGATGCCGTCCACGATCAGCGGCCACGCCCATGCCTGCCCCGCCCCGATACCGGAGCGAGCGGCCAGATCGGCCAGGGAGGTGAACGACAGCCAGAATGCCCCGGCTGCGATGAACACCGTCCCCGCGACCGCCGTCATCGCGGCCCAGCGCCGCCCGTCCGACTCGCGCATCACAGCCCTGCCCTCCCCAAGGCTGCGGACGGTGGGCTCGCCGTGCGACCGAAGCACCGATCCGCGCCCTGGCTCCGCCGACCTGACGTGGCCTCGGGTGCGGGGTGGGTGGCTCGGTAGGCGGAGCGCACGGTCGTGGCGATCTCGCGATCGCCTAGACCCGCCGACTGTGCCGCAGCACCCAGCGCATCGAGCGCATCGGCGGCCGAGACGCCGTTCTCGGCGAGGCGGCAGGCGGCCCAGAACAGGCCCCGGTTCCGCTCGCCCTCACCCCGGCCGGCGACCCACGCCGCCAGCCGCTTCCCATCCACGACCATCGAGGTGCTCTCGGTGCGTGGTGGGGCGACGGGACGCGGGTCGAGGAAATCCCGCAGGCGGGCCGCGTCCACATGACCGACCGAGTGTGCGGCGATGTCGGCGACTTCGTAGCGCCGCATGTTCCCGTCGACGATTCGCCGGGAAGGCGGAGCGATGATGTAGCCGCCGTCTCCCCGGAAATCGACACCCGCGGTGGCTGCCTGCCACGACCGCTGCTCGCTGCCCGGCGTCGCCGGGAAGTACACGTGCGCGCCACCGGTGGGTGTGCGCACCAGCAGACCCGCTCCATCGACGAGCCCCGCGTCGGTGGCGCGCTGGTACGCCGCGCGGCCATTGTGGGGGCCGTGGACATCGACATCGACGACGACAACGCCGGATGGAGCGCCGGTCGGGATGCCGATGTTCGCGTTCGGTGTGCGCGACCACCACGCGGCAACCTGTTCCGGGTCGCTGCTCGCGTCGAGGAACCCACGGCGGGTCAGCGGACGCTTCCCCTCGAGGAGGCACGGGAACACGGGCACGCCAGCCGCCGCGAGACTCCGCGCCGCCCACGCCAGGCTGGGCGAGCGATCCACGCGGATGAGCGCCGCCAGGGCGTCGAATGGCTCGGGCATCACAGCCCCCGCCCTGTCATAACCGGCACAGCACGCGGTCGATCCGCCTCCGCCGCAGGCGTGCGGGAGGTGCGCGGAGTGGGGGTGTCGCGGTCGAGGCCGGGCGGGGTGCCGTCGCCGACCTGGAGCGTGTCGAGCTGGTCGAGGATCGCTAGCGCGGTCTTCCGCACTCGCTCGCCGGTGGCCTGCACCACCTGGACGGGCTCTTGGCCGTCCACGCGGGCGGCCCAGGTCGAGACGTACGGGATCGTGTACCCGGCGGCGTCCATGCCGTGCGCGGCACCGATCATCAGCGCGACGGACTCGGCTTCGACCTCGCGGATGCCGCGATGCTGCCGCGCCTCCTCGTCGTCGGGATCGTGCATCACCACGTGCGCCAGCTCGTGCGCGAGGGTCTTGACCTGCGCGGCAGGGTCCATGTTCTCCCGCACCGCGACCGTGCGCGCCTCGTAGTCGGTCATGCCGTTCGCGCCGGAGATCATCCCCTCGTGCGGCACCCGCAGCACCTCGAACCCCGCGACGCGAATCTGCCCGGCCAGCCCCTCCCACAGCCCCGAAGGTGCTTCGCCTTCCAGCAGCGTCGGTGTGGGCGGCACCGGCAGCGGTTCGCCGTCGGTCTGCGAGGCATCCCACACGTAGGCCGGCCGCGCTCCGACCATCCGCGAGCGCACGATCTCGCCTGCCTTCGGCTTCTCCCTAGGCCCGAGCCGCCGCCACGAGCCCGCATCGGCAGGGGTCGCGCTGGCGAACCGGCCCGTCACCGGCGCGAAGATCATGTAACCCGGCTGGCCCTTCATCACCTGCCGCCCGAGGCCCTGCCACTGCCGGTACCCGGCGACCAGGGTGGGGAAGGGTTCGGGCACGCGGCCTGCCTCGAATGCGGCTTCGTGCTGCACCCAGATCAGCATCGTGTTGTTGAACGACCGCGACCGGAACCGTGCCGCGAAGGCCAGCGCCTGCCGCCAGTCGTCACCCGAGACCAGCGACTCGACCGCGCCGGTCAGTTTCTCGTGCAGCTCGCCGAGCTTCGCTTCCCTTGCCGCGCGGGCGTCCTCATTCGATGCCATGCTCCGGCCTCCTCTTCGGCGGGCCGCGCCAAGGTTGCGCGCGGCTGTACACCTGGCAGGTGGGCGCGAACACCCGCGCCTAGACCGTGAGCTGGACATCGTTCACCTCCTTGAGGTAGCTCGAGCCGAGACCGGGACGCGGCATTGAGCATGCTCAAAATGTCCTGGGGTCCTGTTCTAACACTGACCGTTGAGCATGCGCAAGCCTTGATTTGTGCATGCTCAACGAGTACGGTTGAGCATGCACAACCACCCTTCGGGTGGATCACATGGATGCCTTGCCCGTCGCGAAGGGAAGGGGGTCAGCCACCATGACCGAAGACGAGAGCCAGGCTGCGGCCGAAGACCTCGCCAAGCGTCTACGGCTCCTGATGGATGTCGCCGTTGCCGAGTCCGGCGCGGAACCGACCTACTCGCAGATCGCCGACTACCTCCACGAACGAGGCACCAACCTGTCGCGGTCGCGCTGGACGTACATGGTCAACGGCCACCGCTACGTCCAGGACCCCGCCGTCTTTGAGGGACTGGCGGCGTTCTTCGATGTGGACGCCGCGTTCCTGCTCGGCGAGGACGGTGCCGCTACCCCCGAGAAGGTCTCAGCGCAGCTCGATCTGGTTCGGTCCATGCGGGCAGCGAAGGTGAAGTCCTACGCAGCGCGCACCCTCGGCGACATCTCGCCGAAAGCACTCAATGCCATCACCAAGTTCCTGGACGAGGAAATGACACCAACGCCTGAGCACTGACAGGTGTCGCGCAGGGCGAAGCCGATACCGGTCGCTGCTCCCCACTGAGAGGGGCGAACCGTGAACATAGAACAGGCCGTATCGGCGGCCGTGGCGGGCCTTCAGCTCGGTGATACCTTCACCTTCGACGAGCTCCTCCGCTCTGTGCAGGACCAGCGGCACCGCAGGCTCCGCGTCATCGAGCTCGCCGACCTCGACACGCACGACGGCCTCTGCGCGCTCTGGGTGGCCACTGATACCGACGACCTCGTGCTCCACGCCCACACCGACTCGACACTCCACCGCCAACAGTTCGTCCTGCACGAGTTCGCGCACATGATCCTCGGCCACTGCGAAGGCGATGACTGCACCGTCGACGAGGCGCTGCTGCCCAGCATCCCGCCCCGCACACGCGGACGCCTGCTCCGGCGGCATGACCTCGACAGCGAAACCGAGATCGCCGCCGAGTCCCTTGCCGACCAGCTCGCCGCCGGCATCCGAGGATCGGTGTTCGCCGAATCGGCCTTCTCGGAGATATTCGGATGATCCAGACGCTCGTCGCGACGCTCATGTGGGCGCTCGTGGCGAGCCTGCTCATCTTCCGCCGCAAACGCACCGACCGAAGCATCACCTACGCCGCGCTCACCATCGCCATCGCGATGACGCTGAACGTCGATGGAATCTACACGGCCGTCGATCCGCTCCTCGGCGGAACGAACCTCGCAACACTGCTCGCGGACGCGCTGCTGATGACCGGACTGTTCTTCCTCGGGCGGGGCGTCATGAAGTCCGGCGAGTACCGGCCCGCGCTCGTCCGCGCCGCCGTGAGCGCACCCATGCTCGTGATCTCGCTCTCCGCGATCGCCGTAACGTTCCTGTTCATCGACCGCGGCCCGACGACCACGCAGTTCATGAGCGATCTCGGCGCGCAACCCGCGACGGCTGCCTACTCGATCATCACCTTCGTCTATGGCGGCATCGTCATCGCCGCGATGCTCACCCTCGCTGCCCGGCGATACCGGCACAGCGCCGGTGTCCAGCGCCTGCCCGCAGCACTGCTGACGCTCGGGTCAGCTTTCGGCGTCGCCCTCTGCCTCGCCGTGATCGTCATGGACCTCGCCCACGCCACCGGCCACCTCGACCTCCTGCATGCCATCCAGCCCGCCTACGGGCCGCTCTCGCTCCTGACGTTCCTATTCCTCTGCGCCGGGTTCGCCGCGCAACCCGCCGTCCGCCGCGCCCAGCACCACGCCCGGCAGAGGCACACCATCGCGTACACAGCGCAGCTGGAGCCGCTCTGGCACCGGGCCACGCTCGCGCGGCCCGGGCTGAGCCAGGCCGACCCCCTCGCCGCCAACAGCGAAGACCCCGAAGGACACCTCCACCGCGTGATCGTCGAAATCCGCGACGCGATGATCGACCCCCGCATCACCTTCGACACCAGCCGAACCGAACGCGCCCTGCTCGAACGCGCCGAGAGACACCTCGTCGGAAGCGATAGCGCCGTCGCGAAGCCTCTGCCCGTTCCCAACCTTGAGGAGCGGGAGACGTGATCGGCCGCATCGCCCTCGGCGGCGGGATCACGGCGACCGTGGCCGCCGGAATTGGGTGGGCCATCGCGCGGCGGCTCACTGCACCCGCCGGCCCACGAACGTTCGACCTGACCGTCCGCGGAGTCGAGCACGACGGCAGAGGCGACTTGATCGTGCTCGACCGCACCGACCAGACCACCGCGCCCGGCATCTACAACCTCTGGTTCGAGCACGACCGCTGGGCACAGCTGTCCGCAGACATCATGGATCGCGGACCTACTCGCGTCGCCCGCAGGATCACCAGCACCGCACCCGGCCTGACCCCGAAGGTCGGCGACCATGCCTCCTGGAGCGGCATCTACTACGCCACCCCAGCCGACGCCGAACTCCACGCCCGCGACATCACCATCACCACCCCGGCAGGATCGTGCCCGGCCTGGCGCATCGACGGCGACCCTTCGACCTGGGCGATACACATCCACGGCCTCGGCAGCACCCGCGCCAGCACCATCCGCAGCGTCCGCGCCGCAACCGAACTCGGCTACACCTCCCTCGTCGCCAGCCACCGCAACACCACAGAAGGGCCGCGCATCGGCAGCGGCCGATCAACCCTCGGCCACACCGAGACCGCGGACGTTGACGAGGCCATCGGATACGCCGTCCGACGCGGTGCCCGCCAGATCGTGCTCTTCGGCTGGTCGATGGGAGCCGCCATCGCCCTCCAACTCGCCGACCACCCGCGACACGATGGACTGATCGCCGCGCTCGTACTCGACTCACCAGTCCTCAACTGGACCGAAGTCATCAAGACCAACTGCGTTCGCAGCGGACTGCCCGCAGCAGCCGGGCATCTTGCGATCCCGTGGCTCACCCTTCACCCGCCGCCGCGCGCCGTCGGGTTGCTGGGCCGCATCCCCCTTCACTCCTTCGACTGGACCGCACGATCAGCAGACCTCAGCACGCCGATCCTGATCCTCCACGGCGCCCGAGACGACTCCGTGCCGATCCGGCTCTCAGAAGCATTCCGAGACGCCCGCCCCGATCTTGTGGAGTTGGAGACCTTCGACGCCGGCCACACCCTCTGCTGGAACGCCGACCCCGACCGATGGCAGAACGCAGTGACAACCTGGCTTCAAACGCGTGTCCCGCGCTGATCGGCCGAGCAGAGCGACCACCCTCCGCACCCATCTCGTTCGGCCACGCCCGGAGAAACCCCACTCAAGCCGTACCTCCACCGGTATCATCGTGAGTGTTGGCCTGCCTGGGCCATAGAGCGAGGGAGGACCAACGTGGTCGAGCCGTGGCTGTCCGCAGACGACATCGCCGCCCACCTCGGGGTCACCAAAGACACCGTCTACACCTGGATCGCCGAGAAGGCCATGCCCGCCCACAAGGTCGGACGCCTCTGGAAGTTTCAAGCCAGCGAGATCGACGACTGGGTGCGACGAGGTGGGGCGGCCGCCGACTCCGAACCCTCCCCGCCGGGGTGAGCGCGTCGCTCACTTCGGGCCGCCGCTGACACTTTGTCGGTGGCACTCCATATCCTGATCCACTGCCCAAGACCGGAAGGAGGCGCCTCGTGACAGAAGCGACGACCGACGCGACACTGACGCTTGCGACGCTGCGTGCGGGCCAGCGCCTCCGTGGCTTGGTGCCGGGGCAGACGGTCACCCTGATTGCCATCGATCCCATCGACGCCGAGCTGTTCGAGGTCTTCTACCGTGACGACTCCGGTCGCAGTGGCGCACGTGCGATCACCGACGCCGACGCGGCACGGTTCGAGGTCGCGGGCGACTTCGACTCCGCTCCCGCCTACGATGCCGACCCGGACGAGTTCCGGCTCGCAGCCGAGGCGCTGCGGATCAAGTACGCGGCGCTGTACGACCCGATGGTCGCGGTGAACAGTTCCGATGTTGACCCGCTGCCGCACCAGATTCGCGCGGTCTATGAGGAACTGCTGCCACGTATCCCGTTGCGCTTCCTGCTGGCCGACGACCCCGGCGCGGGCAAGACGATCATGGCTGGCCTGTACTTGAAGGAGCTGATCCTACGGTCGGACTGCGAGCGCGCGATCATAGTCGCCCCGGGTGGGCTCGTGGAGCAGTGGCGCGAGGAACTCAGCCAGAAGTTCGACCTGCGCTTCGAGATCTTCAGCCGCCAGATGGTCGATGACGCCCAGGGTCGCAACGTCTTCGCCGAGCACCCGTTCCTGATCGCCCGCATGGACCAGCTCTCCCGCAGCGAAGACCTGAGCGAGCAGCTCGGCGAAGTCACCTGGGATGTGGCCGTCGTTGATGAGGCCCACCGCATGTCAGCCCACTATTCATCGTGGGCGGGCGAGGTGGATGAGACCAAGCGTTTCAAGCTCGGGCGTCTGCTGTCGGAGACCGCGCACAACTTCCTGCTGATGACCGCAACCCCACACGCAGGCAAGGAAGAGGACTTCCAGCTGTTCATGTCGCTGCTGGATCGCGACCGGTTCGAGGGCCAGTACCGGCAGGGCGTGCACCGCACCGACACCCACGGCTTGATGCGCCGCATGGTGAAGGAAGACCTGCTCACCTTCGAGGGCAAGCCGCTGTTCCCCGAACGCAAGGCCTATACCGTCGAGTACGAGCTGAGCCCGGCAGAACGCGACCTCTACGAACAGGTCACCGAGTATGTCCGCACCGAGATGGGCCGGGCCGAGCGGATCGCCCAGGCCGGGGACAAGAAGCGCGGCAACAACGTCGGGTTCGCGCTCACCGTGCTGCAACGCCGCCTCGCCTCCAGCCCCGAAGCGATCCTGCGGTCCCTGGAACGACGCCAGCAGCGCCTCGACACAAAACTGCGCGACATGCAGCGCATTACCGACGATGCCCGCTTCAGCGCTCCTATCTCCTCCCACATCGACGAATGGACGACAGGCAAGACCACGCTCGACTTCGGGAGCGACGCGCTGCCCGCGTTCTCGGTCGATGATTTCGAGGACTTCGACGAGGAAACGACCGACGAGGAACGCGCCCAGTTCGAGGAACAGGCAGACCAGGTTGTCGATCTCGCCACGGCCGCGCAGACCATCCCGGAGCTGCGGGCTGAGATCGCGATCCTCGAAGACCTCATCAAGGTCGCCCGGCGCGTCCGGCTGCAAGACGATGACAAGAAGTGGGTGCAGCTACGCGCCATCCTCGACGAGCAGCTTCTGACCCACGACGGCTCCGGCGATGCTCGCAAGATCATCATCTTCACCGAGCACCGCGACACCCTTGACTACCTGCAAGCCAAGATCACCGCTCAGTTCGGCCGCGCCGATTCGGTCATCACCATCCACGGTGGCACCCGACGCGAAGACCGCAAGCTTGCCCGCGAACGCTTCACCCACAACCCCGACACCGTGGTCCTGCTGGCCACGGACGCCGCCGGGGAAGGTCTGAATCTTCAGCGTGCGCACCTGATGGTGAACTACGACCTGCCGTGGAACCCGAACCGCATCGAGCAGCGCTTCGGCCGCATCCACCGCATCGGCCAGCGCGAGGTCTGCCACCTGTGGAACATGGTCGCCCGCGACACCCGCGAGGGCGACGTGTTCACCCGGCTGCTGGCGAAGATCGACCAGATGTCGATCGCCTACAACGGCAACCTGTTCAACGTGCTCGGCGACGCCGACGCCTTCCAGGAGCGTTCGCTGCGTGACCTGCTGATCGAGGCCATTCGCTATGGCGACCAGCCCCAGGTCAAGGCCAAACTCGACCGGATCATCGACGCCGGCGTCTCCCACGGACTCGACGAGATGCTCGCCGAGCGCGCACTCCACCCCGAGATGTTCTCCGCGCTCAACCTCGACGAGGTTCGGGCACGCATGGAGAAGGCCCGCGAACGCCGACTCCAGCCCGGCTACATCGCCGCCTTCTTCCTCCCCGCGCTTACCCGGCTCGGCGGGCGCATCCGCAAGCGAGAGAACGGCCGCTACGAGATCACCCGAGTCCCGGCCCGCGTGATCGACACGGCGCGTCGCCTCAACCGGTGGGCGCCCGTCGCTGAGCAGTACGAGCGCATCACTTTCGAGCTCTCACGGATGCACCCCGACGGTCTCGCCGATGCCTCCCTCATCGCACCGGGCCACCCGCTGCTGCACGCCGTGATCGAGGCAACCATCGACGACCTCGGCCCCACCCTCAAGCAAGGCACGGTGCTGGTAGATCGGCGCACAAAGCAGGCAGATGCGCCGATGCTGATGTTCAGTGTCGAGCAGCGCATCGAGAACACCGCGGACGACGCTGACACCGTCTCTCACCACTTCGACTACCCGCTCCTTGAACAGGATGGCACCGTCACGGTTTCCGCTGCACCGCCGTACCTCGATTACGACCGACCGGACTCGACCGAGACCGAGGCCGTGGCTGAGATCGCGGGCGGCGACTGGGCGCGGCAGAACCATGAGAAGCTCGTGCGCGCCTGGGCCTACCGCGAGGGGCTTCAGCCCCGCATGGACGAGATCAAGACCCGCCTCGACATCGAGACCGCGCGCACCCGGGCGCAGGTGAAGGATCGCCTGCTGGCCGAGATCAACCATTGGGACCGCGAACACAACCGCCTCGAAGCCCTTGAACGGGGAGGCACCGTCGGTCGGCTCCGCGCCGAGACCGCACTCATCCGCGCTCGGCAGCTCGATGAGCGGCTGAGCCACCGGCTCGAACAGCTCGATGAGGCCACCAACCTTGTCGCCGTGCCCGCCGTCATCCGCGGCGCCGCACTCGTCATCCCCAGTGCGCTTCTTGTCACCGATCCCGAGCCTGAAGCGCAAACCTTTGCCCGTCAGACCGAGGAAGTCGAGCGTCGGGCAGTCGATGCGGTGCTGGCCGCCGAGCGAGCACTCGGACGCGAACCTGTCGAGATGCCGCGCAACAACCCCGGCTACGACATCCAGTCCACCGACCGGAACGGCTTCGTCCACTACATCGAGGTCAAGGGCCGCATCGAAGGTTCGGACACCTTCACCATCACCACGAACGAGATCACGTTCGCCCAGACCCAAGGCGAACGACACCGGCTGGCCCTGGTCGAGGTATCGACAAACGGCGCTGCACACGACCTGCTGCGCTACGTGAGCGACGCCTTCACCCACCTGGAGCCATCCGCGACCACACGTTCCTATAACGAGGTCTGGCGCGACTACTGGAAACGCGGAGGACCGCCGCGATGACCCACACCACTAACAGCAACCAGCCCGACGCCAGCGAGAGAAGCCCCGTGACCACCGCACCCAAGAAGAAGCTCATCGAAGTCTCGCTGCCGCTCGAAGCAATCAATGCTGAAGCAGGACGAGAGAAGAATATCCGCCACGGACACCCATCGACTCTTCATCTGTACTGGGCCCGGCGTCCTCTCGCGGCTGCTCGCGCCGTACTGTTCTCGCAGTTGGTTGACGACCCCTCTTCACGACCTTACGAGTTCCCGACTGTTGAGGAGCAGGACGCAGAGCGAGCCAGACTGCATCGTCTTATAGAGCGCCTCGTCATGTGGGAGAACATTCATGATGAGTCCCTGCTCGCTCAGGCGCGGGACGAAATCCGCAAGAGCAACGACGGCACGCTTCCCGCTGTGCTCGACCCGTTCGCTGGTGGTGGCTCTATTCCGCTTGAAGCTCATCGCCTCGGTCTAGATGCGAACGCAAGTGACCTCAACCCACTCGCAGTTCTAATCAACAAGGCGCTAGTCGAGATTCCGCCTAAGTTCGCGGGGAGGGCGCCCGTGTTCCCCGGTCTCTCCTCGACTCGACTGGGCTGGGATCACGTCGAAGGACTGGCAGCGGATATCCGCGCGTACGGCGAGTGGATGCGGGATCGCGCGCAGGAGCGCATCGGCGATCTATACCCCAAAGCGGTCCTTCCCGACGGCTCGCGCGCCAATGTGGTGGCGTGGATATGGGCCCGAACCGTTCTCTGCCCCAACCCCGCGTGCGGGATAAGGATGCCCTTGGTGAAGTCGTGGTGGCTGAGCAAGAAGAAGGGCGACGAAGCGTATCTCTCAGCTTCTGTCGTGGAGGACCCAACTAGCCCGGCTAGTAGGCGTATTGGGTTCACCGTCAGCAGGGACAAATCAGGTGCTCCCACCGCTGTGAATGACGGAACCGTCGGGCGGAAGGGCGCCCAGTGTGTGGCGTGCGGAGCAGCTGCGCCTCTCACATACGTGCGGTCTGAGGCGCAAGCAGGTCGTATGGGTCAGCAACTCATGGCGATTGTGGCTGAGGCGAACCGCAAGCGGGTCTATCTGGAACCAACGGAAGAGCACGTATCTGCCGCGAACATCGATCGACCCGATTCTGTTCCTATGGGGTCGCTCCCGCCGCACAGCGTGAGCCCTAATAGCAACCAGACCGTTCGCATCTATGGCTTCACCGACTTTGCCGACTTGTTCACGAATCGACAGCTAGTGGCGCTCACAACGTTCAACAGCCTCGTCGCTGAGGCTCGATCGAAGATACGCGCGGACGCCGGACTCGCACCCTGGGCCTCGGTCGATGAGGCCGAGGTCGAAACCGAGGCGGGCGCCTACGCCGACGCGGTTGCCACGTATCTTGCGATGGGCGTAAGTCGTCTCACTGATATCGCTAATGCGCTTTGCCGCTGGGAGAACACCAAGACGCAGGTGCGCAACCTCTTCGGCAGGCAGAACATACCGATGGTCTGGGACTTCGCCGAAGCTCCTCCATTTGGCACCGCGGCCGGCTCGTACCTGGTGAGCCTCGGCAGCCTGGCCAAGGTCGTAGACGCACTACCTGCTGCGCGTGATGGGCTCGTTAAGCAAGCAGATGCGTCGAGCCGCGACTACTCGAACCTGGTCGTCTCAACTGATCCTCCCTACTACGACAACATCGGATACTCGGACCTGTCGGACTTCTTCTACGTCTGGCTGAGGCAGTCGTTGCAGCCGATCTATCCCTCGCTGTTCTCTACTGTCTTGGTACCCAAGGCCGAGGAATTGGTTGCCAACCCCCATCGAAAGGGCAGCAAGGCGGCCGCCGAGAAGTTCTTCGTTGATGGCTTCAATAGGGTCTTCCATCACATCCGGGCTGGGTATGAGCAGGACGATCAGAAGCTCCTCACCGTGTATTACGCCTATAAGCAGCAGGAGGCCAACTCCGAAGGCGCGTCATCGACAGGCTGGCACACCCTGCTGGACGGATTGATTGAAGCAGGATGGGAGATTACGGCCACGTGGCCGATGAGGACTGAGACATCCAACCGAATGATCGCGAGTGGCGCGAATGCTCTCGCCTCATCGATCGTCCTTGCCTGTCGTCCTCGCCCGACGAATGCTCCTGCGACAACCCGTCGCGCATTTGTGGCCGCGCTAAAGTCTGAGCTTCCTGAAGCGTTGCGCACTCTCATCCAGGGCTCCATTGCGCCAGTTGATCTCGCTCAGGCAGCCATCGGTCCTGGCATCTCAGTGTTCTCTCGCTACTCTCGCGTCCGGGAAGCCGACGGCTCGGCCATGAGCGTGAAGGATGCGCTCTTGCTCATCAACTCAACCTTGGACGAGGTGATTGGCGAGCAGGAGTCGGACTTCGACCCGGACACGCGCTTTGCGGTGAAGTGGTATCGACAGTACGGATGGGGGCAGGAAAACTCCGGAATCGCGGACCAACTTGCGCGCTCCTCTGACACGTCGATCAGCGCGCTGGAGCGCGGCGGCATCTTCGAAGCGAAGGGCGGCAAGGCCCGCTTGCTGTCGCAGTCTCAGCTCGAAGAAGCCTGGGATGCAGCAGCCGATGAGCGAGTCAGCGTCTGGGAAGCAACAGTCCGCTTGGCCGCCGTGATGGCCAAGGACGGCGCTGACAAGGTAGCGGAACTGCTGCCGTCGGTTCAGACGCGCGTGAACTTGGATGCGGTGAAGGAGTTGGGCTTCCTGTTGTTCCATGAGGCCGAGAAGAAGAAGAACACGAAGGACGCGATCCTCTTCAACGGTTTGGTGAGTGCGTGGGGCGACGTGAACGAGCAGGCCCGCAAGTCCGCTTCAACGCCGCGTTCCTCACAGCAGGCGTTCGACTTCGACGAGGACGAGGACTAGGCCATGCCCGGGAAGCGAGACCAAGCCCAGAGCCGTGGCGCAGCCGCGCGCCGCTCTGGCCCGGACCTGACTCCGTTCCGGGCCATCGCAGAGTCGGTCAGCGCCGGTGGTGGTGAGCTCGTCAATCAGGTGTCGGCTCTGATTGAGCAGGCGCAGGCGTTCGCGGCCACTCAGGTGGACGCGACGCTCACTCTGCGGAACTGGTACATCGGGCGGATGATCGACGTGGCCGTGCTGCGCGAGGGGCGCGCCGGGCACGACCAGAAACTTGTTGCATCGCTGGCGCAACAACTGACCTCACGGTACGGCCGAGGCTACGACCGAACGAACCTGTATCGGATGGTGCGGTTCTCCCAGCAGTTCACCGAGCCCGAACTTGTTGCGTCACTGGCGCAACAAGTCAGCTGGACCCACTTCCGCGAGCTGCTTCCGCTCGCAACCGACGACGCACGAGCCTTCTACGGGAGGGAGATCATCGAGCGCCACTTCAGCGTCCGTGAGCTGCGCTACGCCATCTCCCGCAAGGCGTTCGAGCGTCGCGAGATTGCGGACTCCCAGATTCCCGAGGGCTCGGCGGTCCCGCTCGATGCCTTCCGCGACCCGATGCTGCTGGACATGCTGGGCCTGGCCGACACCTACTTGGAACGCGACCTCGAATCAGCACTGGTCCACGACATGGAGGCCTTCCTGCTGGAGGTCGGTCGCGGGTGGGCGTTCGTCGAACGCCAGAAGCGCATGACCTTCGATGGAGACGACTACCACCTCGACCTGCTGTTCTACTCCCGCCCACTGCGTCGGCTGATCGCGGTGGAGCTCAAGGTCGGGAAGTTCAAGCCGAGCTACCAGGGGCAGATGAACTTCTACCTGAAGTGGCTGGATCGGCACGAGCGCCAGGCGGACGAGAACCCGCCATCGGCCTCATCCTGTGTACCGAGGCGAGCCGCGATCAGATCGAGCTGCTCGAGCTCCACAAGGACGGGATCGTCGTCGCGGAGTATTGGACGACGCTGCCGCCCAAGGCAGAGCTCCAAGCTGGTATCCAGGCGGTCTACCGGGAGGCACAGGAGCGGATCGCCCGAAGGCAGCTCACCGCAGCGACGGAAGAAGACTTCGATGAGTAGGGATTGGCCGGCGCGGAACACAGCCTCGGCGGCAGCAGTAGTGGGTTCTAGGAGACAACGATGGCGATGAACAACCGAGATCGAGTAGGCAAGGCGTTCGACCTGCTCTCCGAAGGGCTCCTGGACGAGGTCGATGAGGTCATGACGCGGGCCTACAAGACAGCCGACTGGCCAGCCGCGTGGGCGAAAGAAGATGCCCAGCGCCGGGGCGGGCCACTACGCACGCTGACCAAGCACGATGTGCAGGTACAGCTCCGTGCCATTACTGAGCAGGGCTACCACTTCAAGGACGTGCTCTCCCGCGCCCAGCAGGGCTTCGCGTCCGAGCTACGCGAGACTCGGAACCTGTGGGCGCACAACGAGCCCTTCAGCTCCGACGACGCATCACGCGCACTCGACACGATTGAGCGGCTGCTGCACGCGGTCGGCGCGGTCGATTCCGCCGAGGACGTACGGAAGCTGCGCGTCGATCTACAGCGCACGGTGTTCGAGGATCAGACCCGCAAACAGGTGAAGCGTACGAAGGTGTCGCTCGAACCTGGCTCCGGGCTGCGTCCGTGGCGTGAGGTGATCCGGCCCCACGATGACGTGGCGCGCGGCGCGTTCACCGCATCGGAGTTCGCCGCCGACCTTCACCTTGTCCGCACGGGTCAGGCGACGAGCCCCGAGTACGGCGATCCAGTCGAGTTCTTTACTCGCACCTACCTCACCGAGGGCTTGCGCGACCTGCTGTCGCGGGCGCTGCGACGCCTGAACGGGGAAGCCGGCGCGAGCCCGGTGGTGAACCTGCAAACCAACTTCGGTGGTGGCAAGACCCACTCGATGCTGGCGCTGTACCACCTGTTCAGCGGCACTCCAGTCAAGGACTTCCCGCAGGAGCTTCAGGAACTCGTCGCCGCGAACGGCAACCCTGACCTCAGCGCACTCGATGTCCGAAGGGTCGCACTCGTCGGCACCTACCTGAAGGCCGGGTCGCCGATCATCAAGGACGACGGCACCGAGGTTCGCACTCTCTGGGGCGAGCTCGCCTGGCAGCTCGGTGGGCGTGAAGCCTACGACCTGATCGCCGAGGACGACCGCGCCGGCACCAACCCCGGTGAAGCGCTGCGCACCCTGATCGTGCGCTACTCGCCGTCCCTGATCCTGATCGACGAGTGGGTGGCCTACGCCCGCCAGCTCGTCACGGACAAGGAACTCCCGTCCGGCTCATTCGAGACGCAGTTCACCTTCGCGCAGTCCCTGACCGAGATCGTGCGCTCCGTGCCTGGCGTGATGCTCGTGGTCTCGATCCCGGCCTCCGACACCGGCACCGAAGGACGCGGCAGCGACATCGAGATCGGCGGCGCGAACGGGCAGCTCGCGCTCGAACGACTCCAAAACGTGATCCGCCGTGTCGCCGACCAGTGGCGGCCGTCGAGCAAGGACGAGTCGTTCGAGATCGTCCGCCGCCGTCTGTTTCAGGCTCCGAACGCCGAAGGACTCACCACGATCTCCGCTGTGGCGCGCAGTTTCACGAACCTGTACCGGAACAACACCGCGCTGTTCCCGCGCGATGCGGCATCGCCGAACGACGACTACGAGAAGCGCATCCGCGCCTCGTACCCGCTGCACCCCGAACTGCTGGACCGCTTGTACGAGGACTGGTCGACGCTGGAGCGGTTCCAGCGCACCCGTGGCGTTCTGAAGCTCGTCTCGTCGATCGTGCACGAGCTGTGGGCATCGAACGACGCCTCGCCGCTGATCCTGCCCGGCAACGTGCCACTGGATGCGACGACCGTGAACACTGACCTGACGCAGTACCTCGAAGATCAGTGGAAGCCGATCATCGACTCCGACATCGACGGCCCCGGCTCGACCGCGCAGCAGATCGACCTCGACCGCCCCAATCTCGGCCAGCGCTTCGTCACCCAGCGCATCGCACGCACGATCTTCATGGGCGCAGCACCTCGGATCAAGAGCACCCGCAAAGGGCTCGACAAGCAGTACCTCTGGCTCGGCACCGCGGTTCCCGGTGACACCCTCGGGAACTTCGGCAGCGCCGTCGAACTACTCGCGCAGCGCTCCACCTACTTCTACGAGGAGCAGGGCCACTACTGGTTCGACACCCAACCGTCCGTCACGAAGACCGCGAACGACTACGCCGAGCGGCTCCGCGAGGACGTTGAGACGGTGTGGAACGAGATCAGCCGTCGCCTCCAAGGAGAGGAGCGCGTGCGCGGTGTGTTCGACCGGGTTCACATCGCCCCGTCGTCCTCCGCCGACATCCCCGACCTCGAAGACACGCGCCTGGTGATCGCGCACCCGCGGCACGCCCGACGCAAGCAGGACGGCGCCGACTCGGCCGCGCATGCGTGGGTCCGTGACGCTATCGAGAGCAAGGGTGCGAGCCAACGCATCCACCGCAACACGCTGATCTTCATGCTCGCCGACAAGAGCGAGCTGGAGAGCCTCGAAGCCGCGACCCGCAGCTACCTCGGTTGGAAGCGAGTTCAGGCCACCAGCGACAGCCTCAACCTGTCCGCGCAACAGCGCAAGCAGACCGACGACTGGGTGTCCCGACTCGATCAGACCGTCTCCGACCGCATCCGCGACACCTTCGTCTGGGCGGTCTACCCCGAGCAGTTCGACCCGACCAAGCCGTTCGAACTCGTCGCCGACAGGGTGCCCGATTCCGGCGGACGATCCCTGGCCGAGCGCGTCAGCGCCAAACTCGGACGTGAGGATCAGCTCGTCACCGACTTCGGCGCGCCGATCCTCGGAGCCACCCTGCACCACGAGCTCGGTGCGCTCTGGCGAGATGCCGGGGAGATCACCGTCGGCGAGCTGTGGGGCTACTTCACCCGCTACACCTATCTGCCCCGCCTCGTCCGACGCGAGGTCCTCGACAGCGCCATCGAACAGTCACTCTCGGCAGTGCTCGTCGACAACGAACGGTTCGCCATCGCATCAGGCAAGGACGCAGAGACCGGTCGCTACCGCAGCCTGCTCATGGCACCGAACCCGAACACCCGGATTCAGATCACCGACAGCACCCTGCTCATCGAAACCGAGCGCGCCCAGAAGCAAGCCGATGCCGACCGGATCGCGGCCGCACGCGAAGCCGCGATGAACGCCGCCGCTGACGGTGACCTCGCGGCCGTTGGGCCGGTTGACTTCGTGTGGACTGGCAGTTCGTCCGCCGAGGGCGATGAGCCGTCCGAGGCCGAGTCAGCGCTGGAGGCGGTGCTCGCTCGCTTCTTCGGCTCGGTGAAGATCGACTCCGACCGCTACGCCCGCGACATCGGCAACGTGACCCGCGAGGTGATCGACCGCCTCGCCGGAGCAGGCGCACGGCTCGACATCACCATCGACATCCAGGCCACCAAGCCTGGCGGCTTCGACGAGTCCGAGGTCCGCACCATCGGCGAGAACGCCCGCGTCCTCAAGTTCGACCCCAGCTCCGGCTTCGAGAAGAGCTGAGGGCGCCGGTGGCTCGATTCGGAAACGATCAGACGAACATCGGTCGCCTCGATGTCCGCACGGTGGACGAAGGCGGTCGAGTTGAGGCCTTCTTCATTCCGACCGAGCCACCACATGAAGAGTCCTCGGCACACCGGCGCTTGGCTGAAGGTGTGAAGCTCGTGGAGCTCGACGCTGCAAGGGGCATCCTGAAGATTCACCCCATCAACACACTCTCAAACCACAGCGAGTACCTTGGCCCGAAGTACGAGCAGGTGCAGACACTCTCCCTGGAAACGTCGTTGCTGGACGAGTATTACGAGGGCTCCGACTTGGAGTCAATCTTCGAGACGCTGCCGCCCGGATTCGTCAAGGACTTCGCCTACGGTCTCGGGTTGCTCAAGGACTGCAACCGGCTGATTCGGTTGATCGAGACAAATACTCCCTGCACAGAGATCATCTTCACTGACGGCGACAGTGCCGCAGTCAACGGGACAGGGTTCCACCTCGGCCTATCGCGGTTCGCTGCGATCTGGGCCGAGATCGGTCGTATCAATGACCGGGGAAATCGTGCGGCGGGTCGAGTGAAGGACGTATTCGTACACAACGACCTCGCCGCGACGCTTGGTCTCGCCAGCGCCGACTTCTCGCTTGGGCGACACCCGGACTCGCGCGTGATCGCGAAGGCCGCCGACGGGATCGAAGAGCTCAGTAGCGTTGAACGTGATGCGTTGGTCGAAGCGGTTGCGTCCGAGTCGGCAGCGATAGCAGCGGGATCGCCCCAGAAGTTTCAGCAGCTCAAGCGAGATATCGAGCTCGTCAGCCTTGACCGTCTTATCGAGGCGTACGCAGAGGCCTTGGAACAGGGCAAGGCCGAGCCGTACTGGCAAGCCTTCTTCGATGACAACGCCTTCGCGCTGCAACAGGTCTTCGGAGCCCCGATGGTCAGCGTGCGCTCGGGAGCGAGCGTAGGCGGTCGTGGACTGTCAGGAAGCGGCGACAAGATCGCGGACTACTTGTTCAAGAACTCGCTCACGAACAACGTCGCTCTGGTGGAGATCAAGAAGCCGACTACGCAGCTGCTGGAGGCTCGTGAGTACCGCCAGGGCGTGTTCGGTCCATCGAAAGAGCTGAACGGCGCTGTCTCCCAGGTGCTCGATCAGGCGTACAACCTGACGAAGAACCTCACCGGCCTGAAGGAAAGCTCGCGTCAATGGGACTTGGAGTCCTACGCAGTCTCGTGCTTCGTGGTTGCCGGACGGACACCATCTGCCAGCGATCCTGCAAGGCAGAAGTCGTTCGAGTTGTATCGGGCGAACTCCCGCAGCGTGACGATCGTGACCTATGACGAGATTCTTGAGCGACTGAGACTGCTTCGCGACTTCCTCACGCCGGCCTCGCGCACAGCCGAAGGGGTCTGATCGAGATGGCACGCCCACCTGCATGGAGGCACACGCTCGACGAGGCTCGGCGACAGGCTCTCGTCGCGATCGACTTCTACAACCGTCCCGGTGATCGGCGCAGCTTCAGTGACTTCATCGTCCACATCCACCTCGCGTGGCAGAACCTGCTTCATGCTGACCGGATGCGCCGCAAGGCGGAAATCTTCTACCGCGAGTCAGGCCCTCGACGTCTCTTCAAGCGAAACCCGGACGGCTCGAAGAAGACCTGGGACCTGAGCCAGTGCCTCAGGCATGAGTTCAAGGACAACGACCCGATCAGGGCCAACGTAGAGTTCTTCGTCGGGCTGCGGAATCACGTCGAGCACCGATTCCAGGATTCGGTCTTGGTTGCTACGGCCGCCGAGGCGCACGCTTGCATCATCAACTTCGAGGCGGAACTTGTGCGCCGGTTCGGCTCCCGCGAGACGCTGGGTTCAGAGCTGAAGTTCCCCGTCTTCGTGCAGTCGCTCAGCCCTTCGAGGTACGAGGAGCAACGCAATCTCCGGCGCGGGCTTCCGGCGGCCGTCGCAACCTTCATCACCGAGTTCCAAGTCGGCCTACCTGACGAGGTGCGCAGTGACGAACGATTCGCCTACCGCCTCCTGCTGCTTCCGATGAAGGGACCGAAGACGGAGGCGGACCTCGCGCTCAACTTCGTGCGACAAGAAGACCTCAGCGAAGAGGAGCTTCAGGCGCTCCTCGGACAAGAAGGCAGCGTGATCGTTGCTGAGAAGTACCGCGAAGCAGTGCACGGCGATGAGATGCTGCCCAAGGCGGCTGCGGCTGCGGTGGAGAAGCGCATTCCGTTCAAGTTCAGAGTCAACGACTTCACCGCCATCCGGAAGGCGTGGCAGATCGGCCCGGCCAAGAGCGGTGACAAGGAGCAGTTGCCGAAGTCAGACGGCTACTGCGTCTACTCACCCGCGTTCAAGCAGTTCGTCTACCGGCCGAAACTCGTCGACCGGATAGTCGGAGCGGTCGATACCACCGAGAAGTACCAAGCGCTACTTGGCCGCTCACCGACCATGAAGGATTTGGACGGACCCTGAGCGGGCGCCCAGAAGATCGAGTGCCTGCGCAGCCTGTAGCGGCAGAACTCCGTTGCCAAGCGCGGTGATCTGCTGGTTCTGTGTCAGCTCGGCGTTGCCGGTGACCCATCCGCCGGGTAGGCCCATGAACCATTCGACGAATGCCGGTGCTGGGCGTGGGCCGTCGGCGTCGTTCAGGAGTGCTGGCGCGGGCGCTGCCCGTCCGGTGATGTGTTCCCAGCGGGTGATGGCGTCGGCGTAGCGTCCCCAGCGCTGAACAGTCCGTCGATCAGGGACCACAGCGTCTCCGACTCGGCCCTCCTGCTCGGTGAGCCAGCCGGTCCGTGGAGCGCGAAGTCGATGATCTGGTGCGACAGCCCGATCGTCCCGTGCCTCGCTCGCACCTGGTCGAGCGTTTCCCCGCCGCGCGAGGAGTCCGTCGCCAGTGGGGTGCGGAACAGTGCGCCGGGCGAGGGCGAAGATGCGGAAGCGTTGGTGAGGAGCACCGACAAGGGAAGCCGGTAGGCCGATCCATCGCGCATCCAGCCGCAGGTCGGCCAGATCGCCGAGAACATCGCTTATGCGGAATTCCGCATAAGCTATGGTATGTCGACCTTGGGGTTATGTTGACCGGCTCGGTGGGTGCCCTGGCCGGGAGGGGCTGACCAGGTGAGCTGGTCGACATAACCATCGCAGGGTCATCGGTTC
>NZ_JBGFSK010000005.1:198655-326780 GCF_041365945.1 Janibacter sp. GXQ6167 | reverse complement strand
AGAACCTCCGGGTTGGAGTGGGCCTTCGACAAGCCACATCCCATTCGGAGGTTCTCGTTCGTTCAAGCAGGCGCGCTGCTACCAACCTGATGGCCGGGTACAGCTAGACCCCCTTCGGGTCGCATGGCCCCGCGTTACGGCGGATGTCGCTCGGCGAGGTGGCGCGGCTGTTGCCATAGGTCGCGGTTAATTCCGCGTCCGATGTCCTTTCCCACGTCACGGCGTATGTCGCTCGGCGAGGTGGCGCGGCTATTGCCGTAGGTCGCGGTTGTTTCCGCGTCGGATGTCCTTTCCCACGTCCCGGCCGAAGGGGTCGTCCGACCCCCTTCGGCGTCAGGCCGGGGGCTCGACGACGAGGCGACCGACCGTGCCGCCCCCAGCGAGCGCTTCGAGCGCATCCGGTACCTCGTCGAAGGGGAACCGGCGGCCGACGAGTGGCGCGATCTGCTCAGAGTCAGCGAGGCGAGTGAGGTCGGCGTGGCACTGCTCGATGAGGTCGGGCAACTTGTCGCGGTAGAGGTTCAGGTGTAGGCCGAGGATCGAGTAGTTCTTCACGAGGGCGTGATTGAGGCGGGCTTCCTGGCGGGTGCCGGAGGCAAAACCGACGACCAGGATCCGCCCTTCGAAGGCGATGCATTTGGTGCTCTGGATGTAGGCCGGACCGCCCACTGGGTCGTAGACGACATCGGCCCCGTGCCCGCCCGTCGCCTCCCGGACCGCCTCGATCACGTCAGTCTCGCGGCGGTCGATCACGACATCGCACCCCAGGTCGCGCGCCAGGCGCGCCTTATCCGCGCCGCCCACGACCCCGATCACGTGAGCCCCGGCGGCCTTGCCGAGCTGCACCGCAGCTGATCCCACCCCACCGGTGGCGGCGTGGACGAGGAGATACTCACCGGGCTGGATCGCCGCTCGACGGTGCAGTCCAAGCCATCCCGTGTGATAACTGACGACGAAGGTGGCTGCCTGCGCGTCGTCGAGGCCGTCTGGTGCCGGGTACGCCGTCGCGGTATCGACGATGGCCTCGCCAGCGAACCCGCCATGGGGTAATGCGGTCGGACCGAGGATTCGGTCTCCGACGGCGAAGGGGGAGGGACCCTCGCCGAGCGCGGTCACGATGCCGCAGACCTCCAGCCCGGGGACGAAGGGAAGCTTCGGGCGCACTTGGTAGTCCCCGGTGCAGAGCAGAGTGTCGGCGAAGTTCACCGCCGCCGCGCTCACCCGGACCCGGACTTGTCCCGGCGCGGGCTCAGGCACCTCGATCTCAGTGCGGCGCAGGGCCTCTCGTGGTTCCCCATACGCGGCGACCTGCCAGGCATCCATCATGCTCATGTCCACCGACGCTAGCGTCTCGGCGTGCCGGGTCGCGGCGTGGGCTCGCCTGGCAGGCTCGCGATCTCACGTGAGAGGCGCCCGGAGCGTTCCTTCGGCATGATCGCTTCTGTGTTGACCCGCCGCGCCGTCCTGCCAACCCGCCTCGGCGAGTTGACCGTGGTGCTCGAAGGGGACGCGGTCGCGGGCCTCTATTTCCCCGGGCACTGGCGCGATCCGCAGCGAGCGGAGGTGGGGGAGGAGGTCGCTCACGACCCCCTCGCGGCGATGGTCCACCAACAACTCGGGGAGTACCTCGATGGCGCGCGGCGCAGCTTCGAGCTGCCGCTCGCCCTGCGCGGCAGCGATTTCCATCGCCGGGTGTGGGAGCGGCTGCTCGCGATCCCCTACGGCGAGAAGGTCACCTACGGCGCCCTCGCCACCGAGCTCGGTGCCGCTGCGCAGGCCATCGGTGGCGCGGTCGGCCAAAACCCGGTCTCGATCATCGTGCCCTGCCACCGGGTCGTCGGAGCCGACGGTTCGCTGACCGGGTACGCCGGAGGGATCGAGCGTAAGCGCGCCCTGCTCGAGTTGGAGGAGCCCGCCGCCGATCGGGTGGATCGCCTCTTCTGATGACCCGACGCGGCGCCCTTCCCCCCTTCGACCAGGTCGTGCGTGAGCACGGCGGCCTGGTGCTGCGAGCCTGTCGCGCCGTCGTCGGTCCCGATGACGCAGAGGACGTGTGGTCGGAGACCTTCATCGCGGCCCTGCGCGCCTACCCAGACCTGCGGCCCGACTCAAATATGGCGGCCTGGCTCGTGACGATCGCTCGGCGCAAGGGAGTGGACGCGCTGCGGGCTCGTGGGCGCCGGCCCGTGCCGGTCGCGGAGGTGCCGGAGGAGGCGAAGGGGGAGCACGCGGGCGCGGACGAGGCGCTCGCTCCGGAGGTCTGGCGGTTCGTCGCCGACCTGCCGACGAAGCAGCGCCACGTCATCACCTATCGCTATCTCGGTGGGCTGAACTACGCGCAGATCGCCGACCTCGTCGGCGGGACCGACATCGCCGCCCGGCGCGCCGCCGCCGACGGTCTGCGCAGCCTGCGCGCCCGGCTTGCCGAGGAGGAGTCATGACCGAAGACACCCTGGACCGCCTAAACCGTGACCTCGCCGCCCGGGCCGCGGCCGAGGGTCTGCTCGACGTGGCCTACCGCGAACTCGACACCTCAATCGGGACCCTGCTGATCGCTGCGACCAAGAAGGGGGTGGTGCGTCTCGCCTTCTCGGTCGAAGGCCACGACCACGTCCTCGCCGAACTGACCGATCAGATCAGCCCACGAGTGCTCCACGCGCCGGCCCGGCTCGACCGGGCCGCGCGAGAGGTCGAGCAATACCTCGACGGCACGCGTCGCTCCTTCGATCTGCCATTGGATCTCGCGCTCGCCCGGGGCTTCCGGCGGACGGTCCTGCATCAGCTGCAAGCGGTGGAATACGGCACCTCCACGTCGTACGCCGCGCTCGCGGAGGCCGCCGGTTCCCCGAGAGCGGTCCGAGCCGTCGGCACGGCCTGCGCGCGCAACCCCCTTCCGCTCCTCATCCCCTGTCACCGGGTGCTACGCAGCGATGGCTCGCTCGGTGGGTACCGAGGCGGCCCCGAGGTCAAGGCGCTTCTCCTGCAGCTGGAGCGGGAGCAGTAAGTCGACCGTCGGCGCCCACCTCTGTCGGGGCGCAGTGAGGGCGGCCCGAAGGTGCGCCAGGCGAGCTGACGAGGTCGATTCCGGCGGTGTGGGCGGGAGCGATCACGCGCCTGCGCGGGGAACGCCCGCCGCTGCTCCTGTCCCGCTGCCTGACCTACGCGCTGCCCGGCATGGTCCCCTGCGCGGGCCGCCCGCGCAGGGGACCATGCCGCACGACAAAGGCGATCGCCAACACGCCGACGAACGCTTCGATGAGCCAGACGGTGGCATTCCACGCCGTGATCGGCATGGCGGGGAGAAGGGGGAGATCGACCCGCCATCCAGCACGGATGGCCGGCTCAAGCACCAGCGGGAGCACGGCTAGGACGCCCGCCCAGATGCGCGCGCGAGCAACATAAAGCCAAGCCAGGAGGCCCGCGACGGCGCCGACGATCACCGCGATGGTGAGCCATGGCGCGCCGCCGGGCCCGAGGACAAATTGGGAGAACCACCTGCCATACGCCTGCAGTCGGGTCTCTTCATACCCGACGTCGGCCTGAGGGTCAGCGCCGACTGCGTGCAGCCGGTAGAACCCACAGACCATCCCCGCACACGTCACAATGCCGCTAACGACCGTACTGAGCCGACCCAATCCGCGGTAAGCGATGAGGACCGCGATCGTAAAGGGCAAGACCGAATAGATCGCACCAACGTTGGCGATCCAGAACCGATCCGGGTCGTGGGACGTTGGGAGGCTGCTGGTAGCGAAGCCGACGAGGTAGCCAACGACGGCAGCGAGAACGATGAGGCCCAAGGCAACTCCGGGGCGGTGTCTCACGGCGGCGATCCTATCGATGGTCCGATACGTGAGGTGTTTCACGCGGCGGGGCCCTGTACGGGATTGCGAGGGGCCGGGTCGATGAGGCGCATGCGGATGGCCGCCTCGACCAGCAACGCGCGGCGTCGGCGCGAGTTCTTCGCCGACCTGGTCGAGGCCGCCGCATGCGCCCCTGCCCGGCGCCAGCTGGCAGCGCTGCCGCACCCACTACGCAGCGAACCTGATGAGCGCGACACCAAGACCATGTGGCCTGCGGGCGAAGCCATGCTGCACAGCTTGTACGACCGGCCCGACGCGCTAGCCGTGCACGCCCGGTTCGACCGTCTCATCGACTGCGCATCGGCAATGCGCCCACCGCCGATGACCTCGACAGCGCCCGTGCGGCTCAGCAACCACCTCGACTGACCGAGTCGACGAAGGCGACGATGCGCTCGGTGCAGAGCCGAGCCGATGCCTCGTCGTACTCCTGCGGCAGTGACGGGTCGGTGAAGAGGTGCCCGTCGCCCGGGTAGACGAAGACCTCGACCCGCCCACCTGCGGCCTCGGCCTGGTGCGCGACAGCCTCGTCGGAGCCCTCGTCCACGTAAGGGTCGCCCTCGGTGTGGTGGATCTGGCCTTGGACCGAAGGGGGCCAGTCGCGCTCTAGCCACTTCATGTCGAGCCCGCCGCCACCCATCACCACACCCCGGGTGCGCTCGGGCAGGTTGGCCGCCACCCACTGCGCCATCCCGGCGCCGTTGGACCACCCGATGGTGACGAGATCACCGTCGACCTCACGGGCAGCATCGAGGGCGCTGGCCATCAAGGTGGGCATTCCGAGCGCCTCCACGTGGGCCATCGCCTCGGGATAGGTGTCGAAGACCCGACCGTCGTACTGGTCGATCACCGTGACGTCATGGCCGGCGGCGCGCAACGCGTCGGCGAGGCTGGTAATCCCTGCGCGGATCCCGAGGGCGGAGTGGAAGAGCAAGACCTGTGGCATAGGTCACAACGCTAGACGCGATGCCCGACAACCCCACGTCGACGCGGTGAAGATCCAGGTCAGCGGTAGTTGGTGAACTGAAGGGCGACGTCGAGGTCCTTGCCCTTCAGCAGCGCGATGATCGCCTGGAGCTCGTCGCGGGACTTGCTCGTCACCCGCAGTTCGTCGCCCTGGATCTGAGCCTTAACGCCCTTCGGGCCCTCGTCGCGGATGATCTTGGCGATCTTCTTCGCGTTCTCCTGGTCGATGCCCTCCTTGGTCGGGCCGGAGAGGATGTACTCCTTGCCCGAGGGCTTCGGCTCCTTGTCGCCGAAGTCGATCTGCTTGAGCGAAACGCCGCGGCGGATCAGCTTGGTCTCGAAGACGTCCACGACCGCGAGCACCCGCTCGGCGGTGTTGGCCTTGATCACGACGGAGTCGCCGCTCCACGCGATCGAGGCGCCGACGCCCTTGAAGTCGTAGCGCTGCGAGACCTCTTTCGCGGCCTGGTTGAGGGCGTTGTCGACCTCTTGCCGGTCGACCTTGGAGACGATGTCGAAGGAACTGTTGGCCATGGGGGTCCTCGATTCTTCGCTAAGGGCGTGGGCTTGCTATCGTGGCACGCGCGCTAAGGGGCTCTCGCCCCCGCCGCGCGGGGCAGGTTGTCCGAGTGGCCAATGGAAGCGGACTGTAAATCCGTCGCGGTAACGCTACGCAGGTTCGAATCCTGCACCTGCCACCGAAGGGGGAAGGGCTCCGACCGATCCGGTCGGGGCCCTTCTTCTTGTGCCCGGGCGCCCGCGGATCCCCGGAAGTTCCCGAATTCTCCTGGAGTTCCAGGGGAATCTCGGCGTTTCCCGTGCGCGTGCAGTGCGCGATTTCGCGGCGGGGGATGCCGGCTTACTGCCAAGATGAGGCCATGCGCGATCCCCAGGCGCCGAGCGTGCCATCAGCCTGCGCACCGCGCCTGACCTGCGTCATCGCCGTCCCCACCTTCCGGCGCAACGACCGACTGCGGGAGTTGCTACCCCTGCTGATCTCGCAAGGGGAGGCGGTCGCCGCGACCGCCGAGGTGACGGTCCTGGTCGTTGACAACGACCCCGATGCCGGCGCGCGAGAAGTCATGAGCGGGCAGTCGCCCGGGGCGATCCCCGTTCGCTACGCGCACGAACCGACACCCGGGATCGCCGCAGCACGCAACCGCGCCCTGGCGGAGGCCGAGCACGCCGACGTGATCGCCTTCCTCGACGATGACGAACAACCAGACGTCGGCTGGCTCGCCCACCTGCTTCGGACCTGGAGCGATCACGACCATGCCTCGGTGACTGGGCGGGTCGTCCCGTCCTTTGAGCAGACCCCCGATCCGTGGATCGAATCCGGCCGGTTCTTCGTGCGCCCGTCGCTGCCCACCGGTACACCCGTCCCGATCGCGGCGGCCGGGAACCTCTTGCTCGACCTCGCGACGGTCCGGCGAATGGGCCTGCAGTTCGACCCCCGGCTGGGACTCGTCGGTGGCGAGGACACCCTCTTTACCCGCACCCTGACCGAGCGGGGTGGGGCCTTGGTCTTTTGCCAGGAGTCCATCGTCTTCGATCGCGTCCCCGCACACCGCGCGAGCCGCCGGTGGCTCCTGCGCCGGGCCCTCAGTCATGGCAACACCGCTGGCCTCCTCGAGACCGGATTCCCGATGGGGCGCTCCGCCCGAGCACAGGTCCGGCTGACTGCAGGAGCAAGCGCCCGCGTTGCCGTCGGTCTCGGCATCGCGGGGGCCGGGTTCTTGTGCCGCCGCGACTACACGCAGGCGCGGGGCCTCGGCCTGGCCGCCAGGGGGTTGGGGATGGCCCTTGGTGCCTGCGGTCGGGTGTACGTGGAGTACGCGCGGCCGGGCGAGGACGCGTTGGGTCGCGGTTTTGTCCGGGCCCGCAGCATTCTCGAGGGCGACCAGCAGCAGCGGGCTCGCCGCGGCCTCATGACCTCGATGCGCAGGGTGCGGGGTGCGGGGTCGATCGGCCCGGTCATGAAGGTCCGCACCTCCGAAGCCCTCCTGGCGCTCACCTTCGACGACGGGCCCGACCCGGAGATCACGCCACGTCTGCTGGAACTCCTTGGGGAGTTCGACGCGACCGCGACCTTCTTCGTCCTGGTGAGCGCGGCCCGCCGTCATCCCGAGATCGTCCGGCGGGTCGTCGCCGAGGGGCATGAGGTCGCCCTTCATGGCATCGACCACCGACGGCTGACGACGAAGGGGGTCCGCGCGGGCGTCGATCATGTCGCGCAGGGGCGTGCCGAGCTGGCTCGCCTGACTGGGGTGGACGCGTCCCTCTTCCGCCCGCCCTACGGCGCGACCGACCCCGTCCTCTGGGCCGCTTTGCGCCGGTCGGGTCTGGAGTCCGTGCTGTGGTCGGCCACCACTTGGGATTGGAGGCCGGTGAGCCAGGACGAGCGGCTGGCGAAGATCCACGCTGCGGGGATCGGCGACATCGTCTTGGCTCATGACGGGCGCGCGAGTGCCGATGATGGCGCCACCGAGCCCGCCGATCGCGCCCGCGTTGATGTCGACAAGATCGAACTGATCGCGCAGGCGCTCTCGGAGTGGCGCGACCGGGGATGGCGCGTCGTCTCGGTCGGTGAGGCTCTGCGTCGGGGCAGCCCGGTGCGCAGCGGCCAGTACCGGGAGCTGGTGAACCGCCTCCTCCTGCGGCGTCTCCTCCCGCCGGCGCGAGCCCGGTGAGCACCGACCCGCAGGCACGCGCCCTCATCGTCGGGGAGGACGGCCTGGCGCGTCCCCCGTGGGCCGCTCATGACCCGCTGCTCCGCGACTATTACGACACCGAGTGGGGGATGCCGGTGCGCGACGAACGCGGGGTCTTCGAGCGGCTCACCCTCGAGGCGTTCCAATCGGGACTGTCCTGGGCGACGATCTTGCGCAAGCGCGAAGCCTTCCGGGCCGCCTTCGACCACTTCGATCCCGAGGTGATGGCGACTTATGGCGAAGAGGATGAGGCGCGCCTGCTCGCGGACCAGCGCATCGTGCGCAATCGGGCCAAGATCGCTGCGGCCATCACCAACGCCCGGGCGACGCTCGCCCTTCGCGATGATCCCGACCTGCGAGGCGACCCGGTTCATGCCAAGGCCGAGGGGCCCGTCGATGCGGGCCTCGCGGCCCTCATTTGGTCCTACCGGCCGCGACACACCCCGCGGCCGGGAGCCCTCGCCGAGGTCCCGACCCAGTCGGCGGAGTCGGTCGCGCTCGCTCGCGAGTTGAAGCGGCGCGGCTTTACCTTCGTCGGGCCCACGACGATGTTTGCGCTGATGGAGGCGATCGGGCTGGTGGACACTCATCTCGTGGGATCGCATCGCCGCGGCAGCTCGGGGCTCACGTGGTGAAGGTCCTCGTGCGCGCGGCCCGCGGGGACGACTGACTGAGCATCTACCCCTTCTTCCGCGCGACGGTCGAGGCCGGGCGCACCTGCGCACACCCGCCGAACCTGAGCTCGCAAACCGATCCGCGAGCCGGGAGTGACGCGGTGGATTTCGCGCCGACGCATCTGGCCGTGTAGCCTCTCCACGTTCCACCGCGCGGCCATCGGCTAAGCAGTGGACCCGCCCCCTTAGCTCAGTCGGCAGAGCGTTTCCATGGTAAGGAAAAGGTCGTCGGTTCGATTCCGACAGGGGGCTCTGGCCAAGCCCGGCGATCCCGGGCGAGGCTCATGGCGGGGTAGCTCAGCTGGTTAGAGCGCACGACTCATAATCGTGAGGTCGCGGGATCGAGTCCCGCTCCCGCTACGAACCGCGGTCGCAAGCGGCGGGAGTTCCGGCAGGTCGCTCGACCCGCGGATTTCTCGCCGGGCGGCCGCGTGTCGTATTCTGGTGCGTCGCAAGAACGGGTACGGATCCGCCCTGCCCTTGATTGCACCGCCAGCGCGCACGCGTTGGCCCCCAAGAGCAATGAACGCGAGTCCCGAGGCCGGTGCTCGCACCTTTACCAGTCGAGAGCAGGTTCACCCGTGGCTAGCAAGAGCGCCGACGTCCGTCCGAAGATCACGATGGCGTGCACGGTGTGCAAGGAGCGCAACTACATCACCAAGAAGAACCGCCGCAACACGCCTGACCGGCTGGAGCTGGCGAAGTTCTGCCGCCGGTGTGGTCAGCACACTGCGCACCGCGAGACCCGCTGATCTCTTCCCCGCGAAGGGGGTAGAGCCCCCTTCATCGCGCCCCATGGCGCACCCGATCGAAAGCCGCCCGGCGCCTCGGACCGCAGTGGTCCTGCTCGCAGGGGCGGCTTTCGTCGTCCCCTGACGCGACTAGGCTGACCCCATGTCCGTCAACGAAGCCTTCGCCGGGCGCACCTATCCGCCGACCGCGGCGTACGTCGTGGGGCGGGAGAAGATTCGCGAGTTCGCCGGTGCCATCGCCGCGACGTCTGCGGAGCACCACGACCTCGACGCCGCCCACGCGGCCGGGTATCGCGACCTGGTGGCGCCCCCGACCTTCGCGGCGATCATGACCCAGCAGTGTGACGCCCAGTTCGCGCGCGACCCCGAGGCCGGGCTCGACCTCGCGCGACTGGTCCACGGAGACCAGCGCTTCATCCATCACCGTCCCATCGTCGCCGGCGACGAATTGCGCGGCGTGCTCACCATCGATTCTGTGCGCACCCTGGGCGGACACACGATGGTGACGATGCGCAGCGACCTGATCGACACCGACGACGAACCGGTGACGACATCGGTCTCGACCGTCGTGATCCGAGGGGAGGACTAGGCCATGGCGGTGCGCCGCTTCGATCAGGTGAGCGTCGGCGAGGAGTTGCCGGGCGAGACCCTGCACGTCGACCGGGCCACGCTCGTGCGCTACGCGGGGGCCTCGCTGGACCGCAACCCGATCCATTGGGACGAGCGGTTTGCGACCTCCGTCGGATTGCCCGATGTCATCGCGCACGGGATGTGGACGATGGGCGCGGTCGTCGGCGTCGTCTCGAACTGGGTCGGGGACGGGGGGCGGATCCTCGAGTACGGGACACGCTTCACCCGCCCGGTCGTCGTCCCCTACGACGGTGGCGCCGACGTCACGGTGACCGCGAAGGTCAAGAGCCTTGACGATGACACCCGGCGGGCGGTCATCGACATCACGGCACGCAGCGGCGAGGACAAGGTCCTCGGCCGTTGTCAGGCGACCGTCCAGCTGGACTAGAAGGGCATCTGTGCAGATCCAAGCCGCGGCGCCGCTCGCGCCGCTCACCACAATGCGCGTTGGCGGCCCTGCCGAGCGACTCGTCACGGCGACCACCACCGACGAGGTTGTCGATGCGATCCGGGAGGTGGATGACGCCGACGAACCGTTGCTCGTCATCTCCGGCGGATCCAATCTGGTGATCGCCGACTCTGGTTTCCCCGGGACGGTCGTCCGGATCGCGACGAAGGGGGTGCGCGTCGAGTCCGATGATCGCTGCGGTGGTGCGAACGTGCGCGTAGCCGCCGGAGAGTCCTGGGACGGCTTCGTCGAGCGAGCCGTCGCCGAGGGGTGGTCGGGGATCGAAGCGCTCTCGGGGATCCCGGGCCTGACGGGGGCGACCCCGGTACAAAATGTCGGCGCCTACGGCCAAGAGGTCGCTCAGACGATCTCGCAGGTGGTCACCTGGGACCGTCACGAGCAGCAGGTGCGGACCTTCACCAATGGCGAGTGCGCCTTCACCTACCGGCACTCGATCTTTAAGGCGAGCGACCGGTACGTGGTCCTGGAGACGGTCTTCCAACTACGGATCGCCGACCTCTCCGCTCCGGTCGCCTACGCCGACCTCGCCAGCCAACTGGGCGTTGACCTCGGAGCGCGGGTCCCTCTCGCGGATGCCCGTGACGCGGTTCTGGCGCAACGCCGCAAGCGCGGTATGGTCCTCGACCCGAGCGATCACGACACCTGGAGTTGTGGATCTTTCTTCACCAACCCGATCCTCACCGCGGAGCAATCCGAGGCGATGCTCGAACGGGTTGCTGCGCGACTCGGGCCGGATGTCGCCCCGCCGCTCTTCCCGGCCTCGAACGGGCGGGTCAAGACGAGCGCGGCGTGGCTCATCGACCGGGCGGGTTTCGGCAAGGGCTACGCCATGCCGGGGCCAGCAGCCCTGTCGACCAAGCACACCCTCGCGATCACCAACCGCGGTGAGGCGAGCGCCGCCGACGTGGCGCATCTCGCGCGGACCGTGCGCGACGGGGTCGAGGATGCCTTCGGGGTGCGACTCGTTAACGAGCCGGTCTTCGTGGGCCACAGCCTCTAGCGGGCCGGTTACCTGACGGCCGCCAGGGCATCGACGATCCCCCGGCCGTAGTGACTGTTGTCCCCCTTCGTCCCGACGCACGCGCTCCCGCCCGCGGGGGTAGGACACGAGCGGCTGGTGGCGCCGGCTCGGAGTCGGTCGGTCATCTCGGCCGGCGTCAGATCAGGGTGGGCCGACTTCATCAGCGCGAGCACCCCGGCGACCTGCGGCGCCGCCATCGATGTCCCGCTCTTGACGCCCCAGCCGTTGTCCCGCGTCACGGTGGAGAGGATCCCGCTGCCGGGAGCGGCGACATCGATGGCGCCGAGCCCATAGTTGGAGAAGGGGGAGAGCTCGCCGGAACGCTCGATCGAGGACACGCTCACCACGCCGGGTAACTCGGTCGGGATGTCGAGGCAGCCTGAGTTGATCGTTCGCCGGGTCGGACTCGGGCCATCGTTGGGGCTCGCCGGGTCGGTCGTCTTCTTGGCGAGGTTTTGTGAACTGTTGCCCGCGGCCGCCACATGGACGACGCCGCGTGATCTGGACCAGGCGGCCGCCCGCCGGACGGCCTCACGCGCCGGGGCCTGCTCGGGTTGGTCGGCGCACCAGTACTCAAAGGGGTCGATGAAGTAGCTGTTGTTGGTGATATCCATCCGTTGTTGGCCCGCCCACATGAAGCCGCAGATGGCGTACTCCGGGTAGATCAACCCATCGTCGTTGACGACCTTGACCGAAGCGAGCGTGACTCCGGGCGCGACCCCGACGGTCCCGTAGCCGTTGCGTTCGGCGGCGATGATGCCAGCCACATGCGTGCCGTGGTCGCTCGCGGTCGGCCGCCACGCCGCCACCTCTCGATTCGGCCGTCCGGCGTCCACGCACCCCACCGACGTCGACCAGTCGATGCGTCCCGCGAGATCGGGATGGTCGGCGTCGATCCCGGAGTCCAGCGCACCGACGAGCACTCCTCGCGACCCCGCTGTCACCTCGTGAGCGGCGGGCACCTTCAGCATCTCCATATCCCATTGCGCCGCGCTGCGTGGGTCGGGGGCGGTGGAGGAAGGGGGTGTCGCTGGACCGATCGGGGCGCGAGGGACCCGGCGGCGGTCGGCGGCATCCCAGGCGGCCTGGTCCCCCTTCGGCGTCCCCTCGGTCACCGGCACCGTGCGCGTCGGACCGGCCGAGGCGATCGCGCCCTTGCCAGACGAGAGGACCTGCCGAGCGAAATTGCCCCGATCAGAGTGGGCGATGATCACGCCGATCTGGGGCCAGGTCTGGACGACGACCCCTCCCGCATCGCGCACCGCGCGCTCCGCGGTGCGGACCCGGCTCTCGCTCGGGTCGCTCACGTTCACGACATAACTAAAGAGGGAGCCGTCCGCGGTGGCGATCGGCACGGGGGTGGAGCGCGGCTCGTCGGCCCGGGAGGTCGCGGAGGCGCCGTGCGTGGTCAGCAGGCCGAGCCCGATGAGGGTGGCAACCGCTGCCAGACGGGTAAGGCGCAGGTGCCTCATCGGCGTAGTCCTCGGGTCGATTGGTGGGTGACGGGGCGTCGGGATCACGATGTCATCGAACGCGCGTCGGCGGCCAGGGGCAGCTCTCCCCATCGCCTTGGCCAGCCGCCCCTGAGGTGAGCAGGGCGACTATAGGGGACGCCGACGTGCCCCCGCCTCACCCCTGCGGGCTCAATCCGCTCCTTAAGGCGGATCGCGCCGACGCCGACGTACTCATCGGTGTGACCTGGGTTACGGAGTGGTGACGAAGCAGTAACCAAGGGTTGTCAGGAGGCGATGGGCTCGTGAGGGTTTAGTCACAGCATGTTGAGGGGGCGCTGGAGGGGCGTGGCCCGCATCACACCTTGGCAGAAGGGCGCCGCGATGGGGAGGGGTCGGGGCGAACTTTTTCGCTAGCTCTGAAGCCACGCGTCGATATCGGCGAGGGCCGCTTCGCGCACCTCGGTTGGGGCCAGGCTGGCTCGGAACGACCCTCGGGCGAGGTCTGCGAGAGCGTCGTCGTCTAGGCCATGCACCTCGCGTGCGGTGCGGTACTGGTCGGTGAGACGCGACCCGAAGAGAAGGGGGTCATCGGCGCCGAGCGCGATCGTCGCGCCGGCCTCGATGAGGCGTCGCAGCGGGACCTCTTCGTCATCTCGGTAGACGCCGAGCGAGACATTGCTGCCGGGGCAGACCTCGAGCGCGACCCCTTCGGCCACCACCCGGTCGAGGACTCGCGGGTCCTCGACGCTGCGGACTCCGTGTCCGAGTCGATCCGGTGCCAAGGCGTCGAGGGTGGTGTCGATCGCGGTCGGCCCGAGGAGTTCGCCGGCGTGGGGCATCAGCGCGAGCCCGGCGCGGCGGGCGATGTCGAAGGCGGGGGCGAAGTCCTCGGTGACGCCTCGGCGCTCGTCATTTGACAGGCCAAAGCCGATCACCTCGCCGGCCCGGTCGCCGGCGTGATGGGACGCGAGGCGAGCGAGGGTCCTCGCCTCCAGGGGGTGCCGCACACGGCTCGCCGCGACGATGATCCCGACCTGCGCAGCACCGGTCGTCGCGGCGTCATAGGACACCGATCGCGCCTCATCCAAGATGATTTCGAGGGCCGGGGTGATCCCTCCGACGAAGGGGGCGTAACTCGTCGGGTCGACCTGCAACTCGAGCCAGCGCGACCCTTCCGCGCCGTCATCGGTGGCCGCTTCCCGCACGATGCGACGCAGGTCCGCTTCCCCGCGCACGCAATGTCGGGCGGCGTCATAGAGCCGCTGGAAGCGAAACCAGCCCCGCTCGTCGGCGGCCGACAGGGTGGGTGGGTAGGCGTCCAGGAGCGCATCGGGCAGGCGCGTTCTGCGGGCCGCGGCCATCTCGCGGACGGTCTCGACCCGCATCGAGCCGGTGAAGTGGAGGTGGAGGTGTGCCTTCGGCAGGGCCTCCAGCGAGCGGTGCGACTCGCTCAGCGCACGTCCTCTTCGTCGATCACATGCATGGCCGCCTCTTCGGCAGACGCAGCGCCTCCGTCGATGCCGACGTCACGGCCCCACGGCTCCGCGTCGTGGTCCTCGTGGACGCCCTCGTCGGGTGCGACGAGCCGACCCGCGCGACGCGAGCCGACCTCGCGGTCCTGTACGTCATCCCAGTCGTCGTCGCGGCCTTCGACCTGATCGTCCTCGGCGGCCTCTTCGCTGTCGTCGATCTCGGGGCTCGGAGCGCCATAGGCCGAACTCGGGTCCGGCTCCTCCTGCCTGATCCGCTGCTCGATCGACTCGCCCTGACGCTGCTCGGCCGCGGTCGTTCCGAAACCGACGCTGGCGTGGGGTCGGTCGGCCGGTGAGTAGCCGGTATCGAGGACATCGGCAGTGAGGTCGCCGTCGAGGGTGTCCTCGGGCTGCAACTGGTCGTCGTCGTCCAGGCTGTACCCGGTCAACTCGGTGTCGAGATTCTCCTGACCCATGGGTGTTCCTCTCACTTAAAGGTGTTCGGCGGCGGCGAGGCGCACGCAGGTTGCGACCGCCTCCATCGCGTCGGTGACATCCGCCAGGTCGGGGAAGGTCGGCGCGATGCGGATATTACGGTCGTCGGGGTCATCGCCGTGCGGGTAGGACGAGCCGGCGGGGGTGAGCGCCACCCCGGCCTCCTTCGCCAGTTCGACCACGCGCGAGGCGGTGCCGTCGAGGACATCGAGGCTGACGAAGTAGCCGCCGACCGGCTCGGTCCACCTCGCGATGCCGAGACCGCCAAGGCGCTCTTGCAGCACGCGGAGCACTTCGGCGAACTTGGGGGCGATGATCTCGCGATGCTTGGCCATGTGCGCGCGCACTCCGTCGGCGGAGCCGAAGAACTCCAGGTGGCGCAGGTGGTTGACCTTGTCCGGACCAATCGAGCCCATCGCGGTGTGGCCGAGCCACCACTCAATCTGGTCGATCGACGACGCCAGGAAGGCGACGCCCGCGCCGGCGAAGGTGATCTTGGAGGTGGAGGCGAAGACGAACGCCCGATCCGGATGCCCCGCGGACGAGCAGAGCGCAAGGATGTCGGCGCTCTTGGTCTCGACCTCGGTGAGGTGGTGCAGGGCGTAGGCGTTATCCCAGAAGATCTTGAAGTCCGGCGCTGCCGTCTCCATGGCGGCGAGTCGAGCCGCGACCTCTTGGGTGATGGTCTGCCCGGTGGGGTTGGCGTACGTCGGGACGGCCCACATGCCCTTCACGCTCGGGTCCTCCGCAGCGACCTGTGCGCAGGCCTCGACGTCCGGGCCGTCGTCGGTCATGGGGACGGTCACCATCTCGATCCCGAAGGAGGCGAGCATCGAAAAGTGCCGGTCGTAGCCCGGGACGGGACAGATGAAGCGGATGGTCTCCTCTTCGCCCCAGGGACGCGGCGAGTCGATCGCACCGTGCAGCAGCAGGTAGACGAGGGTGTCGCGCATCATCGTCAGCGAGGAGTTGCCACCGGCGATCACCTGGGCCGTGTCGACACCCAGCAACTCACCGAAGATCTCCCGGAGTTCCTTCAGCCCCTCGAGGCCCCCGTAGTTGCGCACATCGACGCCGCTCGGGCTGGTGTGGCCGGTCGGTAGCCGCAGCAACTCCTCGGACAGATCGAGTTGCTCGGCGGCGGGCTTGCCACGGGTGAGGTCGAAGGTCAGCCCCTTCGCCTTCAGGTCGGCGTACTCCTCGCGGGCCTGCGCGGCGAAGGCGGCGAGCTCGTCGGGGGAGCGTTCGGTCAAGGCGGCTGCGTTGGCGTTGGTGGACACCCCCACATCGTGTCATCGTTGCGAGTCGGTGCGAAGGGGTGGCCGGTACCCGAAGGGGGACCGCGCGTCGTCGGTTTCGCGTCGCCCAGGCACCTGGCGTATGCTTTCACCTCGGTTGATTCTCGGCCACCATCCCGGCGTGCCCGGGTGCCAGTGGACGGGGTCGGCCGAATCGGATCGGATCGGCACCCCTGCCCCCGATTCGAAGGGCAGTGGCTCAATTGGTAGAGCACCGGTCTCCAAAACCGGCGGTTGGGGGTTCGAGTCCCTCCTGCCCTGCGCGAGATATAAGGACATCCGTCCTGATCAGCAGGTGACGTCACCGGCGACTGAAGAGAGAAGAACCCTATGACCCAGCTCGGCGCGCAGGCGACGAACGCCCGTCGTGGCGAGCCGAAGGGCAAGAACCCGATCACCCGGTTCTTTGGGTCGATCGCCCTCTTCGTCAGCCAGGTGCTCGATGAGTTGCGCAAGGTCGTGCGGCCGACGCGCTCGGACTTGCTCAACTACACCCTCGTGGTGATCGTCTTCGTCGTGGTGATGATGCTCTTCATCACGGGACTCGACTACGTGTTCACCAGGCTGGTCTTGTGGGTGTTCGGCAGCTAGAGCCGTATCCGGCGCGCGTGACCGCGGGCCAAGGGAAAGAAGCGGGCCCCCTTCGCCAGGCAAGGGAGCGCGACGATCAAAGACGAAGGAAGTTTCTAAGGTGATGTCCGAGCAGACCAGCCCCGAGGTTGATGAGACCGTCGAGGTCGACGTCGACGCCACCTCCGAAGACGTCACGATCGACGCCATCGCCGAGGAAGACCCCACCGCGACCGAAGAGGTCGTGACCGAGGAGGTCGTCACCGAGGACGCCGCGGGCGACGCTGTTGACGAGGACCCGGTGCAGGCCTTCCGCGACGCGCTCGAGTCGAAGTACGGCGACTGGTACGTGATCCACAGCTACGCGGGATACGAGAACCGGGTCAAGCACAATCTCGAGACCCGCATCACGAACCTCAACATGGAGGACTACATCTTCGAGGTGGCCGTCACGATCGACGAGGTCACCGAGATCAAGAACGGTCAGAAGAAGACGCGCAAGCAGCCGCGGATGCCCGGCTACGTGCTCGTGCGCATGGAGCTCACGGACGAGTCCTGGGGCGCGGTGCGCCACACTCCGGGGGTCACCGGCTTCGTCGGTAACGCGATCGGCAACACCCATCAGCCGGTGCCGCTCACGATCGATGAGGTCTTTACGATGCTCAAGCCCGCGGACCTCGAAAAGCAGGCCGCCGGCGCCGCCGCGACCGAGGCCGCTGCCACGAAGACCGCCACCGACGGTGGCCAGATCGAGTTCGAAATCGGCGAGTCGGTCACCGTCATGGACGGTCCCTTCGAGACCATGCCGGCGACGATCTCCGAGATCATCCCCGAGAGCCAGAAGTTGAAGGTTCTCGTCTCCATCTTCGGCCGGGAGACCCCGGTCGAGCTGTCCTACAGCCAGGTCGCGAAGATCTGATCCGTCGGGCAGCACCCCCTTCGCCGGTACTGGCGTAGGGCTGCAACCGGGTCATCGCCCTTAGGCGTGGGCCCAGATTCACCAAAGGAAAAAAGTTATGCCTCCCAAGAAGAAGGTCTCCGGCTTCATCAAGCTGCAGATCCAGGCCGGTGCGGCCACCCCCGCGCCGCCGGTCGGTCCGGCCCTCGGTCAGCACGGCGTCAACATCATGGAGTTCGTCAAGGCGTACAACGCTGCGACCGAAAACCAGCGTGGCAACGTCATCCCGGTCGAGATCACCGTCTACGAAGACCGCTCCTTCACCTTCATCACCAAGACCCCGCCGGCTGCCGAGCTGATCAAGAAGGCCGCGGGCGTGCAGAAGGGTTCCGGCGAGCCGCACAAGACCAAGGTCGCCTCGCTGACCGCGGACCAGCTGCGCGAGATCGCCGAGCAGAAGATGCCGGACTTGAACGCCAACGACGTCGACGCCGCGATGAAGATCATCGCCGGCACGGCCCGTCAGATGGGGATCGAGACCCCGAAGCTCTGACGAGCTTCGCCTCGTGGGAGGGCCAGCGCTTGGCCCGCACCACACCTCCAGCACCACCTCTTTGTTTAGGAGTAGCACCATGAAGCGCAGCAAGAACTACCGGTCCGCGGCCGAGAACATCGACCGCGACGCCCTCTACGCCCCGCTCGAGGCGGTCCAGCTCGCTAAGGCGGGCGCGAAGGCGAAGTACGACGAGACCGTTGAGGTCGTCTTCCGTCTCGGGATCGACCCGCGTAAGGCCGACCAGATGGTCCGCGGCACCGTGAACCTGCCAAACGGCACCGGCAAGACCGCCCGCGTCCTCGTGATCGCCGGTGGCGACAAGGCCGAGGCCGCCCGTGAGGCTGGCGCCGACTATGTCGGCTCCGACGACCTGATCGAGAAGATCCAGGGCGGTTGGCTCGACTTCGACGCGGTCGTTGCGACCCCGGACATGATGGGCAAGGTCGGTCGTCTCGGTAAGGTCCTCGGCCCGCGTGGTCTGATGCCGAACCCGAAGACCGGCACCGTCACGATGGACACCGCCAAGGCGGTCACCGACATCAAGGGCGGCAAGATCGAGTTCCGCAACGACAAGCACGGCAACCTCCACTTCATCATCGGCAAGGTGTCCTTCGATGACGCCAAGCTGGTCGAGAACTACGGGGCGGCGCTGGAGGAGATCCTGCGTCTGAAGCCGTCGGCGTCCAAGGGCCGTTACCTGCTGAAGGGCAGCATGAGCACCACCATGGGCCCGGGCATCCCGCTCGACACCACCCGCACCCGCGACCTCATGGAGGCCGCCTCCGAGTGACCCTCGGTCGCTGCTCGCTAGAGCGCGAGTGATCAAGGCCCCGACCGGTTCGCCGGTCGGGGCCTTGATCGTTGTCCGCGGGCGATCCCGGCGGGCGGGGATGGAGTTCACAGCCGGGGCGGGTACGGTAACCGCAGCCGAGTGCGCCGATACGGGCGGCGCGCCGACCACCTACATGCCAGGAGTCTTCGCACATGAAGCGCATTTTGACCGCTGTCGTCGCGTCTGCGGCCCTTACCCTCACCGCGTGCGGCGGGGGCTCATCGGACTCGGGTTCCGGCTCGAATGACTCGGCCACCACGCAGGGAGCGTCCGTCAAGGTTGGGGACACCATCTCGGCCAAGGAGCTGGGAGGGAAGACGAGTGCGGCCGCGAGCAAGGCGGTGACCGCCAACGTCAAGACCACCTCCGGCGACGCCCCCGTCGAGGGCGTCGTGAACTTCGGCGACACCCCGTCGTTCAAGATGGAGGTCGACGAGCAGGGAAACAAGATCGAGATGATCTACGTCGACAAGGTCCTCTACCTCGGCGGGGACAGCCTGGCCTCGTCGCTCAACGGTAAGAAGTTCGCCAAGATCGACCCCAACGGGACCGACCCGATGAGCCAGATGATGGCCCCGATGATGCAGGTCCTCGACCTGGCGGCGCAGCCCGCGCAGATGCTCGAGGCCGTCGATGGGCTCGAAGCCAAGGTCGTCGCGGTCGACGGGGACACCGTCACCTACGAGACGGCCATCACCGCGGAGCAGGCGAAGCAGATTGCCGAGAAGCTCCTCGGCGGATCGGACCTGCCGAACAACGCCGCGAACGCCGAGGCGATGACCGTGACCCAGGTCGTCGGCAAGGACGACCTGCTGCAAAGCGTGAAGACGGTCTCCGGTCAGCAGACCACCGAGTTCGCGTACAGCGACTGGGGGAGCGCCCCGAAGATCTCGGCCCCGCCGGCGTCCGAGGTCGGCAGTCTTTCCATGTGACCTCACAGCAGTCCCGGTAAAGAAGGGGGAGGAGCCGCGCGCTTCTCCCCCTTCTGCCATCTTCTCGTCCGTCTCGGGTCCAGCCCCGATTTGGGCGAAGGGGGTCTTCCCGACTACTGTGACTCCTTGACCGATGACCGCCGGTTGCCGGACGACCCACCTGGGCCGCCCAGCCGAAGGTCCCGCACTTGATCAAGCGGGCGACCAGCGCAGGCTACGAAGCACGACACCCATCGTCACGTTGGTGGCGATCAGGATGACTGCGCCCCGTGCCCTGCGCCGGGGCGTTCTTTTTTGAGCCGGGCTCCTTCGACCGTCGGTCGTGACCGACGAGAAAGGAGGCCCGCATGGCCAAGGCTGACAAAGCCGCCGCCATTGCCGAGCTCGCGGACAAGTTCCGTGGCTCCAGCGCGGCCGTTCTCACGGAGTACCGCGGCCTGACCGTGGCGCAGCTCGCCGAGTTGCGGACCAACCTCCGTGGCAACGCTACCTACTCCGTGGTGAAGAACACGCTGACCGACCTAGCGGCCAAGGAGGCGGGCCTGGAGTCCGCGTTCGAGGGCCAGCTGACCGGTCCCAACGCCATCGCCTTCGTTGAGGGCGACCCGGTCGAGGCGGCCAAGGGCCTGCGGAACTTCGCCAAGGAGCACCCCCTCCTCGTGATCAAGGGCGGCATCCTCGATGGCAAGCCCCTGACCGCTGCGGAGATCGACAAGCTCGCGCAGCTCGAGTCCCGTGAGGTTCTGCTCGCCAAGCTGGCCGGCGCCATGAAGGCCCAGCTCAGCCAGGCGGTCTACCTCTTCGCGGCTCCGCTCGCGCAAACCGCACGCGTCGTCGACGCGCTGCGCGCCAAGGTCGAGGCCGAGGGCAGCGACGAGAGCTGAGTTCCTCAGCTCACCACACCACCAGATGCGCCGCGCCCGCGGCTTAAGCAGTAAACGTTAGAAAGGACGCCCATCATGGCGAAGCTCAGCACCGACGAGCTCCTTGAGGCCTTCAAGGAGATGACCCTGATCGAGCTCTCGGAGTTCGTCAAGCAGTTCGAGGAGACCTTCGAGGTCACCGCCGCCGCCCCGGTTGCCGTTACGGCTGCCGGTGCCCCGGCCGCTGGTGGCGGCGACGCCGCCGCCGAGGAGGAGAAGGACGAGTTCGACGTCATCCTCGCCTCCGTTGGCGACAAGAAGATCCAGGTCATCAAGGAGGTCCGCGCGCTGACCTCCCTCGGCCTGAAGGAAGCCAAGGACCTCGTGGACGGCGCCCCCAAGCCGATCCTCGAGAAGGTCGACAAGGCTGCTGCCGACAAGGCGAAGGAAGCCCTCGAGGGCGCCGGCGCCACCGTCGAGCTCAAGTGATCCCGGCCCCGATAGGGGCTTAGTTGATCCGCGAAGGGCGGACCGCACCGTGATCGGTGCGGTCCGCCCTTCGCTTTGTTTTCACGTCCCCCGACGGGGGGACACCCGAGGCGGGTCGGATTCGGGCAGGATGGGCCGCGACAGGCCACGCCACGTCCAGGGGAGAACTTCATGAACCAGCCAGCCGGTACCAGCGACGAGCTTCGCGCTCGGGCGATCGACAACCTCGAGGCCAAGCGGGCCTTTTATATCCACCTGGGGTGGTACGCGCTGCTCAACATCGCGTTCTGGGTGCTCTGGTTCACCTCGAGCGATCGCGGCGAGGCCGGTGTCCCGTGGCCCGCGTGGGTCACCTTCGGGTGGGGGGTCGGCCTCGTCGCCCACGCCGTGAACACCTTCGGCCCGGGCAGTTCCCCGAGCGAGTCCAAGATCCAGGCCGAGATGCGCAAGCTCGAGGGTCGCTAACCGAGACCCGGCCCCTTCTCTCTGGCACCGCGGGGGGAAGGGGGAGGCGCGATGCCTAGAGGAGCGGGCGCCAGGGGGAGAGGAGTCCCTCGGTGACCCGGGCGATCAAGGGGCGCCCGAGCCATTCGGCGAGCGTCAACTCGGTGCAGTTGCCGGAATCGACGCTAAAGATCGTCTCCATGTGTGCCGCGACCTCGGGGTCGAGAATCTCCAGGTTCAATTCAAAGTTCCCAGCGAGGCTCAGCCGGTCGATATTGGCGGTGCCGACCGTCGACCAGCGTCCGTCGATGGTCCCCGTCTTTGCGTGGACCATCGCGCCCTCGTAGCGGAAGAGGCGCACGCCTCCACGGAGCAGGCGCTCATAGCGGCTCCGGCTCAGCCAGTCAGCGACGACGTGGTTGGAGTAGCGCGGGACGATGATCCGCACGTCGACTCCTCGGCGCACCGCGTCGAGGAGCACCCGCACGATGGCGTCGTCGGGGATGAGGTACGCCTGGGTGAGGTAGATCCGCTCCTCGGCGCGATCCATCGCCTCCAGATACATATTGCGGATCGGGAAGACGAGGTCGACCGGGGTGTTCCGGTGGACCCAGACATTGCGGCTCCAGGTGCGTGGGGCCGGCTGGGTGAGTCGCGCCTGGCCGCGAGGAACGCGAATATTCCAGTAATCGACGAAGGCGTTGACGAGCTCGACGACCATGTCTCCGGTGAAGCGGGCGTGGGTATCGCGCCAGCGTGTGGCGTAGAGCGTGCCGATGTTGTAGCCCCCGACATAGGCGGCGCGATCGTCGATGACGAGCAGTTTGCGGTGATTGCGCCCGCTATGGCGCGGGTGGAGGAACTTCCACCCACCGGAGACGATCGGGTGCCGTTTGACGTGAATCCCGGGGGGTAGATCGGCGTAGAAGGCTCGGCGCACGACGAGGTTCGCGAACTGGTCAAAGGCGATGTAGACCTCGACGCCGCGCTGGTGCGCGCGGACTAAGGCGTCCTTGAACTCCTGGCCGACACGATCCCCCTTCCAGATGAAGGTCTCGAAGAAGATCCGCTCGCTCGCCCCGTCGATATCGGCCAGCATGTCCCGATAGAGGTCCTCGCCGTAGGTGTAGACCCGCATATCCCCATCGCCGAGGGAGAGGGTTCGCGGTGTCGTGCGGGGGAACTCATATTCGGGTCGATCGCGCTTGCGCAGACTGTCAAAGGCCATCAGCCCTGCGACCGTAACCGCCTGCGCGGCAAGGGTGCCCAGCGCGGCGCGGCGGGCCGTGCGGCGCGCGGTGTGGAAGGGCATAAAGAGCACTCTAGGGTGCCCACCGACGCAGGCGAAGGGGGAGCGCGGCGCGCCACGCGGGCCCGTCGCCTTGACTCACCGGCATCTCGTGCCTCATCCTCATTGCGTCGATACCGGCCCAGGGCTTCGCTGGACAGCGGAGGCGGCCGTGACCACCGGTCAAGCCGAGCGCTTGACCGGGCTGGACAGTCATGCACTTTTGTACTACGCTGACGCTTTGCGCTGTCCTTGCCCTCTCCCCGCCTTCCACCGTCACGCGTTGTCGTGCCGTCGTGGCGGCCCGGGTCGTCGGTCCGGGCAGCGACGGATCATCTCTTTACGGCCCGTGGAAGGACCCCTCCTTGGCTGCCTCGCGCACCGCATCACCGATGTCCACCGCACAGACGGCATCCGGCCGTCTGTCCTTCGCGAAGATTCGCGAACCCCTCGAGGTCCCCGACCTCTTGGCATTGCAGACCGAGAGCTTTGACTGGCTGCTCGGTAACGAGCGCTGGCAAAAGCGCGTGGCCGAGGCCCAGGCGGCCGGCCGCAACGACGTGCCGGAGCGTTCCGGCCTGGAGGAGATCTTCGAAGAGATCTCCCCGATCGAAGACTTCTCCGGCTCGATGTCGCTGTCCTTCCGGGAGAGCCGCTTCGAGGAGCCGAAGTACTCGATCGAAGACGCTAAGGAGCGCGACCAGACGTACTCGGCGCCCCTCTTCGTCACCGCGGAGTTCATGAACGCCGAGACCGGCGAGATCAAGAGCCAGACGGTCTTCATGGGCGACTTCCCGCTGATGACCGAGCGCGGCACCTTCATCATCAACGGCACCGAGCGCGTCGTTGTCTCCCAGCTCGTCCGCAGCCCCGGCGTCTACTTCGAAAAGTCGCCGGACAAGACCTCGGACAAGGACATCTACTCGGCGAAGATCATCCCGAGCCGTGGAGCCTGGCTGGAGTTCGAGATCGACAAGCGCGACATGGTCGGCGTGCGCGTGGACCGCAAGCGCAAGCAGTCGGTCACCGTGCTGCTGAAGGCGCTCGGGATGACCGAGGCGGAGATCCGTGAGGAGTTCGGCCAGTACGAGTCGATGAACCTCACCCTCGAAAAGGACACGATCGAGAACCAGGACTCGGCGCTGCTTGACCTCTACCGCAAGCTCCGTCCGGGCGAGCCGCCGACCCGCGAGGCGGCCCAGAACCTCCTGGACAACCTCTACTTCAACCCCAAGCGCTACGACCTCGCGAAGGTCGGCCGCTACAAGATGGGCCGCAAGCTCGGCGTCGACGTCGACCTCACCGACTCGGTGCTGACCCTCGACGACATCGTCGCGACCCTGAAGTACCTCGTCGCGCTCCACGCCGAAGAGGAGACCCTCCCGGGGACCCGCGGCGGCGAGGCCGTCGACGTGGTCGTCGAGACCGATGACATCGACCACTTCGGTAACCGTCGTCTGCGCAGCGTCGGCGAGCTCATCCAAAACCAGGTCCGCACGGGCCTGTCCCGGATGGAGCGCGTCGTTCGCGAGCGGATGACGACCCAGGACGTCGAGGCGATCACCCCGCAGACCCTGATCAACATCCGCCCCGTGGTGGCCTCGATCAAGGAGTTCTTCGGGACCAGCCAGCTGTCCCAGTTCATGGACCAGAACAACCCCCTCGCCGGCCTGACGCACAAGCGTCGTCTGTCGGCGCTTGGCCCCGGCGGTATCTCCCGCGACCGGGCCCAGATGGAGGTTCGTGACGTCCACCCGTCGCACTACGGGCGCATGTGCCCGATCGAGACGCCGGAAGGCCCGAACATCGGCCTCATCGGTTCGCTTGCGAGCTACGGGCGGATCAACTCCTTCGGGTTCATCGAGACCCCGTACCGCCTGGTCAACGACGGTGTCGTCACCGACGAGATCGTTTACGTGAGCGCGGACGAAGAGGACAAGCACATCATCGCCCAGGCCAACGCCGAGATCGGCGAGGACGGCCGGTTCGTCAGCGAGCGCGTGCTCGCCCGGACCAAGGGCGGCGAGGTCGACTACATCCCCGGCGATGAGGTCGACTACATGGACGTCTCGCCGCGCCAGATGGTCTCGGCCGCGACCGCGATGATCCCCTTCCTCGAGCACGATGACGCCAACCGTGCGCTCATGGGCGCCAACATGCAGCGTCAGGCGGTGCCGCTGGTGCGCGCCGAGGCCCCGCTCGTCGGGACCGGCATGGAGTACCGCGCGGCGCTCGACTCCGGTGATGTTGTGCGGGCCGAGAAGGCCGGCGTCGTCACCGAGGTCTCCGCAGACCTCGTGACCGTCGCGCAGGACGAGGGCGGCAACCGCACCTACAAGATCATGAAGTTCTCCCGGTCCAACCAGGGCAACTCCTACAACCAGCGCGTCATGGTCTCCGAAGGGGACCGCGTCGAGGCTGGTCAGTTGATCGCCGATGGTCCCGCGACCGACGGCGGCGAGATGGCTCTCGGGCGCAACCTGCTCGTGGCCTTCATGCCGTGGGAGGGCTACAACTACGAAGACGCGATCATCCTCTCCCAGCGTCTGGTGCAAGACGATGTCCTCTCCTCGATCCACATCGAGGAGCACGAGGTCGACGCTCGCGACACCAAGCTGGGTCCGGAGGAGATCACCCGGGACATCCCGAACGTCTCCGAAGATGTCCTCGCCGACCTGGACGAGCGCGGCATCATCCGCATCGGCGCCGAGGTCCGCGACGGCGACCTGCTCGTCGGCAAGGTCACGCCCAAGGGTGAGACCGAGCTGACCCCGGAGGAGCGCCTGCTGCGCGCGATCTTCGGTGAGAAGGCGCGCGAGGTGCGCGACACCTCGATGAAGGTCCCGCACGGCGAGACCGGCACGGTCATCGCGGTCAAGGTCTTCGACAAGGACGACGACGACGAGCTGCCCCCGGGCGTGAACCAGCTGGTGCGCGTCTACGTGGCCAACAAGCGCAAGATCACCGACGGTGACAAGCTCGCGGGCCGCCACGGCAACAAGGGCGTCATCTCCAAGATCCTCCCCGTCGAAGACATGCCCTTCCTCGAAGACGGCACCCCCGTCGACGTGGTGCTGAACCCACTCGGTGTCCCCGGTCGAATGAACATCGGCCAGATCCTCGAGCTGCACCTCGGGTGGGCTGCGAGCCGCGGCTGGGAGATCGAGGGTCAGCCCGAGTGGGCCGAGATGATCCCCGGCGATGCCCGCAGCGCCGGTCCGAACACCCGGGTCGCGAGCCCCGTCTTCGACGGTGCCCGCGAGGACGAGATCACGGGTCTGCTCGACTCGACCCGGCCCACCCGCGATGGGGTTCGCCTCGTCGATGGTTCCGGCAAGACCCAGCTCTTCGATGGCCGCTCCGGCGAGCCGTACCCCGACCCGGTCTCGGTCGGCTACATGTACATCTTGAAGCTGCACCACCTCGTGGACGACAAGATCCACGCCCGGAGCACCGGCCCGTACTCGATGATCACCCAGCAGCCGCTCGGTGGTAAGGCGCAGTTCGGTGGCCAGCGCTTCGGTGAGATGGAGGTGTGGGCCCTCGAGGCGTACGGCGCGAGCTACGCCCTTCAGGAGCTGCTCACGATCAAGTCCGACGATGTCAACGGCCGCGTGAAGGTCTACGAGGCCATCGTCAAGGGCGACAACATTCCCGAGCCCGGTATCCCCGAGTCGTTCAAGGTCCTGATCAAGGAGATGCAGTCCCTGTGTCTCAACGTCGAGGTCCTGAACTCCGAGGGTGGTGCCATCGAGATGCGCGACAGCGAAGACGACGTCTTCCGCGCCGCCGAAGAGCTCGGCATTGACCTGTCCCGGCGGGAGCCGAGCAGCGTCGAAGAGGTCTGACGGGTGAGCCGAAGGGGGAACCCCTTCCCCCTTCGGCACCCCCAAGATCACCGGTTCAGACCACACAAGTTTTGTAAGAGAGAGAAGGAAGCACCACGTGCTTGACGTCAACTTCTTCGACGAGCTGCGTATCGGCCTGGCCACCGCGGAGGACATCCGCAAGTGGAGCCATGGCGAGGTCAAGAAGCCCGAAACCATCAACTACCGCACCCTCAAGCCCGAGAAGGAGGGTCTGTTCTGCGAGCGCATCTTCGGCCCGACCCGGGACTGGGAGTGCGCCTGCGGTAAGTACAAGCGAGTCCGCTTCAAGGGCATCGTTTGTGAGCGCTGTGGCGTCGAGGTCACCCGCGCCGGTGTGCGTCGCGAGCGGATGGGCCACATCGAGCTCGCCGCCCCCGTCACCCACATCTGGTACTTCAAGGGTGTCCCGAGCCGCCTCGGCTACCTGCTCGACCTCGCCCCGAAGGACCTCGAGAAGGTCATCTACTTCGCGGCGTACATGATCACGCACGTCGACGAGGAGCAGCGGCACACCGACCTGCCCTCGCTCGAGGCGCAGATCGAGGTCGAGCGCAAGGAGCTCGAGACCAAGCGTGACGCCGATGTCGAGGCCCGCGCCAAGCGGCTCGAGCAGGACATCGCCGCGCTCGAGGCCGAGGGCGCTAAGGCCGACGCCAAGCGCAAGGTCCGCGACTCCGCCGAGCGTGAGATGAACCAGATCCGCAAGCGCGCGGATGCTCAGGTCGAGCGCCTCAACCAGGTCTGGGACCGCTTCAAGAACCTGAAGGTCCAAGACCTCGAGGGCGACGAGATCCTCTACCGCGAGATGCGTGACCGGTTCGGTCTGTACTTCGAAGGGGGCATGGGCGCCGCGGCGATCCAAAAGCGCCTGGAGACCTTCGACCTGCAGGCCGAGGCCGAGAAGCTGCGCGAGATCATCGCGACCGGCAAGGGTCAGAAGAAGACCCGTGCGCTGAAGCGCCTGAAGGTCGTCACGGCCTTCTTGACGACGGACAACAAGCCCGCGGGCATGGTCCTCGACGCGGTCCCGGTCATCCCGCCGGACCTGCGCCCGATGGTCCAGCTCGATGGTGGCCGCTTTGCCACCTCGGACTTGAACGACCTCTACCGCCGCGTCATCAACCGCAACAACCGCTTGAAGCGCCTGCTGGACCTCGGTGCGCCCGAGATCATCGTGAACAACGAAAAGCGGATGCTCCAGGAGGCCGTCGACAACCTCTTCGACAACGGCCGTCGCGGTCGTGCGGTGACCGGCCCCGGTAACCGCCCGCTGAAGTCCCTTTCGGACATGCTGAAGGGCAAGCAGGGTCGCTTCCGTCAGAACCTGCTCGGTAAGCGCGTCGACTACTCCGGCCGTTCGGTCATCGTCGTCGGCCCGCAGCTGAAGCTGCACCAGTGTGGTCTGCCGAAGGCCATGGCCCTGGAGCTGTTCAAGCCGTTCGTGATGAAGCGCCTGGTCGACCTCGACCACGCGCAGAACATCAAGTCGGCCAAGCGCATGGTCGAGCGTCAGCGTTCCGTCGTGTGGGATGTCCTCGAAGAGGTCATCACCGAGCACCCGGTGCTGCTGAACCGCGCGCCCACGCTGCACCGCCTCGGCATCCAGGCCTTCGAGCCGCAGCTGGTCGAGGGCAAGGCGATCCAGATTCACCCGCTCGTCTGCACCGCGTTCAACGCGGACTTCGACGGTGACCAGATGGCGGTGCACCTGCCGCTGTCCGCCGAGGCTCAGGCCGAGGCGCGGATCCTCATGCTCTCCAGCAACAACATCTTGAAGCCCGCCGACGGTCGCCCCGTGACCATGCCCACCCAGGACATGATCATCGGCCTGTTCCACCTGACCGCCGAGGTCGCTCAGGAAGGGGAGCAGCTGCGCTCCTTCTCCACCTCCAACGAGGCTCGGATGGCCTTCGACGCTGGCGAGATCAAGATCGGTACTCCGATCCGGGTCCGTCTGCACGATGTCGTGCCGCCGGCCGGGACCGAGCTGCCCGAGGGCACCGAGGTCCGTGAGGACGGCACCGTCGCGCAGTGGACGGCCGAGACGACCCTCGGGCGCGCCCTGTTCAACAAGGCGCTGCCGGGCGACTACCCCTTCGTCAACGAGCCCGTCGACCGCAAGCGCCTCTCGACGATCGTCAACGACCTCGCCGAGCGGTACACCAAGGTGCAGGTCGCGGCGTCCCTCGACGCGCTGAAGGAGGCCGGCTACTACTGGGCGTCCCGCTCGGGCACCACCGTGGCCGTCTCCGATGTCGTCACGCCGCCGCGCAAGGGCGAGATCCTCGAGGGCTACGAGGCCAAGGCCGAGAAGGTCCAGACCCAGTACGAGCGTGGTCTGATCACCGACGATGAGCGCCGTCAGGAGCTCATCGAGATCTGGACCCAGGCGACCAACGAGGTTGCCACGGAGATGCAGGAGCACTTCCCGCGGGAGAACCCCATCTACCGCATGGTGAGCTCCGGTGCGCGTGGTAACTGGTTCCAGTTGCGGCAGATCGCCGGTATGCGTGGCCTGATGGCCAACCCGAAGGGCGAGATCATTCCCCGACCGATCCGGACGAACTTCCGTGAGGGTCTGTCGGTGGTCGAGTTCTTCATCTCGACGCACGGTGCGCGTAAGGGTCTGGCGGACACCGCCCTTCGGACCGCGGACTCCGGATACCTCACCCGTCGTCTGGTCGATGTCTCGCAGGACGTCATCATTCGTGAGGACGACTGTGGCACCGACCGTGGTCTCACCATGGCGATCGCTCAGTACGACGAGCACACCGGCACCCGTCGGCTGCACGATGACGTCGAGTTCACCGCGTACGCCCGCTGTGTCGCGGCCGATGTCGTCGGCGAGGACGGGACCGTCCACGCCGAGGCTGGCTCCGACTTGGGTGACGTCGTCATCGCTCGCCTTTACGAGGCTGGCGTCGACGAGGTCAAGGTCCGCTCGGTCCTCACCTGTGAGTCGCGCGTCGGCACCTGCGCCAAGTGCTACGGCCGCTCGCTCGCGACCGGTCAGCTCGTCGACATCGGCGAGGCCGTCGGCATCATCGCGGCCCAGTCGATCGGTGAGCCGGGTACCCAGCTGACGATGCGGACCTTCCACACCGGTGGTGTGGCCGGTGACGACATCACCCAGGGTCTGCCGCGTGTCGTCGAGCTCTTCGAGGCCCGTACCCCGAAGGGTGTCGCGCCGATCGCTGAGGCCAATGGCGTCATCGAGATCGAGGAGAGCGACAAGGCTCGCCGCGTCCTGCTGAAGACCGACGACGGTGAAGAGCACGCCTACCCGGTCAGCAAGCGCTCGCGCCTGCTGGTCGCCGATGGCGAGCACGTCGAGGTCGGCACGCAGCTGATCCAGGGTGCGATCGACCCGAAGCAGGTCCTGCGGATCCTCGGCCCGCGCCAGGCGCAAAAGCACCTGGTCGACGAGGTGCAGCACGTCTACCGCCAGCAGGGTGTGTCGATCCACGACAAGCACATCGAGGTCATCGTGCGCCAGATGCTGCGCCGGATCACGATCCTGGAGTCGGGTGACACCAAGCTCCTCCCGGGCATGCTCGCCGAGCGGGCGCGTTTCGAAGAGGAGAACCGTCGCGTGGTCTCCGAAGGGGGCCGTCCGGCCGCCGGTCGTCCCGAGCTCATGGGCATCACCAAGGCCTCGCTCGCGACCGACTCGTGGCTCTCGGCCGCGTCCTTCCAGGAGACGACTCGCGTCCTCACCGAGGCGGCGATGGAAGGCAAGTCCGACCCGCTGCTCGGCCTGAAGGAAAACGTCATCCTCGGCAAGCTCATCCCGGCCGGCACGGGTCTGACCCGCTACCGCAACATCGCGGTGGAGCCGACCGAGGAGGCCAAGGCCGCGATGTACACGCTCCCGACCTACGACGAGCTCGACTACCCGGTCTTCGGGCCCGGCAGTGGCGAGGCGATCCGCCTCGACGACGCCGAGCTCGGCCTGGACTGATCGAGGCCCGTTAGCGGTCAATTGCCGAAGGGGGTCGGTGCCCAGAGATGGGCGCCGACCCCCTTCGTCATGCCCCGATATCGAGCGGTGGCACCCCTAGGAGGCCCCGGAGGGAGACCGTTCGGCGAAAACCCCGGTAATCCGGGGCAGACACGCCGGGTTTCGATGTGACTTGGACCGCGATCCGTGATGAAGTGGTCGAGGTTCACCCCCAGACACGAAGATGGAGTTCCTTTATGAACAAGTCCGAGCTTGCTTCCGCCATCGCGGAGCGCGCCGACGTTTCCGCCTCGACCGCTTCCGGTGTGCTCTCCGCGCTCCAGGAGGTCCTCTCCGAGCAGGTCGCCAAGGGCGAGAAGGTCACCGTTCCCGGCTTCTTCTCCCTCGAGCGCGTCGAGCGTTCCGAGCGCAAGGGCCGCAACCCGCAGACCGGCGCCGAGATGACCATCCCGGGCGGTTACGCCGCGAAGCTCACCGCTGGCAGCGCCCTGAAGGCCGCGGCCAAGGGCTGAGCACCGCTCACGCCAGTTGACGAAGGGGGCCGCGCACTAAGCGCGGCCCCCTTCGTCATGCGCGGATCGGAATCTTGGGCAGAGAAGGAGCGTTGAGAAGAGGGTGAGCCGCGAGGCTGCTCGCTCCTCGATTTGTTGCCTGCGTACCCGCGCGAGTATCGTGGTCCGCTGTGTGTGGTGCACGCTGATTAGGCGCTGTGCCACGGAAGAGGCTCCGAGTACTTTGGGGCCGCACCTCTCGCCGGGCACCTCATCGCCCTTCTCATCGATTATCACCCGATGGGATCGTCATGGGGAGTGCAGGGGAGAGCACCGCGTGTCGGACCTTCAGGGATGAAGGATCGCAGGCGGCATCCAAGGAGCACGGCCAGGGCGAGACGCCACGGCCGAGCAGACAACATTTCGACCAAATGGAGACAACAGGTTGCCTACCATCAACCAGCTGGTGCGCAAGGGCCGGCAGGACAAGACCACCAAGGTCGCAACTCCTGCCCTGAAGGGCTCTCCGCAGCGCCGCGGCGTGTGCACGCGCGTGTACACGACCACCCCGAAGAAGCCGAACTCCGCGCTGCGCAAGGTCGCGCGCGTCAAGCTGACCTCCCAGATCGAGGTCACCGCCTACATCCCCGGTGAGGGCCACAACCTCCAGGAGCACTCGATCGTGCTCGTGCGTGGCGGTCGTGTGAAGGACCTCCCGGGTGTTCGCTACAAGATCGTGCGTGGCTCGCTCGACACCCAGGGTGTCAAGAACCGCAAGCAGGCCCGCAGCCGCTACGGCGCCAAGAAGGAGAAGAAGTAATGCCTCGCAAGGGCCCCGCTCCGAAGCGCCCCCTCGTCATTGACCCGGTCTACCAGTCCCCGCTGGTGACCCAGTTGGTCAACAAGATCCTCCTCGATGGCAAGAAGTCGATCGCCGAGTCGATCGTCTACGACGCCCTCGAAGGCTGCCGCCAGAAGACCGGCACCGACCCCGTGGCCACCTTGAAGCGCGCGCTGGACAACGTCCGCCCGTCGCTCGAGGTCAAGTCCCGCCGCGTCGGTGGCGCGACCTACCAGGTCCCGGTCGAGGTCAAGCCGGGCCGCGCGACGACCCTGTCGCTGCGCTGGCTCGTCGGCTACGCCCGTCAGCGTCGTGAGAAGACGATGACCGAGCGCCTGATGAACGAGATCCTCGACGCGAGCAACGGCCTTGGCGCCGCGGTCAAGCGTCGCGAGGACACCCACAAGATGGCCGAGTCCAACAAGGCCTTCGCGCACTACCGCTGGTAAATCCAGCCCGTTCGGGTCCGCCGCGGTCCCCTGACCTCAACGCCGCGGCGGCCCGGACATCCCCTCTTGACTGAACGCAACGAGACGAGAAGAACGAAGTGGCACAGGACGTCCTCACTGACCTCAAGCAGGTCCGCAACATCGGCATCATGGCTCACATCGACGCCGGCAAGACGACGGTGACCGAGCGCATCCTCTTCTACACCGGTGTGAACCACCGCCTGGGCGAAACCCACGACGGCGCGTCGACCACCGACTGGATGGAGCAGGAGAAGGAGCGCGGGATCACGATCACCTCCGCCGCGGTCACCTCCTTCTGGGATGGCACCCAGATCAACATCATCGACACCCCTGGCCACGTCGACTTCACCGTCGAGGTGGAGCGTTCGCTGCGCGTCCTCGACGGCGCGGTCGCGGTCTTTGACGGCAAGGAGGGCGTCGAGCCCCAGTCCGAGACCGTGTGGCGTCAGGCCGACAAGTACGGCGTGCCGCGCATTTGTTTCGTCAACAAGATGGACAAGCTCGGTGCGGACTTCTACTTCACCGTTCAGACCATCAAGGACCGCCTCGGCGCGGAGCCGCTCGTGCTCCAGCTGCCGATCGGCGCGGAGAACGACTTCGTCGGCGTCATCGACCTGCTCGAGATGCGCGCGCTCGTCTGGGAAGGCGACGCCAAGGGCGACGTCACCCTGGGCGCGAAGTACGAGGTCCAGGAAATCCCCGCGGAGCTGAAGGAAAAGGCCGAGGAGTACCGCCACCACCTCGTGGAGCGGGTCGCCGAGGCCGACGACGCCCTGATGGAGCACTACCTCGAAGGGGGCGAGCTCAGCGTCGACGAGCTGAAGAAGGGCATCCGCGCCCTCACCGTGGCCTCCGAGGTCTACCCGGTCCTTTGTGGCTCGGCCTTTAAGAACCGTGGCGTCCAGCCGATGCTGAACGCGGTCGTTGACTACCTCCCGTCGCCGCTCGATGTCGCGGCGATGCAGGGTCACGCGCCGGGCAACGAGGACGAGCACGTGCTGCGCAAGCCCAGCAAGGACGAGCCCTTCTCGGCGCTCGCCTTCAAGGTCGCGGCTCACCCCTTCTTCGGCACGCTCACCTTCATCCGCGTGTACTCGGGCCACATCAGCTCCGGTACGCAGGTGATGAACACGACCAAGCTGAAGAAGGAGCGCGTTGGCAAGCTCTTCCAGATGCACGCCAACAAGGAGAACCCCGTCGCCGAGGCGATGGCCGGCCACATCTACGCCGCCATCGGTCTGAAGAGCACCACCACCGGTGACACCCTCTCCGACATCGACAACCCGGTTGTGCTGGAGTCGATGACCTTCCCGGAGCCGGTGATCCAGGTCGCCATCGAGCCCAAGACGAAGGGCGACCAGGAGAAGCTCGGCACCGCGATCCAGAAGCTGGCCGAAGAGGACCCGACCTTCCGCGTCGAACTCGACGAGGAGACCGGGCAGACCATCATCGCCGGCATGGGCGAGCTGCACCTCGACATCCTGGTCGACCGCATGAAGCGGGAGTTCAAGGTCGAGGCCAACGTCGGTAAGCCGCAGGTGGCCTACCGCGAGACGATCCGCAAGACCGTCGAGAAGTACGACTACACCCACAAGAAGCAGACCGGTGGGTCGGGTCAGTTCGCGAAGGTGCAGATCAGCCTCGAGCCGCTCGACACGGCCGAGGGCGAGCTCTACGAGTTCGACAACAAGGTGACCGGTGGTCGCGTCCCGCGCGAGTACATCCCGAGCGTGGACGCCGGTATCCAGGACGCCATGCAGTACGGCGTGCTCGCGGGCTACCCGCTCGTCGGCATCAAGGCCACGCTGCTGGACGGCGCCTACCACGACGTCGACTCTTCGGAGATGGCGTTCAAGATCGCGGGTTCGATGGCGCTGAAGGAGGCTGTGCGCAAGGCCGACCCGGTCCTGCTCGAGCCGATGATGGCCGTCGAGGTGCGCACGCCCGAGGACTACATGGGCGACGTCATCGGCGACATCAACTCCCGCCGTGGCCAGATTCAGGCCATGGAGGACATCAGCGGTGCGAAGGTCGTCCGCGGCCTCGTCCCGCTCTCGGAGATGTTCGGCTACGTCGGCGACCTGCGGTCCAAGACCCAGGGCCGGGCGAACTACTCCATGGAGTTCGACTCCTACGCTGAGGTCCCCAAGGCGGTCGCCGAGGAGATCATCAAGAAGACCCGCGGCGAGTGACCGGCTAAAGTAGCCGGGATCAACCCCAAAACCCCATAAACGACGCCACGTCCTGCTGGTCGTACGGCGTAACCAAGAGAAAGTCCCCAAGGAGGACAAGCAAGTGGCGAAGGCAAAGTTCGAGCGGAGCAAGCCGCACGTCAACATCGGCACCATCGGTCACATTGACCACGGCAAGACGACGCTGACGGCCGCGATCTCCAAGGTCCTGCACGACAAGTACCCGGACCTGAACGAGGAGTCCCCCTTCGACTCGATCGACAAGGCTCCCGAGGAGAAGCAGCGCGGTATCACCATCTCCATCGCGCACATCGAGTACCAGACGGAGAAGCGTCACTACGCGCACGTCGACTGCCCCGGGCACGCCGACTACGTCAAGAACATGATCACCGGTGCCGCTCAGATGGACGGCGCGATCCTCGTGGTCGCGGCGACCGACGGCCCGATGCCGCAGACGAAGGAGCACGTCCTTCTGGCTCGCCAGGTTGGCGTTCCCTACATCGTCGTGGCGCTCAACAAGGCCGACATGGTCGACGACGAGGAGATCCTCGAGCTCGTCGAGATGGAGGTTCGTGAGCTGCTCTCGGCTTACGAGTTCCCGGGTGACGACCTGCCGGTCGTCAAGGTCTCGGCGCTGAAGGCGCTCGAGGGCGACGAGAAGTGGGCCGAGTCCGTTCTCGAGCTCATGAACGCGGTCGACGAGTCGATCCCGGAGCCCGAGCGCGACATCGACAAGCCGTTCCTGATGCCCGTTGAGGACGTCTTCACGATCACCGGTCGTGGCACCGTCGTCACCGGTCGTATCGAGCGCGGTGTCCTCAACGTGAACGAGGAGGTCGAGATCGTCGGTATCCACGAGCAGAAGACGACCACGACCGTCACCGGCATCGAGATGTTCCGCAAGCTCCTCGACGAGGGTCGTGCGGGCGAGAACGTCGGTCTGCTTCTTCGTGGCACCAAGCGCGAGGACGTCGAGCGCGGGCAGGTCGTCTGCAAGCCGGGTTCGATCACCCCGCACACCGAGTTCGAGGGCCAGGTCTACATCCTGTCCAAGGACGAGGGTGGCCGTCACACGCCGTTCTACGACAACTACCGTCCGCAGTTCTACTTCCGGACCACGGACGTCACCGGTGTCGTGAACCTGCCCGAGGGTGTCGAGATGGTCATGCCTGGCGACAACACCGACATGAAGGTCGAGCTCATCCAGCCGATCGCCATGGAGGAGGGCCTGAAGTTCGCTATCCGTGAGGGTGGTCGTACCGTGGGCGCCGGTCGCGTTACCAAGATCATCAAGTGATCACTCGCGAGCTGAATTAGCTCGCGCAGTGTGACCAAAGGCCCGCCCCCTTCGCTTGAAGCGAAGGGGGCGGGCCTTTGCCATGCCCTGAACGTCCGCTCGGGGGAGGTGGGGTGCAGGTGGTGCGGGGCGGTGCACCCTTGGCCGGCCGGTTGAGGAAGTGGGGTGCGGATGGCGCGGGGCGGTGCACCCTTCGCCGGCGGGTCGAGGTGGTGGGGTGCGGAAGGCGCGGCGCGGTGCACCCTGGCTGGCCGGTCGAGGTGGTGGGGTGCGGATGGCGCTGGGCGGTGCACCCTTCGCAGGCCGGCGGGTGGAGGTGGAGTGCAGGGCGTGCGGGGCGGTGCACCCTTGGCAGGCCGGTCGAGGAGCTGGGGTGCGGAAGGCGCTGGGAGGTGCACCCTTGGCAGGCCGACCGGGGGAGGTGGGGTGGGGAAGGCGCCGGGCGGTGCACCCTTCGCAGGCCGCCGCGGTTGCGTCGATCGTCACCGAATCATGACCTCGCGACACCGACGTGCGAAGGGGGTGGCCGCCGCCGCTCGGTAGGGTGTGTGCGACCCCTGCTCTAACCCCCTGATGAGGAGACCCGATGGCCCGCGAAGGCGTCGCCGCCGAAAAGGATGCTGTTGCACCCGACGCCGATGACTCGCGCAAGGCGAAGTCCCCGACCGGACTCAGCCGCTCCGGGTGGTTGTACTCCCTGAAGAAGGCGGGGCGCGAATTCGGCCGCGATCAATGCAGCGACCTCGCTGCCGGACTCACGTACTACGCGGTCCTTTCCCTCTTCCCCGCGTTGCTCGCCCTGGTCTCTCTCGTCGGTGTCTTCGGTCAGGGCGAGACCACGACGCAGGCCTTGCTCGATATCGTCCGTGATCTTGGCCAGGGGGGTGCGGCGAAGGCCCTCGAAGATCCCATCCGCCAGATCGTCGAATCGCAGGCCGCAGGGTTTGCTCTCGTCGCCGGTGTCGTCGGTGCCCTGTGGACCGCGTCCAACTACGTCAACGCCTTCAGCCGCGCGATGAACCGGGTCTATCAGGTCGACGAAGGCCGCCCGATGATCGTGCTGCGGGCCAAGATGCTTGCCCTCACCTTCGCGCTCATCATCATGGCGGGCCTCATGCTGATCGGCTTCGCCCTCTCTGGTGGCGTGGCTGAGGCGATTGGTGGTGCGCTCGGCTTCGGCGAGACCGCCGTGACCATCTGGGGGTACGCGAAGATCCCGGTGATGCTGATCCTGCTGATGGTGATGGTCGCGCTCTTGTACTACCTCACGCCCAACATCCAGCAGCCGAAGATCCGCTGGGTCAGCCCCGGCGCTCTGATGGCCATCATGGTCTGCGTGCTCGCCTCGGTCGCCTTCGGCTTCTATGTCTCCAACTTCGGGTCGTACAACCGCACCTACGGCTCGCTCGCCGGCGTCATCGTCTTCTTGCTGTGGCTCTACATCATCAACTCGGTGCTGCTCCTCGGCGCCGAGTTCGACTCCGAGCTCGAGCGCACCCGCCAGCTGGAGGCCGGGATCCGCGCCGAGCGCGAGTTGCAATTGCCGCCGCGGGCGACCAGCGCCTCGGAGAAGGCAGCGGAGAAGTTCTCCGAGGATGTCGAAGAGGGCCGCCGCATTCGCCTCGAAGCACAGCTCGCGCGTGGCGAGTCGATCGCCGCGGACGCTCCTCAACCGCGCTAAGGGGGCCAGGGGATCGGCGCCGATTTGGTCTCGCGCTCGATCCTCTGGCACACTTGTTCAGTTGCTTGATGAGCAGCGGGACTAACGCGCCCCGATCTAATCGGAGCCCACCGACGCCGCTGATCCTCCCGGTGACCACGATCGAACCGCTTGCCACGTCCCGTGGCGGTGGGGCATCGAGGCCGGGGCATCAAGTTCCGGTTCGTTTCCGGGACAACACACACGTGAATGACCACGCGCGGTCGATTCTCCTGAAAGAAACTTTCGGGATGTCGCCTGCGCGACGAAGAGGGTGCGACACACCCGAGCGCGTGGGTCGGACTTACGGAAACGAATCGCCATAGACCAAGCACGACGGCGAGAGAGAGACAAGGCTCAGATGGCCGGACAGAAGATCCGCATCCGACTGAAGTCGTATGACCACGAGGTCATCGACAGCTCGGCGCGCAAGATCGTCGACACGGTGACCCGTGCCGGCGCCACGGTGGTCGGCCCAGTGCCGCTGCCCACGGAGAAGAACGTCTTCGTGGTCATCCGATCGCCTCACAAGTACAAGGACTCCCGCGAGCACTTCGAGATGCGCACGCACAAGCGCCTCATCGACATCATCGACCCGACGCCCAAGGCCGTCGACTCGCTGATGCGTCTCGATCTGCCGGCGGACGTCAACATCGAGATCAAGCTCTGATCCGGGGAACGACGCACATGACTACTACTGCAACCAAGACCGTCAAGGGTGTCCTCGGCGAGAAGCTTGGCATGACCCAGGTCTGGGACGAGGAGAACCGCCTCGTGCCGGTGACCGTCATCCAGGCTGGCCCGTGCGTGGTGACCCAGGTCCGTACCGACGAGACCGATGGCTACCAGGCCGTCCAGATCGCGTACGGCGCCATCGACCCGCGCAAGGTGAACCAGCCCGAGAGCGGCCACTTCGCCAAGGCCGGTGTCACGCCGCGCCGCTACAGCGTTGAGCTTCGCACCAACGACGCCGACAGCTACGAGCTCGGTCAGGAGGTGACCGTCGAGCTGTTCGAAGCCGGACAGCGCGTCGACGTCTCCGGGACCACCAAGGGCAAGGGCTTTGCTGGCGTCATGAAGCGCCACGGGTTCGCCGGTGTGAGCGCCAGCCACGGTGCGCACCGCAACCACCGCAAGCCGGGCTCGATCGGTGGCTGCGCCACCCCGGGCCGTGTCTTTAAGGGCATGCGCATGGCCGGCCGCATGGGCGGCGTGCGCCAGACCACCCAGAACCTCACCATCCACGCGGTGGACGCCGACAAGGGCCTGCTGCTCGTCAAGGGCGCCGTCCCCGGTCCCCGCGGTGGCGTGGTGCTCGTCCGCAACGCCGTGAAGGGAGCCTGACATGCCGACGATCGACATCCTCAGCCCCACCGGCACCAAGTCCGGCACCGTTGAGCTCCCCGCGGAGATCTTCGACGTCCAGACCAACGTGCCGCTGATCCACCAGGTCGTCGTGGCCCAGCTCGCCGCGGCGCGCCAGGGCACGCACTCCACCAAGACCCGCGGCGAGGTCCGCGGCGGTGGGCGCAAGCCTTACCGCCAGAAGGGCACCGGTCGCGCCCGCCAGGGTTCGACCCGTGCGCCGCAGTTTGCCGGCGGTGGCACCGTGCACGGCCCGCAGCCGCGTGACTACGCTCAGCGCACCCCCAAGAAGATGAAGGCCGCCGCCCTGCGCGGTGCCCTCTCTGACCGGGCGCGCCACGGGCGCATCCACGTGCTCTCGGCGATCGTCGAAGGGGAGACCCCCTCGACCGCTGGTGCGCTGGCTGCCCTGACCCAGCTGAGCGAGCGCAAGAACCTGCTCGTTGTCCTGAGCCGCACCGACGAGATCGCCGCGATGAGCGTGCGCAACCTCGCCGACGTGCACGTCCTTTGGGCCGACCAGCTGAACACCTACGACGTGCTCTGCGCCGACGATGTGGTCTTCACCGAGGCCGCGCTCGAGGCCTTCCTGGCTCCGGCCAAGGCCGCGCAGGACGAGGAGGAGTCCAAGTGACCACCACCAAGGACCCGCGCGACATCATCGTTCGCCCGGTCGTCTCCGAGAAGTCCTACGGGCTGCTCGACGAGGGGAAGTACACCTTCATCGTCGACCCGCGGGCCAACAAGACCGAGATCAAGATCGCGATCGAGCAGATCTTTGACGTCAAGGTCGACTCGGTTCACACCATGAACCGCCCGGGCAAGACGCGCCGCACCCGTTTCGGGATCGGCCAGCGCAAGGCCACGAAGCGCGCGATCGTCACCCTCCGCGAGGGCACGATCGACATCTTCGGCGGCCAGGGCTGACGGGGAGGAACAGGAAGAAGCCATGGGTATCCGTAAGTACAAGCCGACCACCCCGGGTCGTCGCGGCAGTTCTGTCGCCGACTTCGTTGAGGTGACCCGCTCCACGCCGGAGAAGTCGCTCGTCCGTCCGCTCACCAAGTCCGGTGGCCGTAACGCTTCCGGTCGGATCACCACCCGTCACATCGGTGGTGGCCACAAGCGTGCGTACCGCGTCATCGACTTCCGTCGTCACGACAAGGACGGCGTGCCGGCCAAGGTCGCTCACATCGAGTACGACCCCAACCGCACCGCCCGCATCGCGCTGCTGCACTACGCCGACGGCGAGAAGCGCTACATCCTCGCGCCGAACAAGCTCAAGCAGGGCGACCCGATCGAGGCCGGCGCTGGCGCCGACATCAAGCCGGGTAACAACCTGCCGCTGCGCAACATCCCGACCGGTACCACCATCCACGCGGTGGAGCTGCGTCCGGGCGGCGGGGCCAAGCTGGCCCGCTCCGCTGGGACCAGCATCCAGCTGCTGGGTAAGGAGGGTCCGTACGCGACCCTGCGTATGCCCTCCGGTGAGATCCGCCGCGTCGACCAGCGCTGCCGCGCCACCATCGGCGAGGTCGGCAACGCCGAGCAGTCGAACATCAACTGGGGTAAGGCCGGCCGCATGCGCTGGAAGGGCAAGCGCCCGACCGTGCGTGGTGTCGTGATGAACCCGGTCGACCACCCGCACGGTGGTGGCGAGGGACGCACCTCTGGTGGCCGTCACCCCGTCTCGCCGTGGGGCCAGCCCGAGGGCCGGACCCGCCGCCCCGGCAAGGCGAGCGACAAGATGATCGTGCGCCGCCGTCGTACTGGCAAGAAGCGCTGATAGGAGCCTTAAGTCATGCCTCGTAGTTTGAAGAAGGGCCCCTTCATCGACGACCACCTTCAAAAGAAGGTGGACGCTCAGAACGAAGCGGGCACGAAGAACGTCATTAAGACCTGGTCGCGTCGTTCGGTCGTCAGCCCGGACATGCTCGGCCACACCTTCGCCGTCCACGACGGCCGCAAGCACGTCCCGGTGTTCGTCACCGAGGCGATGGTCGGCCACAAGCTCGGCGAATTCGCACCGACCCGCACCTTCCGCGGCCACGTGAAGGACGACAAGAAGGGACGTCGTCGCTGATATGGCTAACACCACCGAGACCACCGAGCTCTTCGCCCGTGCGTCGGCGCGCCACGTGCGCGTCACGCCGCAGAAGGCGCGTCGGATCGTGGACCTGATCCGCGGCAAGGACACCACCACCGCGATCGCGACGCTCCAGTTCGCGCCGCAGGGTGCTGCCGAGCCGACCCTGAAGGTCCTGCAGTCCGCCATCGCGAACCTGCGGGTCAAGGCCGACGAGACCGGCGCCCCCTTCGACGAGCGCAACCTGGTGATCCAGGCCGCCTACGTCGACGAGGGCCCGACGATGAAGCGCTTCCGTCCGCGGGCCCAGGGCCGCGCCGGCCGGATCAACAAGCGGACCAGCCACATCACCGTGCTGGTTGCACCGAAGCCTGAGAAGGCCGCGAAGGGAGGGACCCGCTGATGGGTCAGAAGGTCAACCCGCACGGCTTCCGTCTGGGCATCACCACCGACCACAAGAGCCGCTGGTTCGCTGACTCCACCAAGGAGGGTCAGCGCTACCGCGACTACGTCAAGGAAGACGTCGCGATCCGCAAGCTCATGTCCACGGGCATGGAGCGCGCCGGCATCGCTCGCGTCGAGATCGAGCGGACCCGTGACCGGGTCCGGGTCGACATCCACACCGCCCGCCCGGGCATCGTCATCGGTCGCCGTGGCGCCGAGGCCGACCGCATCCGCGGTGAGCTCGAAAAGCTCACCGGGAAGCAGGTCCAGCTGAACATCCTCGAGGTGAAGAACCCCGAGATCGAGGCTCAGCTGGTCGCCCAGGGCATCGCCGAGCAGCTCGCCGCCCGCGTGACCTTCCGTCGCGCGATGCGCAAGGGCATGCAGTCCGCGCTGCGCGCCGGTGCCAAGGGCATCCGGATCCAGTGCTCGGGCCGCCTCGGTGGCGCCGAGATGTCGCGCTCGGAGTTCTACCGCGAGGGTCGCGTGCCGCTGCACACCCTCCGCGCGAACATCGACTACGGCTTCTATGAGGCCCGGACCACCTTCGGCCGCATTGGCGTGAAGGTCTGGATCTACAAGGGCGACATGACCGAGAAGGAGTTCGCTGCCCAGCAGGCGACCTCCGCCCCCCGTGGCCGCGGCCCGCGCCGTGACCGCGACGACCGTCCGGCTCGCGCCCGGCGGAGCGACCGTCCGGCCGCTTCCGCTCCCGCGGCCGAGCAGCCCGCCGCCGCGCAGGCTGCGCCGAGTACTGAGGGAGAGACCCAGTAATGCTCATTCCTCGTCGAGTCAAGCACCGCAAGCAGCACCACCCGAAGCGTTCGGGGATGGCCAAGGGCGGCACGACGATCGCGTTCGGCGACTACGGCATCCAGGCTCTCGAGCCGGCCTATGTCACCAACCGCCAGATCGAGTCCGCTCGTATTGCCATGACGCGCTACATCAAGCGTGGCGGCAAGGTGTGGATCAACATTTACCCGGACCGCCCGCTCACCAAGAAGCCGGCCGAAACCCGCATGGGTTCCGGTAAGGGTTCGCCCGAGTGGTGGGTGGCCAACGTCAAGCCCGGCCGTGTCATGTTCGAGCTCTCCGGTGTCTCCGAAGAGGTCGCTCGTGAGGCGCTGCGCCTGGCGATGCACAAGTTGCCGATGAAGTGCCGCTTCGTCGCGCGTGAAGGTGGTGACAACTGATGGCGATTGGTTCTAAGGACCTGACCCCTTCGGACCTGCGCGAATTCGACGACGACCGTCTCGTCGACGAGCTGCGCAAGGCCAAGGAAGAGCTGTTCAACCTCCGGTTCCAGTCGGCCACCGGCCAGCTGGACAACCACGGCCGGCTGCGCGCCGTCCGCAAGGACATCGCGCGCATCTACACCGAAATGCGCGAGCGCGAGCTCGGCATCGGTGCAGGGTCTGGTGAGGCGAAGTGAGCGAGAACGTGAAGGAAGAGACCGTGGCCAAGACCACCGAGCGCAACGACCGCAAGACCCGTCGTGGGTACGTCGTGAGCGACAAGATGGACAAGACCGTCGTGGTCGAGGTCGAGGACCGCGTCAAGCACGCGCTCTACGGCAAGGTCATGCGCAAGAGCCACAAGGTCAAGGCGCACGACGAGGCCAACTCGGCCGGGATCGGCGACCGCGTCCTGATCATGGAGACCCGCCCGCTGTCGGCCACCAAGCGCTGGCGCGTCGTGGAGATCCTCGAGAAGGCCAAGTAAGCCTTCCCCTTTGGCTCGTTGGTCCGCGAAGGGGGCGGGCACGCCCCCTTCGCGACACGACCAGACGAACCACCTATAGACCCCATCAGTTCGGCCAGGCTCACGGAGCAATCCTGAGAACCAGCTCGACGTCAAGGAGAAACCAGTGATCCAGCAGGAGTCGCGACTGCGTGTCGCCGACAACACCGGTGCCAAGGAGATCCTGTGCATCCGGGTGCTCGGCGGCTCCGGCCGCCGGTATGCCGGCATCGGAGACACCATCGTTGCCACCGTCAAGGACGCCATTCCGGGCGGCAACGTCAAGAAGGGTGACGTCGTCAAGGCTGTCATCGTCCGTACCACCAAGGAGCGCCGCCGTGCGGATGGCTCCTACATCAAGTTCGACGAGAACGCCGCGGTCATCTTGAAGAATGACGGTGACCCCCGCGGTACCCGCATCTTCGGCCCGGTGGGCCGCGAGCTGCGCGACAAGAAGTTCATGAAGATCGTCTCGCTCGCCCCGGAGGTGCTCTAAAGCCATGGCGAAGATGAAGATCAAGAAGGGCGACCTCGTCCAGGTCCTCACGGGCAAGGACAAGGGTGCGACTGGCAAGGTCATCGCCGTCAACACCGAGACGCAGCGCGTCACGGTCGAGGGCGTGAACCGCGTCACCCGGCACACCAAGGCCGGCGTGCGTGGGCAGGCCGGCGGCCTGGTCGTGCAGGAGGCGCCGATCCACGTGAGCAACGTCGCGATCGTCGACCCCGAGACCAAGAAGCCGACGCGGATCAAGACCCGCGTCGAGACCGTCGAGCGTGACGGCAAGACCAAGACCCAGCGGGTCCGCGTCGCCGTGCGTTCCGGGAAGGACATCTGATGAGCGCCGAGACCAAGGCTGCGCCCCGCCTGAAGGAGCGCTACAACTCCGAGGTCAAGGACCAGCTGCGCGAGCAGTTCGGGTTCGGCAACGTCATGCAGATCCCTGGCGTCGTCAAGGTCGTCGTCAACATGGGTGTCGGCGACGCCGCCAAGGACAGCAAGTTGATCGAGGGCGCCATCCGCGACCTCACCGCGATCACCGGCCAGAAGCCCCAGGTCACCAAGGCCCGCAAGTCCATCGCGCAGTTCAAGCTGCGTGAGGGCATGCCGATCGGCGCGCACACCACGCTGCGCGGCGACCGGATGTGGGAGTTCCTGGACCGCCTCGTCACGGTCGCGCTGCCGCGTATCCGCGACTTCCGAGGGCTCTCGCCGAAGCAGTTCGACGGCAACGGCAACTACACCTTCGGCCTCACGGAGCAGTCGATGTTCCACGAGATCGACCAGGACAAGATTGACCGCGTCCGCGGCATGGACATCACGGTGGTCACCACCGCCAGCAATGACGACGAGGGTCGTGCCCTGCTGAAGGCGCTCGGCTTCCCGTTCAAGGAGAACTGACATGGCCAAGACCGCCCTGATCAACAAGGCCAACAAGAAGCCGAAGTTCAAGGTTCGCGCGTACTCGCGCTGCCAGCGCTGCGGCCGGCCCCACTCGGTCTACCGCAAGTTCGGCCTCTGCCGTGTGTGCCTTCGCGAGATGGCTCACCGCGGCGAGCTGCCGGGTGTCACCAAGTCCAGCTGGTAATCCACCAGAACTTCCTTTTCAACCGTTCTACATCGAAGGTCGCCGGAACAAGCCGGTGAAACCGCGGTGAGAGAGGGCAAGGCTAAAGCCCATGACCATGACCGATCCGATTGCGGACATGCTGACCCGCGTCCGGAACGCCAACTCGGCGCACCACGACGAGGTCTCCATGCCGTTTTCCAAGCTGAAGTCTCACATCGCTGAGATCCTCCAGGCCGAGGGCTACATCGCCGGCTGGAAGGTCGAGGACGCGACGGTCGGCAAGACGCTGACCATCACGCTCAAGTACGGCCCGAACCGCGAGCGCTCCATCGCGGGCGTGCGCCGGGTGTCCAAGCCCGGTCTGCGCGTCTACGCGAAGTCCACCAACTTGCCGAAGGTCCTTGGCGGTCTCGGCGTGGCGATCATCTCCACGTCGTCTGGCCTCCTCACCGACCGGCAGGCCGCGAGCAAGGGCGTTGGCGGGGAAGTCCTCGCCTACGTCTGGTAAGGGAGATACGACATGTCGCGTATTGGACGACTTCCTGTCACCATCCCGAGCGGTGTCGACGTGACGATTGACGGTCAGACCGTCACCGTCAAGGGCCCGAAGGGGGAGCTCCGCCACACCGTGGCGCAGCCCATCACCGTCGAGCGCGCCGATGACAGCGTGCAGGTGAACCGGCCGAACGACGAGCGTCAGTCGCGCTCGCTCCACGGCCTCACCCGCAGTTTGATCGCCAACATGGTGACCGGCGTGACCGAGGGCTACACCAAGAAGCTCGAGATCCACGGCACCGGTTACCGCGTGCTCAACAAGGGCGGAGCGCTCGAGTTCGCGCTCGGCTACAGCCACCCGATCCTCATCGAGGCCCCGGAGGGCATCTCCTTCGCCGTCGAGAGCGCCACGCGCTTCTCGGTCGAAGGCATCGACAAGCAGCTCGTCGGCGAGGTCGCCGCGAACATTCGCAAGCTGCGCAAGCCCGACCCGTACAAGGGCAAGGGCGTGCGCTACGAAGGCGAGCAGATCCGCCGCAAGGTCGGAAAGGCTGGTAAGTAAGCGATGGCTATGACTATCAAGCGCGGTCGGAGCAAGAGCGCCGCCCGAGGTCGCCGCCACCTGCGCGTTCGTAAGCGCGTGAGCGGGACCGCCGAGCGGCCCCGGCTCGTCGTCACCCGCTCGAGCCGGCACATGTTCGTCCAGGTCGTCGACGACGTCGCGGGTCAGACCGTGGCCTCGGCCTCGACGATGGAAGCGGACCTGCGCTCCTTCGACGGTGACAAGACCGCCAAGGCCAAAAAGGTCGGCGAGCTCGTCGCCGAGCGGGCCAAGGCCGCCGGTGTCGACGCGGTCGTCTTCGACCGCGGTGGCAACAAGTACCACGGTCGGGTCGCCGCGATCGCCGATGGCGCTCGCGAAGGCGGGCTGGCCCTGTGACCTGCATGATCGTAGAGATGAGGAACATCTGATGCCCGGACCCCAGCGTCGAGGCGCCGGTGCCGCTGGCACCAATGAGCGCTCCAATGACCGTCGCGGCGGCCGTGACCGTCGGGACAACAACCGCGACCGCAACGAGAGCCAGTATCTCGAGCGCGTCGTCACCATCAACCGTGTCGCCAAGGTCGTCAAGGGTGGTCGTCGCTTCAGCTTCACCGCTCTGGTCGTCGTCGGCGATGGCGACGGCACCGTGGGTGTCGGCTACGGCAAGGCCAAGGAGGTGCCCGCGGCGATCGCCAAGGGCGTCGAAGAGGCCAAGAAGGCCTTCTTCAAGGTCGCTCGCATCCAGGGCACCATCCCGCACCCCATCCAGGGTGAGGCTGCTGCGGGCGTTGTCATGCTGCGCCCGGCGTCGCCCGGTACCGGTGTTATCGCCGGTGGTCCGGTTCGCGCCGTGCTCGAGTGCGCCGGAATCCACGACGTGCTGAGCAAGTCGCTTGGCTCGGACAACGCGATCAACATCGTCCACGCGACGGTCGCGGCCCTAAAGGGTCTCGAGCGTCCGGAGGCCGTTGCGGCTCGCCGTGGTCTGCCGGTTGACGAGGTCGCCCCGGCCGCGATGCTGCGCGCTCAGGCCGCTGGCCGCGCCGAGGCCGCCGAGAAGGCAAAGGCGGGTGCGTGATGGCACAGCTGAAGGTGACCCAGACTCGTTCCGAGATCGGTGGCAAGGACAACCAGCGCCAGACGCTGCGGAGCCTCGGTCTGAAGCGTATTGGCGACAGCGTCGTCAAGGAGGACCGTCCCGAGATCCGCGGGATGGTCAAGACGGTGTCGCACCTCGTCACCGTCGAGGAGGTTGACTGATCATGGCGGAAGCCAAGGACACGGCCGAGACGGCCGAGAAGAGCCACGCGCTCAAGGTCCACCACCTGCGTCCGGCGCCGGGGGCCAAGACGGCCAAGACCCGCGTCGGTCGTGGTGAGGGCAGCAAGGGTAAGACCGCTGGTCGCGGTACCAAGGGCACCAAGGCCCGGTACCAGGTGCCGGCGCGCTTCGAAGGTGGCCAGACGCCGCTTCACATGCGCCTGCCCAAGCTCCGTGGTTTTAAGAACCCGCACCGCGTCGTCTTCCAGGTCGTGAACCTGGACAAGATCGCGGCGCTCTACCCCGAAGGCGGTCAGGTGACCGTCGAGGATCTCGTCGCGAAGGGGGCCGTCCGTGGCGGTCACCGGGTCAAGGTGCTCGGCACCGGCGAGATCTCGGTCAAGGTCGACGTCGTGGTGGATGCCTTCTCCGGCTCCGCCAAGGACAAGATCGAAGCGGCCGGCGGGTCCATCAAGACCGCCTGAGCCGACCGCTCACCCGCATCACTGCCGCAGGCCACACCCACTCATCGGGTGCGGCCTGCGGCAGTGGCGCATCTGGAGAGGTATCGTTCACCCCGTTCGCTTATCCACCCCGCGGCCGTCGGCATGGCTAGCCCGCGCCCGGTCGCTTCCCTGGAGGCCCAGTGCTCACCGCCTTCTCCCGCGCGTTTAAGACGCCGGACCTGCGCAAGAAGCTGTTGTTTACGCTCGGCATCATCGTGCTCTTCCGCTTGGGAAGCCACGTCCCGACGCCGAACGTCAACTACACCAAGGTGCAGGCGTGCATCGCTGGCGCCCGGCAGGAAGGCACGTCCTTCCTCGGGATGGCGAACCTCTTCAGCGGAGGAGCGCTCCTCCAACTGTCGATCTTCGCGCTCGGGATCATGCCGTACATCACGGCGAGCATCATCGTCCAGCTCCTCACCGTGGTCATCCCGAAGTTTGAGGAGTTGAAGAAGGAAGGCCAGCAGGGCCAGGTCAAGATGACGCAGTACACGCGTTACCTCACGATCGCGCTCGCCGTCTTGCAGTCCGCGACCTTCGTCACCTTCGCGCGGAACCCGTCGCAGCTGTTCAACAACGCCCAGTGCACCGAGATTTTGAACAGCGACTCGACCCCCTCGATCCTGATCATGGTGCTCACCATGACCGCCGGGACCGGCCTGATCATGTGGCTCGGTGAGCTCATCACCGACAAGGGCGTCGGCAACGGGATGTCGCTGCTGATCTTCTCCTCGATCGTGGCGACCTTCCCGAGCGCGCTCTGGGCGATCCAGCAGCGCGACGGACGCTGGGACCTCTTCTTCATCGTGATCCTGCTCGGCCTCTTCGTCGTAACCGCCGTCGTCTTCGTCGAGCAATCCCAGCGACGAATCCCGGTGCAGTACGCCAAGCGCATGGTTGGCCGGCAGATGTATGGCGGCACGTCGACGTACATCCCGATCAAGGTCAACATGGCCAACGTGATCCCGGTGATCTTCGCCAGCTCGCTGCTGATGCTCCCCGTGATGGTCGCCCAGTTCCAGCGCGGGCAAACCCTGGAGGACACTCCGGGGTGGGCCCAATGGATCGATGCCAATATCGCGCCGCCGAATAGCGGCTGGCATATCGCGCTCTACGTCTCGCTCATCCTCTTCTTCACCTTCTTCTACGTCTCGATCACCTTCAACCCGACCGAGGTGGCGGACAACATGAAGAAGTACGGGGGCTTCATCCCGGGGATTCGCGCCGGTCGACCGACCGCGGAGTACCTGGCGTATGTCCTCAACCGGATCACCGTCGCTGGTGCGATCTACCTCGCGACGATCTCGCTGATCCCGTTGGTGGCCTTCGGATACCTCGGCCCGGCAGCCCAGAACATCCCCTTCGGAGGGGTCTCTATCATCATCATGGTGGGTGTCGGTCTCGAGACGGTCAAGCAGATCGAATCCCAGCTCCAGCAACGCCACTACGAAGGGTTCCTCCGCTAATGCGTCTGATCATCTTTGGTCCCCCCGGTGCCGGTAAGGGCACGCAGGCGAGCGCGATCGCCGAGCACTACGGGATCCCGGCGATCTCGACCGGAGACATCTTCCGGTCGAACATCAAGGAAGGGACCGAGCTCGGCAAGAAGGTCCAGGAGATCACCGCTGCCGGCGGCTATGTCTCCGACGAGATCACCAACGCGATCGTCAAGGACCGACTGGCCGAGGATGACTGCGGGCCGGGCTTCCTGCTCGATGGGTACCCGCGCACCGAAGCACAGGTGCACGCCCTCGATGACATGCTCGCCGAGCAGGGTCACCCCCTGGAAGCCGTCCTGATGCTGACTGTCGACGAGGACGAGGTCGTCTCGCGTCTGCTGAAGCGCGCCGAGGTCGAAGGGCGCGAAGATGACACCGAAGAGGTCATCCGCGAACGTCAGGCGATCTACGGCCGCGAGACCAAGCCGCTCGCGGACCTCTTCCGTGAGCGCGGCCTGCTCGTCGAGGTCGACGGGATGGGCGGTGTCGACGAGGTCGGCGAGCGCATCTTCGCGGCGCTCGACGCCAAGGCGTAACCCCCTTCGTTAGGACATTTGCTTTATGGGTTGGTTCGCACGCGAGCGGGTCGAGGTCAAGACGGCCGAGCAGATGGAGGCGATGCGAGTCGCCGGTCTGCTTGTCGGACGGACGCACGACCTCTTGCGCTCCGAGCTGCGGGCCGGGATGACGACGCTGGACCTGGACACGCTCGCCGAGGACTTCATCCGAAGCCACGGTGGGATCCCCAACTTCCAGCTCGTCCCCGGCTACTCCCACACCCTGTGTACGTCGGTGGGCGATGAGATCGTCCATGGCATCCCGGGGGACCGGGTGCTGCGTGACGGTGACCTCATCAGCATTGACTGCGGCGCCGAGGTCGATGGCTGGAATGGCGACGCGGCCGTGACCCTGATCGTCGGGGACCCGGACGCAGCCGACCCCAACGACGTGCGTCTGAGCGAGGTCACCGAGCGCTCGCTTTGGGCGGGGATCGCCGCCCTTCGATCCGGCGGCCGGCTCTACGACGTGGGCGCTGCGGTCGAGGACAGCATCGTCGCCGATGGCGTGGCCGACGGTCGCCGGTACGGGATCGTTGAGGATTATGTCGGTCACGGGATCGGGACCGAGATGCACATGGCGCCGCAGGTCCCGAACTACCGGGTCCAGGGACGCGGTCCCAGCACCCCGGTGGGCACCACGATCGCGATCGAACCGATGGTCACTTGGGGCTCGCAGGACAATCACGTCCTCGATGACGAGTGGACGGTCGTGACCGACGATGGCTCGCGCGCGGCGCACTGGGAGCACTCGGTCGCGATCACCGAGCGTGGCCTTTGGGTGCTCACCGCGATCGACGGCGGCGAGGCCGAACTGACGGCGCGCGGCGCCCCCTTCGGCCCGCTCTCTTAAGAACTCCACTGGCGCCGCCCGGCGACCAGCGGGGCGCGCTCATCGCTCATCAGGCGGACCTCACGGACGGGCGCCATCGTCGCCTCGGTAGGGTTGACGATGGCCCACGCGGTGACGACGCGCCACGCGTCGCCGTGGCCCCCGAGCCCGATGAGGAGCGCCCTTACATGACGGCGAGTTCGCAATCCGATGAGGTCATGGCCCTGGCGGCCGACTTCGCCCCCGTGAGCCACGAGCAGTGGCAGCAGATGGTCGCGAAGGTGGTGAACCGTTCGCGCTCCGAGGCGCTCGACGGAGCCGAAGCCGAAGCCAGCCTGCGGACCACGCTCCCTGGCGGTCTCGTCGTCGACCCTCTGTACCAGCGTCCAGAGGCGGAGCGTGCGCTCGGACTGCCTGGTTCGATGCCCTTCACCCGTGGCCGGGGACCCCGGTCGCCGGAACGGCCGTGGGATATTCGCCAACTCTTCGATCACCCGGACGCCTCGATCAGCCGCAGCGCCGTCGCCGCTGACCTCGCCAATGGCGTGAGCTCGGTCTGGGTCCAGGTCGGCACCGGGGGAATCGCGGCGTCGGACCTCGCGGAGGTCTTGACCGATGTCCTGCCCGATCTGGCCCCCGTTGCGGTGTCTTCCGTCGACGACCAGGCGGGCGCCGCAGCGGCGCTCCTGGCCTGGTGGGAGGAGAAGGGAGTGCCGGGCAGCGGAAGCCTCGGGCACGACCCGATCGGCGCGGCCGCTGCGATGGGCTCCGAGCCCGACCTCGCGCCGCTCGCCGATGCCGTCACGTTGGTCGCTTCGCGCCCGGACGTCCGAGCAATCACGGTCGATACCCGCGTCTACCACGACGCCGGTGCCACCGACCAGGATGAGGTCGCGCTCGCCGTCGCGACGGGCGTCGACTACGTCCGCCACCTCGAGGCCGCGGGTGTGAGTGCGGCTCAGGCCTTCGCGGCGATCGACTTCCGAGTCGCCGTGACCGCCGATCAGTTCGCGACCATCGCCAAGCTGCGGGCGCTGCGCCGACTCTGGGCCCGGATCGGTGAGCTCGCTGACGTCCCCGAGGCCGAGCGTGGGGCGGCGATTCATGCCGTGACCTCCTGGCGGATGCAGACCCGCACCGACCCGTGGGTCAACATCTTGCGCGGCACGCTGGCCTGTTTCGGGGCCTCCGCCGGCGGAGCGGACGCCATCACTGTGCTGCCCTATGACACCGCGCTCGGGCTCGCCGAACCCTTCTCGCGTCGCGTCGCGCGCAATACCCAGAGCCTGCTTGCCGACGAGTCCAATGTCGCGCGCGTTGCCGACCCGGCCGGAGGTTCCTGGTACGTCGAGTCCCTCACCGAGGAGATCGCGCGCGCCGCCTGGGCCTACCTCGGTGAGGTGGACGCCGCTGGCGGAGTCGCCGCGGCCCTGGCGTCCGGAGCGATCGCCGAGCGGCTCGCTGCGAGCCGCGCCGAACGCGACCGGGGACTTGCGACCCGGGCGATCCCGCTCACGGGCACCTCGACCTTCCCGCTCGCGGCCGAGAAGCCGCTGGCGCGCACCGCCCGCGAGCTCCCGCCGAGCGGGGGACTGCCGCGGCACCGCGATAGCGAGATCTTCGAGGGTCTACGTGCACGATCCGCCGAGGCCGCGCCGAGCGTGCCGGTCCTCGCGCTGGGTGCCCGCCGCGACTTCGGTGCGCGCCAGACCTTCTTGGTCAATCTCCTCGCGGTTGCTGGGATCCAGGCCGAGGTGATCGAGGGCGCCGACGCGCACGCCGCGGCCGCTCTGGCGCCGAGCCCGGTCGCGATCATCATGAGCTCACCGAAGGTCTATGCCGACCACGCCGAAGGGGTGATCGCCGCCCTTCGCTCGAATGAGGGCATCGAGCGGGTCTTGATCACCGGCCGCGCCCGCGAACTCGGTGATGCCGCCGCCACCGTCGACGGCGAGATCTACGACGGCATGGACATCGTCGCCTTCTTGACCGACCTGCTCGACACCCTGACCGGCGAAGGAGCCTGACATGAGCACCATCCCCCGTCTGGACGGCGTCGATCTGGGTGAGGCCACCCCTTCGCCCACCGCGCAGCAGACCTGGGACGCCCAGGTCGCCGAGGTCGAGGGCCTCGCCGAGGGCTGGACCACACCCGAGCATGTCGTGGTCGCTCCGGTGTACACCGAGGCCGATACCGCCGCCCTGGACTTCTTGGACACCGCGCCCGGCGCACCCCCCTTCCTCCGCGGCCCGTACCCGACGATGTACGTCAACCAACCGTGGACGATCCGCCAGTACGCCGGCTTCTCGACCGCTGAGGAATCCAACGCCTTCTACCGTCGCAATCTCGCGGCGGGGCAGAAGGGGTTGTCGGTCGCCTTCGACCTGGCGACCCACCGCGGCTACGACAGCGACCACCCGCGCGTCGAGGGCGATGTCGGGATGGCCGGTGTCGCGATCGACTCGATCTACGACATGCGCACCCTCTTCGACGGGATTCCGCTCGACCAGATGAGCGTGTCGATGACGATGAACGGCGCGGTCTTGCCGATCCTCGCGCTCTATGTCGTCGCCGCCGAGGAGCAGGGGGTGAGCCCGGAGCAGCTCTCGGGGACGATCCAAAACGACATCCTCAAAGAGTTCATGGTCCGCAACACCTATATCTACCCGCCCGAGCCGTCGATGCGGATCATCTCCGACATCTTCGCCTTTACGAGCGAGCGGATGCCGCGCTTTAACTCGATTTCGATTTCCGGCTATCACATGCAAGAGGCCGGGGCGACCCAGGACCTGGAGCTCGCGTACACGCTCGCCGATGGCGTGGAGTACATCCGCGCCGGGAGCGCGGCTGGGCTGGACGTCGACGCCTTCGCGCCGCGGCTGTCCTTCTTCTGGGCGATCGGGATGAACTTCTTCATGGAGATCGCCAAGATGCGGGCCGCGCGCCTGCTCTGGGCACGGCTGGTGCGCGATATCGGTGCGCAGAACCCCAAGTCGCTCTCCCTTCGCACGCACAGCCAGACCTCGGGGTGGTCCCTCACGGCGCAGGACGTCTACAACAACGTCGTGCGGACCTGCATCGAGGCGATGGCGTCGACCCAGGGGCACACGCAGAGCCTGCACACCAACGCCCTGGATGAGGCGATCGCGCTGCCGACCGACTTCTCCGCTCGGATCGCGCGCAACACCCAGCTCGTGCTCCAGCAGGAGTCCGGGACGACCCGCGTCATCGACCCGTGGGCGGGCAGCGCCTATGTCGAGCGGCTCACCCACGACCTCGCCGAGCGCGCCTGGGCGCACATCCAAGAGGTCGAAGAGGCCGGCGGGATGGCCAAGGCGATCGAGGCCGGCATCCCGAAGATGCGGATCGAAGAGGCGGCGGCTCGCACTCAGGCCCGGATCGACTCCGGCCAGCAGCCGGTGATCGGCGTCAACCTCTATCCGGTCGACCAGGACGAGCAGATCGAGGTGCTGAAGGTCGACAACGCCGCCGTGCGGGCCAGCCAGATCGCCAAGCTGGAGCGCTTGCGGGCCGAGCGGGATGAGGACGAGGTGCGCGCGGCGCTCGCAGCGCTCACCGAGGCCGCGAAGGCTCCCGGTGGGTCGATGGAGACCAACCTGCTCGCGCTCGCGATCGACGCCGCCCGCGCCAAGGCCACCGTCGGCGAGATGTCGTCCGCGCTCGAAGAGGTCTACGGCCGCTACACCGCGCAGATCCGTACGATCTCGGGTGTGTACCGGGACGAAGCCAAGGACAACAGCGCCGTCGCCCGCGCGCAGGCGCTGGTCGAGGACTTCGAAGAGGCCGAAGGGCGCCGACCGCGCATCCTCGTCGCCAAGATGGGCCAGGACGGCCACGACCGCGGCCAGAAGGTGATCGCGACCGCCTTCGCCGACCTCGGGTTCGACGTCGACGTGGGCCCGCTCTTCCAGACGCCGGCCGAGGTCGCCCGCCAGGCGGTCGAGGCCGACGTGCACGTCGTCGGGGTGTCCTCCCTGGCGGCGGGCCACCTGACGCTCGTGCCCGCCCTTCGCCGCGAGCTCGATGCCCTGGACCGCTCCGATCTGATGATCGTCGTCGGTGGTGTCATCCCGAGCCAGGATTTCGACGAGTTGCGCGCAGCCGGCGCCGATGACATCTACCCGCCCGGCACGGTGATCGCCGAGGCCGCGATCCGGCTCATCGAGGAGCTGCGAAAGCGCCTCGACGCGTGACCCGCGCGGTCGACATCGCTGACCTCGCGGCGGGTGTCCGCGCGGGCGCCCGGCAGGCGGTCGCCCGCGCCATCACGCTCGTCGAGTCCAGCAAGCCCGCACACCGGGATCAGGCCAGCGCGCTGCTCGCCGAGCTTGCCCCGGACACCGGGTCAGCCGTCCGGGTCGGGATCTCCGGTGTGCCAGGGGCGGGGAAGTCCACCTTCATCAACGCGATGGGGTCCCGGCTTGTCGGGCGAGGTCACCGGGTCGCGGTCGTCGCCGTCGATCCGTCCTCGCGGCGCACAGGCGGTTCGATCCTCGGGGACCGGACGCGGATGGCCGAGCTCACCGCGCTCGAAGGGGCCTTTGTCCGCCCTTCGCCGAGCGGACGCCACCTCGGGGGAGTGGCCCGGGCGACGCGCGAGTCGATGCTCGTGCTCGAGGCAGCCGGGTACGACGTCGTGATCGTCGAGACCGTCGGCGTCGGACAAAACGAGATTGCGGTCTCCGAGATGGTCGACACCTTCTTGCTGCTCACCCTGGCTCGCGCCGGTGACCAGTTGCAGGGCATCAAGCGCGGCATCCTCGAACTCGCCGATGTCATCGCGGTCAATAAGGCCGACGGCGATGGGGCGTTGCCGGCCCGCGCCGCTGCTCGCGAACTCTCCGGCGCCCTTCGCCTCGTGATGAGCGATAAGGAACTGCGCCGCCCACCCGTGCTCACCTGCTCCGCGGCGACGGGCGAGGGCCTCGACGAGGTGTGGCAGGCGGTGCTCGATCACCGGGCGTACTTGGAAGAGGGCGGCTCGCTGGAGGCCCGGCGCGCCCAGCAGCAAGAGGACTGGATGTGGGCGATGGTCGATGCCCACCTCACCGATGGGGTGCGCGAAGCCCCCGAGGTCCGCGCCGCTCGTGCCGAGCTCACCGCGGCGGTTCGCTCGGGCGAGCTGAGCGCCGTCGACGGCACGGCCCGCATCCTCGAGCTGTACGCCGCCCACCTCCGCGGCGACTAACCCGACGGCCTGCCGAGGGTGCGGGCGTGCGCACCTTCCGCACGCCGGTGACTGCGGTGGGGTGTCAAGGGTGCGAGTGTGCGCACCTTCTGCACGCCGGGTGACTCCGGTGGGGTGTCAAAGGTGCCGGCGTGCGCACCTTCCGCACGCCGCTTGTCGTTTTCCACAGTCGGCGGAGAGCGAAGGGGGCTGTCCACCACCTCCTCCCATGGCCACGCGGAGCGGGCCCGACGCGACAACGGTGGCGCATGAGCGTCTATCCGCGAGTGGCGTTGAGCCGAGACCAGCGGGCCTTCCGGGGCGCCCGGGTCGCCGAGTTGTACGGGGGCGTCGCGCCTCGATCCCACCTTCGGCGAGTGGGGATCACCCGCGCTGACGTGCGTTCGGAGGTCACCGCGGGTCGGTGGAGAGTTCTCGGTCGGCACACGGTGGGGATCGGCACGGGTGAGCCGATGGGGGACGGTCGACTGTGGCAGGTGGTCTGGGAAAGCGGTTCGGGCGCCGCGCTCGACGGTGTCGCGGCGCTGTGGAAGGCGGGGCTCACTGGCTTTGACGATTCGGTCATCGACATCTCCCTTCCGCATAACTGCCGACCGCGCAAGCACCCCGGAGTGCGGATTCACCAACGGCGCCAGATGCCAGTGGTCGTCTCGGCGGGGATCCCGCGGGTACAGCCAGAGGTGGCCACCGTGCATGCCATGCAATGGGCTCGCTCTGATCGCGCGGCGGTTCTCCTGATGTGCCTGGTGGTGCAGCAGCGCCTGGTGCGCCCGGACGCCCTGGCGCAGGCGTGGCTGGATCGTCGGGCGCGTCTGCCGCTACCGCGTCGCACTCTGCTCGACCACGCGGTGCGCGATGTGAGTCGTGGAGCGCAGGCCCTCGGCGAGATCGACGTGGTCGGCGCTCTGCGGGCGGCCGGTTTGCCCGAACCCTCCCATCAGATCGTGCGAGAACACCGCGGTGGCCGGGTCTATCTCGACCTCGGATGGGAAGAGGTCGGCCTCTTCGTCGAGGTCGACGGAGGCCACCACGCCCTCGCGCTCAACACCGTCGACGACGCCTTGCGCTCCAACGAAGTCGTGATCGCACGAGGTGTCGTGCTCCGCGTGCCTGTCCTCGGCTACCGACTTCAGCCAGCGACTTTCATCGGTCAGATCGTGCGGGCGTACTGGACCCTTGCCGCGGCATCCCCGCGTCGGTAGGTGGGGTGCGCAGGGTGCGGGGGTGGGGGCGTTGTGCAGGCCGGGAGCGTTAGTGGGGTGCGCAGGGTGCGGGGGTGGGCGCGTTGTGCAGGCCAGGCGCGCTGGGTGGGGTGTGGAGGGTGCGGGGGAGGGCGCGTTGTGCAGGCCGGGCGCGTTGGTGGGGTGCGCAGGGTGCGCGGGTGGGCGCGTTGTGCAGGCCGGGAGGAAGGGCGATTCGCCTTTGGCTGGCCTTGTCCCCTAAGATTGAGCGTCGGTCACGTGTGCCTGCACGCGTGACCGCAAGCGGGTCTGCTCCTATCAGGGGAGCGGCCGAGACGGATTGAGAGGGTATGGCCAAGAAGGACGGCGTCATCGAGGTCGAGGGCACCATCGTCGAAGCGCTCCCGAACGCAATGTTCCGGGTCGAACTGACGAATGGTCACAAGGTCCTCGCCCACATCTCGGGCAAGATGCGACAGCACTACATCCGAATCCTCCCGGAGGACAAGGTTGTCGTCGAGTTGAGCCCGTATGACCTGACCCGCGGCCGCATCGTCTTCCGCTACCGCTGACCCGGCGGGGGCATCGCGCCCACGCTACCGGCCAGCAGCACCACCCGATGTCTCGATCCTGAGATGTCGGGACAGATCGATGAAAGATGCGTTCAAGGCAATGAAGGTTCAGCCGAGCGTCAAGAAGATCTGCGATAAGTGCAAGGTGATCCGCCGTAACGGTCGGGTCATGGTGATCTGCGAGAACCTGCGCCACAAGCAGCGCCAGGGCTGATTCTCCGCTAGGGATCATCGATCGGGGCTTGTTGTCCCGGTCCGCCGCACGGATCGCCTGATCTCTCGCGACGAACACCCAGCACAGTTGTTAGATCGACACGACATCACGCAGCACCCGGCCCCACGCCCCCTTCGCTCAGCGGAAGGGAGCCTGGACGTCACCCTCGGCCCGGAGGCCGAGGACCGCAAGAGGGAAACCTCGGAGCGGACCGGTGTTGCACCAGACCTCCGGAAATGAACAGAAAAGGAAGTACGACAAGATGGCACGTCTTGTTGGAGTGGACCTCCCGCGCGACAAGCGCGTTGAGGTGGCACTGACCTACATCTTCGGTGTGGGCCGCACGACCTCGCAGAAGGCGTTGGAAGCGACCGGCGTCGACCCGAGCACCCGCGTGAAGGACCTGGTCGATGACCAGCTCGTCTCGCTGCGTGACTGGCTCGAGGCCAACGTCAAGCTCGAAGGTGACCTCCGCCGTGAGGTCGCCGCGGACATCCGCCGCAAGGTCGAGATCGGCACGTACGAGGGTCTGCGGCACCGCCGTGGCCTCCCGGTGCGCGGTCAGCGGACCAAGACCAACGCGCGCACCCGCAAGGGCCCGAAGCGCACCGTCGCCGGCAAGAAGAAGGCCGGCAAGTAATCACCCCCAACGGCCCTGACCACTTTTCCCAAGAAGAGGTCGGCCGCCGGTGATCACCTACCGCACGCGAAGAAGAACGTAGGAGAAGCATGCCTCCCAAGACCCGCTCCGGCGCCAAGGTGCGTCGCAAGGTCAAGAAGAATGTTGCCGTGGGCCAGGCCCACATCAAGAGCACGTTCAACAACACCATCATTTCGATCACCGACCCGACCGGTGCGGTGATCTCGTGGGCGTCCGCCGGCCAGGTCGGCTTCAAGGGCTCCCGCAAGTCCACCCCGTACGCGGCTCAGATGGCGGCCGAGGCCGCCGCTCGTCGTGCCATGGAGCACGGCATGAAGAAGGTCGACGTCTTCGTCAAGGGCCCCGGCTCCGGTCGTGAGACCGCGATCCGCTCCCTCACCGCCGCTGGCCTCGAGGTCGGCGCGATCCAGGACGTCACCCCGAGCCCGCACAACGGCGTTCGCCCGCCCAAGCGCCGGCGCGTCTGAGTCACGGAAAGGCGATAAGAAAACACCATGGCTCGTTACACCGGCCCCATCACCAAGAAGTCGCGTCGACTGAAGCTCGACCTCGTCGGCGGCGACAAGAACTATGAGCTCCGTCCCTTCCCGCCCGGCCAGCACGGCCGTCGCCGGATCCAGGAGAAGGAGTACCTGACCCAGCTGCAGGAGAAGCAGAAGGCCCGCTTCACCTACGGCGTTATGGAAAAGCAGTTCGTCCGGTACTACAAGGAGGCGGCCAACCGCCCCGGCCAGACCGGTCACAACCTGCTCACCATCCTCGAGTCCCGCCTGGACAACGTGATCTACCGGGCCGGCCTGGCGCGCACCCGCCGCCACGCCCGCCAGCTGGTCACCCACGGCCACTTCGAGGTCAACGGCGTGCGCACGGATATCCCGAGCCACCGCGTCGAGCAGTACGACATCATCACGGTCCGCAAGCAGTCGGTGGAGACCTTCCCCTTCCAGCTGGCCCGTGAGACCTTCGGCGAGCGTCCGGTCCCGGCGTGGCTCCACGTCGTCCCCGGCAGCTTGAAGATCCTCGTCCACCAGTTGCCGACCCGTGAGCAGATCGACACCCCGCTCACCGAGCAGCTGATCGTCGAGCTCTACTCGAAGAACTAGTTCCTCGCGCGATTGTTACGCGTCGCGCTCCCCCTTCGCCCCTGGACGAAGGGGGAGCGCGAAGCGTAACAATCGCGCGAAGAACTAGTTCTTCGCGCGATTGTTACGCGTCGCGCTCCCCCTTCGCCCCTGGACGAAGGGGGAGCGCGAAGGACCGTCACCGCGGACAGAGGTGATGGCGGTCGCCGGATCACGACCGGCACGTTTCACGAGGCGTCATATAGCGGTCGCCCGTGGGAAGGAAGACACACCGTGCTGATTGCACAGCGCCCCGCCCTGAGCGAAGAGGTCATCGCCGACAACCGTTCGCGGTTCGTCATCGAGCCCCTCGAGCCGGGCTTCGGCTACACCCTTGGCAACTCCCTTCGCCGCACCCTGCTCTCGAGCATCCCCGGTGCGTCGCTGACCTCGATCCGCGTCGATGGCGTGCTCCACGAGTTCTCCACGATCCCCGGGGTCAAGGAAGACGTCACCGAGATCATCTTGAACCTGAAGGGCCTCGTCGTCTCCTCGGAGAACGACGAGCCCGTCGTGATGTACCTCCGCAAGACCGGCGCTGGCGCCGTCACCGCAGCGGACATCAACCCGCCGGCCGGTGTCGAGGTGCACAACCCCGACCTGCACATCGCGACCCTGAACGACAAGGGCTCGCTCGAGATGGAGCTCACCGTCGAGCGCGGCCGCGGCTACGTCTCGGCGAACCAGAACAAGTCGGGAGACCAGGAGATCGGGCGCATCCCGGTCGACTCGATCTACTCGCCGGTCCTTGCCGTCACCTACAAGGTCGAGGCGACCCGTGTCGAGCAGCGCACCGACTTCGACCGCCTCGTCGTCGATGTCGAGACCAAGTCCTCGATGACCCCGCGGGACGCGCTCGCCTCGGCGGGTAAGACCCTCGTCGAGCTCTTCGGCCTCGCCCGCGAGCTCAACGTCGAGGCCGAGGGCATCGACATGGGCCCGTCGCCGACCGACGCTGCGCTCGCCGCTGACCTCGCCCTGCCGATCGAGGACCTCGACCTCACCGTCCGCTCGTACAACTGCTTGAAGCGCGAGGGCATCCACACCGTGGGTGAACTCGTGGGTCGCAGCGAGGCGGACCTGCTCGACATCCGTAACTTCGGTGCGAAGTCGATCGACGAGGTCAAGGTCAAGCTGCACGGGATGAACCTGGCTCTGAAGGACAGCCCGCCCGGGTTCGACCCGTCGTCGGTCATCGATGGCTACGGCGACGACTTCGACGGCGACGAGGACACCTCGTTCGCCGAGGACGAGCAGTTCTGACCCTCACTCGCATGACCTGCCCGGTGCGGTGAGGTCAGATTTTCAAGGAGAAACACCATGCCTACCCCGACTAAGGGTCCCCGTCTCGGCGGCGGTCCCGCTCACGAGCGGCTGATGCTGGGCAACCTCGCCCAGGCCCTCTTCGAGCACGACTCGATCACCACCACCCAGGCCAAGGCCAAGCGTCTGCGCCCGCTCGCCGAGCGCATGATCACCTTCGCCAAGCGCGGTGACCTCGCCGCGCGCCGCAAGGTGCTCACCGTGGTCAAGGACAAGGGCGTCGTCCACCGCCTCTTCACCGAGATCGCGCCCGACATGGCCGAGCGCGAGGGTGGCTACACCCGGATCATCAAGATCGCGCCGCGCAAGGGCGACAACGCTCCGATGTGCGTGATCGAGCTCGTCCGCGAGCCGGTCAATGCCAAGCCGAAGCGCGCCGTCGTCGCCGAGGCCGAGGCCGCCACCAAGCGCTCCGCGAAGGACGCCAAGGCCGAGACCACCGAGGACGCGGGCACCGATGCTGCTCCGGAGACCGCGGTGGAACTGCCGAAGGGCGCCGTCGCGGCGAACGAGGACGGCTCGGCTCCCGAGGGCTACACCGTCAAGGGCAACGCCGACTCTGGCCTCTACCACGAGCCGGACGGCCAGTGGTACGACCAGACCGTCGCCGAGTTCTGGTTCGCTTCCGCGGACGATGCCGAGGCCGCGGGCTTCAAGAAGGCCGGTTCGGGCAGCTGATCTAGCACTCGAACGCGCTTCTGGCGCGAAGGGCGCCGCTTCCCACGTCGGGAGGCGGCGCCCTTCGGCATCTCCCCGCACAGAAGGGGGTCAGCGGGCTCGCCCAGCGATGATCCCGAAGTGCTTGGCGAGCGGGATGATCGCGAGGATCAAGACCATCGGGACCGCGTACCCGAGGCGGAGGTTCCCCGCACCGAAGACGCCGGTCAGCACCGCGCCGAGCAGCGCGCCGAGGTAGTTGAACTGGTTGAAGCGGGCGATCACCATGTCCACCCGGGCCTGGCGCACGACGGGGTCATCCGTGCCGCCCGCGATCGCGCCCGCGGCCGAGAAACTGAGCGGGGCGATCACCGCGATCCCACACCCGACGATCGTGAAGCCGAGGATCGCCGCGATCGTGCTCGGCGAGAAGACGATGACCGCGAGCCCAGCGGCGGCGAGCACCCCGCCGACGCGCAGCACCCGGGTCGCGCCATAGCGATCGACCAGATGGTCTCCGCCGATTCGGGCAGCCAGGGTCGCGGCGAGGTAGGGCAAGGTCGCGAGCGGCAGCCAGCGGTCCGGGGTCGCGTGGACGGTTTCGAGGAACTTCGGGCCCCAGACGGTCGAGGCCGTATCGACCATGTAGAAGAGGATCATCGCGAGCCCGAGCCACCCGATGCGCCGCCACGGGATCTGGTTCGGATCGGCGACCTCGTCGACGATGGTGTCCCGGCGCAGGTAGGGGGCGAAGGCCATCGCGAGGGGCACGAGGAGCAGCGGCAGGATCGCGTACCGCAGCTCGACGTGGGCCATGGCGATCGCGGCGATGGTGGCGAGGATGCCGCCGAAGGTCCAGGCTCCGTGGAAGGACGGCAGGATCGCCCGGCCATAGTGCGCTTCGACCGAGACGGCCTGCATATTCGACCCGGCGTCGATCGCGCCGACCGCGAGCGCCCAGATCGCGATGCCGACGAGGAAGACGCCGAAGGCGGGAGCCCAGGACGCGATCAGCAGGCCAATGATCGTCAGGACGCAGCCGATTCTTAAGACGAGCGCGCTATGGGACCGCTTGGCGATCACCTCCGCGCCCACCGATCCGGCCCCGGAGAGCAGCACGACGAGCAGCATGACGAGTGAGAGCTTGAGTTCGTCGAGCCGCCATACCCGAGAAATCTCGGGAAGGCGCTGGGTCACGCTGATGAAGACGAGTCCCTGGAGGAAGAAGGAGCCGGCGGCGGCGAGCCGAGCGGTGCGCAATGCGGTCACAGGCGAGCAATGTCCTCCTTGGTTACTCGGGAGTCAAGATGTGGTCAACCGGTGGGCGCTGGCTAGGGTTCGCTCTTGTGAGCGCTTCCCCCTTCGACCCCTCCGCCGTCCGGGTGCGTCTCGACCTGGCCTATGACGGCACGGCGTTTTCCGGATGGGCGGCGCAGCCTTCGCGGCGCACGGTCGAAGGAGAACTGACGACGGCCCTCACCACGATCACCCGAAGCAGCGAACCGGTCCGCCTCACGGTCGCCGGCCGGACCGACGCCGGGGTTCACGCCCGCGGTCAGGTGGCCCATGTCGACCTCCCCGTCTCCACGTGGGAGGCACTTCCCGGACGGGCTGGCCGCGCACCTGAGGAGGCGGCCCTGACCAGGCTCAAGGGGGTCCTGCCGCCGGATGTCGTGGTGCACGCCGTCACCCGGGCGCCGGACGGCTTCGATGCCCGCTTCTCGGCGGCGTGGCGGCGGTATCGCTATCTCATCGTCGACGACCTCACCCGCGTGGACCCCCTTCGCCGCCATGAGGTGGTCGCTCATCGGCGGCCGCTCGATGAGGAGGCCATGCACGACGCCGCGCAGGGCCTGCTCGGGCTGCGGGATTTCGCGGCCTTTTGCAAGCGGCGCGCAGGGGCGACCACCGTGCGGACCCTGATCGACTACTCGTGGTGGCGACGCGACGACGGCCTGGTGGAGGCGCGGGTGATCGCGGACGCCTTTTGCCATTCGATGGTTCGCGCGCTCGTCGGTGCGGTGATCCCGGTCGGAGAGAGGCGAGAGTCAGCGCGGTGGCCGGCCGAGGTGATGGCGGCCGGGGCGCGTGATCCGCGGGTGAAGGTCATGCCCGCCCACGGGCTCAGCCTCGAAGAGGTCGGGTATCCGGCCGACCATGAGCTCGCCGCCCGGGCGGAGCAGGCGCGCGCTCGGCGCGAGCTGCCCTAACTACTCGACGGTCCCGGGCCATAGCGGCCAGAAGCGGAATCCGACCGTGCCCACGACCTGATCCATGGGCACGAACTGTGCGCAGGTGGCGCCATCGGAGGCGCTCGAGCGGCAGTTGATCGCCGAGTCGCCGGACTGCGAGCGGTGGTCGCCGAGCACGAAGTACGACCCCTTCGGCACGGTCACCTCGCTAAAGCAGCGTGTCGAGCGCGGGTCGGTGGTGCAGTCCAACTGACCCGGGATGAACTCGAAGTCCTCGAAGACGTACGGCTCGTCGATCCCCTGCCCGTTGACGGTGACGCGCCCCCCTTCATCGCAGCAGGAGACCTGATCGCCCGGGGTGCCGATGATCCGCTTCACGGTGTGCGTCTGGTGCGAGGGGCCGACGCCGAGGATCCCGCCGACGGTTCGAACCGCCTCCTTCGCTGGGCCTGCCGGGGGAAGGGCGGGATCGGCCCAGGTCTGGCCGTGACCGAAGACGATGATGTCCCCGCGACCCAACTGGGTGTCGTCGACGAAGGCGATCTGCGCCAGGATCCGGTCGCCAGGCGTGAGGGTCTGCTCCATTGACCCGCTCGGGATGACGAAGGGGCGCGCCAGGACGTGCGTCGCGATGGCGAGCAGAGCCAAGGCGATCAGGGCACGAAGCGCGAGCCCGGCGATGAATCGGGGGGTGGACGCTTCGGTCTGCGGCGACGGGTCGGTCCGCGAGTCTTCGGGCACCGGACCATCTTTGCACCGGCGGATCGGCGTCGGTCGTTTCGCTAGCCGCGGCGAAGGGGGTCGAGCGGGATCAGCGCGGTCCACGCCCCGACGCGCCGAGCGCCGGGAGTCCCGGCACCGATCCGGCGGTACCGGGCGAGGACAGCATCGAGCTCGGCGCGCAGGGCGGCGAGTTGCTCTTCGCTCACGAGTACCGCGTCGTCGCGCACGCCGCATTCGTCCTGCCAGACCGGGGGCCACGCCTGCGCTCCGTCGACCCAGGTGTGCGCCCGGCCCGCGAGCAGGTCGACGTGATCGTGAGCGAGCCAAAGGGCGTCAGCGAGGTCCTCGACATCGTCGCCGTCATCGGCGGAGTCGGCGTCGCCCACCGGACCATCGTCGGCAAACCGGGTGGTGACGGCGTTGGGGTCTGGGGCGGCTTCGCTCGCGGCCCAGAGGCGGGTTTTGGCATTGCCGAGCCCGGTGTCCTCGACCAGCTCGGCCTCGCCAAGCACCCTGAGGTGATAACTCGTCACGCCGGTGTTGGTCCCGAGCGCCCGCGCGAGGTCGGCCGACGTTGCCGCGCCGTGAAGGCGCAGGTGGGCGAGGATGCGCGAACGAAGGGGGTGAGAAAGAAGCCGCCACCCGTCCATGGATTGCATAATAGTTGTGCAATCAGCACGCGGTCAATCGAAGAGCCCCGGCGCTCACCTCCCGTTTGGCCCGAGATACCGGGGGTTTTGCGCCCGTCGGCGCGTTTTGGGTCGGCGCGTCGACCCCCCGTAAAATTGATCGGTAGTTGGCCTGGGCGATGATCTGCCGCCGGCCCGCCTCCAGCAGTTGACGTTTACCAGCAAAGGCAAGCACTCATGCGTACCTACACCCCGAAGCCGGGCGAGATCACCCGTGCCTGGCACGTGATCGACGCGACCGACGTCGTCCTCGGCCGCCTCGCGAGCCAGACCGCGATTCTCCTGCGCGGCAAGCACAAGCCGACGTTCGCTCCGCACGTCGACACCGGCGACTTCGTGATCATCATCAACGCCGACAAGGTCGCCCTGACCGGCTCGAAGGCGGCCCAGAAGGTCGCCTACCGGCACTCGGGCTTCCCGGGTGGCCTTAAGTCCACCTCCTACACCGAGCTGCTCGAAAAGAACCCGGAGAAGGCCATCGAAAAGGCCGTCCGCGGGATGCTGCCGAAGAACTCCCTCGGCCGCGCGCAGCTCGCCAAGCTCAAGGTCTACGCGGGCCCGGAGCACCCCCACGGCGCCCAGCAGCCGACCCCGTACACCTTTACCCAGGTCGCCCAGTAAGCGCCCGCACGAGACAACGCATAAGGAATCACTGTGGCTGACACCATCGACACCACTCCCGAGACCGAGGAGGCCCCGATGACCTCCTACACCTCCGAGTCCGAGGGTCCGGTCGGCGAGGCTCCCGCCGAGCGCCGCACCGTCTCCGTCCCGGGCGCCGGCACCGGCCGTCGCAAGCAGGCCATCGCCCGCGTGCGGATCGTCCCCGGCACCGGCGAGTGGAAGATCAACGGGCGCACGCTCGAGGAGTACTTCCCCAACAAGGTCCACCAGCAGATCGTCAACGAGCCCCTCACCGTGCTCGAGCTGGACGGTGCCTACGACGTCCTCGTGCGCGTCCACGGCGGTGGCCCCTCCGGCCAGGCCGGTGCGGTGCGCCTCGGCGTCGCCCGTTCGCTAAACGGTGTGGACCCGGACCTGAACCGCGCCACCTTGAAGAAGGCCGGCTTCCTGACCCGTGACGCTCGCGTCCCGGAGCGCAAGAAGGCCGGGCTCAAGAAGGCCCGCAAGGCTCCGCAGTACAGCAAGCGCTGATCCGGCTCGGATCACTGCCCGCGAAGGGGGCGCCGCGACCACCTCGGTCGCGGCGCCCCCTTCGCGCTTTGTTAGAGGGGGTGCCCGGCGTGCAGTTCGTCGATCAGGCTGCGCACGACCGCCCGAAGGTCCCCCTCATGGGCCGCGGCGACCGCGAGTTGACGCTGGTAGCTCGCGCCGGTGGTGATGATCTGCTCCAAGCCGCTTAGTTCGTCGGCGCAATCGAGGCGCCGGGCGATGGGCAGGAGCCGCTCGATGAGGTCGTAAAGGGACTCGGTGACCAGCCGCTCGCGGTTGTGGTCGTCGAGGATGATGATGGCGTCCATGCCATAGCGGGCGGCCCGCCACTTGTTCTCCTGGACATGCCACGGCGGCAGCGTGGGGAGCATCCCCCCGTCGGTCAGCCGGTCATCCAAAGCGACCACCAAGCACTGGATGAAGGCGGTCAAGGAGGCCAGTTCGGCGAGGTTGGGGACGCCGTCGCAGACCCGGTTTTCGATCGTGCCGAGGTGCCCGGCGGGCCGGATGTCCCAGCGAATCTCCTTGAGCTGATCGATGACACCGGTCGTCATCAGGTCATCGGCGTAGCGCTCGTACTCGCCCCAGGTGTCGAACTGGAAGGGCAGCCCCGCGGTCGGGAGCTGTTGGAAGAGCTGGGCACGGTTGCTGGCGAACCCGGTATCGACGCCGGCCCAGAAGGGAGACGACGCAGACAGCGCCTGGAGGTGCGGGACGTAGGGCAACAGGCCGTTGATGAGCGGCATCACCTTGTCGCGGTGGGAGATCCCGACGTGGACATGCACGCCGTAGATCACCATCTGGCGCCCCCACCAGCGGGTTCGGTCGATCAACGTCGCGTACCGCTCCCCTTCGGAGACCTCCTGACGGTCGGGCCGGGCGAAGGGGTGAGTGCCGGCCGACATCAACTCCACGCCGAGGTCAGTCGTGACCGTTCGCAGGGCCCCGAGCCCTTCGTCCAGGTCGGCCATGGCCTCGGGGACCGTGCGAGCGATATCGGTGACCAGCTCGACGGTGTTGCTCAGCAACTCTCGATGAACCCGGGAAGCGACGGGGGAGTCGAGAGCCTCGACGACCTCGGCGGCGCGCGGGGTGAGGTCCAGGGAGTGCGCGTCGACCAGCGCGAGTTCCCACTCCACCCCGAGGGTGGGTTGCTCGGAGGGGCGAAAGTCGATCATGGCTCGCCTTCGTCGAGATGTGCCGGTTCGTCGGTGCCGAACGGGCCTATCCGGCGGAGTTGAGCCTATCTGGCGGGTATGGTCAATCGGCAGTCAGTGGTCCGTGGCGATCACCACGTCGAAGGAAAACGGAAGGCAGGCGCTCTTTTACGATGGCGCGACTATTTGGTACCGACGGAGTCCGTGGCCTCGCCAACGGCGATGTGATCACCGCAGACTTCGCGCTGCGGCTGGCCCAAGCGGCAGCGCGAGTCCTGCCCGAGGTCGAAGCCGATGGCAGTGAGGACGGCCCCGCCCGGCGCCCACGCGCGGTGGTCGGGCGTGACCCACGGGCGTCCGGTGAGTTCCTCTCGGCGGCGGTCGTCGCCGGGCTGGCCTCGGCCGGTGTCGATGTCCTTGATGCTGGCGTGCTGCCGACGCCGGCGGTCGCGTACCTGACGGCGGATGCCGACGCCGACTTCGGGGTCATGCTTTCGGCCTCCCACAACGCCATGCCCGATAACGGGATCAAGTTCTTTGCCAAGGGCGGGCACAAGTTGCCCGACGCGGTCGAGGACGCCATCGAGGCGGCGATGGCGGACACCCCCGCGCGTCCGACCGGAGCCGACATCGGCCGGGTCTCGCAGATGGAAGACGGTGGCGCTCGCTACGTCCGCCACCTCCTGCGCGCCATCCCGCACCCCCTCGACGGGCTGGTCGTGGTGATCGACGCCGCCCACGGCGCGGCGAGCGCCGTGTCGCCGGAGATCTTCCGCTTGGCTGGCGCCGAGGTTCACGTGATCGGTGCCTCTCCCGACGGCCTCAATATCAACGATGGCTATGGCTCCACCCACCTCGAGCAACTCCAGGCGGCGGTGCGCGAGCACGGCGCGGACCTCGGCGTCGCGCACGACGGCGACGCCGACCGCTGCCTCGCCGTCGATGCGCAGGGCGAAGTGGTCGACGGCGACCAGATCATGGGGATCCTCGCGCTCGCAATGAAGGAGCGCGGTGTCCTTGCGGACGACACCCTCGTCGCGACCGTGATGAGCAACCTCGGCCTGCTCCAGGCGATGGAAGCGGCCGGGGTTACGGTCCGCCAGACCGGGGTTGGCGATCGCTATGTCCTTGAGGAGATGCGCCGCGGCTCTTACACCCTCGGCGGTGAGCAGTCGGGCCACGTCATCATGCTCGAGCACGGCACCACCGGCGATGGGGTCCTCACCGGGCTGCTCCTCGCCTCGCGGGTGGCGGAGTCCGGGAAGACCCTCGCCGAGCTCGCCACCGTCATGACCCGGCTGCCGCAGGTCCTGCTCAACGTCAAGGGCGTCGATAAGGACCGGGTGGAGACCTGTACCCCCCTTCAGGATGCCGTCGCGCAGGAGACCGCGGCCCTCGATGGGTCCGGCCGGGTGCTCCTGCGCAAGTCGGGCACGGAGCCGGTGGTTCGGGTCATGGTCGAGGCGGCCACCGAAGAGCAGGCCGAACAGGTGGCCGAGCGTCTCGCGGGCGTCGTGCGAGCCGAGCTCGCGCTCTAGTTAGACCGAAGGCTCGACGCCGGCATCGCCGACGACCGTGACCACGCGGGCCTCGCCATCGGTGAGGACATACTCGGCGCCGACGATCGCGAGTTTGCCGGAGGAGACCCGTTCACCGATCAGGGTGGAGCGCTCGGTCAGGAGCTGAGCGGTCATCCGCACGTGTTCGCGCTCGACCTCTTCGGGCTCGAGAGCGCCGCGGCGTGCGACCGAGATGATGCTGGGCGTCACCCGCTCGACGATGTCGCGGAGGAATCCGCCGGGGATGGTCCCGCTTTGGTGCGCGGCGAGCGCGGCGTTGATCGCGCCGCACGAGTCGTGGCCGAGGACGACGATGAGCGGGATCCCGAGCGGGCCGACGCCGAACTCAATCGATCCGAGGACGCTCGGGTCGGTGACGTGCCCCGCTGTGCGCACGACGAAGAGGTCCCCGAGACCTTGGTCGAAGATCAGTTCGGCGGCGACGCGAGAATCCGCGCAGCCGAAAAAGAGCGCGAAGGGTCGCTGCTTCGCGGCGATCCGATGCCGGATCTGCACATCTTGATGCGGGTGGGCCGGGGAACCCGCCATGAAGCGGGCGTTCCCGGCGGCCAGCATGGCCCAGGCTTGCTCGGGGGAGGACGGGATGGTTCCTGGCTGCGCCCGGTGACGGTCCATGCCCCCGAGTATCTCCCCTAGTCGAGCGGGGCGAGCAGACCGGTATCGACGTCGTAGATGAACCCGCCGACCTCGACGCGGTCCCCGATGAGGGGATGTGCTCGCACGGCGGCGACGCTCGCGCGCAACTCGGTCTCCATGTCGTTGACGACATTGAAGGCCTGCCAGGAGGCGTCGATCCCGGCGGACTCGCCGACCCGTCGGCGGAGGTCGACCTCGGAGTTGGCCGCCATCGCGCAACGAGTGTGGGGGACGACGAGGATGCGGCGTACCCCGAGCAGATGCACGCCGAGGACGAGCGCCTCCATCGCGGCGCCGGTCACCCGGCCACCGGGATTGCGGAAGATCTTCGCGTCGCCGGCCTTCAGCCCCAACATCGCGAGCGGGTCGATCCGGCTGTCCATGCAGGTGACGACGGCGATCCCGGCGTGGGCGATGCCATCGAAGCCGGAGAGGTCGTGGGTCTTCGCGTACTCGGCATTGGCGGCAAGGAGGTCGGCGAAGTCTGCGGGGTCGGTGGCCGCCGGGTCCACGGTGCGCCCGGCCATCAGAGGAGCCCCGCCCGCTTAGAGATCGTGGTGGCGACCGGTTTGGTCACCGAGGCGAAGAAGTCCTCACCCTTGTCGTCGACAACGATGAAGGCGGGGAAGTCCTCCACCTCGATCTTCCAGACGGCCTCCATCCCGAGCTCGGGGTATTCAAGGACCTCGACGCTCTTGATGCAGTCCTGCGCGAGGCGCGCAGCCGGGCCACCGATCGACCCGAGATAGAAGCCGCCGTGGGCCTCGCAGGCGTCGGTGACCTGTTGGCTGCGGTTGCCCTTGGCGAGCATCACCATCGAGCCGCCCGCCGCCTGGAACTGGTCGACATAGGAGTCCATGCGTCCGGCGGTCGTCGGTCCGAAGGAGCCCGAGGCCATCCCTTCTGGCGTCTTCGCTGGTCCGGCGTAATAGACCGGGTGGTCCTTTAAGTACTGCGGCATGTCGTCGCCCGCGTCGAGGCGCCCCTTGATCTTCGCGTGCGCGATATCGCGCGCGACGACGAGGGGCCCAGTGAGCGAGAGTCGGGTCTTGACCGGGTGCCGCGTGAGTTCGGCGAGGATCTGGTCCATGGGCTGGTTGAGGTCGATCTGGACGACGGCGCCCTCCTCAGCGGCGTCATCGCGCTCGAGCAGGTCCTCGTGGGTCTGCTCGGGCAGGAACCTCGCCGGGTCGGTCTCGAGTTGCTCGATGAAGACCCCTTCGCTCGTGATCTTGCCGAGCACCTGACGGTCGGCCGAGCAGGACACGGCGATCGCCACGGGAAGGGAGGCGCCGTGCCGGGGGAGGCGCACCACGCGCACGTCGTGGCAGAAATACTTCCCGCCGAATTGGGCGCCGATGCCGCTTTGGCGAGTGAGTTCGAGGACCTGCTGCTCGAGCTCGACATCGCGAAAACCTCGGCCGGTCGCGGCGTCGCCGGTCGTCGGCAAGGAGTCGAGGTACTTCGCGCTCGCGTACTTTGCGGTCTTCAGCGCGAGCTCGGCGCTGGTGCCGCCGATCACGATCGCGAGGTGGTACGGCGGGCACGCGGCCGTCCCGAGGGAGCGGATCTTCTCGTCGAGGAAGCGCATCATGGCGTCCGGGTTGAGGATCGCCTTGGTCTCTTGGAAGAGGTAGCTCTTGTTGGCCGAGCCGCCCCCCTTGGCCATGAAGAGGAACTTGTAGGTGAGCTCATGCCCCTCGGCGGTGTCGGCGTAGAGCTCGATCTGGGCGGGCAGGTTGGACCCGGTGTTCTTCTCCTCCCACATCGTGACCGGAGCCATCTGCGAGTACCGAAGGTTGAGGCGGGTGTACGCGTCGTAGACGCCGCGGGCGATCACGCGCTCGTCGGTGCCCTCGGTGAGGACGCGCTGGCCACGCTTACCCATGACGATTCCGGTCCCGGTGTCCTGGCACATCGGCAGGACTCCACCAGAGGCAATGTTGGCGTTTTTCAGCAGGTCAAGCGCGACGAACTTGTCATTGGGGCTCGCCTCCTCGTCATCGAGGATCGAGCGCAGCTGCTGCAGGTGCGCGGGGCGGAGGTAGTGCGCGATGTCGTGCATCGCGGTCTCGGTGAGCAGACGCAGGGCGTCCGGCGCCACCTGGAGGAAGGACTGGCCGGCGAGCGGTCCGGAATCCACCGTGACGACCTCGACGCCCTCGCTCGTCAGGTGCCGCCAGGGGGTCTGGTCGGCCCCGACCGGGAGCATGTCCTCGTACGCGAACTCAGCCATGGTTTCGAACTCCTCGCGCTTGCCGGTGAGATCGATGTGATCACCGATCACCACCTCGAATGAGGTGCCGTACCTTGATCACGATCCGACACCAATTAGCACTCTACGACCCCCCGCGCCCCTGTCCCGCACCGGCATTGCGGTGATAGGAAAGGACATTAAGGATCCTCTCGTCATCATCACGGCCGGCACACAGCCTGCCGATCGATGGGGAAGGTCCGGACCCGACCGTCGAAAGGACGAGTTCGTGCAACGACGCACTCGACGCCGCGCTGCGGCGGCAGCAGCCGTCCTCACCGCGTCCGCGCTGACCCTTGGTGCTTGTGGGTCGAGCGATGAGGCAGGACAAGGCGAGGTACTCAACTGGTACATCAACCCCGACGGTGGCGGGTCCGACCCGGCCGGCGGCGGGCAGGCTCAACTGGCCAAACAGTGCACGGACGCCTCCGGCGGCAAGTACACGATCCGGGTCCAGGTGCTGCCGAATAGCGCGAGCGACCAGCGCCAGCAGCTGCTGCGCCGCCTCGCCGCCAACGACGCTGGGGTCGACATCATGTCGATCGACCCGGTGTTCGTCGCCGAGTTCGCCGAGGCGGGCTTCCTCGCCAAGGTCCCCGAGCAGTACGCCGAGGAATTTGTCGGTGACGCCGTGGATCCGATCGTGAGTTCGGCGATGTGGAAGGACGACATTTACGCCGCCCCCTTCTGGGCCAATACCCAATTGCTGTGGTATCGCAAGTCCATGGCCGAAAAGGCCGGGCTGGATATGAGCAAGCCGGTGACCTGGGACCAACTCATCGAGGCCGCTAAAAAGGACGATAAGTACATCAGCGTCCAAGGGCGGCGTTACGAGGGGTACATGGTGTGGATCAATGCCCTGATCGAAGGGGGCGGAGGGTCCATCCTCGAAAACCCCGGCGCCGACGGGGCGGAGCTGAAGTTCGGTCTCGACTCCGAGGCGGGCACCAAGGCGGCCGAGATCATCCAAAAGGTCGCGAAGGAAGGGGTCGGCGGACCGGCGCTGGGCTCGACCGACGAGACGACCTCGCTCGACATGTTCCAAAACGAGCAGTCCGCCTTCATGGTCAACTGGCCCTATGTCTACGCCGCGATGAGTGGGGCCGAGGTGCCCTGGCTCGATGACGTCGCCTGGGCGCGCTACCCCCGCACGGTCGAGGGCGAAGAATCACGCCCGCCGCTCGGTGGCATCGAGATGGGCGTCAACCAGGCCTCGACGAAGCAGGACGCGGCGTGGGAGGCCGTGAAGTGCCTCACGAGCGAGGAGAGCCAGGCCGCGTACATGATCGGCACGGGTAACCCCGCGGCGCGCAAGAAGGTCTATGACAACGCCGAGGTGCGCAAGATCTTCCCGATGGCCGATCTGATCCGCGAGTCGCTCGATGCCGGTGCGCCTCGCCCGCTCACCCAGTACTACGGCGACGTCTCCTCGGGGATTCAGCGTGAGTACAGCCCGCCGAGTGCGGTCAACCCCAGCACCACGCCGAAGCAGACGACATCGCTGCTCCAAGAGGTCATGAAGGGAGATGCGTTGCTGTGAGTGTGGCCACCACCGAATCGGGTTCGGCGAAGAAGAAGAACAAGGGCCCGATCAGCGACCGCGCGAGGGGAGAGCAGGTCCTCGGGTGGAAGCTCGCGATGCCCGCCTTCGTGATCATGCTGCTCGTGACGGCCTACCCGATCGCCCAGGCGGTCTGGAACTCCTTCTTCAATTACCGCCTCACTGACCCGAGCAACCGGGAATTCGTCTTCCTGCGTAACTACACGGTCTCGCTCGCCGACCCGGTCTTTTGGAAGGCGATGTGGGCGACCGTCCTCATCACGGTGATCACCGTGATCGTCGAACTCATCCTCGGCTTCGTGATCGCGCTCGTGATGCACCGGATCGTGATCCCGCGGCGCACCCTGCGGACCATCGTGTTGATCCCGTACTCGATCATCACCGTGGTCTCGGCCTTCACCTGGCTCTACGCCTACCAAATCAACACCGGGTTCTTGAACACCTGGTTTAGTTGGCTCCCTGGAATCACCCAAAACTACGACTGGTTCGGCAGCTTCTGGCCGTCGATCTTCGCGATCTGCGTCTCGGAGATCTGGAAGACGACCCCCTTCATGTCGCTGCTGCTCCTCGCCGGTCTGGCCCAGGTCGACTCGACGATGGAAGAGGCCGCGAAGGTCGACGGCGCGTCGTGGTGGCAGATCCTGGTCCGGGTGATCCTGCCCAACATGAAGGCCGCCTTCATGGTCGCGTTGCTCTTCCGCACCCTCGATGCCTTCCGCATCTTCGACAACATCTTCGTGATGACCGGCGGTGCGAACGATACGAGTTCGCTGTCGATGCTCATCTATCGACAAACCATCGACCGAACAGAGATCGGTCTCGGGTCGGCCCTGTCCGTGATCCTCTTCCTCTGCGTCCTCGTCATCGCGGCCGTCTTTGTGAAGGGCTTCAAGGTCGACCTCGCGGCAGGGAGGAACTGATATGGCTAAGCCGTCCGCCAAGGGCACCGGTATCTGGTCCCTGCTGGCCGTCCCGATCATGATCTGGACGGTCATCCCGCTCATCTGGATGGTGGCGCTGTCGCTGAAGAAGCCGGCCGACCTCGGCAATCCCGAGGCCAACATTCTCGGCGGTTTTTGGCCGAAGGAGGTGACCTGGCAAAACTATGAGTTGATCTTCACCGGTGGCGCCAACGACCTCTTCTTGCCGGCCCTTCGCAATTCGCTCATCGTCTGCCTCTCGGCGACCCTGATCTCCGTGGTCCTCGCGATGTTCTGCGCCTACGCGATCGCGCGACTGGAGTTCAAGGGCAAGAAGATGATCCTCACGACGGCGCTCGCGGTGAGCTTCTTCCCCGTGGTCGCCATGGTGACGCCGCTGTTCGATGTGTGGCGCCGGATCGGGCTCTTTGACACGATCCCGGGCCTGATCATCCCCTACCTGGCGCTCACCTTGCCCCTTGCCATCTGGACCATGTCGGCCTTCTTCCAGCAGATCCCGTGGGAGATGGAGCAGGCGGCCCAGGTCGATGGGGCGACCAACTGGGAGGCCTTCCGCAAGGTGATCATCCCGCTCGCGGCTCCGGGGGTGTTCACCACGGCGATCATCACCTTCTTCACCGCGTGGAATGACTTCGTCTTCGCCATCTCGTTGACTTCGGAGAACGCTCGAACGGTGCCCGCCGCGCTCGCCTTCTTCACCGGCGCGTCGCAGTTCGAGCAACCGACCGGGGCGATCATGGCCGCGGCCGTCGTCGTCACCATCCCCGTCGTCATCCTCGTGCTGATCTTCCAGCGCCGGATCGTCGCCGGCCTCACCTCAGGTGCGGTCAAGGGCTAACCGCCCGGCCGATCCGATCCGGTAACTGCCAAGAGATTTAGGAGCATTACGAAATGGCTGAGATCACTCTTCACAATGTGGTCAAGGAGTACGGCGACGGATTCCTTGCGATTAAGGGCGTCGACCTCGATATCAAGGACGGCGAGTTCATGATCTTCGTCGGCCCGTCGGGGTCGGGGAAGTCGACCCTGCTGCGCATGGTCGTCGGGTTGGAGGACATCACCTCCGGCGACATGATGATCGACGGCAAGAAGGTCAACGATCTCGCGCCGCGCGATCGCAACCTGTCGATGGTCTTCCAGAACTACGCGCTGTACCCGCACCTCAGCGTCTTCGAAAACATCGCCTTCCCCCTTCGCCTCGCCAAGGGCAAGCACTCCGAGGCCGAGATCCGCGAGAAGGTCCAGGCGGCCAGCCGCATGCTCGAACTCGATGAGCACCTCGAGCGCAAGCCGTCGAATCTCTCCGGCGGTCAGCGCCAGCGCGTCGCGATGGGCCGGGCGATCGTGCGCGATGCCGACGCCTTCCTCTTCGATGAGCCGCTCTCCAACCTCGACGCGAAGTTGCGCGGTCAGATGCGCACCGAGATCTCGCGGATGCAGCGGCGCCTTGGGGTCACCACGATCTACGTCACGCACGACCAGACCGAGGCCCTCACCCTCGGTGACCGGGTCGCCGTGCTGAAGAAGGGGGAACTCCAGCAGGTCGCGTCGCCGCGTGAGTTGTATGAGCAGCCGGTCAACCTCTTCGTCGCCGGCTTCATCGGGACGCCGCCGATGAACTTCCTGCCGGCGCAGGTCGACGGCTCGATGCTGCGGCTGCCCTTCGTCTCGGCCCCGATCCCCTCGGAGTTGGCGGCCAAGCTCGAGGGCAAGGACATCGTGATCGTCGGGATCCGGCCGGAGTACATCAAGGACGCCTCGCTTGGGGATGTCGCCGATGGTTCGGTCACCTTCGATGTCGATGTCGATGTGACCGAGTGGCTCGGCAACGAGCAGTACGCGTACATCCCCTTCGAGGCCGATGAGTCGGTGCGAGCGACCCTCGATGAGCTCGACCGCGACCTCGACGGTGAGGGCATGCGCACCCAGATGATCGTCAACCTCGATGCTCGTTCTCGGATCCGCGAAGGGGACACCGCCGAGTTGGCCTTTGACCCGGCGCTGATGCACGTCTTCGACCCGGAGACCGGTGCGAACTTCACCCGCGACGATGCTCGGGCCGAGGAGATCGCGCGCGAGTCCGAAGAGGACCGCAAGCGCGCGCTCGAGCGGGCTCGCGATCGCGACAACGCCGTGCGGGAGCGGGAGGCCGCGCAGGCCTAATCAGCGCGAAGCGACGCGGGTCGGATTCGGTCTTTAGCCGATTTCGGCCCGCGTCGGCGCGTACGCGCCGGCCCGTCCCACGGTCACCCCACTTGTCGCAAGACCGCGCCGGATTGCATGCTCCACGTCCTCGGCTGTGGCCCGGCGGAGCCGGTCGCGGGCGGCGGGCGAACCCGCGTAACCGAGATCGAGCAGGCCGCTGATCAGGCCGGCAGTGAAGGAATCGCCGGCGCCGATCGTGTCGACGACCTGCGACGCCGAGCTCGGGAGCTCGACGATGTGGCTCGGATCGACGGCGGTCGCCCAGGAGACCCCCTTCGCGCCGCTGGTGATGACCACCAGACCCGCGCCGGCGGCGCACCACGCCCAGGCAACCGAGGTGAGGGGTTGACCGGGGTGGAGTAACGCGACGTCCTCATCGCTCGCCTTGACGATGTCGCTTGTCGCGATGACGCGGGCCACGGCCTCGGCGGCGTCGACGCCCACCGGCAGGGCTCCCGGGCGCAGATTGGGGTCGTAGGAGATGCTGACCCCCTCGGCTCGGGCCCGTCGTAGGACGGCACTTACCTGAGGAGCGCTCCCCGGCCAGATGGCGCCCAGCGAGCCGGTGTGGATATGGGCGGTCGCGGGCGGCAGGTCGATCGGGTCCGGCGAGAAGACCAACTCGAAGTCGTAGGACGCCGACCCGTCCGGGGCGATCTCGGCGCGCGCGATCGAGGTCGGCGCGCCGTGGGCGGATTGCTCCTGGAGGCGGACTCCCCCTTCAGCGAGGTGCTCGCGCACCCGCTCGCCGCGCGCGTCCAGACCGACGGTCGTTGCGAGCCACGTCGGGTGATCGAGCCGGGCGAGCCCGAGTGCGACATTGGCGGGACTGCCTCCCACGTGTTCGATCGGCGGCTGGTCAGGGCGCTGCGCGATGTCGATGAGCGTCTCGCCGATCACGAGGACCGGACCGGGGGCACCTGACTGGCTCATGGGGCGTCCTTCGTTGGCGCGCAAAGGGGTGGATCACGGGGATCCTAGTCGCGCATGGGATCATGCGGCCTATGAGTTCACCCGCGTCCGGCGCGAGCCACTATGCCAAGGGATCTGCCGCCAACATCCTGCGGTCCGTCCTGGTGGTGGGGGCGATCGTCGCCGTGATCTTCTTCGCCGTGGCCCGCACCAACTCCGTCACGCCTCAGCAGATCGACGTCCCCGTCGCCGCCGAGGGCCATGCGGTGCAGTCCGGGGAGCCGCTTAGTTATCCCGTGGATCTGCCCGAGGGATGGCAGGCGACGAGCGTGCGCTACATCCGCTCAACGGGTGACGTGATGATGTGGCACGCGGGCTACACGACTCCGGACGGCCAGTACGTCGCGATCCAGCAGGCTGTCGATGGCCCCGAGGAATGGGTCAACGTCCAGACCAACAATGGCGCGCGCATCGGGACGCTCACCTCCGAGGACGGCCGCGAGTGGGTTCAGCGCGAGCGCGAAGGCAAGGTGCAACGCAGCCTCGTCAACGACCCGGAGGGCAAGGGCGAACTCACGACGATCATCACGGGCACCGGGACCTTCGATCAGCTGATGGAGTTTGCCAACCACCTACGGCAGGCCGATCCCACACCGTCGAGCGCGTCGCCGACCTCGTCTTAACCCTGCGGAGCGTCCTCGGCCGGGCTCTGTTCGGCGATGCTCGCTTCGGCGCGGTCGAGCCAGGCCGTGCAGTGCGCAGCGAGTTCTTCGCCGCGTCGCCAGAGCGTCATGCTCTCCTCGAGGCCGACCTGCCCCCCTTCGAGGCGGGCCACGAGCGCGATGAGTTCATCGCGGGCCTGCTCGTAACTCAGCTCGGTCACCGCGGTCGTCGTCTCGTCGTCCGTTGCTGCCATGCCCGACACCTTAGGACGCTGGGGTGTCAGCGCCACCGAGGACGCGAACGGCGAAGTTCCCATCCGAGACGCTGACCGTGAGGGCCTGATCGACGGCCACGTCGGCGCGCCGAGTGATGATGCGCCCGTCGGCGTCTTGGATCACCGCGAAGCCGCGATCCAGAGCGGACTGCGGCGAGAGGGCTCGTGCCTGGGCGCGCAGATGAGTGATACGGTCCTGCTCTCGGTGCACTGCGGACTCGACGCGAGAGGTCGCCCGGCGACGCAAGGCCCCCACCACCTCGCGCTGGGCTCGGATATACGCTCCCCGGTCGGTCATGACCGGCCGAGTGAGGAGCGCGAGAAGGTGCCGACGCTCGGTGGCGAGCCGGGTCGCAAGGGCCCGGGTGAGGCGCTCGCGAGCCCCCGCCAGGTGACGGTGCTCGGCGTCGGCGTCGGGGGCGATCAGCTTGGCTGCATCGGTCGGCGTCGACGCGCGCACATCGGCGACCAGGTCGAGCAAGGGGGTATCGACGTCGTGGCCAATCGCGCTCACGACGGGGGTCCTCGCGGCAGCGACGGCACGGATCAGCGATTCGTTGCTAAAGGGCAGGAGGTCTTCGACCGAGCCACCTCCGCGAGCGATCACGATGACCTCGACCTCGGGGTCGGCGTCGAGGTCGGCGAGGGCCGCGGTGACCTCGGTGACCGCGCTCGCGCCCTGGACGGCGACGGTGCGGATCGTAAAGGGCAGCCCGGGCCAGCGCCGGTGGGCGTTTTCGACGACATCGCGCTCGGCTGCGCTGGCGCGCCCGCTGATCAGGCCGACCCGCCGGGGGAGGAAGGGCAGGGGTTGCTTGCGGTCGCGGTCGAAGAGGCCCTCGCTCGCGAGGAGTTGCTTGAGGTGCTCGATCCGCGCGAGGAGTTCACCGATCCCTACGGGGCGGATCTGGCGGACATCCATCGTGAGGGACCCACGCTGGGTCCAGTACGACGGCTTTGCTTGGACGACGACCCGAGCACCTTGGGTCAGCGGCGCCGTCATCGCGTCGAGGGCGTTGACCTGGACCGCGCACGACAGCGACATGTCCACGTCGGGATCGCGCAACGTGAGGAAGGCCATCCGGGAACCGGGCCGGCGGTTCAGCTGGACCACCTGACCCTCGACCCAGGTGACCGACATCCGCTCGACGTACTCGCCGATCTTCATGCTGAGCACGCGGACCGGCCACGGGTCTTGCGCCGTGGTGTCGGCGGCACGCTCCGGCAGGGTCATGCCCGCCACTGTAGGGCGAAGGGGTGACAGTCGCGGCCCAGGAAGCACTCAGGTGCCCTCGCCTACGATGGTGGGTATGTCTGACCTCAGCGAACCGACCGACGCCAAGCGGGTCCTGCTCGCGGCCCCGCGTGGCTACTGCGCCGGGGTGGACCGCGCCGTGGTGACCGTCGAACGCGCCCTGGAGCTCTACGGGCCGCCGGTCTATGTGCGCAAGGAGATCGTCCACAACAAGCATGTCGTCACGACCTTGGAAAAGCGTGGGGCGATCTTCGTCGAGGAGACCGACGAGGTCCCCGAGGGCGCGACGGTGATCTTCTCGGCGCACGGAGTGGCTCCGGTCGTCCACGAAGAGGCCAAGGCGTTGTCGCTGAAGACCATCGACGCGACCTGCCCGCTCGTCACGAAGGTGCACCGTGAGGCGGTGCGCTTCGCCAAGGACGATTTCGACATCCTGCTGATCGGTCACGAGGGGCACGAAGAGGTCGTCGGGACCTCCGGCGAGGCCCCCGAGCACATCACCTTGGTCGACGGGCCCGACGACGTCGCCAATGTCACCGTCCGTGACCCGCAGAAGGTCGTCTGGCTCTCCCAGACCACCTTGTCGGTCGACGAGACGATGGAGACGGTGCGCCGCCTGCGGGAGAAGTTCCCCGCGCTGCAGGACCCGCCGAGCGATGACATCTGTTACGCGACCCAAAACCGTCAGTTGGCGGTCAAGGAGATGGCCGAAGATTGCGACCTGATGCTCGTCGTCGGATCGCGCAACTCATCGAACTCCGTGCGTCTTGTCGAGGTCGCACTCGAACACGGCTCGCGGGCCGGGTACCTCGTGGACTACGCCGACGAGATCGACCCGGCCTGGCTTGAGGGAGTCCGGACCGTCGGAGTCACCTCCGGCGCCTCGGTGCCCGAGATCCTCGTGCGCGAGGTGTTGGAGTACCTCGCCGAGCGCGGCTACGACGACGTGCGGCCGGTGGTCGCCGCAGAGGAGTCGCTCCTCTTCGCCTTGCCGATGGAGTTGCGCCGCGACCTCAAGGCCGCCGGGATGAGCGACAAGATGAAGCACGACGCCGGTTCCTTGGCGGACGCGGGTCAACTGCACTAGCGGGGGACCGCGCGGTCGCGCTCCGAGCCCGACCGCGACGTGTAGCTGAGGGCCCACACGGCGTCGATCACGAGGATCAGGGTCCAGACGCGCGCCGCGCCACCGAAGTAGTCCCACGCCTGCGCGGTCCCGACGAACCACGCAGCCGCGACCAGGATGCCACTGCCAACCGCCCACGCGACGACATGGCGGGCGAGTTGTCGGCGCTCGTGGGCGGCCCGAGCGCTCCCACGTCGTGGTTTGGGCGCCGGCGCCGGACCGTCCGCATAGCGATGGGCGAAGCGCACGTCGGCCCACCGCACCATCGAGTGCCCGTAGCCGACCGAGATCCCGAGGTAGATCGCGGCGAGCAGGTGGGCGAGCGAGGGTTCGGCGCCCGCGCGCAGATCGAGTGAGACAGCGACCAGCAGGATGAGGTCGACGAGGGGGGCGCAAATGAGCAACGCCGCCCCGAGGCGGGGACGCCGCAGCAGGTACCGAGTCGCGAGGCCCGCCAGCAAAAAGACCCAGAACAGCACCTCGCAGGCGATGATCACGGCGTAGAGCACGATTCCCCCTTCGCTCATTTTCACAACACGACTGTGTTACGAACCGCTAATTTAGCACGGGTGTGTTAGAAAAGGGGGGTGCCGAAGGTCGTCGATCAGGAGCAGCGCCGAGAGGACATCGTCCGCGCCTTCGGGCGTGTGGTCCGCCGGGAGGGCCTGGCCGGGGCATCGGTGCGCGCGGTTGCTGCCGAGGCCAATCTGTCACCGGGCGCTCTGCGTCACTACTTCGACCGGCAGGACGGCCTCATCCACTTCGCGGCCGCCTCGATGTATCAGCAGGTCGCCCTTCGGGTGCAGGCGGTGAGGTCTGAACTGGGGGACGGCGACGGCCTCGCGGTGCTCGAAGAGCTGATGCCCCTCGACGAGCGGCGACGCGATGAGTTCGACGTCTGGCTCGCACTCGTGGTCGCGGGGGCATCCGACCCCGCACTGGCGACGATCTCCCGGGAGAGTCACGAGGGCATCGCTCGGGTCTGTCGCGATGCCTTGATCCGCGCCGGGGTCAAGGAGCCGAGCCCCGACCAGGTGCGAGATGTCCACGCCGTGGTCGACGGCCTCTCACTCCATCTCTCGCTCTATCCCGACACGATGACCCCAGCAACGGCCCGCCGCATCCTGCGTGAGCGGTTCAACGGATGCGCTGGGTGAGGGTGCGGGCGGTCGCGCCGCTGCGGGCGACCAGCAGGTCGCGAGCCTCCTGATCGACTTCGTCCGTCGGGTAAGTGATCGCGACCGCCGCCACGGGATGATCGGTGCGGTCGAGGACGGCATGGGCGACCGAGGACAGTCCTGGGGTGACGGTTCCCTCTTCGATGGCGTGCCCGCGTTGGCGCACATCAACCAGTAAGCGCCGCAATGCCGACGGGGTCGCCGGACCACCCTGATCACCGCCGACCATGGCGCTCGGGCCGGGGTAGAGGGCGGTGACCTGACGGGTGGGGAGGGCCGCAAGCATCGCGAGGCCGCTCGCGGTGATGGGTGCGGGGAGACGGACTCCCACATCGGTCACGAGGAGCGGGCGCCCCTTCGCGCGCTCCTCGATGACGTAGAGCACGTCGCGCCCGTGCAGGACCGCGAGGTGAGCGTTGTGCGTGGTGGAGTCGACGAGTCGTTGCAGCAGGGGCCTGGCCAGGCGCTGAAGGGGGGTCTGGCGCTGGTAACCCGAGGAGAGTTCCTGCGCGGCCGGACCGAGACCCCACACGCGCTCGTGCGGGTAGTGGGTCACGTACCCGTGCTCTGCCAGGACCGTGAGCAGGTGGTACAGGCTGCTTCGAGGAATGTCGAGCTGCCGGGCGAGGTGGGTCGCGGCGACCGGTTCCACCCGGGACGCGAGATAGGTGAGGACCCGCAAGGCGTGCCCGGCTGAGGCGGCATTGGCCATCGCGTGGACCCCCTTCGTCTTTAATGCCAGACAAGACTACGGGCCGAGGCATCGCGAAGGGGGCACCGCTGCGGCCACAGTGAGACCTATGTCGCAGTCCTTCGCATCATCCGCGCCCGCCGTGGTCCAGGTGGGCGACCGCCCCCTTCGCATCGACGAGGTCGCCGCCGTCGCCCGCCCATCAGGCCCAGAGGGGGAACCCGCTCAGGTCGTGATCACCGACGACGCCTGGGGTCGGGTGCGTGAAGCCCGTGCGGTCGTCGAAGACCTCGCCCATGATCGGGTCGCTCATTACGGCATCTCGACCGGCTTCGGCGCCCTCGCGAACACCCACATCCCCCCGGAGAAGCGCGCGCAATTGCAGCGCTCCCTCGTGCGCAGCCATGCCGCCGGGATGGGTCCCGAGGTCGAAGAGGAGGTTGTGCGGGCCCTGATGCTGCTGCGGATCCAGACCCTGGCGACCGGCCACACCGGCATCCGGCCCGAGACGCTGCAGCTCTACGTGGATCTGCTGAACGCCCGGATCACCCCGGTCGTCCACGAGTACGGGTCGCTCGGGTGCTCCGGGGATCTCGCCCCGCTCTCGCATTGCGCGCTCGCGTTGATGGGCGAGGGCGAGGTTCGCGAGCGCGGCGGCGCGGTCGAGCCGGCCGCTGACGTGCTCGCGCGACATGGCCTCACGCCCGTCCAGCTCGAGGAGAAGGAGGGCCTCGCGCTCATTAACGGCACCGACGGCATGCTCGGGATGCTGGCCCTCGCGATCACCGACCTGCGGCGGCTGCTCACGACCGCCGATATCGCCTGCGCGATGAGTGTCGAAGGCCTGCTGGGCACCGATGACGTCTTCGCCGACGACCTGCAGCAGCTCCGGCCGCAGCCCGGTCAGGCGCTCGCGGCGCAGAACATCCGCCGCGTCCTCGCGGGCAGCCCGATCCGCGAATCTCACCGCACCGAGGCCTGCACCCGCGTCCAAGATGCGTACTCGCTGCGCTGCGCTCCGGCCGTCCACGGCGGGGCCCGCGACACCCTCGCGCACACCGAGCGGGTCGCGGGTTATGAACTCGCTGCCGCCGTCGACAACCCCGTGATCACCGATGACGGCCGGGTCGAGTCCAATGGCAACTTCCACGGAGCCCCGGTCGCCTACGCCCTGGACTTCCTCGCGATCGTCGTTGCCGATGTCGCGAGCATGAGCGAGCGGCGCACCGACCGCTTCCTCGACGTCGCCCGCAATCACGGGCTGCCCCCCTTCCTCGCCGACGACCCCGGCGTGGATTCGGGGATGATGATCGCTCAGTACACCGCCGCCGGGATCGTGAGCGAACTCAAGCGGCTCGCGAACCCCGCCAGCGTGGACTCGATCCCGAGTAGCGCTATGCAAGAAGACCACGTCTCCATGGGGTGGGCTGCCGCCCGCAAGCTCCGCCGCGCGGTCGATGGGCTCGCGCAGGTCCTCACCATCGAACTCGTGACCGCAGCTCGCGGCATCCAATTGCGGGCGCCGCTTGCGCCCTCGCCGGCCACCGCCGCCGTGATCGCCGCGCTCGATGAGCACAGCTCGACGGCGCCCGGACCCGACCGCTTCCTCGCTCCCGACCTCGCGGCCTGCGCGCTCACGACCCGCGACGGCGGGCCGGTGGCGGCGGCCGAAGCCGTGACCGGGCCCTTGCACTGACCCCCTTCCTCGCCCACTGAAAGGACCCGCCATGGATGGCGACCGCCCCGTCCGCGCCCCGCGCGGTACCGAGATCACCGCCAAGAGTTGGCAGACCGAAGCCCCCCTTCGGATGCTGATGAACAACCTCGATCCGGAGGTCGCCGAGCGCCCCGATGACCTCGTCGTCTATGGGGGCACCGGCCGCGCGGCGCGGTCGTGGGAAGCCTTCGATGCGATCGTGCGCACGCTGACCGATCTCGAGCCTGACGAGACCCTCCTCGTCCAGTCGGGCAAGCCGGTTGGGGTGTTTCGCACCAATGAGTGGGCGCCGCGGGTCCTGATCGCGAACTCCAATCTCGTCGGGGATTGGGCGACCTGGCCGGAGTTCCGCAAGCTCGAGGCCGAGGGTCTGATGATGTACGGCCAGATGACGGCCGGATCGTGGATCTACATCGCGACCCAAGGGATCCTCCAGGGCACCTTCGAGACCTTTGCCGCGGTCGCCACCAAGATGCACGGTCAGGGCCGGATCCCCGAGCCCAGCCTCGCCGGGACGCTCACGATCACCGGCGGCTGCGGCGGCATGGGAGGCGCTCAACCGCTCGCGGTCACCTTGAACGGCGGCGCCGTGCTCGTCGTCGATGTCGATGAGACCCGGCTGCGGCGGCGTCAGTCCAAGCGCTATCTCGACGAGGTGGTGACCGATCTCGACGAGGCCCTGCAGTTGCTGATCGCGGCGAAGGGGGAGCGCCGCGCCTTGTCGGTGGGTCTCGTGGGCAACGCCGCCGAGGTCTTCCCCGAGGTCTTGCGCCGCCACCGCGCCGGGGAGGTCAGCGTGGACATCGTGACCGACCAGACGAGCGCCCACGACCCCCTGAGCTATCTCCCCGCCGAGATCGCCATGGACGAGTGGGAGCGCGAGGCCGCCGCCGACCCGGAGGGCTTCACCAAGAAGGCGCGCGAGTCGATGGCTGCACAGGTCCAGGCCATGGTGGAGTTCCAAGACGAGGGGGCCGAGGTCTTCGACTACGGCAACTCGATCCGCGACGAGGCACGGCAGGCCGGGTACGCCCGGGCCTTTGAGTTCCCCGGCTTCGTCCCGGCGTACATCCGGCCGCTCTTCTGTGAAGGCCTCGGCCCCTTCCGCTGGGTGGCCCTGTCGGGTGACCCGGAGGACATCGCGGTCACCGACGCCGCGATCAAGGAACTCTTCCCGGACAACGAGCACCTCCACCGGTGGATCGATGCGGCGAGCGAGTATGTCGAGTTCGAGGGCCTGCCCGCCCGGATCTGCTGGCTCGGCTACGGCGAGCGCGACAAGGCGGGCGTGATGTTCAACGAGCTGGTGCGCACCGGCAAGGTCAAGGCGCCGATCGTCATCGGTCGCGACCACCTCGATTCCGGCTCCGTCGCCTCTCCCTATCGCGAGACCGAGTCGATGAAGGATGGGTCCGACGCGATCGCCGACTGGCCACTGCTCAATGCCCTCACCGCCACCAGCTCGGGAGCGACCTGGGTCTCGATCCACCACGGCGGGGGCGTCGGCATCGGTCGCTCGATCCACGCCGGACAGGTGGGGGTCGCCGACGGCACCGACCTCGCGGCGCAGAAGTTGGCGCGGTTGCTCACGAACGACCCTGGCATGGGCGTCATCCGCCATGCTGATGCCGGATACGAGCGGGCGATCGAGGTCGCGCACGAGCGCGGCGTCCGGATCCCGATGGAGGAGTAGGCGTGAGTACCTGGCAAGAGTCCTTCGCGGGGATGTGGGCCGAGCTGATCCCGGTCGGCCGGGACACAACGAGCGGGGGCTACCGCCGCTACGCGTGGACCTCGGAGGACGCCAGCCTGCGGGAATGGTTCACCGGCCAGTGCCTCGCTCGGGGCCTCGACCTCACCGAGGACCGGGTCGGCAATCAATGGGCCTGGTGGGGTGATGCCGAGAGCGCCCCTGGGGTCGTGACCGGTAGTCACCTCGATTCGGTGCCCGATGGTGGGGCCTATGACGGCCCGCTCGGGGTGGTCTCGGCACTCGCTGCGGTCGACGCCTTGCGGGAGAAGGGGGTGAGCCCCACCCGGCCGATCGCGGTCGTGAACTTCGTCGACGAAGAGGGAGCCCGCTTCGGCGTCGCCTGCGCAGGATCGCGTGTGCTCACCGGGGCGATGACTCCCGAGCGCGCACTGAGCCTCGCCGATGCTGACGGCATCACGATGGCGCAGGCGTGGAAGCGCTCCGGGCGGGACCCGAGCACGATGGGCCCAGATCCGGAGGCGCTCGCACGCGTTGGAGCGTTTGTTGAGCTCCACGTCGAGCAGGGCCGCGCGCTCGCCGATCCCGCGCGGGAGTGGGAGATGGACGATCCCGCTGTCGCCGTCGGGACCTCGATCTGGCCGCACGGGCGCTGGCGGATCGACCTCCCGGGAGAGGCAAACCACGCCGGGACGACGGCCTTGAGAGACCGCCACGATGCGATGCTCGCCGCCGCCGAGATCACTCTCGCGGCGCGCGCGGCGGCGCTGCGTCATGGGTGCGTCGCCACCATCGGTCGGGTCGAGGTCACCCCGAATGGCATCAACGCGATCCCAAGCCATGTCACGTGCTGGCTCGACGCGCGTGGCGCCGACGAGGGAGCGGTCCGCGCCACGGTGGCCGACGTCGCAGAGCGGGTCGAGACGCTCGGGGGCGTTTTTGCTGAGCAGTCCTGGACCGCCGACACCCCCTTCACTGCCGATCTCAGCTCGCGCGTGCACACCGCCCTCGGCGAGGCCACGCCGCTGCTCTCGACCGGCGCGGGTCACGACGCCGGGGTGCTTGCGACAGCGGGCATCCCGTCGGCGATGCTCTTCGTGCGCAACCCCACCGGCATCTCGCACAGCCCTGCCGAGTACGCCGAAAGCGCCGACTGCCTGCGCGGTGTCGAGGCTCTCGCGACCGTCCTCACCGATCTCGCGGGGGACTGATGAGTCGTGCGTAGGAGTTGGTGGGCCCCCTTCGCCCACCTGCCGACCGGGCTGGGGCGCGACGTCCTGATCTGCGAGGAGGACGGGGTCTTCGCGGCGCTCACCCCCGGGGTCGGCCGGGAGGAAGCAGCCCAAGGCGGGGCGAGCCTGCTCGAGGGCGTGGTGATCCCCGGGCTCGCGAACTGCCACAGCCACGCCTTCCACCGCGCTCTTCGCGGGCGGACGCACAGCGACGGAGGGACCTTTTGGACCTGGCGCGAGGGCATGTATCGGGTGGCGGCCCGCCTCGATCCGGACTCGTATTACCGGCTCGCGCGGGCGGTCTTCGCCGAGATGGCACTCGCGGGTGTCACCTCGGTCGGGGAGTTCCACTACGTCCACCACGCGCCCGGCGGTGCTCCGTACGCCGATCCCAATGCGATGGGCGAGGCACTCCGGGCCGCGGCTCGGGACGCGGGGGTCCGGCTGACCCTGCTTGACACGCTCTACCTGCGCGGGGGGCTCACCGAAGCCGGGCACAGTGACCTCGCCCCCGAGCAACTCCGCTTCGCTGATGGCAGCGCGCACGCCTGGGGCGAGCGCCTCGACGCCCTGCGCGACGACGCAACCACCCGGATCGGGATGGCGATGCACTCGGTGCGGGCGGTCCCCTTCGACGACCTCGCCATCGCGCGCGAGATCGCCGATCAGCGAGGTGGCGTGGTGCACGCGCACGTCAGTGAGCAACCGGCCGAAAATGCCGCCGCGCTGGGATTTTATGGACGCACGCCCGTCGAGTTGCTGGGTGACGCGGGCCTGGTCAGCTCGCGGTTCAGCGCAGTGCACGCCACTCACCTCACCGAGCGCGACGTGTCACTGCTTGGAAGCGCCGGGGCCACCGCGTGCTTCTGCCCGACGACCGAGCGTGACCTCGCCGACGGGATCGGGCCCGCCCGGGCGCTCGCCGAGGCGGGAGTGCGCCTCAGCCTCGGGAGTGATCAGCACGCCGTGGTCGATCTGCTCGAAGAGGCCCGGGCGCTGGAAATGCATGAACGCTTGCTGACCGGTGAGCGAGGACGCTTCGGGCCGGACGCTTTGCTCTCGGCCGCCACCCAACACCCGACCATCCAGTGGGATGACGTCGGGACGCTCGCGGTCGGGGAGCGCGCCGACCTCGTGGAGATCGACCGCCGCTCCACGCGCACGGCAGGCTCCGATCCCTCGCAGATCGTGCTCAGCGCCTCGGCGGCCGATGTCCGCACCGTCGTGCGCGACGGCGAGGTCATCGTGACTGGCGGCGCCCACCGGCTGGGGGATGTCGCAACCTTGCTCGCGGACGCGATCGAACCCCTCTGGGAGGACTAAATGGCCAGCACCTTGATCACGGATATCGGCGAACTCGTCACCTGCGACGGCACCGGGGACGCCGGGCTGGGAGCCAAAGATCGCCACGCGATCATCGTCGAAGACGACGTCATCGCCTGGGTCGGGCCCGCCGACTCCGCGCCCGCCGCGGACGATCTCATCGGGGTCTCCGGCCGAGCGGTCCTGCCGGGCTTCGTCGACAGCCACGCGCACTTGGTCTTCGCCGGTGACCGTTCGGCCGAGTTCGTCGCGCGGATGACGGGCGAGCCGTATGACGGCGGCGGGATCGCGGTGTCGATGGAGGCGACGCGTGCCGCCTCCGATGACGAACTGCGCGATCTGCTGGCGAGCAGGGTCGCCGAGATGCGCGCCCAGGGCACGACCACGGTCGAGATCAAATCGGGGTACGGCCTCGACGTCGACAATGAGGCGCGGGCCCTGCGGCTTGCCTCCGAGGTCACGGAGGAGACGACCTACCTCGGCGCCCATGTCGTGCCCCCGGAGTGGAGGGGTGACCGGGACGGGTATGTCGACCTCGTGACCGGCGAGATGCTCGCCGCCTGCGCCCCCTTCGCGAAGTGGATCGACGTCTTCTGCGAACCGGCGTCCCCCTTCGCCTTCACGGGGGAGGAGTCTCGCGCGGTCCTTGAGGCCGGAGCCAAGGCCGGTCTTGGGCTGCGGGTTCACGGTAATCAGCTGGGGGAGGGGCCGGGGGTGCAGTTGGCCTGCGAGCTTGGTGCGGCGAGCGTGGACCACTGCACGTACCTCACCGACGCCGATATCGCGGCGCTCGTCGACTCCGCTCAGACCACCGTCGCGACCCTCCTGCCGGGGGTGGAGTTCTCGACACACTCGCCCTATCCGGACGCGCGAGCACTGCTCGACGCCGGGGTATCGGTGGCGCTCGCGACCGACTGCAACCCGGGGACCTGCTATTCGTCGTCGATGCCCTTCGTCATCGCGCTCGCGGTGCGCGAGATGGGTATGACCCCGGCCGAAGCCGTCGTCGCCGCAACCGTGGGGGGCGCGAACGCGTTGCGTCGCACCGACATCGGTCGGATCGTCGAAGGGGGACGCGCTCACCTCGCCGTGCTCGATGCTCCGTCCCATCGGCACCTCTCCTACCGCGCTGGCGTGCCGATCGCCCGAACACTCTGGCCTGTGCGTACCAACCGGTAGCCCCGGGCGGAGGAGTAACCTCCGGCGCGCCACCACGTCGTCGTATCGCGGAGGGGACCATGACTCGACGCTCGGCAATCTGCGCAGGGATCAGCGCAACACTGCTCGCCACGCTGTTGATGGCGCCCGGCGCTGCCGCAAGGCGAGGTGATCCGGCGCCGGCGCCGCCGGATCTGGAGCGCCATCGCGAGTTGGTCACGGGGGTACCGGCCGATGCTCCGCCGCAGGAGATCCCGGCGCTTCGCCAGAGCGTCCCCGCTCTCGATGAGGCTCGTCTCGCGGCCCGGCTTACGTCCCGCAGCGACGTTGCGGCCCCGTATCTCGTGGGCGCGGCCACGCGGGCTGATGGCAAGGCTCTATGGTCCGCTCGCAGCATCACTCCGGTTCGACCCGCCTCGCTGATGAAGGTCGTCACCGCACACACGGCGCTGAAGACCTTCGGCCCTCGGCACCGTTATCTGACGAAGGTGCGGCGTGATTCGAGCAGCCCGGCACGGGTCTACCTCCAAGGATCCGGGGATCCGACGCTCAGCAGCGCCCGCATCCGCGCTCTTGCCTCGGCGACAGCGACGGCCCAAAAGGCCGAGGGAGCGACCCGGGTCCAGGTTCGCTACGACGACTACCTGCTCCCCCTTCCCACCAATGCGACCGGTTGGCAGATCGATGACGTCCCCACGTGGGTGGCGCCGGTGCGGGCTCTCGTGCGCGACTCTCGCAACGTCCGCAACACCAGCGCCGACGCCGCCACCTACTTCGCGTCCCGGTTGCGCGCTCATGGACTCACCGTCGTCGACACCAAGCGGGGGCGCACCCCGAGCGGTGCCTCGACGCTCGCCACGACCTCCTCACCGCAATTGATGGTGATCGTTCAGGACATGCTCCGGGTTTCACAAAACGATTACGCCGAGGCGCTGCTGTGGACGTCCGGCGTGAAGGCGGGAGCGCCGCGCACCTGGGCGGGCGTGACGGGGCACTCCCGCAGACTCCTCGCGCGCGGGGGAGTCGACGTCAGCCGCCTCGACCTCTACGACGGATCCGGGCTCTCTCGAAGCGACCGGGTTACGGCGCAGGCGATGAGGCAGCTCCTCGGGGCGATCGATCGCGACCCGGCCCTGACGTCGGTGATCTACGACTCCAAAGGCATGCCGATCGCGGGCCGGACCGGGACCCTGGAGGATCGCTATCGCACCGACCCCACCGACTGTGCTGCCGTGCGGGTGCGCGCCAAGACCGGGTCGTTGAGCTCGACGACCGCCCTCGCTGGGCGCGCCACGGGGACCGATGGCAAGACGCGCTCCTTCGTCTTCATCATCGACGGTCGGACCGGCGGAGCGGCGACGCGCGAGCAGGTCGACCGGCTCGCGACCACCGTGACCGGCTGCTGGTGATCGCTCGATGAGACACGTCACACCCTTTAGGGTGTAACCGGGGGACAACCACGTGGGCAGGAGCGGCGTCTAGGGAGATGTCGCTCATCGCGGCGACGCCCCCGATCCGGCCCAATCCAGAAAGGCCCCTTCGTGCCTCGCCCCCAGAAGTCCCACGGCCAGTACTACCCCGGCCTCGACGGCGTCCGCGCCTTGGCCGTGATCGCCGTCGTCGCGTACCACCTTGGGGTGCCGGGGGTCGGGGGAGGGCTGCTCGGGGTCGGCGTGTTCTTCACCCTGAGCGGGTACCTCATTACGAGTCTGCTCATCGCGGAGCATTCTCGTCATGGACGGATCCGGTTGGGCCAGTTCTGGATTCGCCGCGCGCGCCGCCTGCTGCCCGCCGTCATCGTGGTGCTGGGCGTGGTCCTCGTCGCAACCGCGCTCGTGAACCGAGACGACCTCGGGCGCATGCTCGGATCGGCCGGGGCCGCCTTGTTCTACGTCGCCAACTGGCACACGATCGCCGCCGGAGACTCGTACTTCGCCCGCTTCCAGGCGCCCGACCCGCTCGGGCACCTGTGGTCGCTGTCGATCGAGGAGCAGTTCTACCTCGTCTGGCCCCTGCTCTTGCTCCTCCTTCCGGTCCTCGCTCGCGGCCGCAAGGTCTGGGTCGTGCGGATCACCGTCTTCCTCGCGCTCGCCTCGTTTGTGCTCCTGGCGGTCCTCGCCCAGCCGGGCATGGACAACACCCGCGCCTACGAAGGCACGGATACCCGAGCCGGTGGGCTGCTCCTCGGGGCTGCCGCCGCCATGGTCTGGCCGCTCGGGAGTCGCCCGAACGCGGGTGCACGCCTCAGCGCACGGGGCTGGGATGTCGCTGGTGTGCTCGGACTCGGCGCGATCGCTGCCCTGGTCGCGACGACGGACCAGTACTCCATGAGCCTTTATCGCGGTGGGCTATTGGCCCTTACCGTGGCGACGATCGCTGTTGTCGTGGCGGTCGGCCAGCCCGGAAGCCTCCTTGGGCGGGTCCTCGGCGTCGCCCCCCTTCGCTGGATTGGCGAGCGCAGTTACGGCATATATCTGTGGCATTTGCCGGTGTTGATCTTTGTCGGACCGCGGCTCGGCAGCCTCGCCCCGGTGTGGCGAGGCGTGGTCCTCGTCGCGATGATCCTCACCATCTCGGCCCTCTCGTGGGTGCTCGTCGAGGACCCGATCCGCAAGCACGGGTTGCGGGCCGCGTGGCGAGGCCGGGTCACTAAGCCCGCCCGCGCCGGTCTCGTTGCTCGTGCCGGGGCGCTCACGACGACGGCGGTGGCGGGCCTCACGGTGCCGGCGCTCGCTTTCGCGGCGAGCCCGACCGTGGATGCCGCGAGCCCCCTCAGCGACGCGAACCCGGCGCCGCCCCCGCGTGCCGTCGCGACGGCACCGAAGACCCCGGCTCCGAGCGTGCGCCCGATGACGCGCTGCGAGCGGGTCATCCACGTCGGTGACTCGACCTCTGAGGGGTTGATCTCTCCGGACTACCTGCCGAAGCCCGAGCAGCGCATCGATGCGCAATACCGGGACTTCGGGGCGAAGGAGGTCACCACCGATATTTCGGGGGCGCGCTCGATCGTCGAGACCTGGAAGGACCAGCCGAACGCTGAGCAAGCCGTGCAGTCCCACGCCGCCGAAGCCGGTCCCGGGACGTGCTGGGTCTTCGCGATGGGGACCAACGACACCGCCAATCAGTTCGTCGGTGGAGTCGTGCCCTACGGCGAGCGCATCGAGCGGTTGATGAAGCACGTCGGCGACGCCCCGGTGATGTGGGTGAACGTGAAGTCACTGCTCTCCAGTGGGCCCTACTCTGACGCCAACATGCAGGCCTGGGACGACGCGCTCGTCACGGCCGCTGCGAAGTATCCGAACATGAGGGTCTACGACTGGCGTAGCGAGGTGAAGCGGTCGTGGTACCAGGCCGACGGGATCCACTTCACCAGCGCTGGCTACGCGCAACGGGCCAAGCGGATCGCGCGAGCTCTCGGACGGGCCTTCCCCGCGCAAGGAGAGTCGCCGACGCAGGTCCTGGTCAGCTCGCGCTAGGCCCCCGAGGCTCGTCGCACGCTCGATGGGCTCTGCTCAGCGGGGCCGAAGTCGAGCTCCGGGCGCCGCTCGGTGGCCTCGTCGAGCAACTCGGCGGCCGTCAGCGGGCGCGGCACCTGCTCTAAGCCACCGAGCTCGACGATCTCCTCGCCGGGGACCCCGAGGTCTCTCATGCGCCGCGCGCTCACCAAGACGCGAGTCTCGAGGGCACCGACCATCTGGTTGTAGGCCTCGACGCTGGACTGGATTGCTCGGCCCATGCGGGCCGTGTGCTTGCCCATCGTCGCCAGCCGGTGGTGCAGGTCCCGTCCGACCTGGAGTAACTCGCGAGCGTCGTGCGCGAGGGCGTCCTGCTGCCAGGCGAAAGCGACCGTTCGCAGGAGGGCGAGGAGGGTGCCGGGAGACGCCAGGACCACCCGCTCGCTCATCGCGCGCTCATGGAGCTCGGGGTCGTGGGCCAGGGCCGCAGCCAAAGTGGCATCGGTCGGCACGAAGCACACCACCATCTCCGGGGTGGAGCCGATCGCGGTCCAGTACTCCTTCGTGCCGAGCGCGCGGACATGGCGCGCGAGGTCCGCGGCATGCTCGCCGAGGAGGCGGTCGCGGGTCCGCGGATCCTCGGCTGCATCCTCGGACTGAGCCTCGAGCCAGCGGCTCATCGGGGTCTTGGCATCGATCACGAGGTGCTTGTCACCCGGGAGGTGGACGACGACGTCGGGGCGGACCGACGACCCGGCGGCGTTCTCCCCCTTCGCCTGGGTGTCGAAATCGCAGCGGGGGAGCATCCCCGAGAGCTCGAGGACGCGTCGCAACTGGACCTCTCCCCAACTCCCACGCACCGAGGACACCCGCAGCGACGCGGTGAGCGCCGCCGTCTCGCGACCGACGGTCGTGCTCGCGTCGGCGACATCCGCCAGGGCCTCGCGGATGGTCGCGAACTGCTGCATCCGATCACGTTCCAAGGTCGAGACCTGCCCCTCGACCCGGCGCAGGGTCTCGCGCATGGGTGCCAGTTCGGTGGCCGTGCGGGCGTCATGGATCAGGCTGGCTTCGAGGTCAGCGACGCGCTCACGCAGCACATCGCGCTCGGCGGTAGCAGCCGCGAAACGGGCGGCGCCTTGACCGCGAAGAGCCAACCAGGCTCCGAGCGCTCCGAGGGCCAGTCCGACGACGATGGCGAAGAGGATCTCCATGACCTGAGCGTCGCAGGACCCACCGACAACGCGGTCTCGGCTCGCGGGGTTAGGGTGACGACATGGCCAAGTCCTCGGGTGAACGCCCCGATCTCGGGACCGAGTCCGGACGGCTCGCCTTCATCAAGATCCTCAACAGTCGGCTACCCAAGAAGCGGCTCATTGCCCAGGGGCTGCTGCGCGACACCGAGGGTCGGGTGCTGCTCTGCGAGTTGCGTTATAAGAAGGATTGGGACCTGCCGGGCGGGGTGGTCGACCCCGGGGAGTCGCCCGCGGCCTGCCTGGCGCGGGAGGTCCGCGAGGAGCTCGGTCTCGACTTCGCGGTGGGCGGATTGATCGCGGTGAACTGGTTACCGCCGTACCGCGGATGGGACGACGCCCTGCTCCTCCTCTTCGACCTCGGCGAGGTCCCCACCGATCGCTTGGATGACGCCACACTCCAGCCGCGAGAGATCGCTGCAGTGCACTGGGTGGATCCGGGCGAGGTCGGCGGCCATGTGGCGCCGTACACCGCGAGCATGATCGCCGAAGCCATCGAGGCCGACCCGGGCCGTCCGGTCGAACTCGACAACTCAGTGCCGCGCGAGATCTGACGAAGGGGGCGTCGGCCACCTCGTGAGCGCCCATCCGAGCAGGACGAGCAGAGCCCCGACGCCCGGTCGGAACTGCACGCCGCCGAGGGCAATGCCGCCCGGTGTCCATGGGTCGACGAAACCCGAGCAGGCAAGCATCGTGAGCCCGATCGCGGCGATGAGGCCGCCGAGGCCCGAGAGGATGCCTGGCCGAGCGGCCGCTCGCGCTGGGAGGCGCTCGGCCCGGGCGAAGATCGCGACGAGGACGAAGGTGAGAGCGGCCGAGGCCGCGATCCAGCCGATCTTATGGATCCACCAGGCGCCGGACCCGACGAGTGGCAGGGCGACCTTCAGCGGTCCGAGCGCGACGGCCGCGACCAGGATGAGCGCGGTCAGGTGCCACAAGAAGAGGGTCATCACGCTGACATTGATCGCCACGACACTCGCCCAGACCCGCGGCCGATCCAGCCACCGCAGCAGCCAGGGGCGAGCGATCATCACCAGTGCCGTTTGCAGGATCGCGACGACGATGACGCAGACGCTCGGGGGCATCATGTTGGAGGTGGTTTGGCCGGGCAGACCGATCATCGACACGGGGTAGGGCCCGACCACCATCAACAGCACGAGGGTTGCGATGGCGCCCGCGGACACCGCGCCCCAGGCGCGACGCGAGAGTTCGGCGAGTCGCCCTTCGGCGTAGAGATACCCGAGTTCGGCACAGAAGATGAAGACGGTCGCGTACGAGAGGTAGCCGAGCAGAGCCCAACTCGTCCCTTGCAGCCGATCCAGTAGGAGGGTCACGACCGGGAGGGTCGCGAGGAGCAACCACGGGTGGCGTTGATGCAACCGGAGTTGGAGCGGTGCAAGCAGGGTGATCATCACGTAGACCGCGAGGAACCAGAGCACCATGGCGGCGGCGCGGGCACCCGTCGTGAGCAGGTCAGCAGGCGCGCCGAGAGCGATGGCGATATTCGCTCCCACCAACCAGATGGCTCCGAAGACGATGGTGGGACGCAGGACTCGTTCGACGCGGCCGGCGATGAAGGCGGCAACGGTCGCCCTGGGGCGAGTGAGGGCGAGGTGATTTGTGAAGCCGGCCGCGAGGAAGAACAGCGGCATGACCTGCAATACCCAGGTGAGTGGATGTGCCCACGCCTCGACCTCGAGGACATTGCGCAGGCGCACTCCGCCGCCCAGATCCCGCACAAACGCAGCCATCGTCCAGTGGCCGAGCACGACCACGACGATGCTGGCCCCCCGGACGAGGTCGATGAGCCGGTCGCGACTCGCAGGCGTCGCCGCGTCGAGGGCAGAGGCGGAGGTGGGCAGGGGCATGACTCGCTCCTTCGGTGGCGCACTCATGCCTCCCAACGGTGGCAGGGGCTCGCCCCCTTCGCGATGGGGAGGAGTACTCGGGTGCGGTGGTCTATTCCCCGCAGCCGTACCCACTCACGATCATCTGGACGCGGTCGCTCCCCATGAATGACATGGCGCCGAGATCGTCGAAGGATCCCACTGATGCAACAAACTGGTCGTCATTCCCGTAGAGCGACTCGACGGGCCCAAGATCCGGGTGCGCCGCTCGAATCTGGTCGAAGGTGTCTCCAACCGTCGCCCCACCCGTAGTGCGAAGGGGTGGCGTGTCTGGCGGCTGCTCCCACAGCCCGTACGTCCAGCCGGCTGCGGTCAGCGGCAGCGATTCGGCGTCCGGCGGCAGGTCGAAGGATCGGACGTCCCCCGGGGGTTTCAGCAACAGCGCGAACGATCTCCACTCGACTCGCTGGCCGTACTGGCCACTCGGCTCGCAGACCACGCCGCGGGGTTCGACCTTCGTGGGTGGGCCGAGCCGGGCGGTGAGCCACTCGACCGCTTGCTGACCGTCGGTCGGCATCTGCGAGCCGTCGGTCGATCGGACCTTCCCGGCGACATCTAGTTGGATCGTGGCAGCGCCGGCCTCCCATCCGGGCTCGACGTAGCAGCGGCAGAGGGTGATCGCGATGATCTGGTCGGCGCTGTCGGTCACGACCCGCCAGCCGTTGCGGGCGTCGTCTCCTGTCGCGCTCGCCGTCGCAGGGTAGATGTACTCGTTCTGCCCGTTGGTCAGGCCGTCCCCGGAGGTGCGAACGATCGCCTCGCCGTACACCTGGTTCGCAGTGGTGATCGGGTCGCCAACCTTCACCTCATCAATGGTGGCGGTGGCCCCTCCGGTCGGTTCGATGCTGGTCAACTGGTCGTCGGTGAAGGTCCAGCGGCAGTCCTTCCACTCGATGACGAGGATCGTCTTGCCCTCTTCGTCGCGGCTTTGGCCGCTGGTCGGGAACCCGGGTGCCGCCTTCGCGGCATCGGCCACGCTCATGCCGAGGGAAACGCCGTGGACGCCCTGTGGTGAGAGCTGGGTAGCGGCGTGCTCCGGGTTGGTGACCGCGAGGAGCCGGGCGGAGAGTTGCTCGGCGTTGTCGGCTGTGACGTACACGCCGCCGCTCGAGCGCGCGATGCACTCGAGGCCCTCGTCGCTGGCGCGGAAGCCGATCGTGGAGATCTTCACCCCGGGACGCTGCTTGACGATTTCCTGAGCGACTTCGCACGGCGGTGGCGTGCACTTATCCTCGCCGTCACTGATGAGCGCGATCACGGCGGGAGCGTCGCCCGTGGGCAGGAGGTCTGCGGCTTGTCTGAGCGATGGGCCGATGGGGGTCCATCCGGCGGGGGAAAGCCCTGCCACCTTCTTTTTCGCATCGGGCGGATCGATCGCACCCAAGGGGGTGAGGACGGTCACGTCCTGGCACCCTTTGCCTGGCCCGGACTTGCCCGTCGAGTTGGTCCCGTAGGTGAGCATCGCGAAGGGGTTGCCCTCGGGCAGCGCGTCGATGAGGACTCCCGCGGCGTTTTTCGCTGCAGCCATCCGGGTCCCCTTGACGTCGGTTTCCTTCATTGAGCCCGACGCGTCGACAACGAGGACCACGGGAGTGTCGGGCCGGGCCGAAGTGGGGGCGTCCGTCGTCTGGTCCCCTGCGCCCGACGACAGACACCCCGCGAGGATGAGAGCCCCGACCATCGGGCCGATCAACGCCCGCGCCCGATGGAAACTCATCCTCATGGCCCAACCCTTGCTGGGTCATCGACCGCGGGATAGTCCACAGATTCGGGGAGGGTCTCATCCCCTTCGTCGTGCGGGCGCATCCCCCGTCGCGGGTAAACTCCTGTCCCCGTGGCACTTACCATCGGAATCGTCGGGCTCCCCAACGTCGGCAAGTCGACGATGTTCAACGCTCTGACCAAGAACAACGTCCTCGCTGCGAACTACCCCTTCGCGACCATCGAGCCCAATGTCGGCGTCGTGCCGCTGCCCGATGAGCGGCTGAACCGGCTCGCCGAGATCTTCGGGAGCCAGCGGATCCTCCCCGCGACGGTGTCCTTCGTCGACATCGCCGGGATCGTGCGCGGCGCGAGCGAAGGGGAGGGGCTCGGCAACAAGTTCCTCGCCAATATCCGCGAGGCGGATGCCATCTGCCAGGTGGTGCGCTCCTTCGTCGATGACGACGTCACCCACGTCGACGGCAAGGTCGACCCGGCCTCCGATATGGAGACGATCAACACCGAGCTCATCCTCGCCGACCTGCAGACCCTCGAGACCGCGGTCCCGCGCCTCGAGAAGGAGGTCAAGGGCAAGAAGACCGACCCCGCGGTGCTCGCGACCGCAGTCGCAGCGCGCGAGGTGCTCGAAGGGGGCGACACCCTCTTCGCGAAGGGGGAGTCCGCGGGTGTCGACATGGAGATCGCCCGCCAGCTCGGGCTGCTCACGACCAAGCCTTTCCTCTACGTCTTCAATGTCGACGAGGACCAGTTGACCGACGACGACTTCCAGGCGCAGATGCAGGCGCTCGTCGAGCCCGCCGAGGCGATCTTCTTGAACGCCAAGCTCGAGTCCGAGGTCGCCGAACTGGACGACGACGACGCGCGCGAACTCCTCGAGTCCGTTGGAATCACCGAACCGGGTCTCGATCAGTTGGCGCACAAGGGTTTTCGCACCCTCGGCCTGCAGACCTATCTCACTGCCGGCCCGAAGGAAGCCCGCGCCTGGACGATTCGGCAGGGCTGGACCGCGCCGAAGGCTGCCGGAGTCATCCACACCGACTTCGAGCGCGGCTTCATTAAGGCCGAGGTCGTCTCCTTCGATGATCTCGTCGCTGCCGGTTCGATGGTCGACGCCAAGGCGGCCGGCAAGGTCCGGATGGAAGGCAAGGACTACGTCATGGTTGATGGCGACGTGGTCGAGTTCCGCTTCAACGTCTGACGGTCCTCCCCCGGCGAGAAGGGCGATCAGAGCCAGAGATCGGTCACTACCCCCGACAGTGGGGCGGTGATTAGTGCAGAGATCTCCGACGGGCGGATGCGGCTGACCCTTGCGGACCCGGTCGGGTCTGGCAGCAAGTGGTTGAGTCCGTTGAGCATTGACCTCCGGCTCTGATAACCCAGGGGGACTTTCGGGGCACCTCTTGACCATTGATCGAACATATGTTCTAATAGTTGAGAGGGGATTCGAAGGGCACGAGGGGGTGCGTCGTGGCGGTTGATCTCGTAAGTGGGGTGCAGGGTGAGACCTCTGCAGGCATCGCTCGATGCATCCTTGATTGGCTGGGGTCGGCGGGGTCAGAGTCGCTGACGGACGCCGAGAGCCTGGATTTGATCACCCTCATGGAATCGGTCAAGGGCGCCGCAGCGGCCGTGCAGGTACGCGTGACGGCTCAGTTGGTGGGCCGGCGCGACGCCGATAGTGCGCAGGCTCGGGCGCGGGGCGAGATCAGTGCAGCGGATGAGAAACGTTGCCGTGCGGGGACTCGGGCCGAAATCGCTCTCGCGCGACGCTGCTCGCCTACTCTCGCCGACCGACACGTCGGACTGGCCGTAGCCCTTGACGCCGAGATGCCGCACACCTTGCACGCGCTGTCGCGCGGCGAGATCTCTGAGTGGCGGGCGACGCTGATGGTGCGCGAGACGGCGTGCCTCAGCGCGGACGATCGGCGCGAGGTGGACCGCAGGATCGGGCCCGATCTGCCCCGGCTGGGGGATCGCGCGATCGTTCGTGCCGCGCAACTGATCGCCGTCGAGCGTGACCAGGAGTCGATCGTCGAGCGGCGACGCCGGGCGGCGGCCTCGCGCCGGGTGTCGGTGCGGCCGGCGGCGGACGGGATGGCGTACCTCAGCGTGCTCGGGCCGTTGACCGAGATTGTCGGAGCGTACGCCGCGCTGACGGTCGCCGAGAGGTCGAGGTGGGCCATGACAGGCGACCCCAGGATCGATCAACTCCGTACCCAGGACAGGCGCGGGGTCGGCGAATGGATGGCCGATACCGCCCTAGAGCGGCTCTCCGGGCGCGGCGAGGGCGAGGTCCAGCCGGTCGAGATCAACCTCGTGATGACGCCCGGGGCGCTGCTTCCATCTCTGGCTACTGGCGATGGTGCGGACTCGCGCGTCGAGATCCCTGGCTGGGGTACTGCGCCCGCCGGTGATGTCCGTGCTCATCTGGCCCGACTACTTGCCGACACCGGCCGGGCTGAGAATGGCGGTAGCCGCGCCGCAGGAGTCTGGCTCCGCCGCCTCTTCACCAGCCCCGACGGGCGAGACCTGGTCTCGATGGACTCGAGCCGACGTCGGTTCGACGGGGCATTGCGGACCTTCCTCGCTCTTCGCGATCCGACCTGCCGCTTCCCGTGGTGCGATGCGCCGAGCCGCGATATCGATCACGTCGCCCGGCACGCCGACGGAGGCGCGACCAGTGCAGACAACGGGATGGGGCTCTGCCACCGGCACAACCAAGTGAAAGAGCTGCCGGGCTGGCGAGTCACCGTCGAGGCTGCCGGTGCGGGACCGCCAAACGGATGGATCAACCGTGGGCGGTGGACCCACGCGGTCTCCATCAAGACTCCGGGCGGCCGCTTCGCGTGGGCCACCGCACCGCCGATCCTTGGCATCGGCACCAAGCAGGATCCCCCGATGTCGCCGGGAGAGCAGTACTACTACGACCTTGTCGTCGCCGCAGCGTGAAACTGTCAGGGGCTAACGGCTGCTCTGCGGGCGAGGGATAAGCACCGGGGTACGGGCTTTATAGGCCTCGTAGTCCTCCTGCCCACCCCACTTCGCGTCGGCCTTCTTCTCCAGCGGCGGGATGCCACTGATCTTGGTCAGGAGCAGCGCGACAAAGGCCGGAGAGAGCAGAGCGACCCATTGCCAGCCCTGAAGGATTGGCACGGCGATGAGCGCCACGCCGATCCACAGGGTGATCTCACCGAAATAGTTCGGGTGACGCGACGTCGCCCACAGGCCGGTCGAGATGAAGCGCCCTTTGTTCGCCGAGTCAGCCTTAAACCGGCTCTTTTGCGCATCGGCGATCACCTCGAAGCCGAACCCGAAGATCCACACCAGCAGCCCGAGCACCGCGAGCCAGTCGAAGTCCTTGCGATGCTCGGTCGTGATCACAATCCACGCCGCCGCAGCCGTCAGGCTCACCCACAGCCCCTGCATCGTCCACACGTTCAAGAACCGGAAGAACGACGGCTTGATCTCATCGAAGCGGTCATCGGCCCCCGAGGCACTGATCCGACGGAAGAGGAAGGTGCCAAGGCGCGCGGCCCAGATGACCACCAGCGCCGCAGCGACGTAGCCCCGCGCGTCGACCCCGGGGGTGAGCACGACTGCCAAGATCGTCACGCTGATGTAGGTCAGGCTGCCGGTCAGGTCGAAGAAGCGCTCGGTCTGCTTCAGATACGACGGGACGAAAACCAACCACTGGATGACGTACGCCGCCGCCACCGCGACCGCGAAGACGGGGAAGGAGCCGACACGGGCACCGCCTTGGCTGCCGGCCAGCGCCACAAGCGCACCAGCAAGGACCACGGCGGGGATCACGGCGAGCGTGCGCCGTTCGGTCGGACTCATGCGGATCCCCTAGGGTCGAAAAGGTGGAAAAGCTGACCGGGTTGCGCCAGTCCCGCCTGAGCCTAGGGGGCCTGTCGTGAGTTCGCCGCTACCGTCCCCGCATGTCGTCCGTAGAGGCGAAGGGTTGCCGCTGCTCATCGTGCACGGATACGGCGTCGATCACACGATGATGCTCGAACTCGACGATGCGTTCGCCGATCAACCCTGGCAGCGCCTCTACATCGATCTTCCTGGGTTCGGCCGGACCGAGGCGCTGCCCCCGCCGGGCGGCTTGCCGGAGTACGCGAACTGGCTCGACCAGGCGGCGTCCACGCTCATCGGCGATACCCCCTTCGCGGTCGCCGGGCACTCCATGGGCGGGCTCCTAGCTGCCGACCTGCTCCACCGGCGCCGCGAGCAGTGTCGGGGCATCGCGCTCCTCGCACCCCCAGTGCTCCCCGATCGGGACGAGCGCACGCTGCCCGACGCGGGCGTCGTCCACGACGACCCCGAACTCATGGCGAGTCTCGAAGAGGAGGACCGCGAGGTCTACGAGCCGGTGTCGGTGGTGCGCTCGCCGTCGAACTGGGAGCGGTTCCGCCGGGCAGCGCTCCCAGGCATCCGAGCGGTCGATCCGGACGCAACGGATCGCCTTGACGAGCGCTATCACCTCGACGGCTGCGTCACCGACTACCTGGCCGACTACGACCGGCCGGTCATGATGGTCACGGGGAAGCAGGACGCAGTGGTCGGATACGAGGATCAGTGGGAACTATCGCGTCGGTTGATCCGGTGCACGTTCGCCGCCCTCGATCGGTCGGGCCATAACGTCCACCTGGATCAGCCGCGGGTGGTGAGGGCGCTGCTCGCCGAATGGGGGGCGCTGGCGTCGGGGATCGAGGACCCCGGCGAGAGCGCATCGCGCGACACCCGTGGTGGGCCGTAGCCGGCCCGGTGCGTCACCCGAAGACGGTGAGGGTCTGCTGGCTCGTCGCCACGAGTCGGCCATCGGCGCTCCAGACCAGCGACCGGCAGTGACCGTATCCATCGCCTGCCTCGTCGGTGCGGACCTGGTAGCGCCAGTAGTCCGCGCCGGCGTCGGGAGCCGGGGGCTCGATCACGTCGACGGTCCAACTCAGGGTGCTGGCAGGTGCCGGGCTCGGGAGCATCGGCGTGATCGCGACCGGCCAGGCGTCGATCGCGGCGAGGAGGTGCTCGGGCTGATAGTCGCTCACCGTTTCATCGAGGCGCATCCAGCCGCCCATGTCCGGCTCGCTGGCACCCGAGTACGGCATCGCCCCGCTCGTCGGACGCAAGTCGACCTTGGCGATGAAGTCCGGGGTCAGCCCTTCGATGAAGGGGATGCGCTGAACCCCTTCGGCATCCGGGGCCGCCGGGAAGGGGGCACGCGCTTCGGCATCGACGACCACCACGCTTTGACGATCGCGCCCGAAGGCCGCCTGCGCGCTCGCGGCGACCTTCTCATCCTGGATCAACTCCGCCCGGACGAGGGTCGCTGACGAACCGGCGCGCAGCACGCTGGCTTCGATCCGCGCCGGGCCCGGGGCGACCGGCGCGACGAAGAGGACCGAGACGGTCCGAAGGGGGATCGGCTCGGTGAGCATCCCACGCATCCGGGCGACGAGGAGGGCGCCCACAACCCCGCCGAAGGTCGCCCGACCCTGCCCCCAGCCGGGTTCGATCTCGACGGTGGACCCAGCGAAGGCCTGCGCGGTCATGTCCTGAAGACTCATGCCGTCATTCTGCCCGGAGGGAAATGGTGGGGTACGTGGGGTGCCGTGGGGCGCGCCCTCGGCAGGCCAGGTCGAGCGGGTAGCGTTGCGCGCCATGGACGATCAGCGCACGGTGCCGGGCTGGGACGAGTATTTCCTCGGCATCGCGCAGGCGGTGAGCGCCCGCGCCAAATGCACCCGCCGCCACGTGGGCGCGGTCCTGACGATCGACCACCGCATCATCGCCACCGGTTACAACGGCGCTGCCCCGGGCGAACCGGACTGCCTCCAGGGTGCCTGCCCGCGCGGGGCGCTCGACTACGACGCGATCCCCGGTCTCGGCGACTACGACCGTCCCGGCACCCCGGGCTTTTGCATTGCGATCCACGCCGAGGTCAACGCTCTGCTCTTCGCGACTCGCGACACGAAGGGGGCCACGGCCTACATCACCGATCCGCCCTGCCCGGGCTGCCGCAAGGCGCTCGCGGCGGCGGGCATCGTCCGGGCGGTCTGGCCCGGTGGTGAGCACGACCGGGTCGGGCTCACCACCTGGGCCTGAGCCGGCTGGTCAGCGGCCCTTCATCACCTCGGCGATGTAGTCGACGTCCTTATCGCCGCGGCCGGAGAGGTTGACGATGATCACCTCATCGGGGCTCATCGTCGGCGCCACCTTGATCGCCTGGGCGACCGCGTGCGAGCTCTCCAGCGCCGGGATGATGCCCTCGAGTCGGCAGAGCATGGAGAAGGCATCAAGCGTCTCCGCGTCGGTCACCGACACGTACTCGACCCGCCCGGCTTCCTTGAGGTAAGCGTGCTGCGGTCCGACGCCCGGGTAGTCCAGGCCCGAGGCGATCGAGTGCACCGGCGACGGCTCGCCCGCATCGTCTTGCAGGAGCAGCGTCGCCATCCCGTGCAGCGTGCCGTCGGCCCCCTTCGACATCGTCGCGGCGTGCCGCTCGGTGTCGAGGCCCTCACCGGCCGGCTCGACCCCGACGATCCGCACGTCCTCGTCCTCGAGGAACCCGGAGAAGAGGCCGAGCGCATTCGATCCACCCCCGACGCAGGCCATGATGACGTCCGGCAGGCGCCCTTCCTTGGCCATGATCTGCTCGCGCGCTTCCTCGCCGACGACGGACTGGAAGTCGCGCACCATCGACGGGTAGGGGTGCGGACCGACGACCGAACCGATCCCGAAGAAGACGTTTTCGTAGTTCTGCGCATACGTGCCGAAGGCCGAGTCCACGGCATCCTTCAAGCAGCGACCACCAGTTTCGACCGAGACGACCGTCGCGCCGAGCATCTCCATCCGCACGACGTTCATGTGCTGCTTTTCGACGTCGATCGCGCCCATGTGGATCTCGCACTCGAGCCCGAGCAGCGCCGCGGCCGTCGCGAGCGCCACGCCGTGCTGACCGGCCCCGGTCTCGGCGATCAGCTTGGTCTTGCCCATCCGCTTGGCGAGCAGCCCCTCACCAAGACAGTGGTTGATCTTGTGAGCGCCGGTGTGGTTGAGGTCCTCGCGCTTCAAGTAGATCTTCGCGCCGCCGAGGTGATCGGTGAGGCGCTGAGCGAGGAAGAGGGGCGAAGGGCGGCCCACGTAGTCGGTCAGCAGCCGGCGGTACTCGGCGATGAACTCGGGATCGTTGCGGGCCTCCTCATACGCCGCGGCGACCTCGGCGATCGGCGCCTCGAGATGCGGCGGAAGGTGCGCGCCGCCATAGCGACCGAAGTATCCGTTGTCATCGGCGTGGGTGTAGGGGCTCATCGCGGCGTCATTGCTCCTTGCGGCGAAGGGTGGGAGGTGTCGGTTGACCCTAACGGGTGGAAGGATGGAGACCATGAGCAATGACGCCAGGACCGGTGAGGCTTCCATGCCACGAGGGGCGGTGATCGCTGCGGTCGACGGATCGGCCCGCGACACGGCCGTGATCCAGTGGGCCGTCGAAGAGGCGATCAGTCTCGCCGCGCCTCTGCACGTGATCGGGGCCGTCGATGCGCGCACCTCGCTCAGCCCTCGTGGCGATATGGGGGTGGTGAGCGCCGTCGTCATCGAGCAGCTCGAAGCCGGCACGCAGGAGATCATCGATCGGGCGTGCGAGCGAGCCGAGTCGCAGGCCGGCGGGCGGATCAGCGTGACCCACGAGGTCACCGTCGGGTCCCCGGCCCAGGCGGTCCTCACTGCGGCCTCGAATGACGCCCAGCGCATCGTCGTCGGCATCTCGCGGAAGTCCGCGGCGGCCCGAACCTTCCTCGGGACCGTGTCCGCTCCCATCGTGCAGCACGCGCCCTGCCCGGTCGTGCTCGTCCCTGCTGAGTACGGCGCCGGTGACGGTCGCATCGTGGTCGGGGTCGACGGGAGCGCGCACAGCCAGGACGCGATCTCCTTCGCGCTCGCCCGCGCCACCCGCACCGGTGGTGAGGTCACCTTGGTGACCACGTGGTGGGCCGAGTTCGAAGGGGGCGTCGTCGTCACCGAGCCGGGGTCGCCGGAATGGGACAAGGTCGAGGCGCGCTACCGCGAGCTGGCGGAGCAGACCGCCGCCGCGCCGCGGGCCACCTACCCAGGCGTCCCGGTCCGTTTCGACGTGTGCCGCGGGGGCGCCGCCGCGACCCTCACCGAGGTCGCCGAGGGCGCCGAACTCCTCGTCGTCGGGAGCCGGGGGCGCGGCGGGTTCAAGGGGCTACTGCTTGGATCGGTGAGCCAGAAGGTGCTGCAGAGCGCTCCCTGCCCGGTCGCCGTCCTGCACCGCAGCTAGGCGCGCGGGCGCTCGGGACGCGTCGTCCACCGCGGGGCGTCAAAGAAGTGGTGGACCGGCCCGGGGCCGCTCCCGATCTCCAGGACGTCCGCGTGGCGAAGGGCCTGCGTGAGCCAGTCCTTGGCGGCTCTGGCGGTCTCTAGCCAGGTCTCGTGGCGGGGGCGGAACGCCGCCAGCGCCGAACTCAGGCTGCACCCCGTGCCATGGGTGTTCGTGGTCGCCAGGCGTGGCGCCTCCAGCTGCACCACTTGCGACCCGTCGCTCCACAGATCGACCGCGCCCGACGTCGGCGCTAGGTGACCTCCCTTCAACAGCACCATCTGCGCCCCGAGATCGTGAAGGCGCTGCGCCTGGGCGGCCATCTCATCGAGGTCCGACGCAGGCTCCTCGCCCAAGAGCACCGCGGCCTCCGAGAGGTTCGGGGTGATGACCGTCGCCAGGGGGAGGAGGGCCCGCACCGCGTCGATCGCGTCCTCATCGAGCAGTCGCGCGCCTGCCGTTGACACCATGACCGGGTCGAGGACGATCGGCACCTCGGCAAGGTCAGCAAGGACCTCCCCGACCGCCTCGGCCAACTCGGCGGACGCGAGCATCCCGACCTTCACTGCGTCGATCCGCACATCGGCGAGCAGGGTTTGCGCCTGCTCCCGCACGAAGTCCACCGGCACCGCGTGGACCCCTGTCACACCGGTCGTCGCCTGAGCGGTGAGCGCGGTGATGACGCTCGTCCCATAGGCGCCGAGGGCGCTGAAGGTCTTGAGGTCCGCCTGGATTCCGGCCCCGCCGGAGGGATCCGAGCCAGCGATGGTGAGCGCGACGGGCGGGCGGTGAGGCCGAAAAGAGGAATCGTCCTTAGGGGTCATGGGCACCGACCGTACCGACCCGCTATGGTCGAGACACCCCCACGGGAGCCCAGGTATGGGCTGAGATCGCGCTGGTACCGCGCGGACCGTTTGAACCTGTCCGGATCATGCCGGCGAAGGAAGAGGAGATGCGCCGTGACGCGTCCAGATGAAGTCCACCCACAGCACCGTCGTCACCTGGTGACCGACCCCAGCGACCCGCGGATCGAGGTTCCGGTGACCGCGATCAGCCTGGCGGCGAGCCCGGATGGCACCCCGAATGATGACGTCCACGTCTACCGAACGATGGGCCCCGGCTCCGACCCGCAGGTGGGCCTGGCCCCCCTTCGCGCGGAGTGGATCGCCGAACGAGAGGACGTGCAGACCTACGAAGGGCGCGGCCGCAACCTCGCCGATGACGGCCGCGCGGCGGCGCGGCGCGGGTCGGCTTCGGTGGAGTGGAAGGGGGAGCGACGTGCCCCCCTTCGCGCTCAAGCCGGTGCTCGCGTGACCCAGATGCACTATGCCCGCCGAGGTGAGATCACCGCCGAGATGCGCTTCGTGGCCCTGCGCGAAGGGTGTGCTCCGGAGCTTGTGCGCGACGAGGTGGCCGCGGGGCGAGCGATCATCCCGGCCAATATCAACCACCCCGAATCCGAGCCGATGATCATCGGGCGGGCCTTCCTCACCAAAGTCAACGCCAATATCGGCAACTCCGCGGTGACCTCTTCCATCGAGGAGGAAGTGGACAAGCTCACCTGGGCGACCACCTGGGGCGCCGACACGGTGATGGACCTCTCGACCGGTGACGACATCCACACGACGCGGCAGTGGATCATCCGCAACAGTCCGGTCCCGATCGGGACGGTCCCGATCTACCAGGCGCTGGAGAAGGTCGACGGCAAGGCCGAGGACCTCACCTGGGAGATCTTCCGCGACACCGTGATCGAGCAGTGCGAGCAAGGCGTCGACTACATGACGATCCACGCGGGGGTGTTGCTGCGCTATGTCCCGCTCACCGCGAATCGGGTGACCGGGATCGTGAGCCGTGGCGGCTCGATCATGGCGGGCTGGTGCCTCGCCCACCACGAGGAGTCCTTCCTCTACACCCACTTCGATGAACTGTGCGAGATCTTCGCGCAGTACGACGTCGCCTTCTCTTTGGGCGATGGCCTCCGCCCCGGCTCGACCGCCGACGCGAACGACGAAGCGCAACTCTGCGAACTGCGAACCCTCGCCGAGCTCACTGAGCGCGCGTGGGAGTACGACGTCCAGGTCATGGTCGAAGGGCCGGGTCACGTCCCGCTTCACCTCGTGCGCGAAAACGTCGAGCTCCAGCAGGACTGGTGCCACGGCGCCCCCTTCTACACCCTCGGGCCGCTCGTCACCGATATCGCTCCGGGGTACGACCACATCACCTCCGCGATCGGCGCGGCCACCATCGCCCAATACGGGACGGCGATGCTGTGCTACGTCACCCCCAAGGAACACCTCGGTCTGCCCAATCGCGATGACGTGAAGGTCGGCGTCATCACCTACAAGATCGCCGCTCACGCCGCTGACCTCGCCAAACAGCACCCCGGTGCGCGGGTACGCGACGATGCCCTCAGCAAGGCACGCTTCGAGTTCCGCTGGCACGACCAGTTCGCGCTCAGCCTGGACCCGGAGACGGCGATGGCCTACCACGACGAGACCCTGCCCGCTGAGCCGGCGAAGACCGCCCACTTCTGCTCGATGTGCGGGCCGAAGTTCTGCTCGATGCGGATCAGTCAGGACATCCGCGACACCTACGGCATCGACCGCGAGGACGCGATGGCGCAGAAATCGCGCGAGTTCGTTGAGCTGGGCTCGACGGTCTACCTCCCGGCTCGATGAGCGGCCTCGTCCCGGGCCTGCCCCCGGCAGGCCGCGCTGCCGTGCGCGGCGGGATCGTCGGCAACTACGTCGACCAGATCAATATCTTCCTCCCGGTGGTCGCGCTGGCCCCGGCGCTTACCACCTTGGCGGGACCGCACGCGGGCGCCACGGCGGGCGCGCTGGTGATCGCGGCCACCCTGGTCGGCCGACCGGTCGGGTCGATGATCTTCGGCCGGATCTCCGACCGAGTCGGTCGCACCTCGACCACGAAGATCGCGATTGCGGGGACCGCCTGCGCCTCCCTCGCGATCGCCGCCATCCCGAGCCATGAACTCATCGGTCCGCTCGCGATCGCCCTCGTCATCGCGCTGCGCTTCATCGGCGGGATCTTCCTCGCGGGCGAGTACACCTCGGCGATCCCGCTCGCGATGGAGTGGTCCCGGCCCAAGCGGCGCGGGTTGGTCTCCGGTCTCATCATGTCGATGGCGCCCTGGGCCCAGTCCACGATCGCGATCGCGACCGCCATCCTGCTCGCCCTGCTCGGGCCGCAGGCCTACGCCGAGTGGGGGTGGCGGGCGGCCTTCGTCGCGGGCGGCCTCGCCTCTTCGGCGCTTCTCGTCTACTACTCACGCAAGGTGGCCGATGCTCCGGCCGTCTCGACGCGAAGGGGGCCCACGGAGGGCTCGCTCGGCCTGCGGGCCGTGCTCAGCGGCCCGTACGCCGGGGCCTTTTGGCAGTCCTTCGCGCTGATGACGGGCCTGTGGTTCATGACGAATATGGTCGTGATCGTCGCTGCGCGTCGGTTGGCTGACGACGTGGCGTTCACCTCCGGCCAGGTCGCGATCGCGATGGGGGTCGCCTCGATCGCCCAAGCGTTGGTGATGAGCGTGACCGGTCACCTCTCGACCCTGGTCGGGAGGCGCCGGTTCCTGGTCGGCTGGGGTCTGCTCGCCGCGACTGTGGCCCCCGTGACCTGGTCCTTCGTGATGGGACAGCGGGCGCTGCTCCCAGTCGCCGCCGGAATGGCGCTGCTCCAAGTGGTCACCGTGACCGCCTACGGCCCCATGGGCGCCTATCTCTCCGAGCGATTTCCCGCGCACGTACGGGCCACGGGATACGGCACGGCGTACAGCCTCTCGATCGTCGGACCGGCCCTGTACTTTCTCTATCTGCCTGCGATCGAGGATCTTCTCGGTCATGATGGCGCGGTGATGGCGGTGCTCGTGGTGGGTGGGCTGCTGGTCGCCGCGGCGGCAGCCTTCGGCCCGGCCCTGCGCCCGCGTGAACTCGACGCGGACGTCGAGAGCGTCGCCGAGCGCCAGCGGGTGGGGGCGAGGACATGAGCGTGGTCGCCGACGCGATCGATGCGGTCCGCGAGAGCGCGCCCATGGTCCACTGCATCGGCCCAGGAGTCTCGGCGAGTCTCGTCGCCGATGGCCTGCTCGCCGCCGGTGCCCGTCCCATGATGACCGCGACGGCGTCCGAGAGCCCGACCCTCGTTGCCGCGGCGGACGCGCTCTCGATCAACCTCGGGATGCTGACCACCGACGGCGCGGAGGCGATCCCTCCGACCATCACCGCCGCCCGCAACGCCGAGGTCCCCTGGGTGCTCGATCCGGCAGCGATCGGGCTGGCCCCGGTGCGGACTCCCCTCGCGACATCGATCGTCACAGAGCGCCCGGTCATCGTGCGCGGCAACGCCTCAGAGATCCTGGCGCTCCACGGCAGTGGGAAGGGAGGACGCGGCGCCGACACCGTGAACCATCCCGATCAGGCCCTTGCCGCCGGGACCGAGATCGCACGGGCCGCCGACAGCGTCGTCGCGATCTCCGGGCTCGTCGATCTCATCACCGACGGTCGCCAGATGCGTCGGGTCGCGCTCGGTTCGATGCTGCTGCCCCAGGTGACCGGGACCGGCTGCCTGCTTGGCGCGCTCATGGCCGCCTGTAGCGCCGTCGCCACCCCCTGGGCGTCGGCGGTCACTGCGTCGGCCTGGCTGGGAGTCGCCGGGGAGATGGCCGAGCCGCGGGCGAGCGGTCCGGGCAGCTTCCGAGTCGCGCTGATCGACGCGCTCGCCGCCGTCACGCCCGATGAGGTGGCCGACCGGGCGGGGGAGTGATGGATCTACGGCTCTATCTCGTGACCTCCGGGACGGGGCGCACCACCGTCGACGCCGCCGCAGCGGCGGCCGCAGCCGGGGCCGGGGTGGTCCAGGTTCGAGCCAAGGACGCCTCAACCAGCGAACTCATGGGACTGGTCGGGGCGGTCTCGCTGGCCGTGGCGGCCGCTCGCCCCACCACCCGCGTCCTCGTTGATGACCGGGCGGACGTCGCCTGGGCCACGCGGCGCCGCGGACTGCCGGTCCACGGCGTCCACCTTGGCCAAGACGACCTTCCGGTGGCGGACGCGCGCTCCCTTCTGGGACCCGACGCGATCATCGGGCTCACCACCGGAACCCTCGACCTCGTGAAGGGGGCGGCGGCCCTCGGTGACCTGATCGACTACGTGGGCGCGGGGCCCTACCGGGCGACGCCGACCAAGGACTCGGGCAGGCCACCTCTTGGCGTCGAGGGGTACCCGCCGCTGGTGGCGGCTAGCGCCGTCCCGATCATCGCGATCGGGGACATCACCCGGGCGGATATCCCGGCGCTTGCCAGCACCGGCGTCGCTGGAGTCGCGGTGGTCCGCGAGATCATGGCTGCGGCCGATCCGAGAACGGCCGCGGAGGCGCTGCTCGCGGCGTGGCCCCCTTCGGGCTAGTCGCAGGCGAGCCGGCGGGCTTCTTGGGGCACAGCGATCGTGCTCCAGAAGTCCAGCATGGCCTGCATGCCTTCCTTGGTGTCCTGCGGTCGGTGACCGGCCCCGGGCACGGCAACGTGCCGGGCCCCCTGCTCGACCAAGACGTCGGCGACCGCCGCGTAGATCGGCGTCGCATCGCCCGTCAGTACCAGGGTCGGGACCCGCTTCGGGATGCCGCGCTGCAGGTCGACCTCCCAGGGCGGGGTCGTCGCGCGCATCCGGGCCACGGTCTGCTCACGGATCTCGGGGGACCAGGTCGGCGCGGGCAGGCCCATGCCAGCGGCGAATCGTTGCTCGAAGTCCTCCGCGCTCACCGAAGGGTCGTCGGCGACCGCGAAGACGGGAGCCATCGCCGCGATGTGCTTTTCGATCACGGCTTCCCCGCGCGCTACATCGAAGGCGCTCGGTTCGCACAAGATCAGGCTGCGAACCCGGTCGGGTCGGCGCTGGGCCGCGAGCAGCGCCGCGAGTCCCCCGTAGGAGTGCCCCACGACGTGGCCCTTGCCCTTGAGCGCCTCCAGGATCCGCTCGGCGTCGCGAGTCGGCTGGTTGCTCTCCTTCCGACGCTCAAGGAAGACCCAGTCCGGACGGTGTTCGGCGGCTTGGACGGGCCAGCCGTCATCTCCACACCGGCCGGCGCCATACATAAAAACAGTACGCACCCCTCCATCATGCGCACATTCGCGCCAGGACCAAAAGATCGGGCTCGACGGGGGCCGCAAGCGACTAAGGTGGCGGGCGGTCGACGGCGACCGTGGTGCTCTCGAGATGACCGGTCGCGCCCAGCGAACTCACCGGGAGAAAAGACGTGCCAGGTAACACCCGAGACATCGAGTCGAGCATCCATACGGACTTCCGTCAGGAGATGAGTTACGGCTCCTATCTGGGCCTCGATCGGCTGCTCTCCTCGCAACATCCGGTGAGCGAACCGGAGCACCACGACGAACTCCTCTTCATCGTGGCGCACCAGGCGACCGAGCTATGGCTGAAGTTGATGATCCACGAACTGCGCGCCGCGTGTGCCTATCTCGCCGCCGACGAACTCCAGATGGCGCTTAAGCCCATCGCCCGGGTCAAGCACGTCCAGCGCACGATCACCGATCAGTGGTCGGTCCTTGCGACCCTGACTCCGACCGAGTACGTCCAGTTCCGCGGTTTCCTCGGGCACTCGTCCGGCTTCCAATCCTGGCAGTACCGCGCGGTGGAGTTCATGCTCGGCAACAAGCACCCCGGGATGCTCGCGGTGCACGAAGCCGACCCGCACGCGCATGCTCTCCTCACCGAGCTCCTGCACGCCCCGAGCGTCTACGACGAGTTCCTCCGGCTCCTCGCTCGGCGGGGCTACCCGATCCCGGCCGAGGTACTCGAGCGGGATGTGACGCGGGCGCATGTGATGAGCGACGCGCTCGCCGATGTCCTCACAGAGATCTATCGCGACGCCGAGCGGCAGTGGGATGTCTACGAGGCATGCGAAGAACTCGTCGACCTCGAGGACAACTTCCAGCAGTGGCGCTTCCGGCACCTCAAAACGGTGCAGCGCACGATCGGCTTCAAGACTGGCACCGGCGGGTCCTCGGGCGTGGGCTTCTTGCAGCGCGCCCTGGACCTCACCTTCTTCCCAGAACTGTACGAGGTCCGCACCCGCATCTGAGGCGGGCGCGGCAGGGGTGCGCCCCGACAGGTGGCCGCGTTCCGCCGGGCGCGACTCGCCCATCAGAGAAGGGGAAACCGAGAGAAGGTGTCAAGGACTGGTCGGTGAACGGTCGTGTCCGCCAGAGTGGGGGCTGTGATCCACGCTGACCCCCTGACCGCCCTGCGCCGCGAAGCGGACGAGCTCGATGCAACCGACCCTCTGGCCCCGATGCGCGAGCTCTTCGTCCCTGCGGGGAAGGGGGAAAACGCCGTCCGGGCGTATCTCGATGGCAACTCGCTCGGCCGACCGCTGAAGGCCACGGCGGAGCGGCTCGCCGACCTCATCGCTCATGACTGGGGGACCCGGCTCATCCGGTCCTGGGACGAACGCTGGATGGAGATGCCGCTGCGACTTGGCGACCGCCTAGGGCGAGTTTGCCTCGGCGCCGGAGCCGGGCAGACGGTGATCGCCGATTCGACCACGGTCCTGCTCTACAAGCTGCTTCGCGCCGCGGTCGCCGGAGCGCCGGCCCGACGCACGGAGATCGTCATTGACAGCGAGAACTTCCCGACCGACCGCTATATCGCGGCGGGGATCGCGGACGAGACCGGGTGCACGCTGCGGTGGATCACCCCGGATCCGGCGAAGGGGGTCGAGCTCGCCGAGGTCGAAGCGGTCCTCAGCGAGCGCACCGCGGTCGTCGTGCTTTCACATGTCGCGTACAAGTCGGCCTGGCTAGCCGACCTCCCAGCGATCACCCGCGCCGTGCACGATGCCGGCGCGGTGGTCCTTTGGGACCTCTGCCACTCGGCCGGGGCCGTGCGCGTCGACCTTGATGAGCACGAGGTCGACCTCGCCGTCGGGTGTACCTATAAGTACTTAAACGCCGGGCCCGGCGCCCCCGCCTTCGGCTACGTCGCCACGCGGCACCAAGATCACTTGACGCAGCCGATCCGCGGCTGGATGGGCCACGCCGACCCCTTCGTCATGGGGCCGGGGTTCGAGCCGTCGCCGGGCATGCGGCGGTTCATCTCCGGCACGCCGCCGATCCTTGCCATGGTCGGGATCGAGGACACGGTCGCCCTCATCGAGCAGGTGGGCCTGGACCAGGTGCAGGCGAAGGGGGAGTTGCTGACCGCCGCCACGATCCGGTGGGTCGACTGGCTCCTACGCCCCCTCGGTGCCACTGTCGTGAGCCCCCGCGACCCGTCCCGCCGGGGCCATCACGTCACCATCGCCCATCCAAGGGCTCGCGAACTCAGTGCGCGGCTGTGGGAGCGCGAGGTGATCCCCGACTTCCGCGAGCCCGATGGCATCCGGCTTGGCCTTTCACCCCTGTCGACATCCTTCGGCGAAGTGGCCGAGGCGTTGGCGGTCATGGCGGACCTGATGGCCACCTGAGAGCTGCCCATTACGGCAGCAGCAATTCCAAGGCCTGAAGGACCTGCGGCCAAACCCGAGAGTCAGGGTCGATGAGGTCGTAGTGGTGCGCGCCAGCGAGGACGCTCGCGGGCCAGGGGGAGTCGGTCGATTGCTCCGGCGGCACGGTCTGGTCGTCCGCGCCGTGGAGCAGGAGCAGCGGGGCCGGTGCAGGCGGCAGCCGCAGGCCCGGGTTGAGGGCGGCGTAGCGGCCGGGGACCTCGTCGGGGCCGCCGCCCATCCAGTCGCTGATCGCGCCGGCCCCGAGCCTCTCGCGGGCGGCGATCGCGAGGTGAGCGACCGGCGCGAGCGCGAGCGTTGGGAGCGGGGCGAGGCCGGAGACGACCGCTCGCCAGAGGGCGAGCAGACCACCCGCCGAATGACCGACCCATACGGTCGGGCGAACTGTCCCGAGATCACGATCGAGGTCGCGCAGATCGCTCACCGTGGCGAAGGGGTTGCCAGGCACCCTGCGGTACTCCGGCAGGATCACCTCCCAGCCCTGATCGGCGAGCGCCCGGGCCATCGGGCGCGCGTGGGCGCGGTCGATGCTGGGGCGGAAGTAGCCCCCATGGATCAGGACCAGGCGACGTGATCCCCCTTCGCCGTAGTGCTCGAACACGTGGTCGCGGTCCGGCCCATAATCGCGCGACGCCGCCGGGGGACCGCTCGTCGCGAGCAGGCGGCCCAAGGCGTCGTCTTCCATGGGATAACTGTGCCCGCTCCGTTTCGTTTGTCAGGCCGTGCGTGATCGGCGAGAGTTGTCAGGTGACCTCAGCGCTGCCCCCTCACCTCGTCGAACTTGCCCGCGCGAAGGGCGTTGGCACCGACTACTGGGATTGGCAGGGGCAGCACACCTTCATCCCCGAGGGCGCCCTGCGTGAGGTGCTGACAGCGCTTGGCGAGGACGTCTCGAGCGACGAATCGATCCCCGCGGCGCTTCACCGCGCGCAGACGCAGCCGTGGCGCCGGACGTTGCCCGCGACGGTGGTCTCGCGCCAGGGGTACGGGCATCGGGTCCTTACTCACGTCGCCCATGGCAGCGCGGTCGAGATCGTGGCGGTCCTCGACGACGGCACCGAGCGAGCCCTACCCCAGGTCGACCACCTCGTCGCGCCCCAGGAGGTGGACGGAACCCTGCTCGGCGAGGCGGCTTTCGAGGTTCCCGCCGACCTCCCGCTGGGTTACCACCGGCTCGTCGCCCGAACCGAGGCCCCGCCACTGCTCCCGGAGACCGCGCAGGCACACCTCATCGTCGTGCCGAATGCCCTGACGCTGCCCGACGCCCTCACCCATGGTCCGATCGAGGGCCTGATGACCCAGATCTACCAGGTGCGCTCCCGCGATAGTTGGGGCTTCGGCGACCTTGGCGACCTGCGCCGGATCGGCGAGTGGGCGGCACGGGATCGCGGCTTCGACTTCCTGCTCGTGAACCCCCTTCACGCTGCCGAGCCGGTCCCTCATGTCGAGCCCTCTCCGTACCTGCCCACCTCGCGCCGCTTCGGCAACCCGCTCTATATCGACCTCGAGACGATTCCCGGGATCGAGCGACTCGATGCCCAGAGCCGCATCCGTGTCGCCGGCCTCGCCGGGCAGGCCCGACCGCTCAACACCGCCGACACCATCGATCGCGACGCCGGCTGGACCCTCAAGCGCGAGGCGCTCGAGGTGATCTATGCCGCCCTCGCCGCCTCCCAGGAGGACGAGGTCGCGGCCTACGCGGCCCGGGAAGGGCAGGCCCTCACCGACTTCGCGACGTGGTGCTCGCTCGCGCAGGATTACGGGCCGCTATGGGATACGGACTGGCCAGAGCCGCTGCGAGACGTGACCTCCGAGGCTGTGGTCGCCCACCGCGCCGACCATCCCGAACGGATCGGCTTTTATATCTGGCTCCAGTGGGTCCTTGATGGGCAACTTGGCTCGGTCCAGCGAGGCCTGGTCGGTGCCGGCATGAGCCTTGGTGTCATCCATGACCTAGCGGTGGGGATCCACCCGGAGGGCGCCGATGCTTGGGCCCTGACCGATGTGCTCGCCAAGGGGGTCACCGTCGGAGCCCCGGCCGACCAGTTCAACCAATTGGGGCAGAACTGGAGCCAGCCCCCGTGGCGTCCCGACCGCCTCGCGGAAGCGGGCTACGCCCCCTTCCGCGACATGGTCCGGTCCGTGCTGCGCGACTCCGGCGGCGTGCGCGTCGATCACATCATCGGGCTCTTTCGCCTGTGGTGGGTTCCCGAAGGCCATATCGCTGCCGACGGTGCCTATGTCCACTACGACCACGAGGCGATGGTCGGAATTCTCGCCCTCGAAGCCCACCGTGCTCAGGCGGTCGTGATCGGCGAGGACCTCGGGGTCGTCGAGCCGTGGGTGCGTGACTACCTCCGCGAGCGCGGGATCCTCGGGACGAGCATCGTCTGGTTCGAATGGGCCGAGGACGGCCGGCCGCGCCCACCGGAGACTTATCGCGAGCTGTGTCTCGCGACCGTCACGACCCACGACCTGCCCCCGACCGCCGGGTACCTCGCCCTGGAGCACGTCGCCCTCCGCGAACGCCTCGGCCTGCTCACCCGGTCGGTCGAGGAGGAGCGCGCGGCCGAGCTCGCCGTCGTCCACTCCGTGCGCGAAGCCCTGATGGCAGCGGGACTGCTGGCCGAAGGGGGTGATGATGCCGCGGTCGTCGAAGCCCTCCACGCGTGGCTGCGTCGGACTCCATCGCTGCTCCACGGGATTGCGCTCACCGACCTGGTGGGGGACGTGCGGGTGATCAACCAGCCCGGGACCGACGAGGAGTATCCGAACTGGCGGGTCCCCATCGCGGGCCCCGATCGGCGCCCTCTGCTCGTCGAGGACATCGTGGGGGACCACTAATCCTTCGTCCACCTCGTGGACAGGGTGAACGATTTACCGCCTACGACACCGGTGGCTAGAGGTCTTTAGCCCTATCACACGAATGTCCGGGAGTCCTGCGGCCAGGGCTGTTGTTCCCTTCCTTGGGTCACAGTTGTGTCTCACCCCACAGTGGAGGATGGCGCTCCGGCGGCGAAGGGCGTTACATGATCCCAGCAGCAGGACCCTGCTGTGCATTGGATCAGTCCGCCCTTACGCGGCGGCGACCCGCCCTCGCTGAGGTGGCGGCGGTCATACGTAGGAGGATCTCTATGCGAGTCAAGTCTCGCGCGATGGCGATTGCGGGCATTTCCGCGGTCGCCCTGCTTGCTACGGCATGTGGCGGCGACAGCGGTAGCAGCAGCGACTCTGCTGGCAAGACCGGCGGCGAGATCATCGCCCGTGGGTGCCAGCCGCAGAACCCCCTGATCGGTGGTAACACCGGTGAGTCCTGTGGTCACGACATCGTCGAACTCTTCACCTCGACCCTGTACCGCTACGACGCGGAGACGGGCAAGCCGGTCAAGGACCTCGCTGAGTCCTTCGAGGCGGACGAGGCCAACCAGAACTTCACCGTCAAGATCAAGCCGGGCGTGAAGTTCCAGGACGGTACCCCTGTCACTGCCAAGAGCTTCGTCGACGCGTGGAACTACACCGCCTACGGGCCGAACGCGCAGTACCTCTCCTACTTCATGGAGCCGATCGAGGGCTTCAAGGACGTCCAGGGCGAAAAGCCCAAGGAGAAGGAGATGTCGGGCCTGAAGGTCGTCGACGACACCACCTTCACCATCAAGACCGCCGAACCGACCTCGAACCTTGAGATCCGCCTCGGGTACACCGCCTTCGCTCCGCAGCCGGAGGCCTTCTTCAAGGACCCGGAGGCCTTCGCCAAGAAGCCGATCGGCGCCGGCCCGTACAAGGTCGAGGACTACCAAGAGGGCAAGCAGGCCGTCCTCACCAAGTACAACGACTACGGTGGCCAGGCTGCCGCGGGTAACGTGGACAAGATCACCTTCCGCTTCTACCAGGACCAGGATGCGGCCTACGCCGACCTCCAGGGTGGCAACATCGACGTGATCGACCAGGTCCCGGCGAGCGCGATGATCGACAAGAAGTTCGAGAGCGACCTGCCGGATCGCTGGGCGCAGGAGCCGTACCCGGCCATTCAGACGATCACCTTCGCGCCGGAGAAGACCTCCCCGGAGTACAAGGACCCGAAGATCCGCCAGGCGATTTCGATGGCGATCGACCGCCAGAAGATCGTCGATGACCACTTCGACGGGGCGCGCGAACTGGCGACGTCCTGGGGCGCCCCCGGTATTGAGGGCTTCAACGAGGGCGCCTGTGGCAAGTACTGCGAGTACAACGCCGCGGAGGCCAAGAAGCTGCTCGACGAGGCCGGTGGCTTTAAGGGCAAGATGACGATCGGCTACAACGCCGATGGCGACCACAAGGCGTGGGTCACCGCGACTTGCGACTCGATCCGCACCGCGCTTGGGGTCGACTGCACGGCCACCCCGGTGACCGACTTCGCCACGTTCCGCAAGAACATCGGCGAGCAGAAGCAGAAGGGGATGTTCCGCTCCGGGTGGATCGCTGACTACCCGCACATCGAGAACTTCCTCACCCCGCTGTACTCGACCGGTGGGTCGAGCAACGACGGCAAATACTCGAACCCGGACTTCGACAAGGCCCTCACCGATGCGGCCAAGTTGACCGGCGAGGAGTCGCTCGCGAAGTACAAGGAAGCCGAGGAGATGCTCGCTAAGGACATGCCCTCGATCCCGCTGTGGTACTACACGGCGACCGTCGGCTGGAGCGAGAAGGTGGCTAACGCCAAGATCTCGGTCGCCTCTGGCCGAGTTGACCTGCTGAGCATCTCGGTCAAGTAAAGACCCGGATCAGGTCGAATCTCGGACCGGCCCAGTCCCCACCATCAGTGGGGCTGGGCCGGTCCTTCGAGCCGAACCCATCGGGTCGGCGCGAAACCCGTCGGCATGTGAGCCACAACATGTACCGAGGGTCTATGGTGTCCCTGCCCCACCCCGGCGGGGCCAGGCTGCTCCCGCTCGGCGGGATCGATTCCTAGGAGGTGACATGGGCAAGTACATCGTCCGGCGTTTGCTCCAGATGATCCCCGTAATTCTCGGGACCACCTTCTTGATCTACGCGATGGTCTTCGCCCTGCCCGGTGACCCGACCGCAGGCAAGTGCGGTGACAAACAGTGTCCCCCGGCGGTGGTCAAGCAGATCGAAGAGAAGTACAACCTCAACGACAACGTCTTTGTGGCCTATGGCAAGTACATGGGCAATCTCGTCCAGGGGGACTTGGGTGAGAACAGCTACGGCATCCCGGTCAAGGATGACCTCGTACAGCGCTACGGCGTCACGGCCAAACTCGCGTTGATGGCGATCGTGATCGAGGCGGTCATCGGAATCGCCGCGGGTGCCTTAGCGGCGATTCGCAAGGGCGGCTTCATCGACAACCTGGTGCTCGTCAGCACCTTGGCCGTGATTTCCATCCCGATCTTCGTGACCGGTAACCTCGCCCGCTACTTCTTCGGTGTGCAATGGGGAATCTTCCCGATCACTGCCCCGTACAACCCCAGCACATATGACTTGCTGATGCCGGCGATCGTGCTGGCGTCGATGTCGATGGCCTACGTCGCTCGCCTCACCCGGACAAACCTGGCCGAGAACCTGCGGGCGGACTATCTGCGCACCGCCAAAGCCAAGGGCCTGACGCAGCGGCGCGCCATCGGCTTGCACGCGATGCGCAATTCGATGATCCCGGTGATCACCTTCATCGGTTACGACTTTGGCGCGCTGCTCGGTGGCGCGATCGTGACCGAACGCATCTTCAACATCCAAGGAGTCGGTGGATACATCTACCGCGGCATCGCCTCGCGTGATGGCTTCGCCGTGGTCGGGGCGGTGACCGCCCTGGTGATCGTCTACCTCCTCGTCAACCTCATCGTGGACCTGCTCTACGGTGTCCTGGACCCGAGGATTAGCCATGACTGAGCCGCAGACTGCCGTGACCATGGCGCCCGCGCCGGCGGAGGAACCCGAAAACAAAGAGGCGGCACGCTCGCTGACCGCGGACGCGTTCCGCGAGTTGCGTCACAACTGGATGTTTTGGATCTCGCTGGTCCTCATCACCATCTTCATCGCGATGGCCGCGTTCCCCGGCTTGTTCACAAGCGTCGACCCAATCGAGGTCGGGGGGCCGGTGCGCGAACTCCCGGGCGTAAGCACGATCTTCGGCCGGGATGGCCAGGGATATGACATCTACTCACGTTGTATCCACGGTGCCCGAGCTTCGATCCTGGTTGGCATCCTGGCGACGACCTTTACGACAGTCTTCGGCAGCATCGTCGGTGTGCTGGCTGCCTACTTCGGTGGCTGGTTTGACTCGTTGATCTCCCGGGTGACCGACGTCTTCTTCGCGATCCCGCTGCTGCTGGGTGGCATCCTCTTCATGAGCGCCTTCCCCAATGACACCAACACGCCCTATCTCGTCGTCGTGATGAAGGTCGTTGTCGCGTTGTCCGTCCTCGGCTGGCCGTCGATCGCCCGCCTCATGCGCTCGTCGGTGATGCAAGTGTTGCCGAATGACTACGTTCAGGCGGCCCGTGCCCTCGGGGCGAGCCCCTGGCGGATCATCCGCTCCCACCTCATCCCGAATGCCATGGCTCCGGTCCTCGTGGTCTCGACGATCAACCTCGGTGTGTACATCGTGGCCGAGGCGACGCTGTCCTTCCTCGGGATTGGGCTCGTCCCGCCGGCGATCTCTTGGGGTGTCATGATCAGCGACTCGCTGAACCTCCTGCAGACCTATCCGCACGTGCTGTTCTTCCCGGCGCTGTTCCTCAGCATTTGTGTCTTCGCGTTCATCCTGCTCGGCGACGCCGTGCGGGACGCGTTCGACCCGAAGAGCCGGTGAGAGACAAGGTGAACTCTGTGACCTCGCAACATCAGACCGCACTGAGCTCGACCGGCTCCTTCGAGGTCGGCGAGCGACTGCTCGACGTCGAGGACCTTCACGTCGAGTTCCACACCCGCGACGGCGTCGCCAAGGCGATTAACGGCGTCGACTTCTCCCTGGACGCTGGCGAAACCCTGGCGATCCTTGGCGAATCCGGCTCGGGGAAGTCGGTGACTGCCCAGGCCATCATGGGGATCTTGGACATGCCACCGGCGAAGATTCCCGCCGGGCGGATTCTCTACCGTGGCGAGGACCTGCTCGCAATGCCAGAGGCCAAGCGACGGGGAATTCGCGGTCCGGAGATCTCGATGATCTTCCAGGATGCGCTGTCGTCCCTGAATCCAGTCTTCCCCGTGGGCTGGCAGATCGGCGAGATGTTCCGCGTGCACCGCGGCATGAACCGCAGCGACGCGTACGAGCAAGCGGTCCGGCTCATGGAACGGGTCAACATCCCGGCGGCCCGAGAGCGGGTGAAGTCGTACCCGCACCAGTTCTCCGGGGGGATGCGCCAGCGGATCATGATCGCGATGTCGATCGCGCTGGACCCGAAGGTGCTGATCGCTGATGAGCCGACCACGGCTCTCGATGTGACGGTGCAGGCCCAGATCATGAACCTCCTGCAAGAGCTGCAGGAGGAGTACCACATGGGCCTGATCCTGATCACCCACGACCTCGGGGTCGTGGCCGACGTCGCCGATCGCATCGCGATGATGTACGCCGGACGGATCGTCGAGCGGGCCGGGGTGTACGAAGCCTATGAGGCGCCGGCGCACCCCTACACGCGGGGGCTCATCGACTCGATTCCGCGGCTTGATCAAAAGGGCCAGACCCTCGCAGCAATTGGCGGGCTCCCGCCGAACCTCACCCGTATCCCACCAGGCTGCGCCTTCAATCCCCGGTGCCCGCGCGCGGAGGAGATCTGCCGCACGGAGGTCCCCGCGTTGCGCGAGGTGGCCCCGGGCCGCGAAGCAGCGTGCCACTTCTCCGAGGAGGTGCTCCGTGGCTGATCAAGAAGTCATTCTGAGCGCACGTGGTCTGAAGAAGCACTACCCGATCAAGGGTGGCGTCCTGCGGACGACCGTGGGACACGTCAAGGCCGTCGACGGGGTGGACTTCGACCTCTATCGTGGCGAGACCCTCGGCGTCGTGGGCGAGTCCGGTTGTGGCAAGTCCACGCTCGGACGTCTGTTGATGCGACTCGAGGAGCCGACCGAAGGTCGGGTCGACTTCGAAGGCGTCGACATGCACTCGCAATCGGGCGCGGACATGCGGCGCCTGCGGCGTGACATCCAGATCGTCTTCCAGGACCCGTACACCTCACTCAACCCGCGCCGCACGGTCGGGGAGATTGTCGGGGAGCCCTTCGAGATCCACCCCGATGTCGTGCCGAAGAAGGGACGCCGCAAGCGGGTTCAAGAGTTGCTCGACCTGGTAGGCCTTAACCCCGAGCACATCAATCGCTATCCGCACCAGTTCTCCGGCGGACAGCGCCAGCGTATCGGGATCGCGCGTGGCATCGCGCTCAACCCCAAGGTGCTGATCTGTGACGAACCGGTGTCCGCGCTCGACGTGTCGGTACAGGCCCAGGTCATCAACCTGATGGAAAAGCTCCAGGACGAACTCGGCCTTTCCTATGTCTTCATCGCGCACGACCTGTCGGTCGTGCGTCACATCTCCGACCGAGTTGCCGTGATGTACCTCGGGCGAATCGTTGAGATCGGTGACGAGGATCAGGTGTACGGCCGGCCGACGCACCCGTACACCCAGGCTCTGCTGTCGGCGGTTCCGGTGCCGGACCCGACGCTGCGCGGCAAGCGCGACCAGATCGTGCTGACCGGCGACGTGCCGTCACCGGCGAAACCCCCGAGCGGTTGCCACTTCCACACGCGATGCTGGAAGGCCCAGGACCAGTGCCGGGTCGAGACGCCGGAACTCATCGATCGTCCCGACGGGGTCGACGCCCATGAGTCACGGTGTCACTTCGCCGAGGTTCGCGAAGTCTTGGTGACGACCGATGAGCCGGAGATTATCCAGTCTGACCGCGCGCCTGCGCCCGATCAGGTGGCCGACCACGCACAGGTCCAGCCCACGGGGGATACCCCTCAGGTGCCGCCGGTCTAGTTGCTGCACCGAGAACGCCAAAAGGGTGATCACCGATATCGGTGATCACCCTTTTGGTGTGCGCGGCCGATGGTTAGGTGAAGGGGAGGTCCTCGGTGATCTCATCGACCGCCTCCCGGGCGTGGGCCGCGTCATCGTCCGACAGCTTCGCGGTGACTGAGTGCGGCTGAATCTCGCCCGAGGCGATCTCCTCGGCCCAGTGACAGGCGACCCGGTGGTCGGCGCTCACGCCATCGATCTCGACGACCCGCAGCTGCGGACGCTCGGTGTCGCAGCGGCTCTCCTGACGCCAGGGGCACCGCGTGTGGAAGCGGCAGCCGCTCGGGGGGTTCGCCGGCGAGGGCAGGTCTCCAGCGAGGAGAATCTGCTGGCGCTCGTCCTCGATCACCGGATCGGGGACCGGCACCGCGGACATGAGCGCCCGGGTGTAGGGGTGAAGGGGGTGCGTGTAGAGCCCGTCGGCGTCCGCCTCTTCGACGATCCCGCCGAGGTACATGACGCCCACCCGGTCGGAAATATGACGCACGACCGCGAGGTCGTGGGCGATCACGAGGTAGGTAAGCCCATACTCGTCCTGGAGATCGGCGAGCAGGTTGATCACCTGGGCCTGAACCGAAACGTCCAGGGCGGAGACCGGCTCGTCGGCGACGATCAGGGAGGGATTGACTGACAGCGCGCGGGCGATCCCGATGCGCTGGCGCTGGCCGCCGGAGAACTCGTGTGGGTACTTACGCAGGGCCGCCGCGGGCAGGCCGACGTCCGCGAGTAACTGCCGAAGGCGCGGCCCCGCCTCCTTGGCGTTCTTCGCGATGCCGTGCGCCATCATCCCTTCGACGAGCAGCGACTCCACCGACTGGCGGGGGTCGAGACTGCCCATCGGGTCCTGGAAGACCATCTGGAGCTCACGCCGCTTGCGGCGCAGCTCCCTGGCGCTCAGGGTGGAGATGGGCTCCCCGTCGAAGGTCACCGTCCCCTCGGTGGGCTCGTCGAGGTGCAAGATCGCCCGCCCGAGGGTCGACTTGCCACACCCGGACTCGCCGACGAGCCCGTAGGTTTCACCGCGGCGGATCTGAAGGTCGACGCCATCAACGGCGTAGACGTAGCCCACCGTCCGGTCGAAGATGATGCCCTTGGTGATCGGGAAGTGCACCTTCACGCCCCGAACGTCGACGAGGACATCGTCCTCGGTCCGCGCCGGTGCAGGAGGCATGTCGGCTTCGGTCGTCATCGGTGGGCTCCTTCGGCCGGATTGAAGCAGCGCAAGGCGCGGCCTTCGGTGATCTCCACCTCCGGCGATTGGCTGCGGCATTGCTCGATGGCATTGGAGCACCGGGGGGCGAAGGCGCAGGCGCTCGCCCAGGGCAGGTTGTCATTGACCGAGCCGGGCACCGGGTGGAGCCGCTCACCGCGGGGGGAATCAAGCGACGGGACCGAAGCGAGCAACCCGCGCGTGTACGGGTGGCGTGGCTCGGCGAAGAGGGCATGGCGCTCGGCGCGTTCGACGATTCGGCCGCCGTAGAGCACGTTGATCTCATCGCACAGACCCGCGACGACGCCGAGGTCGTGGGTGATCATGATGAGCGCCGTATTCGTATCGCGGACCAGGTCGCGCAGCAAGGCAAGGATCTGGGCCTGGATGGTGACGTCCAGGGCGGTCGTTGGTTCATCGGCGATGAGCAGCGCGGGCTCGCACGCAAGCGCCATGGCGATCAGCGCGCGCTGGCGCATCCCGCCGGACAACTGGTGCGGGTAATCGGTGAGGCGGCGGTCTGGGTCCGGGATGCCGACCTTGTCGAGCATGTCCCGCGCGTACGGCATCGCCTCCTTCTTCTTCATGCCCTTGTGTCGCTCGAGGACCTCGGTGACCTGCCGGCCAATCGGGACGACGGGATTCAAGGAAGAAAGGGGGTCTTGGAAGATCATCCCGATGTCGCGGCCGCGTCGCTTGCCCATCTCGTCGAAGCTGAGTGGGAGCAGATCGACATCCGCGTAGCGAACCTCACCGGTCACCGTATTGCCGCGCTTCGGGAGCAGCCCCATGATCGCCAGTGAGGTGACGGACTTCCCGGAACCCGACTCGCCGACAAGGCCCACGGTCTGGCCGGGGTGGACATCGAAACTCACGCCATCGACCGCGGTGAAGGGCTTTTCGCCCTGGCTCGCGAAGGTGACGCTTAAGTCCCTAACGGAGAGCAGCGGCTGACCGTCACGGGCCCGGTGGGATCGAGCGGTCGGTTGGTGGTCGTTCACGGTGGTGGTCACCTCCGGCTCTTGGGGTCCAAGGCTTCGCGCATCGATTCACCCATCAAGGTGAAGCCGAGCGCCACCACGATGATGCAGATCGCCGGGTAGAAGGCGAGGTGGGGGTAGCCCCCCAGGTATTGCTGGGCAGCACCAAGCATCTGGCCCCATTCGGGTTGGCGGTCATCGGGATTGCCGAGACCAAGGAAGGACAGGGCCGCGGCGTCGATGATCGCCGTCGCGAGCACGAGGGTGGCCTGGACGATGACCGGGCCGAGGGAGTTGGGCAGCATATGCCGCAGCACGATCGCGGAGCGTTTGACGCCGAGCGCCCGCGCGGCGAGCACATGGTCCTTGGCTCGTTGGGCGACCATCGCGCCCCGGAGCAATCGGGCGAAGATCGGGATCTGCACGATCGCGATCGCGATGATCACCGTCCACTGGCTCGGCCGCGGCGCGAGGGCAGCGATCGAGAAGGCGAGAAGCAGGGACGGGAAGGAGAGCATCACGTCGACGAGGCGCATGATGACCGAGTCGGTCGCGCCGGCGAAGGCCCCCGCGAGGGTGCCGAGGATCATGCCGCCCGCGAGGCCGCCGAGGGTCGCGAGCACACCGACGATGAGGGTTTGGCGGCTGCCGACGATGAGCCGAGAGAGCAGGTCGCGTCCCTGGGGGTCGCCGCCCAAGGGGTAGCCCGGCTGGGGCCCGGGGACCGGGTTTGTCTGGCGCCGAACCTGGTCGATCATCGGGTTGTCGACGGGGTCATGCGGAGCCAGCCAGGGCGCGAAGATCGCGACCAGGACGAAGATCGAAATGATCGTGAGGCCGATCAAGAAGATGGGGTTGCGCCGAAGCCGCCGCCAGGCGGAACCGATCAGCGATACCCCTTCGGTCTCCTCGATCGTTCCCGCCTCGGCGACGAGGGTGTCGCCTCCGGCGCTCGCGGCGAGGTCGTCGATGCGGTCCTTCTTGCGCGACATCATCGGGTCCTCACTCGTGGGTCGATGACGGCGTAGAGGATGTCCACGATCAGGTTGATTAGGACATATCCCGCCGCCGAGGCCAGGATCAAGATCTGCAGCACCGAGTAGTCGCGCATGCGGAAGGCGACGGCCAGGGCGTCACCGATGCCGGGGAAGTTAAAGACCGTCTCGGTCAGGACCGCGCCCGAGAGCAGAGCCCCGGTTTGCAGACCGATCGCAGTGACGACGGGCAACATGGCGTTGCGCAGCACGTGCCGCCCGCGGATGACCCGCTTGGTGAGGCCCTTGGACTCGGCGGTCCGCACATAATCCTCATCGAGGACGTCCAGGACCGATGCGCGGGTGATCCGGAAGATCATCGCGAAGGGGATCGAGGCTAGGGCGATGGCGGGCAGGATCAAGTGTTGGAAGGCGTCCCACGCGGCATCCCACTCTCTGGTGAGGATCCCGTCGAGGACGAAGAACCCGGTCACCCGGGTTGCGTCAGGGACGCTTTGTCGCCCCGAGACCGGCAGCCAGCCGAGTTCGACGGCGAAGATGTGCTTTAAGACGAAGGCGAGGAAGAAGACGGGGATCGCGACCCCGACGAGGGAGAAGATGATCGAGGTGTTATCGAGGAAGGAACCGCGGCGTCGGGCGGCGAAGTAGCCGAGGGGGATAGCGAAGCCGACGGCGATGATCATCGCGAAGAAGCTGAGCTCGATCGTGGCGGGTAGGCGGGTTAAGAAGACATCCATCGCGTCGCGCCCCGGAAGGACCGCCGTCGAGGCGCCGAACTCGCCGCGCAGGGCGCGTTGGAGATAGCGCCAGTACTGGATGTAGACCGGCTCGTTGAGGCCGAGTGCTTCGGTGAGGGCCGCGCGCCGCTCGGGGGTGGCGCGCTCGCCGAGGATCGCCGAGACCGTCCCTCCGGGCAGGGCCTTGAGCCAGGCGAAGAGCAGGATGGAAAGAACGAACACCACGGCGACCATTTGCAGCAGGCGCCGCGCGATGAACCGGACCACGTCGAGGTCTCCTTCGCGTCATGCCGGGTG